>DATAYM010000012.1:0-170362 GCA_036272595.1 Caulobacteraceae bacterium
ATTCCGGAGATCGAATGGCCGGCGCATGCGCCCTATATTGCCGCGATCAACCGGCTGAAGCGCGAGAAGAACGCGGTCATCCTGGCGCACAACTACATGACGCCGGAGATCTTCCACGGGGTCGGCGACTTCGTCGGCGACAGCCTGGCGCTGGCCCGCGAGGCGGCCCGCAGCGACGCCAAGGTGATCGTCCAGGCCGGGGTGCATTTCATGGCCGAGACCTCCAAGGTGCTGGCGCCCGAGAAGACGGTGCTGATCCCCGACCTCATGGCCGGCTGCTCGCTGGCCTCCTCGATCACCGGCGCCGACGTGCGGCTGATCAAGCAGCGCTATCCGGGCCTGCCGGTGGTCACCTACGTCAACACCACCGCCGAGGTGAAGGCCGAGACCGACATCTGCTGCACCAGCGCGAACGCCGTGCAGGTGGTCGAGGAGGCCGCGCGGCTGTGGGGCGTCGACCGGGTGATCCTGATCCCCGACGAGTTCCTGGCCCGCAACGTCGCCCGCCAGACCGAGGTCAAGATCATCGCCTGGAAGGGCCGCTGCGAGGTGCACGAGCGCTTCACCGCCGCCGACATCCTGGAGCTGAAGGAGGCCTATCCGGGCGCCGAGGTGCTGGCCCATCCGGAGTGCCCGGCCGAGGTGCTGGAGGTCTCCGACTTCGCCGGCTCGACCGCGGCGATGAACGACTACGTGCTGCAGAAGAAGCCCAAGCGCGTGGTGCTGATCACCGAGTGCTCGATGGCCGACAACGTCGCCGCCGACGCCCACGAGACCGAGTTCATGCGGCCCTGCAACCTGTGCCCGCACATGAAGCGGATCACGCTGGAGAACATCTACGAGGCGCTTCTGAACCACCAGTTCGAGGTCAGGGTCGACGAAGACGTCGCCGCCCGCGCCCGCCTGGCGGTCCAGCGCATGATCGACATGCCGCCGCCGGCGACCCCGGCCCGCTACGACCTGGTCAAGGCCCGCCACCACGTCGACGTGGAGCTGATCTAGGCGCCAGTTATGGATACCCCCTTCGCCAGATCGCCCGCTCAAAAGCCCTCCCCCTCGATGGGGGAGGGTTGGGAGGGGGTGTGTCCGCTGAGATGGAGCGAAGACCGCAGGCGGGCTCGGCGCGATCGGCTCGGCGCCCACCAAAGCTCCTCCGTCTTCGCCCTGCCAACACCCCCAACCCTGCCCTTCCCCCATCGAGGGGGAAGGGTTCTCGAGATCGCGGCATGACCGTGCAGGACGCCCCACGTCAGCCGTCGCCCGCCGCCGAGATCGGCTGGGCGCTGGCGTCGACCGCGCTGCTGGCTGTGTGGCTCGGCTGGCGGATGGGCTGGATCTGGGCCCTGGCGGGCGTGGTCGGGGTGCTGGTGCACGAATACGGCCACGTCCTGGTCATCAACGCCGTCGGCGCCGGGCCCGGGCGCATCCGCATCATCCCCTTCCTCGGCGGCGCCGCGACCATGCAGCGCACCCCGGACAGCGACTTCAAGAGCGTCCTGATCTCCCTGGCCGGGCCGAGCTTCGGCCTGCTCGCGGCGATCCCGTTCTTCGTCATGGCCGGGCAGACCGGCGACGGCCGCTGGCTCAACGGCGCCTTCTTCATCGGCGTCATCAACCTGATCAACCTGGCTCCCGCCCCGCCGCTGGACGGCTCCAAGGCGCTGGGGCCGGCCCTGGCGCGCATCCATCCGCTGGTCGAGAAGGCGGCGCTGGTCATTGTCGGCCTCCTCGCGGTCGCTCTGGCCATCCGCACCGGCAACTGGATCATCGGCGCCTTTGTCGGCATCGCCACCCTGGGCGCCCTGCGCTCCCGCACCCTCAGGGCGCCGGCGCGGCCGCTCACCGTCCCGGAATGGTTCGCCTCGGTGGGGCTCTGGCTGACCGCACTCGCCCTCTGCGTCGGCGTGATCGCCTTCGCCGTCCACGGGGTCAGGAGCTTCACATGACCGAACGCCTGCGTTTCGATGGCGTCCTGATCGTCGGCGCCGGCCTCGCCGGCCTTTCCGCCGCCCTCGCCGCCGCGCCGCGCAAGGCGCTGGTGCTCAGCGCCGCGCCCTTGCTGCAAGGCTGCTCCTCGGCCTGGGCGCAGGGCGGCGTCGCCGTGGCCCTGAGCCAGGACGACGACCCCGCCCAGCACGCCGACGATACCGTCAACGCCGGCGCCGGACTGGTCGATCGTCCGATGGCGGAACTTCTTACCCGCGAGGGACCGGCCGCGGTGCGCCGCCTGGCCGCCCTCGGCGCGCCGTTCGACCGCGACGCCGGCGGCCATTTCGTGCAGAGCCTGGAGGCCGCCCACGGCCGCGCCCGCGTCGCCCGGGTCAAGGGCGACCAGGCCGGCCGCGAGATCATGCGCGCCGTCGCCGCCGCCGCCATGGCCGAGCCGCATGTGGAGATCCGGCCCGAGACCCGCGTCCGCGCGCTGCTCAAGGACTCAGCGGGCCGCATCCGCGGCGTGCTCGCCGACCATACCGGCGTGCTGACCGAGATCGTCGCCCCCGCGACGGTGCTGGCCACCGGCGGCCTTGGCGGCCTCTATGCCCTGACCACCAATCCGCGCGCCGTGCTCGGCGAGGGCCTGGCCCTGGCCGCCCTGGCCGGCGCGCGCGTCTCCGACACCGAGTTCGTGCAGTTCCACCCCACCGCCATGGCCCTGGACGCCGACCCCGCGCCGCTGGCCAGCGAGGCCCTGCGCGGCGAGGGCGCAACGGTGGTCGACGAGAACGGCGCCTCGATCATGGCCGGCCAGCACCCGCTGGGCGACCTCGCGCCCCGCGACGTGGTCGCCCGCGCCATCCATCGGCGGATCGCCGAGGGCGGCGGCGCCTTCCTCGACGCGCGCACCGCCATCGGCGACCACTTCCCGGACGAATTCCCCGCCGTCTTCGCCGCCTGCATGGCCGGCGGGATCGATCCGCGCCGCCAGCCGATCCCGGTCGCGCCGGCGGCCCACTACCACATGGGCGGCGTCGTCACCGACGCCGACGGCCGCACCTCGCTGCCGGGCCTGTTCGCGGCCGGTGAGTGCGCCTCCACCGGCGTGCACGGGGCCAACCGGCTGGCCTCCAACTCCCTGCTGGAAGCGGCGGTCTTTGGAGCCCGCGCCGGCAAGGCGGCGGCGCAGGCGGCCGATCCGAAAACCTCGCCGCTGCCCGCCCTTGCCGCTCCCGACCTTCCGGAAGATGCGCTGCAGACCCTGCGCGCCGCCATGAGCCGCGAGGCCGGCGTGGTCCGCGACGCCGCCGGGCTGACCCGCCTGCTCGGCCTGATCGACCGGCTGCGGGCCGAACATGGCGAGGCCCTGGCGCTGGTCGCCGCCCGGCTGGTCGCCGCGCCGGCCTGCGCGCGGCGGGAAAGCCGCGGCGGCCACTACCGCGCCGATTTTCCGGACCCCGCCCCGAGCGCCGAACGCACGGTGCTGACCCTCGACCAGCTGGCGCGCAATCCGGTCTGCATCGCCGCCGAATGATCGCGCCGCTTCCCGACCTCCTGATCGAGCCGATCGTACGCGCCGCCCTGGCCGAGGACCTCGGCCGCGCCGGCGACGTGACGTCGAGCGCCCTGCTCGACCCGGGCCAGCGCCTGACCGCGGTCTTCGCGGCCCGCGCCGAGGGCCGGGTCGCCGGCGTCGGCTGCGCCCGGCTGGCGCTGAGCCTGCTCGACCCAACCGCCCGCTTCGAACTGGTCGCGGCCGACGGCGAGGACGTCAGCGCCGGCGAAGGGACCATCGCCCGGGTCGAGGGCGACGCCCTGGCCGTGCTCGGCGCCGAGCGGGTGGCGCTGAACCTGATGGGCCGCCTCAGCGGCGTCGCCACCCTGACCCGCGCCTATGTCCGCGCCGTCGAGGGGACGAACGCCCGCATCGTCTGCACCCGCAAGACCACGCCGGGCCTGCGCGCCCTGGAGAAGTACGCCGTGCGCTGCGGCGGCGGCGTCAACCACCGCTTCGGTCTCGACGACGCCATCCTGATCAAGGACAACCACATCGCCGCTTGCGGCGGGGTCGCGGCCGCCATGCGGCGCGCCAAGGCGGCCGCCGGCCACCTCATGCCGATCGAGATCGAGGTCGACACCCTCGACCAGTTGGACCAGGCGCTGCCGCACCGTCCCGACGTCATCATGCTGGACAATTTCGCCCTGGCCGACCTGGCCGAAGCCGTCCGCCGCGTCGCCGGCGCCGTCACCCTGGAGGCCTCGGGCGGCGTCAACCTCGCCACTGTCCGCGCCATCGCCGAAACCGGCGTCGACGCCATCTCCGTCGGCGCCCTTACCCACTCGGCGCCGGTGCTGGACATCGGGCTGGATATAGCCTGAACGCGCTCACTCCGCGAAAGCGGGGCGCAGGCTCTTTTGTTTTCAGCCGTGCCTGGTCCGCCAGTCGAAAGAATTTCGAACCACGAACGAACACGAACAACACGAACGCGCCAGCCTGGCGCAGCGGCTGAAGCTGAAGGTTCGTGTGGGTTCGTGTTCGTTCGTGGTTGAAAAACCTGGATCCCCGGCTGCGCGGGGACGAGCGGATTATGTCGTGAGCTCGGCCTGACCTGAACCGCTCGTACGCCACCCGCGCGTGGGCAACGATGAGGGCAGGCGCGGCTACATCCTGGCCGCCGCGCGCTGGGCGTCGGCCAGGCGCGCCGGCTGCAGGGCGGCCATGGCCTTTTGAACGGCGGCCAGCACCTCGGGCGGGGCGGTTTCCGGGCGGCCGGCGTCGAACGGCGGGGCCGGGGCGTATTCCAGGGTGAGCTGGATGGCCTGGGCGGCGGCCTCGCCGGCCAGCTCGGCGGCGACCACCAGGGCGAAATCGATGCCGGCGGTGACGCCGCCGCCGGTGATGATGTTCCCGTCGCGCACCACGCGGCCCTCGTCCGGAAGGGCGCCGAACAGCTTCAGCATGTCGCGCCAGGCCCAGTGGCAGGCGGCGCGCCTGCCCTTCAGCAGCCCCGCCGCGGCGAGGATGAGCGAGCCGGTGCAGACCGAGGTCAGGTAGCGGGCGGTCCCGGCCAGCCGCCGCGCCTCGCCCATGAACGCCTCGTCGTTGGCCGCGTCGGTCGCCGCCAGGCCGCCTGGGAAGAACAGCAGGTCGCAGCGGTCGATCTCCGCCAGCCGCCTGGTGCCGGCGAAGGTCAGGCCGCCGTCGGACTCGATCGGGCCCCCGGCCTCGGAGGCGACGATGACCTCGGTGTCGCGCAGGCGGATGAACACCGTGTGCGGGCCGGTGAAGTCCAGCTGGGTCAGGCCCGGATAGAGCGCCTCGACGATGCGGAATGGGGCCATGAACGGGTCTCCGTTGCGGTTTCCTGCGCGCCCTCGGCCGGCCACTCCCCGGCGCGGCGCCGTGCGAGCTTAACCGTTTTTACCGCCGTCATCCCCCGCTGGAGCGCAGCGGAAATGCGGGGGACCCATACGCGCTGATCAGAGTCGGTGATCATGGGTGGCCCGAACAAGTCGGGCCATGACGGGCTAAAATTGAACTGCGCTGCGAATCTCGGTTCAGCCGCCGACCGGGCTCAGGCCGGCGCCCAGATCCCCAAAGCCGAGCCGGGCGGCGTAGGCGCGCATCTGCTCGGCGCGGGACGGCGTCAGGTGCAGGTGCCGGTAGCGGGCGGCGAGCGTCCACTTCACCGGCGGGTCCAGTTCGCCGGACTTGGCCAGCTCGCGCTCCAGTCCCGCTTCGACGTTGCGCCAGAAGTGCGGCCGCGAGCCGTCCAGGTCGTCGAAGCCGTACTCGCCGGCCAGGTCGTCGGCGAACAGGGCGAGGCCCGCCTTCGACCCGACCGCCGGATCGGCGGCCAGGGCGGCGATGGCCCGGCCGACATAGCGGGGCGTCTCGGAAAAGGCGAAGGCCGCGTCCACCTTCACCCCGTCCCGCCAGTTGGCCTCGGCGACGCCGAACCGGTCCAGCATCGCCTCCGAGCGCAGGAACCCAGGCGACACCGCCAGCGCCGTGACCCCCGTCCCGACCAGGTCCCAGGCCATGGCGTAGGCCAGCCGGTTCACGCTCGCCTTGACCAGGTCGTAGAGCAGCTGGCCGCGATAGCCGGTGAATTCGCCGTCGGTGACCTCGACGATCAGGCCGCGCCCGGCCTCGACCATCAGCGGAGCCAGATGCCGTGAGGTGATCAGGTGGCTGAACACCGCCTGGTCGAACACGTCGCGCGCCTTGGCGATGTCGATCGCCCAGAACCTGGCGCCCCAGTCGATCAGCTCGTCGCCGCCCCAGATGTCGTTGACCAGGATGTCCAGCCGCCCCTCGTCGGCGCGCACCCGCAACGCCAGCGCCTCGACCTCGGCCCCCACGGTGTGGTCGACGCGCACGGCGACCGCCTCGCCGCCAGCCGCGGCGATCAGCTCGGCCGTCTCCTCGATGGTTTCCGGCCGGCCGGGGGTCGCCGGCGCGCTCCGCGTGCTGCGGCCGGTGCACCAGACCCTGGCCCCGGCGGCGGCCAGCTCCACAGCGATGCCGCGGCCGGCGGCGCGAGTGGCGCCGGCGACCAGGGCGACCTGCCCGGCGAGCGGTTGCGTCATGCTGATGCCTCCTCGTCGTCCAGGTGCAGCCAGGCGGCCAGCGTGGCCAGCCTGTAGTCCTCGCTCCAGGGCGGCCCGAGCTTGAGCCCCATCGCCTTCAGCCGCGCCGTCAACGCCGGCTGCCCGGTCTCCAGCCGGTCGGCGACCAGCGGCGGCAGTTCGCGCTCGACGGCGCGATGGACGGCCAGGCCGAGAGCCTCGCAGGCCGAGGCGACCACGCCGCGATAGAAGTTCCCCTCCGCCGCGTGCATGCGCGCGTGCACCTTCAGGATGTCCTCCAGCTTTTCCGGCAGCTTCGCCGCGCCCGCCGGCACGACCGCGCAGCGAACCTCGGCGCCGCCGCGCTTCAGGCCGGCGATCACGGCGCCGATCCCGCGCGCGGCGTTGGCCTCAACGGCGACGCGGACCTCTTCGATCATCGGCTCGGCCAGCGCCAGATCCATCGTCTCGGCGCGGTGGAACACCATCCGCTCCGCACCGGCGGCGAAATCGACCCGTCGCCGCTCGACCACGACCGGCGCCTCCGGCGGCCCCGCCAGGGCGACCACGGCGGTCCAGTAGGTGTGGGGCCGGAACCCCAGGACCACGGATGATGGCGCGTCCGGCATCGCTGTCTCTCCCCCAAGCGTCCGGCGAGCCTAGACCCACTTACCTGTCAGTTTCTGTCAGGTTTGCCGCTATGCTTGCGATTATGCGCGCGAGCCGGCTGCTTTCCATCCTCACCACCCTGCAGGCGCGGGGCCGGGTCACCGCCCAGGCCCTGGCCGACGACTGCGAGGTGTCGCTGCGCACCATCTATCGCGACATCGACGCGCTCAGCGCCGCCGGCGTGCCGGTCTATAGCGAGCGCGGGCCGGAAGGCGGCTACCGGCTGCTGGACGGCTACCGCACCCGGCTGAACGGCCTCAGCCGCGCCGAGGCGGAGGCGCTGTTCCTCAGCGGCCTGCCGGGGCCGGCGGCGCTGCTCGGGCTGGGGAGCATCCTGGCCGCCGCCGAGCTGAAGCTGCTGGCCGCCCTGCCCGCCGAACTGCGCCGCAGCGCCGAGACCATGCGCGCCCGCTTCCACCTGGACGCCGCCGGCTGGTTCGACGAACTGGAGCAGCCGCAGGCCCTGCCGCAACTGACGGCGGCCACCTGGGCGCAGACCGCCATCGCCATGCGCTACCGCAGCCGCAAGGACGAGGTCGAGCGCCGGGTCGATCCGCTCGGCCTGGTCCTGAAGAATGGCGTCTGGTACCTGGTCGGCCGGATCGGCGAGGATCTGCGCACCTACCGCGTCTCGCGCATCTTCGACCTCGTGGTGCTGGACGAGACCTTCACGCCGCCGGCCGGCTTCGACCTCCAGGCCCATTGGCAGGCCAGCGCCGACCAGTTCGAGGACAGCCTCTATCGCCAGCACGCCACCGTGCGCCTGTCGCCGGCCGGCATGGAGCGGGCCGCGCGCCTGACCCGCGCCCGCGCCAGGGCCATCGCCGCCAGCGCCTCGGCGCCCGAGGCCGACGGCTGGCGCCAGGTGCGGCTGCCGATGGAAACCCTCCGCGAAGGCGCCGCCGTCCTCGCCCTGCTCGGCGCCGAAGCCGAGGTCCTCGACCCGCCCGAACTCCGCGCCGCCATGGCCGACACGGCGAATAGGCTGGCGCGGCTCTACGCGGACGGCCAACCCGCTGATTCCGCCAAATAACCGCTCATCCCCGCGCAGGCGGGGATCCAGGTTTTTTTCAACCACCAAGCACACCAAGCACACCAAGAAGAGGAAGGCTTGGCATCGGCGGCGATCCTTTCACCCTTGGTGTGCTTGGTGTGCTTGGTGGTTGACTATCCGGCATCGCAGCAGGCGTGGCCCGGAAAAAGCCTGGATTCCCGCCTGCGCGGGAATGAGCGGGTGATATTTTCCTAGACAGTTATATTTCTGTATGGCTATATGTTGCCATGGACGTTTTCGAAGCCCTCGCCGAGCCCAATCGCCGCAAGATCCTCGGCTTGCTGCGCCGGTCCGAATTGCCCGCCGGCGCGCTGGTCGAGGCGGTGGGGCTCAGCCAGCCGGGGGTTTCCAAGCATCTTAAGAGCCTGCGCGAGGCGGGGCTGGTCAGCATGCGGGCGGACGGCCAGCGGCGGCTCTATCGCATCGAGCCGGACAAGCTGGCCGAGATCGACGCCTGGCTCGCCCCCTATCGCCGCTTCTGGCGCGGCCGGCTGGACGAGCTGGAGCGCCATCTGGAGGAGGAACAGTAGATGCCGCAGACCGACACCCCCGCCGCCACGGTCCTCGACCTGGACGGCGACCTGACCGCGACCGCCGACGGCGGCTGGGTCATCGCCTTCGACCGCCGCATCGCCCGGCCGCTGCAAAAGGTCTGGGCGGCGCTCACCGTCCCGGAGCGCATTGCCGACTGGCTGGGCGTCGCCACCGTCGATCTCAGGATCGGCGGCGTCTACCATGTCGCCTTCCACCCTACCGAGGACGATCCGGACTCGCAGATCGACGGCGTCATCACCGCCCTGGCGCCCCCGCGGGTGCTCGAATACCGCTGGCGCCTGCCCGAGGGCTGGGACTCGTCGGTGCGCTGGGAGCTGGAACCCGACGGCCCGGCCACCCGGCTGCGCTTCACCCACCTCTTCCCGCCCGAGGAAACCCGCGACCTGATCGGCACGGTCGCCGGCTGGCACGACTTCCTGAACATGATCCCGTCCGCGGCCGATGGCGTGCGAGCCGAATGGGGCGTCGGCTGGAGCGAAATCGACGCCGGCTACCACGCCAAGCTCGCCGGGAAAGGACCGCGCAAATGACCCAGGCCATGATCGAAGACGCCGACGGAACCGTCACCCAGATCGGCGACGGCCTCTATGAGCTCAGGTTTGAGCGTTTCTATCGGTTTCCGCTTCCGAAGGTCTGGGCGGCGATCACCGATCCCGAGCGGCTGGCCGACTGGCTGGCCCAGGCGGGGGTGGACCTGCGGCTCGGCGGCGAATTCGCCCTGACCTGGCCGACCCTGGACTACAGCATGAGCGGCAGGATCGTCGCCTTCGAGCCGCCGCGGCTGCTGGCCTGGACCTGGCCGGATCCGAAGGACCCGGACGGCCCGGCCTCGGTGGTCCGCTGGGAGCTCGCCGAGGCGCCGGGCGGCTGCCGGCTGGTGCTGACCAACGGCCCGATCCGGTCAGCCGACCTGGTCAGTGTCGCCGGCGGCTGGCACGCCCACCTGGAAGACCTCCATCGCGCCGGCCCGGCCGCCCCCTCCCCCTGGTCCGCCGAGCACGAGCAGGCGCGGCTGAAGCACGAGCTGGCCGAGATCGCTCCGCGCTACCGGGCCAGGCTGGCGGGGCAAGCGGCGGATGCGACAGGCTAATTTTTTACCGTCATCCTCCGCTGGAGCGGAGCGGACTGCGAAGCAGAGGCGCGTAGCAGCCAATGCGGGGGATCCATGAACACCTGATCAAAGACGGTGATCATGGATGGCCCGAACAAGTCGGGCCATGACGATATGAATGAGCGTCAGTCGATCGTCTCCAGCACGTCCCGCAGCGTCCCGAACAGCTCGCCGATCTCGGCCTCGCTGATGATCAGCGGCGGGGCCAGGGCGATGGTGTCGGCGGTGGTGCGGATCAGCAGGCCGCGGTCGAAGGCGGCGGTCAGGGCGGCGTAGCCGCGCTTGCCGGGCGCGTCCGGGCGGGGCGCCAGGTCGATGGCGCCCATCAGGCCGATGTTGCGGATGTCGGTGACGGCCTTCGCATCGCGCAGGCCGTGGATGGCGTCGGCCCAGGCCGGCTCGAGCTGCCTGGCCCGGGTCAGCAGGCCCTCGCGGCGATAGAGGTCCAGGGCGGCCAGCGCGGCGGCGCAGGCCACCGGGTGGCCGGAATAGGTGTAGCCGTGGAACAGCTCCATGGCCTCCGGCGGCCCCTGCATGAAGGCGTCGTGGACGGCGCGCCGGGCGAACACCGCGCCCATCGGCACGGCGCCGTTGGTGATCCCCTTGGCGGTGGTCATCAGGTCGGGGGTGACGCCGAACCGCTCGGCGGCGAAGGCTTCGCCCAGCCGCCCGAAGCCGGTGATCACCTCGTCGAAGATCAGCAGGATGCCGTGCCGGTCGCAGATCTCGCGCAGGCGCGCCAAATAGCCTTTCGGCGGCGGCAGGACGCCGGCCGATCCGGCCACCGGCTCGACGATCACCGCGGCGATGGTCTCGCCGCCGTGGAGTTGCGCCAGCCGCTCCAGCGCGTCGGCCAGCTCGGCGCCCTGCTCCGGCTCGCCGCGGGAAAAGCCGTTCAGCGCCGGCAGCAGGGTGTGCGGCAGGTGCAGGGCCCCGTGCAGGGTCGGGAACATGCGCCGGTTGTTGACCAGGCCGCCGACCGAGACGCCGCCGAAGCCGACCCCGTGATAGCCCTTCTCGCGGCCCACCAGCCGTGTCCTCTGCCCCTCGCCGCGCAGCCGGTGATAGGCGACGGCGATCTTCAGGGCGGTGTCCACCGATTCCGAGCCGGAATTGGTGAAGAAGACCCGGTCCAGCCCGGGCGGGGCGATCTCTGCCAGCTGGGTCGCCAGCTGGAAGGCCAGCGGGTGGCCCATCTGGAACGACGGCGCGTAGTCCAGCTCCAGCAGCTGCCGATGCGCCGCCTCGGCGATCTCGGGCCGGCCGTGGCCGAGGTTGACGCACCAGAGGCCGGAGGTGGCGTCCATCACCGGCCGTCCGTCCAGGGCGCGGTAGTACATGCCCTTGGCCGAGGCCAGCAGCCGCGGCGCGGCCTTGAACTGCCGGTTGGCGGTGAAGGGCATCCAGAGGGCGTCGAGGTCGAGATCGTTGCGGGCGGCGGTCATCGCGGGTGTTCCAGCTTCGCCCGAAGGTGTGCGGGAACGGCGGGCGCCCGGCAAGGGCGCCAAGCGATCGCGAACCGGAGCCGGACCCTCCGATCCTCACCCGTAGGGGGAGGGGGACCGCACGCAGTGCGGTGGAGGGGGTGCGAGGGCGTCAACGCCGGTTTCAGGTCGATTCGGAGACCGCCTTGTCGGCGCCGCGGCACGGCAGGCCCCCTCCACCATGCTTCGCATGGTCCCCCTCCCCCGACGGGGGAGGATCTGGGCGTCCCGACTCTACAGGCTGGGCGAGGCGCCCTTGGCGGCTTCGCTCGGGGCTGGATCCTTGGCCGGGGCCGGAGCCGAGGGGGCGGCGGACTGGGCGGGGGCGCTGGCCAGGAGATAGCGGCCGCTGGCGCGGCCGTCGGCCTGGGCCGGCGAGGCGTCGTCGGCCGAGGAGCGCTGCGGCGCGGCGCTGAACCGGCTCGGCGCGCCCTCGTAGCCGCTGAACTTGTAGAAGACCTGCAGGCCGATCTGGGCGACCCGGGTCATGCCGCGGCCGACGCCGGAGCCGGCGCTGAGCGAATGGAAATGGGTCGCATCGCCCACCGCCGCCATGACGCCGCCGGCGAGCGCGTGGATGGCCACGCCCTGCGCCCGGCGCCAGGCCGCGATCTCGTGCGGGCGGTCGACGGCGCCGTCGCAGGCGAAGCTGAACTGGCAGCCGGCGCCGGTATGGACGCCCTGGTAGACCACGCCGCAGACCGTCTTCGGGAAGGCCGGATGGCGGACGCGGTTCAGCACCACCTGGGCCACCGCGGCCTGGCCGGCGACGCTCTCGCCGCGGGCCTCGTAATAGACCGCCGCGGTCAGGCAATCGACATCGCGGGAGGAACCCTGGACGCCGGCGGCGAGTTTGAAGGGTCTGGCGGGCGTCATCTCGATCGCGGATCTGAGGCCGGCTTTCAACGCCGTCGGCGTGGCGGCCTGAACGGCGATCTGCTGCACGGCCGCGGGCGCGGCGGCGGCGACCACCGGCTTGGCCGGAGGCGTCGGTTTGGCCGTCGCGACGGACGGATTGAGCCCGTCGGCGGCCAGGTAGGCGGCGCCGAAAGCGAGCGCGACTGCACACCCGCCCAGAAGGGCGCGAGACAGAGCACGCGCGGAAACGCGCGCCCGAAATTCATAAGACAAAACGCTCTCAGTCCTATTCGGCGAGGGCGACACTGCCCCCCGACATAGCTTGCGAAGCGGACCGGGCTTTGCCCTGAAGGTCCCCCTTGCGCCTCGAGATCGACCGGACTTAGGCGGTCGAGTCGTACCCATACAGACGGTCTCTATGGCCTAATTGTGGCGGCCCGGCAACCCCATGCTGCGATGCAGCATTGCCGTAACACGGTTATGGCGCCGCTCGGGCGCACGGAATCCCCCAAGATTTCAAGGCTACCGGTCTTCGTCACACCGGCCCGAACACCTCGTCGAACAGGTCGAGCATGGCGCGCCAGGAGCGTTTGTCGGCGGCTTCATTGTAGGCGAAACCGATCCGGCCCATGGCGCCGACGTCCGGGTTGGTGAAGCTGTGGCCGGCGCCGCCGTACAGGATCATCCGCCAGTCGGCCCCGGCCTTGGTCATCTCGGCCTCGAAGGCGGCGCGCTGCTCCGGCGGGATCACCGGGTCGTCGGCGCCGATCTGGGCCAGGATCACGGCCTTGAGCCCGCCCTTCTCGGCCGGCTTGGTGGTCGCCAGGCCGGCGTGGAAGCCCACCGCGGCCTTCAGCGGCGCCCCCGACCGCGCCAGTTCCAGCGCCGTGGTGCCACCGAAGCAGTAGCCGATCGCCGCCAGCCGCGCCTTGTCGGTCTCCGGCTGCTCGCTCAGCACCCGCAGCGCCTCGGCGGCGATCGTCCGGATGCCGCTGGGGTCGCTCATGAAGCCGCCCAGCCGGCTCATCACCTCGCCCATGTCGCTGAGCACCTGGCCGTCGCCGTGATAGTCCATGGCGAAGGCCACATAGCCCCGCTGCGCCAGCCGGCGCGCGAACCCCTTGGCCAGGTCGCCCAGCCCCGGCCCCTCCGGCGCCAGCAGCACCCCCGGCCGCAGCCCCGCCTTGCCGTCCTCCACCGCCAGATACCCGACAAACCGCTCCCCGCCGGCGTGATACTCGATGTCCTGGGTCTTCATGGGGATGTCCTTTGCGTCGGGGTCTGGGGTCGCTGACTATCGCATTTTTACCCGACGGGTAAAAAACGCGCTTTCTCCTGCCATCCCCTGTCAGCACCCCCGCTGGCAAATCGCCGCGCGCGCGATTACCTTCCTGCCATGCCCCGTTCCCCCAGCGAGTCCGGCGTCCAGGAGGCGCCCGCGGCGTTCGTGCATGACATCAGCCCGGCGCTGTGGACGCCGCACCGGCCGGCGCGGCCGCAGAAATCCGAGGGCGGGCGCCGGTTCGTCATCAAGTCCGACTACGAGCCAGCCGGCGACCAGCCGACCGCCATCCGCGAACTGGTCGCCGGCCTGGCCGGCTCCGAGCACGACCAGGTGCTGCTCGGCGTCACCGGCTCCGGCAAGACTTTCACCATGGCCAAGGTAATCGAGGAGACCCAGCGCCCGGCGCTGATCCTGGCCCCCAACAAGACCCTGGCCGCCCAGCTCTATTCCGAGTTCAAGTCCTTCTTCCCGGACAACGCGGTCGAGTACTTCGTCTCCTACTACGACTACTACCAGCCGGAGGCCTACGTCCCGCGCACCGACACCTATATCGAGAAGGACTCGTCGATCAACGAGCAGATCGACCGCATGCGCCACTCCGCCACCCGCGCCATCCTGGAGCGGGACGACGTCATCGTGGTGGCCTCGGTCTCCTGCATCTACGGCATCGGCTCGGTGGAGACCTATTCGGCCATGACCTTCGACCTGAAGGTCGGCCAGACCCTGGACGAGCGGCAGCTGATGGCCGACCTGGTCGCCCAGCAGTACAAGCGCAACGACCAGGCCTTCGAGCGCGGCTCCTTCCGCCGCCGCGGCGACACCATCGAGATCTTCCCCGCCCACTTCGAGGACCGGGCCTGGCGGATCATGATGTTCGGCGAGGAGATCGAGCAGATCGTCGAGTTCGACCCGCTCACCGGCAGGAAGACCGCCGAGCTGCCATCCGTGCGGGTCTACGCCAACAGCCACTATGTCACCCCGCGCCCGACCCTGCGCCAGGCCGTCAACGCCATCAAGATCGAGCTGAAGGACCGGCTCGACTGGCTGGTGGCCAACGGCAAGCTGCTGGAAGCGCAACGTCTGGAGCAGCGCACCACCTTCGACCTGGAGATGATCGACGCCACCGGCTCCTGCGCCGGCATCGAGAACTATTCCCGCTACCTCACCGGCCGCCAGCCGGGCGAGCCGCCGCCGACCTTCTTCGAATACATCCCCGACAACGCCCTGCTGTTCGTCGACGAGAGCCACCAGAC
This sequence comes from Caulobacteraceae bacterium, assembly GCA_036272595.1. GTDB lineage: Bacteria > Pseudomonadota > Alphaproteobacteria > Caulobacterales > Caulobacteraceae > Poindextera. The sequence continues at coordinate 14,777 of DATAYM010000012.1, forward strand.
CGTGCCGCAGATCGGCGCCATGTACCGCGGCGACTACCGGCGCAAGTTCACCCTGGCCGAGTACGGCTTCCGCCTGCCGTCCTGCATCGACAACCGCCCGCTGAAGTTCGAGGAGTGGGAGGCCATGCGCCCGGACAGCGTCTATGTCTCGGCCACCCCGTCGAAATGGGAGCTGGACCGCACCGGCGGCGTCTTCGCCGAACAGGTGATCCGCCCCACCGGCCTGATCGATCCGCCGGTGGAAGTTCGTCCAGTCAGCTCAAATGGCTTCAGCCAAGTGGACGACGTCATCGCCGAATGCCGCGACGTGGCCAAGCAGGGCTACCGCGTGCTGGTCACCGTACTGACCAAGAAGATGGCCGAGGACCTGACCGAATACATGCACGAGCAGGGGCTGCGCGTGCGCTACATGCACTCCGACGTCGACACCCTGGAGCGGATCGAGATCATCCGCGACCTGCGCCTGGGCGCCTTCGACGTGCTGGTCGGCATCAACCTGCTGCGCGAGGGGCTGGACATCCCCGAATGCGGCCTGGTCGCCATCCTCGACGCCGACAAGGAGGGCTTCCTGCGCTCGGAGACCAGCCTGATCCAGACCATCGGCCGCGCCGCCCGCAATATCGACGGCCGCGTCATCCTCTATGCCGACTCGATCACCGGCTCGATGGAGCGGGCCATGGCCGAGACCAGCCGCCGGCGCGAGAAGCAGCACGAGTTCAACCTGGCCAACGGCATCACCCCGGAAAGCATCAAGAGCCAGATCAAGGACATCCTCGCCAGCCCCTACGAGCGCGACCACGTCCGCATCGAGGCCGGCGTCGCCGAGGCGGCCAAGCCCTTCCTGGGCTCCAACTTCCAGGCCACCCTCCGCGACCTGACCGCCAGGATGCGCGAAGCCGCCAGCAACCTGGAATTCGAGGAAGCCGCCCGCCTGCGCGACGAGGTGAAGCGCCTGAAGATGCTCGACCTGGAATTCGCCAACGACGTGATGACCGCGCCGGGCGAGGCGGTGGATCGGGAGGCGCCGAAGCGGATGAAGGCCGAGGCGCGGGCGGAGGCGGCGGCGCAGTTTCGCAAGGCTGGGCGAGCGAAAGGGAAGCGCTAGGGCGCCGGCGCGGGGCTGCCGGCGGCGACTTGCGCCGGGGCGGTCCAGGTCGAGCGTTTCAGCTTCTTGCCCATCTGATCGAAGGTGGCTTCGTCGGACGGCACAATGTGCGGCCGCCCCACGACGAGGCCCATGCCCACCGAGCCCTGGACATAATAGGTCTCGCCCGCATCCACCTCGAGCGTCAGGTTGTCCTTGACCTCGGAGTGGACCGTAAAGGTGTGAGTCCCCGGATCGAGCGGAACGACGAAGTAGGACCCGATCGTCACCTCGCCCAGTTCGGTCTTGTCCTCGCGAACGATGTAGCTGATCGCCGCGCCCAGGATGTTCCACGACCGGAAGAAAACGACCTGGCCTTGGCCCGGCGGCGGCGGTCCGATGAGGCTCGCGTTCGGGGCTTGGGCGACAGGCGGCTGCGCGGCGGCGGCAGCCGGGGCCGCGCCGGCCGGGGCTGCGCTGCCGGCAGGTGGCGCGCCGCTGGCCGAGGCGCCGCTGACGGTGGGCGCGGCGCTGCTGGCGGGGGCGACGGGCGCGGCGCCGTTTGCGGGCGCGTTGGCGGCAGCCGCCGCCGGAGCCGCTGGCGCCACAGAAGCCGCGGCCGGCGGCGGCGCGGCAGCCGGATCGTCCGCGGCGATGCCGGGCTGGGCCAGGGCGCACAGGCCGCAGGCGAGGATCGCCGGCAGCAGGGCTCGGTTCAGATGGAAGGTCATTTCGTCCCCTGTGGAGGTATTGATGTCTGGGTTGGCGGCTGAGACGGCGCGGCCGTTGGCGGTGGCGGGTCGGCCAGAACTACGTCCGCCGCGAGCTTGGCGTTGGCGCGGGTTCCGACCGGGAATTCGACGCCGCCCCCGGGAATGAGGATCGATACCGGGCCGACCAGCAGGTCGGCGACAAAGGTGACCGTCTCCCGGTTCTCGCCGCCGGCGCCGAGCCTGAACGCATGCAGCGCCAGGCGCTGACCGCGGAAGTCCACATAGCGCGCCGCCAGCACCAGCTTGCCGGCCGCCCCCATCAGGTGCGCCGGTTGCGCGAACACCACCTCGCCCATGCCGGGCGCGCCAGCCGGCACGACGACGCGGTCGCCCAGGACGATCGGCTCGGCCAGCTTCAACCCGAACTTGTCCCCGCGCTTGGCCGTCTCCGAACTGACCGCATCGGTGAGCTCGATCTCGACAACAGTCCCAGCGGCCAGGGTCCGCGATGCGCCCGGCGGCGCGGAGTCCGCCATGGGGGCCACGGCGTCAGCGGCCTTTGCCGGCGAAGGCGTGGGCTCCTGAGCTGAGGGCGAGGCCGCCACGACGGGCGGCGCGGCCGAGGACTGGGCGATGGCCGGCCCACACCAGGGCCGCCGCCAGCAGCCAAACCTCTCTCATCGATTCACCCCGGACCCATCAAGCTTGGCTATAACATCGAGCCCATCCTGCCAAGGCCGGTTGCATGCGCCATCAGCGCAATCACGGGTCAGGTCACAGGCGATGGGTGAGCGGCGGTTCCCGGCTCAACCTCCAGGTTGCAATGGCGCTCGACCCTTTTCCTGCGCGAGCGCAGCGTCATACCGCCGCGCAAGCGCGCCGGCCGCTCCTCCACGAGGTGATGAAGTGCGTCGAACTGCTCGGCCGCAACACCTTCAGCCTCGAGGACGTCTACGCCTTCGAGGGGCGGTTGCAGGCGGTCTATCCGGGCAACAACAACGTCCGCCCGAAGATACGCCAGCAGCTGCAGGTGCTGCGCGACCAGGGCTATCTCGATTTCCTCGGGCGCGGTCGGTATCGGGTGCGCAGCCTGGGCTGACGGCTCCGGCCTGCAGGGCGCTGCAGCTTCAACTTTGTGCCCTTCGTGTACTTTGTACCTTCGTGGTTCAAATCTGAGCGCGCTAAGCCCCCCTGACTTCCCAAGGGAAAAAGGCCTGGGTTCCCGCCTTCGCGGGAATGAGCGGGGTTTGTTGGCGCGTTCCGTGACGGCCCGGACGGGCTAGCACAGCGCGGCGGCCCAGGAATATCCGCGCCGGCCCGGGCGTCATCGCGTATAAGGCGAGGCTGGATCGGGAGAGAGACGATGAAGCGATGGGTTTGGCTGGCCGTCGGGCTGGCGCTCGTGGCCGTCGCGGGGTCGGCGGCGGCGCAAGGGTCGCGGCAGATCGTGCGCGGCGTGGTGGCGGCGGTGACGCCGGGCTCGCTGACCGTGACGACCAAGGACGGCAAGGCGGTGACCGTGGGCCTGGCGCCCGGCTGGATGGTGGCGGTGCTGAAGCCGATCAGGGTCGAGGCCATCGTGCCCGGCAGCTTCATCGGCACCACCGAGATGCCGCAGGCCGACGGCACCGGCGTCTCGGTCGAGGTGCACGTCTTCCCGCCCGGGGTGAAGATGGGCGAGGGCCACTATCCGTGGGACTCCCAGCCCGGCGCGATGATGACCAACGGCACCGTCGGCACGGTGGCGGCGGTCGGCGGCGGCCGGGCGCTGGACGTGACCTATCCGTCCGGAACCCGCCACGTGGTGGTGCCGGCCGGCGTGCCGATCGTGCAGATCACCCCCGGCGGCGCCCAGGCGCTGATCCACCCCGGCGTTTCGGTGTTCCTGGTCGCGGTTCCGGGACCGGACGGGGCCTTGGTGACCAACAACGTGCTCACCGGCGAAGGCGGGGCGGCGCCGCCGATGTGAAAGACCTCTCCCGGAGGGAGAGGGAGGGGCCCGCGGCCGAAGGCCAGCGGGACGGTGAGGGGTTACGGCCTGTCCGGCCCGTCTCCGATACGGTTTCGACGCCGCTGGAGCTTGCCTGGATAGGCCGTAACCCCTCATCCTCCCCCAGCGCTGCGCGCTGCGGGCCCCTCCTTCTCCCTTTGGGAGAAGTCTGGTTGCGGGGGAGAAGTCTGGGATTGATTTCATTAACTGTTTCGGCCGCGAGCCGATTCGGCGGCGGGGGCTGCGTGGCGGATTGCCTTTTCCGTTCAAGGGCTTGACGCAACCCGCGACGACGCGTCTGCTCCGGGCATGGCGCGGCCGCGCCGCCTCAAGCCGCCCCCGGCCGTATTCCGCCGGCCAGCTGTGCCTTCGCGGCAACACCGCCGAAATTGACAAGGAATCAGGCTAGGCTGTGGGAACGGCTGCCCGGGAGTGGGGTTTGGGTAGGCGGGGCGGGATCCGTGGTTTCGCGGTCCGTCATCACCTCCCTGGAGCGTCAATCTCATGGCCGTTCGCCACCTCAGCCCAGTGCCCGATACCGAACTCGACGGCGCGTCCCCCGCCAACAGCGAGGTCGTGCCGATCGCCCGGGGACCGGAATCCCCCACCGAACGCATCCGCCGCCTGCAATGGGAGGCGCGCGTGCTCGCCACCGAGCAGGCCGAGGCGCTCGGCGCCGAACTGGAAGCCCTGGCGCTCCGCGCCCTGGAGATCGCCGAGGGCGGCGAGGCCTATCCGGCCGGCGTCCGCGAGCTGGCCTCGCGCATCGCCGGCGACCTGCCGGAAAAGGCCAAGACCCTGCTGACCATCCTGCACCGGAACGGCTCGGCGAACTGAGGGAGGCGTTCCCTCGGGTCCTCCCCGCCCGGGGGAGGATGATTTTTTTTCGCAAAGTTCACGGGCCGCTCATCCTGTGGGGCTAGCTTCGGCGTTCGATCTTTCCAGCCGCCGCAAGAGTCCCCAGTGCCGATCGCGCCGACCTATCGTCTGATCTATGCCAGCCACATCGCCCCGGTGTGCCAGGACGATCTGAAGGCGGCGCTGACCCAGATCGTCACCCGCTCCATCGCCAAGAACCGCAAGGCGCGCGTCACCGGCCTGCTGATCGCCCACAAGGGCTGGTTCGTGCAGGCGCTGGAGGGACCGCAGGCGCCGGTCGAGGCGCTGTTCGAGACCATCACCGCCGATCCGCGCCATCACCACGCCCTGCCGCTCAGCCAGGGGGTTGTCGAGGCGCGGCTGTTCGAGCCCTGGAGCATGTGCGCGCGGGTGCTGGCGGCCAATGACGAGGCGGTGCTGGCGGCCCTCAACCCCAAGGCCCCGTTCGACCCGACCCGGGCTACCGAACGCACCCTGATGCACCTGCTGGCCACCGTCGCCGACATCCACTGGCGCGGGCTGAACGAACAGCAGAGCCTGGCGGCCTAGGGCGGCTTGACGCGCGCGCGGTTCGCCGACCACTGTCGGCCGGATCGGCGGGGGATCGCCGGACGGCTTCGAGGGGACGCTCCATGACCATTCTGCGCACCGCCCTGTGCCTGGCGGCCGGGGCCGGCCTGCTCTGCGCCTGCTCGAAACCGGCGGCGACCAATCAGGCCGCGGCCGGCTCGGCGGCGCCCGCGGCCTCGTCCGGGCCGGACGTGACCATCACCGAGACCGACCTGCCGCACCTGAAACCCGGCCTGTGGTCGACCACCGTCACCAGCTCCGTCAACGGCGGCAAGCCGGACGCCAGCACCCACTGCGAGACCGGCGAGACCATCAAGCCGCAATCCATGGGCAAGGCCTGCTCGCAGTTCTCGTTCAAGCGCAGCTTCCTGGGCGCCATCGTCATCGACGCCACCTGCGGGCGGAACGGCGTGGTCACCACCATGCACATGAACATCCACGGCGACTACAACTCGAGCATCACCGGCGACAGCCAGGTCAGCCTGACCCTCCCCGGCCAACCCACCCAGAGCTTCACCACCCACACCGAGTCCCACTACGTCGGCCCCTGCCCCGCCGGGTGACTTTGATCCTCCCCCATCGGGGGAGGGGGACCATGCGAAGCATGGTGGAGGGGGCTTGCCGCGTCCGCGGCGTCTACAGACCGGACCTGGATCATTCCTGAAACCAGCCCCGCCCGGCTTCGCACCCCCTCCACCGCACTACTTGCGGTCCCCCTCCCCCTCCGTGGGAGGATTGGAAGCGGCTTGATCTGGGAGCGCATCCAGGGCGGCGCGGATGGTGTCGAGGGCGTCCGCGAGGTTCTTCAGCACGTAGAGCGCGGGCAGGCGCAGGGTGCGGACGCCCTGGCTTGCAAGCCAGGCGTCGCGTCTAGCGTCGCGCTCCGGAGCGCCGGCGAGGTTGTGGGTTTCGCTATCGACCTCCACCGCCAGCTTCGCGTGGTCGCAGTAGAAGTCGAGCACGTAGACGCCCATCGGGTGCTGGCGGCGGAAATGGCCGCCGAGGGCATTCCGGCGCAGGCCGCGCCAGAGCAGCACCTCCGGCAGGCTCATCTTGCGGCGGAGGATCCGCGCGCGGCTCCTGGTGGTGCGCGGCGCTTCCACCGCGGCGGCGGTCTCTTTACTTCGCCAGTTCCGCCTCGATCGCGCCGACGATGATCGGGTCGTCGGGGGTCATGCGGGGGGAGAAGCGGCGGGCGACGTGGCCGTCCTTGGCGAGCAGGAACTTCTCGAAGTTCCACATCACCGAGCCATCGGCGGGCGCGCGGTCGCCGGCGCCTTCGGCCACCGGCACCGCCTTGGTCAGGGCGGCGTAGAGCGGGTGCTGGCCCTCGCCCTTGACCACGATCTTCTCGAACATCGGGAACTTGACGCCGAAATTGGTGGTGCAGAAACCGGCGATCTCTTCGTTGCTCCCCGGCTCCTGGCCGCCGAACTCGTTGGCGGGGAAGCCGGTGACCACCAAGCCCTTGTCGGCGTAGTTTTCGTAGAGCTTCTCCAGCCCTTCGTACTGGGGGGTCAGGCCGCACTTGGAGGCGACGTTGACCACCAGGACCACCTTGCCCTTATAGTCGCCGAGCGAGGCTGGCGCCCCGTCGATGCGGTTGACGGCGATGTCGTGGACGGTCTCGGCCATGGCGCGGCCTCCCTTGAGTTGGTTGAGCCCACCCTAGGCGCGCCATGTGATGGGCTCAAGACAGGGAGCGGCTGCGAGCAAGCCTGACAACCGATCGCGCCGGTCTCTCAACCGTCATCCCCCGCTGGAGCGGAGCGGAATGCGGGGGACCCATGAACACCTGATCAAAGACGGTGATCATGGGTGGCCCGAACAAGTCGGGCCATGACGGAATAAGAGAGAACGAGAGCGCTGGATGGGGATCGGCTAACCCTGGATCTCGATCTTCGACTTCTGCGGGCCGGCCTCGGCGTTGCGGGGCAGGGTGATCTTCAGGACGCCGTCGCGGAACTCGGCCTTGATCTGGTCGCGCTTGACGTCGGCCGGGATCGGGAAGGCCCGTTCGAAGCGGCCGAAGCGGCGTTCGCTGATCCGGTAGGAGGCGCTGGCGTCGTCGCGGGTCTCGGCCTTGTGGCCGGAGAGGGTCAGCATGTCGCCGTTGATCGCCAGGTCGACATCCTCACGGGTCAGGCCCGGCAGCTCGACGTCGAGCAGATAGGCGTCGTCCGTCTCCTTGATGTCCGTCGCCGGCATGCCGAACAGCGGCGCGGCGCCGCCGGCGGCGAAGGGGCGGACGGCGCGCATCGCCGGGAACAGGCCGAAGCCGGCCACCTGGCGGAAGGCGTCGTCGAACCAGCGGTTCATCTCCATCTGCATGGCGGTGAACGGCTCCATCGAGGCGCGCCAGCTCTCGGCGACCTCGCGGCCGGCGCGGCGGCCGGTCTCGGCCAGCTGACGGCCGGTCTCGGCGGCGTCCTTGGCCATGTCGCCGGCCTTCTCGCCGGCTTCGCGCTGGAAGGAGCGGGCTTCGCCCTCGACGGACTGGCCGCCGTTGGGTCCGGCGCCTTGGCCGGTGCGAGGCGGCTGGGATTGCGCCTTGTCGGCGGCGGGCGTGGATTGTGGGATCTCGGCCATGAAGGCCTCCGTTGGCTTTAGGTGGGTTGAAGTCGCCTCGCGCCCCCGAGCCTCAGGCCCACAATCGCGAAGGAGCATCTGTGTTCCGCGACGGCAGGATCAACTTTTTGCAACAGATGCGGCATGGCGCCGTAAGACGCGTCGGTGACCGGACAAGCCCTGCAGATCATCGCCCGCGGCCCGCGCGCCGACGCCGAGGCCGCCGCCCGCGCGGTCGATGCGGACCTCGCCCTGGAGGCCGCGACCTACTCCATCCTGGAGGAGGACGAGGCCAGGGACGTCTGGCGCATCGACGCCTTTCCGACCACGGACGAGGAGGCCGACGGCTTTCGCCGCGTGCTGGACGGCTGGCCGGCGCTGTCGGTGGCGGTCGAGGCGCTGGCCGACGCCGACTGGCTGGCCATGGCGCTGTCGGGCCTGCCGCCAGTGCGGGCCGGCCGCTTCTTCGTGTTCGGCCAGCACGACCGCGGCCGCGCGCCGCCGAACGCGGTGAACCTGCGCATCGAGGCGGGCGCCGCCTTCGGCACCGGCCACCATGGCACGACGGTCGGCTGCCTGATCGAATTCGACCGGCTGCGCAAGGCCCGCCGCTTCGACCGCGTGCTCGACGTCGGGACCGGCACCGGCGTGCTGGCGATCGCCGCGGCGCGGACCGGAAGCCGCGTCGTGCGCGGCACCGACATCGATCCGGCCTCGGTGCGCATCGCCGGCGAAAACGCCCGCATCAACCGCGCCCAGGCCCGCTTCTTCGCCACCAGCGGCCTGAAGCATCCGGCCATCGCCGCCGCCGGGCCCTATGACCTGGTGTTCGCCAACATCCTGGCCCGGCCGCTGATCGGCCTCGCCCACCCCATCGCCCTGGCCCTGGCCCCCGGCGGCCGGGTGATCCTGTCCGGCCTGCTGCGCCACCAGGAGCGCGCCGTGCGCGCCGCCTACCTGGCCGAGGACCTGAGATTCGAGCGCCGGCTCTATCGCGACGCCTGGGTGACGCTGGTCATGGCGCACGGCTAAGCGTCCTTCTCCCGCGGGGGGAGAAGGGTTATTTGTGCTGCATGCGCCAGACCTTCGATGAGACCACCGACCCCTCGTTCGGCCGCAAGCACCTTCCGCTGATCCGCCAGGCCATGGCGGCGCAGGGGCTGGACGGCTTCCTCGCCCCGCACGAGGACGAGCACCAGAACGAATACCTGCCCGCCGCCAACGACCGACTGGCCTGGGCCACCGGCTTCACCGGCTCGGCCGGGGCGGCGGTGATCCTGAAGGACAAGGCGGCCATCTTCGTCGACGGCCGCTATGCCCTGCAGGTGCGCGACCAGGTCGACCCGCAGCTGTTCGAGGTGCGCGACCTGATGGACGGCGGCGTGCCGGCCTATCTGGAGAGCGCGCTGGCGAGCGGCCAGACCGTCGGCTACGACCCGCGCCTGCACAGCCCCGACGCGCTCGAGCGGCTGAGCGCCGCCGCCGCCAAGGCCGGGGCGGCGCTTAAGGCCGTGGCCGCCAATCCGCTCGACCAGGCCTGGGGCGCGGCGCGCCCGGCCCAGCCGGCCGCCGCCGTGGCGCCGCATCCGCTGGAGTTCGCCGGCGAATCCTCCGCCGACAAGCGCGCGCGGATCGGCGAGGCCCTGCACGACAGCGGCGCCGACGCGGCGGTGCTGACCGCGCCGGCCTCGATCGCCTGGCTGTTCAACATCCGCGGCGGCGACGTGATCCGCTCGCCGCTGCCGCTGGCCCAGGCGATCCTGCATGCGGACGGCGCGGCCACCCTGTTCCTCGACCCGGCCAAGGTCTCGCCCGAGCTGCCGGCCTGGCTGGGCAACGCGGTGACGCTGGCGCCGCCCGAGGCCCTGCCCGGGGCGCTGGCCGAACTGAAGGGCCGCCGGGTGGTGGTCGATCCAGCCCAGTCCTCCGCCTGGTATTTCGAGACCCTGGCGAACGCCGGCGCCGAGATCGTCCGCGCCCCCGACCCCACCGCCCTTCCCCGCGCCCGCAAAAACGCGGTGGAGATCGAGGGCTCGCGCCGGGCGCACATCCGCGACGGCGCGGCCCTGACCCGCTTCCTGCACTGGCTGGCCACCGACGCCCAGACCAGCCTGCCCGACGAGGTCGAGATCGTGCGGACCCTGGAGGGCTTCCGCGAAGCCACCGGGGCGCTGAAGGACCTCTCCTTCGACACCATCGCCGGGGCGGCCTCCAACGGCGCCATCGTCCACTACCGCCCCACCTTGCGCCTGAACAAGCGGGTCGAGCAGGGCTCGCTGCTATTGGTGGATTCCGGCGCCCAGTACCTGGACGGCACCACCGACGTCACCCGTACCGTCGCCATCGGCGAGCCGACGCCGGAGATGCGCGACCGCTTCACCCGCGTGCTGAAGGGCCACCTGGCGCTGGCGCGGGTGCGCTTTCCGGCCGGCACCACCGGCTCCAGCCTCGATCCGCTGGCGCGCGCGCCGCTGTGGGCCGCCGGGCTGGACTACGACCACGGCACCGGCCACGGCGTCGGCAGCTATCTGGGGGTCCACGAGGGGCCGCAGCGCATCTCCAAGGCGCCCAGCACCGTGGCGCTGCAGCCCGGCATGATCGTCTCCAACGAGCCCGGCTACTACAAGGAAGGCGCGTTCGGCATCCGCATCGAGACCCTGCAGGTGGTCACCGAGGCCGCCCCCATCCCCGGCGGCGAGCGGCCGATGCTGGGGTTCGAGACCCTGACCCTGGCGCCGATCGACCGGCGGCTGATCGACCTGGCCCTGATGACCGCCGAGGAGATCGAACAGCTGGACGCCTACCACGCCCGCGTCCTGGCCGTGATCGCCCCCCTGGTCCCCCCCGACGTCGCCGCCTGGCTGAAGGACGCCTGCGCGCCGCTGTAAGGGCGGCCTCTCTGATCCTCCCCCGTTGGGGGAGGGGGACCATCCGAAGGATGGTGGAGGGGGCCTTGCCGCTCGCATCGGCATTCGAAATGGCGAACCTGGTCCAGGGCCTCCTTGAAACGGGCGCTGACGACTTCGCACCCCCTCCACCGCGTTTCACGCGGTCCCCCTCCCCCTACGGGTGAGGATCTTGGGAGTCAGGTTCTCCGCTTTGCGGGGCGAGGGTTCCGATCAGGGCCAGCCATTCGTCTTCGGTGAGGACCTGCAGGCCGAGTTCCGCCGCGGTCTTCAGTTTCGAGCCGGCGCCGGGGCCCGCGACGACGATGTCGGTCTTCTTCGACACCGAGGATGAGACCTTGGCGCCCAGGGCCTCGGCCTGGGCCTTGGCCTCGTCGCGGGTCAGGCGCTCCAGCGCGCCGGTGAAGACCACGGTCTTGCCGGCCACCGCCGTGTCGGTCTTCGGCGCCTCGGCGTCGAGGATGTCCAGCTGGCCCGCCAGGTTGGCGACCATCTTGCGGTTATGGTCCTCGGCGAAGAAGGCCGCCGCCGCCTCGATCACCGCCCCGCCGACCTGGTCGAGCGCGTCCAGCTCGGCGATGGCCTCGGGATCGCGGTCGGCGACCTTGTCCATAGCCTCCAGGAAGGCGGCGGCGGTGAGGTAGCCGCGCGCCATGGTCACCGCGGTGGTCTCGCCAATGTGGCGGATGCCCAGGCCATAGATGAAGCGGTCCAGCGGGATGGTCCGCCGCGCCTCGATGTTGCGCACCAGGTTGGCCACCGAGGTCTCGCCATAGCGGTCGCGCTCGAGCAGCAGGGCCAGGGCCGCCTCGTTGCGCGCCAAGCGGAAGATGTCGGCCGGCTCCCGGATCAGGCCCTCGTCGTAAAAGGCCTGCAGCTGCTTGACGCCAAGGCCCTCGATGTCGAAGGCGCGGCGCGAGACGAAGTGGATCAGGTGCTCGACGCGCTGGAACGGGCAGGCGAACTCGCCGGTGCAGCGGCGCACCACGGTCTCGGCGCCCGAGGCGGTGGTCTCGCGCTTCAGCTCGGTGTGCAGCGGGCACGGGCAGTGGGTGGGGAAGACGTAGGGCTCGGCGCCCTTGGGCCGCTCGCCCAGCACCACGCCGGTGATCTGCGGGATGACGTCCCCGGCGCGCTGGACGATGACGGTGTCGCCGATGCGCAGGTCCTTGCGGGCGATCTCGTCGGCGTTGTGCAGGGTGGCGTTGACCACCACCACGCCGCCAACGGTGACCGGCTGCAGCCGCGCCACCGGGGTCACCGCGCCGGTCCGGCCGACCTGGATGTCGATGGCCGTGAGGACGGTGCGGGCCTGTTCGGCCGGGAACTTGCGCGCCACCGCCCAGCGCGGCGAGCGGGAGACGAAGCCCAGCCGGCCCTGCCAGTCCAGCCGGTCGACCTTGTAGACCACCCCGTCGAGGTCGAAGCTGAGCTTTGGCCTCAGCGTCTCCATCTTCGCATAGGCGTCCAGCAGGCCCTCGGCGCCCTCCACCCGCGCCGCCCGCGGCGTGACGGCGAAGCCCCAGGCCTTGAGCGCCGCCAGCGCCTGCCACTGGGTCTCGGCGAACGGCGCGCTGGCCAGCCCCCAGGCATAGGCGAAGAAGCGCAGGCGCCGCGAGGCGGTGATCTTCGGGTCGATCTGGCGCAGCGAGCCGGCGGCGGCGTTGCGCGGATTGACGTAGGTGCGCTGGCCGGCGGCCTCGGCGGCGGCGTTCAGGGCGGCGAAGTCGTCGTGGCCGAAATAGACCTCGCCGCGCACCTCGATCAGCTCCGGCCAGCCGGACCCCTTCAGCCGCTGCGGGATCTCGCCGATGGTGCGCAGGTTCTCGGTGACATCCTCGCCCACCCGGCCGTCGCCGCGGGTGGCGCCCTGGACCAGCACGCCCTTCTCGTAGCGCAACGAGGCGGACAGGCCGTCGATCTTCGGCTCGGCGGTATAGGCGACCACCTCGTCGCCGAGCCGCAGGAAGCGGCGCACCCGGGCGTCGAACTCGACGGCGTCGGCGTCGGAAAAGGCGTTGTCCAGCGACAGCATCGGCGTGCCGTGCTCGACCGGCGAAAAGGCCTCCGCCCGCGCCGCGCCGACGCGCAGGGAGGGCGAATTCTCCCGCACCAGATGCGGAAACCGGGCCTCGATCTCGCCGTTACGGCGCTTCAGCGCGTCATAGTCCGCGTCGGAGAGGCTGGGCGCATCCTCCCGGAAATAGCGGATGTCGTTGGCGGCGATCTCGTCGGCGAGCCTGGTCAGCTCCTCGACAGCCTCGGCCTCGGTCAATTCGTCGACAGGCTTCATTAGATCCGCTCACCCCGCGAACGCGGGGACCCAGGTTTTTTTGACACCAAGCACACAAAGCACACCAAGGGTCAGCACCGACCTTTTCTCTGCTTGGTGTGCTTTGTGGTCGATCTTCGGGGCTCTCCGCAACTCACCCTTCGCAGCAGAAAAAGCCTGGATCCCCGCGTTCGCGGGGATGAGCGGAGGAAAAGAGCGGACTTAGCCCTGCATCAGCGCCCGCGCCGCCGCCCGGGCGGCGTCGGTGGTGGCGGCGCCGGAGAGCATGCGGGCGATTTCCTCTTCGCGCTCCTGGGGCGGCAGGGCCTCGACGCCGGAGCGCAGCTTGTCGGCCTCGCCCAGCTTCAGCACCCGCCAATGGGCGTCGGCGCGGGCGGCGACCTGGGGCGAATGGGTGACGACCACGACCTGGGCCTCGGCCGCCAGCCGCTTCAGGCGCAGGCCGACGGCGTCGGCCACGGCGCCGCCGACGCCCTGGTCGACCTCGTCGAAGATCATCAGCGGCTGGGCCTGGCCAAGGCCCTTGCTCCCGCGCCCGGCGAGCGAGGCCTTCAGCGCCAGGGCGAAGCGGGCCAGTTCGCCGCCCGAGGCGATGGCGTCCAGGGCCCCGAACGGCGCGCCGGGGATGGTCGAAACCTCGAAGGCGACGCGGTCGGCGCCGGAGGGCCCGGCGCGGTCCTCCGCCAGCGGCTCGACGGCGACCCGAAAGCGGGCCTTTTCCAGCTTCAGCGGCGCCAGCTCGGCCTCCACGGCGGCAGCCAGCCGGTCGCCGGTCGCGCGCCGCGCGGCCGTCAGCGCCCTGGCCGCCTCCAGCCAGGCGGCGCGGGCCGCCGCGGCCTGGGCGTCGGCGGCCTTCAAGGTCTCCTGGCTGGTCTCGCCGGCGCGCAGGGCCTCGGCGAAGGCGGCGCGGCGGGCCGGCAGGTCGTCGACCGCGACCCCGAGCTTGCGGGCCATGGCGCGCAGGGCGAACAGCCGCTCCTCGGCCTGCTCCAGCTGCTCGGGTTCGAAATCGAACGCGGCGCCGGCGGCGTCGATGGCCGCCGCCGCCTCCGTCGCCTCGGTCAGGGTGCGGTCGATGGCCGCGGCGGCTTCGGCCAGCCGCTGGGCGGCCTGGCCGGCGGCGCTGACCCCCGCCTGCAGCGTCCGCTCCCGCGCCCGCTCCAGCGCGCGGAAAGCCTGGGCCAGGCGGCCGGTCATGCCGTCGCCGACGGCGTCGCGGGCGGCGGCGACGTCGGCCAGGGCCTTTTCGCCGGCCCCCAGCAGCGCCCGCTGTTCGGCCAGTTCGGTCTCCTCGCCGAGGCGCGGGTTCAACCGGTCGAGCTCGCCGAGCCGCAAGGCGAGCTCCTCGGTCTCGGCGGCGGCGGTCTGGGCGGCCTGGCGCAGGGCCTCGGCGCGTTCGCGCGCGGCGCGCCAGGCGCTCCAGGTCTCCATCGCGCGGCCGGTCTCGGCCTTGAGGCCGCCGAAGGCGTCGAGCAGCGGCCGGTGGGTGCGCGGGTCGAGCAGGCCGACGGTCTCGTGCTGGCCGTGCACCTCCAAAAGCATGGCGCCCAGGTCGCGCAGCACCCCGACGCTGGTCGCCTGGTCGTTGACGAAGGCGCGGGAGCGGCCGTCGGCGCCGAGCTGGCGGCGCAGCACCAGGTCGTCGTCGGGGGTCTCGCCGAGGCCCTTTTCGGCCAGATAGGCCCAGGCCGGATGGTCGGGCGCGAGGGAGAAGATGGCGGTGGCCTGGGCCTGGGCCGCGCCGCGCCGCACCAGGCCCGCATCGGCGCGCGCCCCGGTGGCCAGGCCGAGGGCGTCGAGGATGATCGACTTGCCGGCCCCGGTCTCGCCGGTGAGCGCGGTCAGGCCAGGCCCGAACGCCAGGTCGAGGGTCTCGATCAAGACCACGTCGCGGATGGCGAGCCCAATCAGCATGGGTCGGAGGATCGCCGCAAAACCGCCCGCGTCAACCCTCGGCGCCGAAAGCTCGACTCACCGCCAAAGCGGATCGTCGAAAATGCTTTCCCCGCCCCCTTGCGGGGCGGGGTCAGGGGTGGGGGTGCGCCGCCAAAGGCGGCGACGGATGTCGACAATTTTGTGACAGCGTCTGAAGCACGGCGCCGCACCCCCATCCCCAACCCCTTCCCCGCAAGGGGGAAGGGGCTTTGGACGGCTGCCCATCATCTTAATGCGCCGGCCAACGGGACGGGCCCACTCGCGAAGTCTGCTCAGGCCGCTAGAGGCCCAGCGGGTTCCACCAGGAATTCTTCCGCTTGGGCGGCGTCGGGGTGGACTGGCTCGGCGTCGGGGCCTGCGGAGAGGCTGCGGCCTGGTCCGGCGCGACCAGCTGCGACTGCGGCACGTTGATCGGGGCCGGCGCGAAAAAGCTGGTCACGCCGCCGAACAGGCCGCGGCGGGCGTGGCCGCTCGGCGTGATTTCCAGCTGGTAGCCCCTCTGGGTCATCAGGTTGTAGGCGGCCTGGTACCAGTAGTCGCCGGGATAGTTGTAGCCCAGCACGGCGGCGTTGCGCTTGGCCTCCTCGACCAAGCCGAGGGTCAGGTAGGCCTCGACCAGCCGCTCCAGCGCCTCGGGCACGTGGCTGGTGGTCTGGTAGCGCTCGATCACCAGCTTGAACCGGCCGATGGCCGCCAGGGTGTCGCCGCTGCGCAGATAGTAGCGGCCGATGGTCATTTCCTTGCCGGCCAGCTGGTCGTTGATCATGTCGGTCTTGAGCCGCGCGTCGGCGGCGTATTCGGTGTGGGGGAACCGGCGCGTCACCTCGCGCATGGCCGTGCCCGCCTGCTCGGTGGCGGCCTGGTCGCGGCCGACGTCGAGGATCTCCTCGAAATAGCACTCGGCCCTCAGATAGTAGGCGTAGACCGCCGAGCCGTTGCCCGGATAGAGCTCGATGAAGCGGTTGGCGTCGGCGATGGCGTCGTCATAGCTGTTCGACTGATAGTGGGCGTAGGCCTCCATCAGGATCGCCCGCCTGGACCACTCGGAATAGGGGTGCTGGCGCTCGACCTCCTTGAAATAGGTCACAGCTTCGCTCCAGCGGTGCTCGTCGAGCCGCTGGGCGCCGACGGAATAGAGCTGCTCGACCGGCTGGTCGGCGTAGGTGGTGTCCGTCTTCTTCTTCGGACGCAGCAGCGAGCAGCCGCCGAGGGCGACGGCCAGGACGAGAACGACGGCAAGAGCGGGACGAACCCGGACCTTAGCGAGCACGGACGATGACCTCGAAAAAGACGCCCCCGCGCCGAAGGAAGACGGTTAGGACTGAGGCTTCTACACTAGCTCCGGCGGCGCGCAAACCGGATGGCGAGGCTTAGGCGCGCGGCTCAGACGGCCTCGGCGAGGGCTTCGCTGTAGAGCCGCGTGCGCCAGGCTTCCGGGCGGGCCAGAAGCGCACGGGCCAGCGCGTTGTTCAGGGTGTGGCCGGCGAGCACGCCCTCGAAGCGGCCGATGATCGGCGCGCCGAGCAGATAGAGGTCGCCAAGGGCGTCCAGGGCCTTGTGGCGCACGAATTCGTCGGTGGAGCGCAGGCCTTCCGGGTTCATCAGCTCGTCGCCGTCGATGACCAGGCAGTTGTCCATCGAGCCGCCACGGGCGAGGCCGGCTTTGCGCAACGCCTCGACCTCGTGCAGGAAGCCGAAGGTGCGGCTTTCCGCCACTCCCTCGCGGAAGGCGGCCTCGTCGAGCACCATGTCGATGCGCTGGCCGCCGATGGCGGCGCTCTTGAAGTCGATCTCGAAGGCCATTTCGAACTGGTCGGCGGGGACCAGGGCGGCGCTCTTGTCGCCGTCGACCGCCTCGATCGGCTCGAGGATCTCGATATAGCGGCGCGGCGCGTCCTGGCGCTTCAGGCCGGCCCGGTCGATCAGTTCCACGAACGGCCCGGCCGAGCCGTCCATGATCGGCAGCTCCGGTCCGTCCAGTTCGACGACGGCGTTGTCGACGCCGAGCGCGGCGAAGGCCGACATCAGGTGCTCGATGGTCGAGACCTCGGCGCCGGCGGCGTTGCCGATGACCGTGCCGAGCTGGGTGCGGGTCACCGCCTCGGCGCGGGCCGGGATGCGGTTGTCGCCGGCAAGGTCGGTGCGGATGAAGCTGATTCCGGCGCCGGCCGCCGCCGGGCGCAGGACGCAGCTCATGACCTGGCCGCTATGCAGGCCGACGCCCTCGAAGGCGACCGGAGCCCGCAGCGTATGTTGAAAGACCGCCGATGTCGCCACGCGCGAACCACCTTTGCCAACGCGGCGAACAGCGTCGCCGGAACCCTAAACTGAGCCATTACGGTGACGCCGACCCTGCCGCAACTCAAGTTCGGTGAGCAAATGTTTCGCGGGTTAGGCGTTGATTTTGCTAGCAAAAAACGCAAGCCGGATTCCTTCTCCCCTTGCGGGAGAAGGTGGCCTCCGAAGGAGGTCGGATGAGGGGTCTTGCTCCCCTCTCGGCTGAATCTTCGGCGCTAACCCGAAGTCCTCGCGCGACCCCTCATCCGTCGGCTTCGCCGCCACCTTCTCCCGCAAGGGGAGAAGGGGTTTAGTTCGCCAGCCGACGCAGGAAGGAGGGGATCTCCAGGTCTTCGCCGGCTTCGGCCTGCTCGTCCGGGGCGGGCTGCATGGCCGCCTGGGCGCTGGCGGCGGCGCGGGCCTGCAGCACCGGCGTCGGGTCGTTGCGGTAGTCGCGCAGCGGCGGCGGCTGGTCCTGGCGCCCGCGGGCGCCGAACAGGCTGAGCCAGCCCGGGCCCTTCTGCGGCTGGCGAGCATCCTCGCCAAGCGACAGCCGGTTCGGGAACAGCGCGTTGTCCTCCTCGACCGCGGGCTCGGGGGCCTTGGCGGCCGGCCGCTGCGGCTGGGCCGCGGCCGGGGCTTCGTAGAGATCGGGCTGCGGCTTCAGGTCCAGGGAGAGCGGCGGCGCGTCGCGGGTGAACACCGGCCGGGTCTCGGCGGCGAGGTCGAGCCCGCCTTCGCTGGGAGCGGCCGCGGCGGCCGCCGGTTCGACGACGCGCGGCTCGGCCGGCGGCTGCACGGTGGCGACCGTCGCGACGATCGGTTCGCGCGCCGCGACCGGGGCCGGCTCACGGATCGTCATGGGCGCCGCCTGGGGGGCCAACACCGGCTGGGGCGCCGGCTGGGCGGCCTTCATCGGCTTGGGCTCGATGGCGGCGATCGACTGGCCGTCCATGCCGGTGGCGACCACCGAGACGCGGATCTTGCCTTCCAAGGTCGGGTCGAAGGCGGCGCCGAAGATGATGTTGGCTTCCGGATCGACTTGGTCGGAGATGGCGTTGGCCGCCTCGTCGACCTCCAGGAGGGTCATGTCGAGGCCGCCGGTGACGTTGACCAGCACCGCGCGCGCGCCCTTCAGCGACACTTCGTCCAGCAGCGGGTTGGCGATGGCGTTCTGCGATGCGACCAGGGCGCGGTCCTCGCCGGTGGCTTCGCCGGTGCCCATCATCGCCTTGCCCATCTCGGTCATCACCGTGCGCACGTCGGCGAAGTCGAGGTTGATCAGGCCCGGCAGCACCATCAGGTCGGTGATCGAGCGGACGCCGGAATGCAGCACCTGGTCGGCCATGGCGAAGGCCTCGGCGAAGGTGGTGCGCTCGTTGGCGATGCGGAACAGGTTCTGGTTGGGGATGACGATCAGGGTGTCGACATAGCGCTGCAGCTCGGCGATGCCGGCGTCCGCCAGCCGCATGCGGTGACGGCCCTCGAAGGTGAAGGGCTTGGTGACCACGCCGACGGTGAGGATGCCGCGCTCGCGGGCGGTCTTGGCGATGATCGGCGCGGCGCCGGTGCCGGTGCCGCCGCCCATGCCGGCGGTGATGAACACCATGTGCGCGCCGTCGAGATGCTCGCCGATCTCCAGGCCGGACTCCTCGGCCGCCGACATGCCGATCTCTGGATGAGCCCCGGCGCCCAGCCCCTGCGTCACCGTGACGCCGAGCTGGATGCGCCGCTCGGTCTTGGAGAAGGCCAGCTGCTGGGCGTCGGTATTGGCGACGACGAACTCGACGCCCTCCAGCCCGGACTCGATCATGTTGTTGACGGCGTTGCCGCCGGCGCCCCCGACGCCGAACACCACGATGCGCGGCTTCAGTTCGGTGGTCCGCGGCGCGGAAAGATGAATAGCCATTGGGACCCCTCGTCCTTAACTTCCGTGCGGCGGCGGCAGCCGGCGACCCGCCTGCCGGGCCCGCGACGGATGCCCTGACTCAACGCCGACTATCGTTAATTGGCGGTTAATCGCATTAGCCTGAGTCGGCGTCGCGTCGACTTTGTCGCACGAGAAAAATTGTTGATTCGAAAGCGTTTGTGCAAAGCTTGATCGTCCGCGCGCGACCCATTTCCGCCTTAGTCGTACGGTCCGGCCCCTCAGATGATTCTGATCAGAGGTTGTCGCGCAGCCAGACCGCGGCGCGCGCGAACGGCGTTGCGCCAGGGTTAAGAGCCTGCGGCCGGGCGCCCGAGCCCTTGGCCTTGTAGGTGACCGCCTCGCGCGGGCCGAAGGCGGCGCGCTGCAGCACTCCGGCGGCGGCGCAGAAGGCCGGGCCGGAGGCGGCGTCGGCCAGGTGCGGCACCCGCCGCGGCCGGCCGAGCCGCACCGGACGGTCGAACACCCGCACGGCCACCTCGCGCACGCCGGCCAGCTGGCTGGCGCCGCCAGTCAGCACCACACCGGCGCTGGGCTCCAGCGGGACGCCGGCGGCGCGCAGGCGCTCGCGCAGCAGCTCCAGCGTCTCTTCGACGCGGGGGGCGATGATGCCCTTGAGCAGCGAGCGGGGGGCGATCACCGGGCCGGCGCCCGGATCGTCGCCGCGCGGCGGGGCCTCGATCATCTCGCGGTCCTCGTTGGCCGAGGCGATGGCCGAGCCGTGCAGGGTCTTGATGCGCTCGGCGCCGACGATGGAGGTGGAGAGGCCGCGGGCGATGTCGGCCGTCACGTGGCCGCCGCCGACGGCGAGGCTGTCGACGTGCACCAGCGAGCCGCCTGAGAACACCGCCACCGAGGTCGAGCCGCCGCCCATGTCCAGGCAGATGCAGCCGAGGTCCATCTCGTCGTCCTCCAGCGCGGCCAGGGCCGATGCGAAGGGCGCGGCGACCACGCCGCGGAACTCCAGGTGGGCCCGCTCGACGCAGAAGCCGAGCATCTGGAACATCGACTCGCTGATCGACACCACCAGCAGGTCCAGGCGCAGCACCTTGCCGAACATCGAGCGCGGATCGCGCACGCCGCGCTGGGAATCCACCGACCAGGTGATGGGCAGCAGGTGGATGCGCCGGCGGCCGGGCAGCCGCACCTGCGCCACCGCCGCCGAAATGGCGCGGCTGAGATCGACGTCGGAGATCGGCCGCGAGCCGAGCTGCACTTCCGAGGAGACGCGGTGGCTGGCCAGCTGGCCGCCGGACGTGGTCACCGCGACGCCCTGGACGCTGACCCCGGCGACGGTCTCGGCGCGCTCGACCGCCTGGGCGATGGCGTCGGTGGCCTCGTCCATGTTGACGATGGAGCCGCCGCGGACGCCGCGCGACTGCACATGGCCGACCCCGGCGGTCTGCAGGGTGTGGGCTTCGCGGTTGATGCCGCCCGGCTTCATGATGAAGCAGGTGACCTTGGAGGCGCCCAGGTCGAGCGCCGCCACCACCGGCTGGCGTCCGCCCAGCGCCTTCAGCCCGTCCCTGGCCTCGCGCCGATCCTCAAGCCGCGACATCTGAAAAGCTCCTCGTCATCATGGTCTTAGGCGCCGCTCGCCGCCGGCGCGGGGGTGGGGCCGGCGTCGCGCGGACGCACGGCCACCAGGTCGGGATCGCGCAGGTCGATGCGCGCGAAGCCGAGATCGAGAATGCGCGACTGCTGGTCCAGCCTGTCGAGCTGATCCAGCGCCGCGGCGGTCCCGTCGGCGGGCAGCTCGATCAATCCGCCGTCCTTGGTGCGCAGGTCCCAGCGGCGGTCGTCGACGCGAACGACGGCGTCGAGCCGGTCCATCAGCCGCGGCCGGGGCTGCAGCAGCTTGAGCATGGCCGGCGCGGCCCGGTCGGCCCCCTCGCCCACCACCAGCGGCAGGTCGGTGAACTGGCCGGGGTCCGCCTCGGGAATGGCGCGGCCGGTGTCGTCGATGACCAGGGTGCGGCCGGCGTGCTGCCAGACGGCCATGGTCTGGCGCTGGGTGACGGCGATGATGATGGTGTCGGGCAACAGCCGCACGACCTTGGCCGACCTGACCCAGCCGACCTGTTCGATGCGGCCGCGCAGGGCGGCGAGGTCCAGGTGCAGGATCGGCTGGTCCTTGCCGAGGGCGGCGGCTTTCAGGATGTCGGCGGCGGCGGCGGGGGTCGCGCCCTGGACCTGCACGGTGGCGACCTTGAGGCCGAGGCCGATCAGGCCGCGGTCGATGTCGGCGATCGCCTTGTCTCGCATCCGGTGCACGTGCGGGTCGGTGGCCAGCACCGCGACGACGCCGGCCAGCACGATCGCGGCGGCGAGGCTGACGGCGGTCAGCGGCGCCAGGCCCAGGCTCTGGGCGGCGGCCAGCTTGGCGGGGGCGTAAGGCTTGGCTTTCGCCTGTTTGGCGGGGCGGCGCGGCGGCTGCGCGACCTTGGGCCGGGCCTGGCTCCGAACGCGGCTAGGCGATCCCCCTCGCATCGCCGCGGCCATAGGCATCCTCCACAATCCAGCCCACCAGGTCATCGAACCCCACGCCCCGGTGCGCCGCCTGCTCGGGGACGAGCGAAGTGGGCGTCATGCCGGGTTGGGTGTTGACCTCCAACAGGACCAGAATGTCGTTAATGTCGTCATAACGGAGGTCGGCGCGCGTAACCCCTCGGCAACCAAGCGCGGCGTGGGCGAGCTCGGCCATGCGCATGGCGCGATCGCTTATGTCGGCGGGGATTCGCGCCGGCAGGACGTGGGACGAGCCGTCCTCGCCGTACTTGGCCTCGAAGTCGTAGAAGCCGGTGCGCGGGACGATTTCGGTGACCGTCAGCGCCTGGCCGTCCATCACCGCGACGGCGAGCTCGAAGCCTCGAATGTACGGCTCGATGAGAACCTCGTCGCCGAAGGTCCAGGACGGCGCGACCAGCTCCCGCGGCGGGCTGTTGGCGCCCTCGAAGACCAGGAAGACCCCGACCGACGAGCCCTGGGCGTTCGGCTTGACCACATAGGGCGGCTTCATGACGTGGTCGCGCGCGGCCGCGAAGCGGTCGAACAGGCCGCCGCCCGGCACGCTGACCCCAGCGGCGGCCATCACCGCCTTGGCCTTGACCTTGTCCATGGCCAGGGCCGAGGCCAGCACGCCGCAATGGCTGTAAGGCAGGGCCAGGGTCTCCAGCACCCCCTGCACCGTGCCGTCCTCGCCCCAGACGCCGTGCAGGGCGTTGAACACCACATCCGGCTTCAGCCGGGCCAGCACTTCGGCGATGTCGCGGCCGGCGTCGATGCGGCTGACCTTGGCGTCCAGCCGCTCCAGCGCGTCGGCGCAGGCCGCGCCGGAGATCAGCGAGACCGGCCGTTCGGGCGAAGGGCCGCCCAAAAGCACCGCGACGTGATGACCGGTCAGGCGAGGCATGGCGGGCGCGAATCCGTCTTTGAGGGTTGAAACCGGCTGTTAAGCCGGATCGGTTAACAGGAAAAGCGCAGCAGAAGGCGCGCGCGGTGATCCAGGTCGTCAACGGATATGTCTGCATGGACTGCGCCGACGTGGCGCTGGCCAAGAAGGACATCAATCCGGCGCACCCGCCGAACAGCCCGGACGCCAATCCACAATCGGCCTCCAGCAACGGTCAGACGAATTCGAACGGCCAGACCACCCCGGCCGTCACCTTCGGCGGCAGCCTCAGCCAGCTCTCCGGCGCCAATGCGGTGCAACAGCCCGGCGCGACCAGCGCCTCGTCGCTGAACCCCGGCCAGGCCAACCCGGCGCAGGCGCCGACAACCCCGCAGCCCTACAATCCGCAGAATGGCCAGAAGCTGAGCGTCTACGCGTAGCGCTTTTTTTCGTCATGGCCCGACTTGTTCGGGCCACCCATGATCACCGTCTCTGACCAGTGTCTATGGGCCCCAGCATTGGCTGCTACGCGCCTGCTCCGCAGTCCGCCTTCGGCTCCAGCGGGGGGTGACGGTTGAAGAGGTCAGGAGCCGTCGCGCGGCTCCAGGCGCATCTTCATGCCGCCTTTCGGGCGCAGGGTGATGCGGGCCTGCAAGGTGACGGTCTCGCCATCGGCCAGCCGCGGCTGGTAGCGCTGGGCCAGCACCGCC
Source organism: Caulobacteraceae bacterium (assembly GCA_036272595.1). Lineage (GTDB taxonomy): Bacteria > Pseudomonadota > Alphaproteobacteria > Caulobacterales > Caulobacteraceae > Poindextera. Next base: position 38,020 of record DATAYM010000012.1, read on the forward strand.
AGGATCAGCGTGGCCTCGGTCATGGCCAGCACCGCGCCGATGCAGACGCGTGGGCCGGCGCCGAACGGCAGGTAGGCGAAGCGGGGGCGGCCGACGCTGTTCTGGACATTGAACCGTTCCGGATCGAACCGCTCGGGATGGTCCCAGAGCGCGCGATGGCGATGCAGCACCCAGGGCGAAATGGCCACCTGGGTTCCGGCCTTGACCTTGGAGCCGCAGATCTCGTCGTCCTTCAGCGCCACGCGGGTCGAGACCCCCGGCGCCGGCGGATAGAGGCGCATCGCCTCCTCGATCACCATGCGGGTATAGGGCAGGCTGGCGACGTCCTCGGCGGTGGGCGTGCGACCGCCCAGCACCGCGTCCAGCTCGGCATGCAGCTTCGCCTCGACCGACGGATGCTGCGACAGCAGGTACCAGATCCAGGTCATGGTCACGGCGGTGGTTTCGTGGCCGGCCATGAAGATGGTGATCACCTCGTCGCGCACCTCCTTGGCGTTCAGGCCGGCGCCGTTGTCGGGATCCTTGGCGGCGACCAGGCGGGTGAGCAGGTCCTTGGGCGCCGCCGCGAGGTTCGCCTCTCGCTCGGCGATCATGCGGTAGATGGCCGCATCCATGCCGGCGAAGTCGCCATGGATGGCCTTTTCCCTGGCGTCCATCCGCCGCGGCCCGACGATCGGCAGGATGTCGAGGATGCTGAATTTCAGCGCCGCCTGGGTGGCGGTCAAAGTCCGGCCGGTCATTTCCACCAGGTCGTCGCCGTCCGAGGAGAACATGGTCCTGCAGATGATCTGCAAGGTCAGGGCGGTCATCTCCTCGGCGACGTCGACCAGCGGATCGTTGGCCAGCGCGTCCCAATGCAGCCGGAACGCCTCGGCGGTCTCGGCCATCGCCGGGGCATAGGCTGCGACGCTGCGCGGATCGAAGGACGGCGCCATCACCTTGCGGTGGGTCTTCCAGGTCGCGCCGTCGCTGCTCAGCAGCCCCTCGCCGAACATGGCGGAGAAGAAGCGCTTCTCCATGTCGGTCTTCGGATAGTTGGCGACGTTGTCGAGCAGCACGCGCCGCACGCCATCGGGGTCGTTGACCCACAGCTGCCGGCCGAACAGCGACTTCGGCTGGAACACCGGCTGCTCGAAGACCGCCATGTGCAGGGTTTCGTAGGGATTGGCGTTGGCGGCGCGCAACTGCTGGAAGAACGACAGTGGCTTGGCCCTGGGCGGCGCCGTTCCGGCCAGAAATGGAGTCTCGATCATCTCGGCGACAGTCATCGGCCTGCTCATCCCAGCGTTCGATTTCAGGCCAGGGTAACTCAGGGGGGATAGAGATGGTCGTTAATTCGGGTTCATCTGTTCTATACTTGCCGCCCGATCCGCTTGATCTCCCACTCCAGCTCGACGCCGAACTTCGCCGCCACCTCGGCGCGCACCGCCTCGCCCAGGCCCTCCAGGTCGGCGGCGGCGGCCTCGCCGGTGTTGATCAGGAAGTTGGCGTGCTGGTCGGAGAACTGGGCGGCGCCGTAAGGCTTGCCGCGCCAGCCGGCGGCGTCGACCAGCCGCCAGGCTGAATCGCCCGGCGGGTTCTTGAAGGTCGAGCCACCGGTCTTTTCGCGGATCGGCTGGCTGGCCTCGCGCCGCGTGGTGATCTCGTCCATGCGCGCGGCGATGACGGCGGGGACGTCGGGGCGGCCCTCGAACAGCGCGCCGGTGAAGATCAGCGGTCGGGCGGCGGCGGCCTTCGACTTGCGGTAGACGAAGTCCATCTCGGCGTTGGTCAGCACCACGCGCGCGCCGGCGCGGTCCACCGCCTGGGCCTCGACCAGCACGTCCCTGGTCTCGGCGCCGTAGCAGCCGGCGTTCATCACGCAGGCGCCGCCGATGGTCCCCGGCACGCCGCGATAGAATTCCAGGCCGGCGATCCCCGCCCTGGCCGCCTCGCGCGCCAGGTTGGCGTCGAGCGCCGCGGCGCCGGCGAAGATGCGGCTTCCGCCGCGCGGCTCGATGCCGGCGAAGGCGCGGGCGAGGCGGATCACCACGCCCTCGACGCCGCCGTCGCGCACCAGGAGGTTGGAGCCGACGCCGATGGCGGTGACCGGAACGCCCGGATCGAGACCGTGCAGGAAGTCCGCCAGGTCGGCTTCGTCCTGCGGCAGGAAGACCACGTCCGCCGGGCCGCCGACCCGCAGCCAGGTGAAGGGCGCCAGCGGCTCGTCGAACAGCAGCCGGCCCCGCGCGGCCGGCAGGCGATCACGCCAGCTCATGAGGCCTGCAGCGCCGCCAGCCCCGCCGGCAGGGCGTAGGCCCAGCTGGTGATGTCGCCGGCGCCCAGGCAGACCACCAGGTCGCCCGGCCTGGCCTCCTCGGCGACCACGGCGGCCAGGGCGTCCGGGCCCTCCAGCGCGATGACCCGGCGGTGGCCCCAGCGGCGCAGGCCCTCGACCAGGCCGTCGCGGCTGGCGCCCTCGATCGGCGCCTCGCCGGCCGGGTAGACGTCGGCGACGATCACCGCGTCGGCGTCGTTGAAACAGGCGCAGAATTCCTGAAAGAGGCTGCTCAGGCGCGAATAGCGGTGCGGCTGCACCACCGCGATCACCCGGCCGCCTGTCACCGCCCGGGCGGAGCGCAGCGCCGCGGCGATCTCCACCGGATGATGGCCGTAGTCGTCGATCACCCGCACGCCGCCCGCCTCGCCGGTGGGGGTGAAGCGCCGGCGGACGCCCGCGAACCCGGTCAGGCCCGCGCGGATCGCCGCCTCGGACACGCCGAGCTCGCGCGCCACGGCGATGGCGGCCAGGGCGTTGCTGACGTTGTGCTCGCCGGCCATCGGCAGGTGCAGCTCGGCCAGGGTGGTCGGCTCGCCGCTGAGCGGCGTGATCACCACCTCGAAATCGGCTCCGCCGGCGCCCATGGCGATGTTCACCGCCCGCACCTCGGCCTGCGGGTTGAGGCCGTAGGAGACCAGCCGGCGGTTTTCCACCCGCGCCGCCAGCGCCTGGACCTCCGGATGGTCGGTGCAGACCACCGCGAAGCCGTAGAAGGGGATGTTCTCGACGAAGTCCTGGAAGGCCTTCTTCACCGCGTCGAAGTCGCCGTAGTGGTCCAGGTGCTCGGGATCGATATTGGTGACCACCGCGACGGTGGATTTCAGACGCAGGAAGGTGCCGTCGCTCTCGTCGGCCTCGACCACCATCCAGTCGCCCTCGCCGACCTTGGCGTTGGCGCCGTAGGCGTTGATGATGCCGCCGTTGACCACGGTCGGGTCCAGGCCGCCGGCGTCGAGCAGGGCGGCGATCATCGAGGTGGTGGTGGTCTTGCCGTGGGTGCCGCCGACGGCGACCGAATACTGCAGCCGCATCAGCTCGGCCAGCATCTCGGCGCGGCGGACCAGCGGCAGGCGGCGCTCGCGGGCGGCGAGGATCTCCGGATTGTCGATGCGGATGGCGGTCGAGAACACCACCGCCGAGGCGCCGTCGAGCTGGGCGCCGTCATGGCCGACGAAGATCTTCGCGCCGAGGCCCTGCAGGCGCTCGGTGTTGGCCGAGGCCTTGGCGTCGGAGCCCTGCACCACATAGCCGATGCGCAGCATGATCTCGGCGATGCCGCTCATGCCGATGCCGCCGATGCCGACGAAATGGATGGGCCCGAGGTCGAAGGGGACAGGACGGCGGTTCATGGGCGCAGTTGAGGGTGCAGCGGCCGGTAAATCAATCGTCCGCCAGCCGCCTGGCCAACAGCAGGCGCTCTTCGGTCTGGTAGCCGATGGCGTGATAGAAGCCGACCGCGCCGGCGTTCTCCATCCGCACCATCAGCTGCATCTTCGGCATGCCGCGATCCGCCGCCCAGGCCTCGGCGGCGCGCATCATCGCCTCACCGAGGCCGCGCTTGCGCATGTCCGGGGCGACGGCGAGGTAATAGACCCAGCCGCGATGGCCGTCGGCGCCGACCATGACGGTGGCGACCAGCCGGCCCTGCTCGCGGGCGGCCAGGAGGGTCGAGGTCTCGCCGGCGAAGGCGCGGCCGGCGTCGGCGCGGGGGTCGTTCCAGGGCCGGGTGAGGTCGCAGGCCTCCCAGAGCGCCACGGCCGCCTCGATCTCGTCCGGCCTGAGTTCGTCGATCGTCGTTTGGCCGATGGTCACGGGGCGACGAGGGCGTAGATCGCCTTGCAGAACTCGGTCTCGTCGCCCTGGAACAGCACGTCCAGGTCGCTGTTGGCGGCGGCCTTGCGGCACTTGGCCAGCCAGGCCGGCTCGTTGATCAGCCTGGCGGCCTTGGCGACATAGTCGTCGATGTTTGCGGCCGCCAGTTCGTCGGGCAGGCCCAGCCGCTTGAAGAAGGCGACGTCGGCATGGGCGTGGGCCTCGGGACCGTCGAGGCAGACCCCGGCCAGGCCCAGCGACAGGCAGTCGACGATGGAGTTCATGTTGCCGTACGGGAACGGGCAGAGGAAGAAGGCGCACTCCGACAGCTTCTCCAGATAGGTGTCGTGCGGCTGTTCCATATGCACCACCGCATTGGCCAGCTGCCGCTTGATCTCCCGTTCCAGGTAGAAATAGGCGACCCCGCGCGCGCCGAGCGGGAAGAAGTGGAATTCGATCGGCCGTTCGGCGGCGGCGGCGATGCGGCCGAGCGCCGCCAGCAGGAAGGAATTGATCTTCATCACCGAGGCCGGGACGGCGATGCGCAGCGTCTCGCCCTTGGCCGGCAGGGCGGTCTTGGGCTTCACGTTGGCGTTGACCACGCGCGGCGTATACGGAAAGGCGGCCCAGGGCAGCAGGACCAGCTTTTCCGAATAGGGCTCCGGCGTGGTGACGAAATCCTCCGGCAGCACCATGTAGTCGACGGCCGGCGACATGGTGGTGGCCGTGTGGCCGTAGGAGACGCACTGGATCGGCGCCAGCCTGAGCGAGGCCAGCGAAATGGCCGTCACCGTCAGCCCGACCCCCAGGTGAAAGACGATGTCCGGCTGGCGTTCCAGTATGGCGGCGGCCGTCTTGCGGGTGACCGTCATCAGGTCGTCCATCGGAAACCAGATCACGTCGTCGAAACAGCTCAGCACGTCCGGCTCGGCGGCCGTGCCGTGCAGCACCCCGATCACCTCGAACTTCTCGCGCAGCGAGCGCACCGCCCGCGAATGGGTGCGGAAGATGGCGTGGCCGACCGAGTAGTGCTCGGTGACGATGACGATGCGCGGTTTCTTGCGCGGCTGGCGCGGCTTGGCCGCATCGTATTCCTGGCAGCCGTTGGCGAGGCAGGCGTGGCGCATCTGCGCCATCAGGTCGGCCTTGATGCGGTGCTTGCCCTTGTCCATCGCATAGCTGCAGTGGGTGAAGGGCTCGGTCATCTTCTGCAGCGGGATGGTGCCGAGCGTCACCTCGGCGAAGCGGCCGGGCAGCCACTGCAGCATCCTCTCGCGGAAGGCGCAGGCGCGCGGCTCGACGCAGATCCGCGCCGACAGATAGGCGATCAGGGCCACGATGGTCGCCGGCCGGTTGGCGGCGATGCATTCGTCGAAATTGACGTCCAGGGTCGAGGACGGATTGAACAGCATCAGGAAGGTGGTCAGGTTTTCGGCGCTCAGCCGCCATTGGCCGCCGGCGCCGCCGCCGAAATGCACCGCCAGGTGGTCGGTGCTCTGAAAACCGCTGATGGCGAAGATGTTGTCGATCCAGCGGTGGTGCGAGAACAGGACCTCGCTGGCCATCGGGGTGATGGACTGGCCGCCGTTGACGATCAGGTCGCTGAAGCCGGCGGCGAAGCGGGTGGCGAAGCGCTGATAGAGGTCGCGCGGCTGGATGCCCGCCGGCGCCATGCCGATGTCGACGCCGTCGAGGGTGCCCATGGTGCGGTCGAGCACGTTCAGCATCATCAAGGCGTGGTTCAGCGCCACCGGATAGTCGCGCCGGGCGATGGCGCGCTCGAACTCCAGCAGCGAGGGCTGGATCTGCGCCGGCGCGGCGACGGGGGCGGCCGGCACGGCCGCGGCGGCGGATCGAGCTGTCGTTCCAACCATATCGTCGGGGGCCACGGTCATCCTCTCGAAGCTTGCGGCGCCACCTTTGACACAGGCCGCGGCATTGCGAAATGGCCGGGCGGGCGGACAAAGCGCCGCCCCGCCCGAGCGGGTCTACGGAAAAGTGCGAAGCGGTTTTCCGCCCGCAACCCGCTCAAACTCTTTAGAGGCGATCACGCCTTTTGAATTTGGATTGTCCAAATCCAACGTGATCTTGGCGCGCTATTGCAGCTTGCCGGCCAGTTGCGCCACGGCGCTGTCGACCAGCGGATCGGAGGTCATCCCCTGCAGCCGCTCGGCGAGCACCCGTTCGGCCAGGTCGGCGGCGGCCTCGGCGGCGGCGGCCTTAACGTCGAGCGCGGCCTGCACCTCGGCGTTGGCGATGCGCCGCTCGGCCATGGCGCGGCGGCGCTTGATCTGCTCTTCCAGCCGCGCCTGCGCCTCGGCGCGCATGCGCTTGGCGTCGGCCTCGGCGTTGGCGATGATCTCAAGGCCCAGCCGCTCGGCGGCTTCGCGCTCGGACTTGATCGAGGCCAGCAAGGCCTGCGCCTCCTGGCGCAGACGCAGCGCCTCGTTCAGCTCGGCCTGGATCTTGGCGGCCCGGTCATCCAGCGCCTTCAGCGCGATGCCCGGGACCTTGGCGCGGATCAGGATGGCGAAGAACACCACCATGCCGATGGCGATCCAGACCTCGGCGTCCTGCAGAAACCCCATCAGGCGTCTCCACGCGATTGGGCGGCGCTGAGCTGGGCCGCGGTCGGAGCGACGCCGGTCAGCTTCTCGACGATGGCGCCGGCGGCGTCGAGGGCGATCTGGCGCACGTTGCGCATGGCCTGGTCGCGCGTGGACACGATCTGCACCTCGGCGTGGGCCAGCTGCTCGGCGAGCTTGGATTGTTCCAGCGCGTCGGCATGGGCCGCCTCGGCCTGGGCCCTGGCCTTGGCGTCCAGCGCCAGTTTCTGCGCCCGGGCGCGCGCCTGGGCGGTATCCGCCGCCGCCGCGGCCGCCTGGGCGTCGGCCTCGGCCTTCATCTTGCGCGCGGCGCCGATATCGCCGGCGATGCGATCCTCCCGCGCCGATATGGTCCCGCCCACCCGCGGCACGAACACCCTGGAGAACAGGATGAACATCACCGCGAAGATGAGTAGCATCCAGACGGCCTGACCGGGCCACTGGGCGATGTCGAACTGCGGCAGCCCGCTCGACCCGGCATCGGCCGGGACGTGGACGCTGGACGCGTGGATCTGGTCAGGCGTAACGGCCATGGGAGCGGGTCGTCAGACCTTCACGAACAGGATGATGAAGCCCATCACCAGGCCGAAGATGCCCATGGACTCGGCCAGGGCCATGCCCAGGAACAGCCACACCCGCTCGCCCGGCGCGGCGGCCGGATTGCGGATCGCGGCCTGGAGATAGCCGCCGAACAGAATGCCGAGGCCGGCGCCGGCCCCGATCAGGCCGGTCATGGCCAGGCCCGCGCCGATGTATTTGGCGGCTGTAACGTCCATTGCGAGAAAGTCCCTTTTGGTTGGTTTCAGTGGCCGTGATCGAGATTCACGACTTCGTTGAGGTAAACACAGGTCAAGGCGGCGAAGACGAAGGCCTGCAGGAAGGCGACGACGAACTCGAGCGCCATCAGCCCGACGACCATGCCGAACGAGACCGCCGAGCCGGCCAGGCCGAGACTCGCCAGGCCCCCATGCAGGCCGAACAGGCCAAGGCCGACGACGAAGCTGGCGAACATGTAGATGACCACGTGGCCGCCGATCATGTTGCCGAACAGACGCATGGCCAGCGTCATCGGCCGGATCATGAAGGAGATGAATTCGAAGAAGCCGATGAAGATCGCCATCGCCCAATGGACGCCCGGCGGCCAGAACAGCTTGAACACGCCAAGGCCGTTGCGGGCGACGCCCACGGCGATGACGATCAGGAAGGTCATCACGGCGAGCGTGGCGGTGACGGCCAACTGCGCGGTGACGCTGAATCCCCCCGGCGTCAGGCCGATGAGGTTGAGCATGGCGATGAGCAGAAACAGGGTGAAGACGAACGGCAGGAAAGGCCGGCCGCGATCGCCGATGATCGCCCCGGTCAACGTGCCGTCGACCATCGTATAGAGAAGCTCGGCCAGGGCCTGCGTCCGCCCGGGCACCACCTGGCGGCGCGCGGCGACGAGGAAGAAGAGAGTCAGCAGGCCGGCGGCGATCAGCATGAAGGCCACCGAATTGCTGATCGACAGGTCAAGGGTCCCCAGGCCCGGAACCACCACCGGCGGCAGCGGCACGAGCTTGTGGATCATGAACTGGTTCATCGGCTCGATGGCGGCCATCGTTCGTCTTCAGTCCTCATCCTCATCGTCCGCGGCCGCTGCTGGCGGCCCGGACGCTTGCGCCCTGGCGCTTATCGCCAAGGCCGATCGCACGGCGGCGTAAACCGACACGCCAAGGCCGATCAGCAGGCCGCTGATCAAGCCGAAGGGGCTTGTATGGACGAAGTGGTCGAAGGTCCAGCCCAGGCCGAGCCCCCCAAACACTCCACCCAGCAGTCCCGCCAAAAGGCGGTAGCCTTCACCCGCCTCGCCGATGCCCGACAGGGGCGGCTTGGCGGGCGCGCGGGACGCCTCGAAGGCATCGAGGTCCCGATCGAGGCGCTTTCGCGCCTGCTTGCGCGGATCAGACGGTTCCGACATGGCGGTTCAGAGGTCCAGCCGAACCCCGTTTGTCCCCCGTCCCCGTCAGATCGCGGGGGAACCTATAGATAGCCGCCAAGGGCGTCAAGTTGCGACAGCAACGATTTAAGCCTCTGATTTCTATCGGATAATTTCCGCTAATGGCCATCGCCGGCCGCGGCTGGCGGCGGCGAAGCGGCGGGCGGCAGGGTGACGATCGGCGGCGGCGCCTCGGCCGGCGCCGGCGCGTCGCCAGCCGTATCGGCGGCGGGGCCGACCTCGGGCCGCAGGCCGGCGGCCTCCGGACCCGGGATCGTCCTGGCCATGGCCTGCTGCGGATGGTCGCGCAGCGCCTTGGCGGTGCGCTCGCAGCGCACCGGTATGCCCCAGAACAGCCAGGCGTCGGCAAGCTTGCGGGTGGGCAGGGTCTCGGCCACCGACCAGATGGCGCGGCCCTTGGCGATGGCCGCCTGGCCTTCGGTGCTGTTGATCGGGTCGGGCGTCGCCTTCTCGGCTGCGTCGATGGCGGCGGCGAATCGCTTCAGCGCCAGGTGCTGGGCCGCCACGTCGTTGGCGTAGGGGACCTTCTCCTTCACCGGCGAGCCGAAGGTCTTGTCGATCTCGACCAGGTCCGGCAGCACCTTGGTATAGATGGTCAGGTACTCGTCGGTCGCGCCGTAGCACCAGTTGACGAAGCCATAGTCGTCGGTCGGCGCTCCGGGCGGGATGTCCTCAGTTTCCTGGGACGCGGCGGCCGGGTCGGGATTGGCGGGCGGCGCCGTCGCGGGCTCGGCGGCCAGGATCGACAGCGCCATCAGGGCAACCAGGGGCATCGTCTAGAGCATCCTTGTTCAGCGTGCCGGCGCGCCCGCCGGACCAAACCCGCCGCCCCCGGGGGTTTCGATCTCGATGGCGTCGCCGGGCTTCAGGTTGAGCGAAAAACAGCCCGGCAGGTCCTTTAGCGCGCCTGTCGCCTCAAGCAAACGCTGTCGGCCGGCCAGGGCGGCGCCGCCGCCGGCCAGGCCCTGCGGCCGATGCTCGCGGCGGGTGGACAGCAAGGCCGCCTCGGCCGCCTCCAGGAAGCGGATGCGGCGAATCGCGCCGTCGCCGCCGGCCTGGGCGCCTTCGCCGCCGGAACCCCTGCGCACCGCGAAGGCCTCGACCCGGACGGGAAAACGCCGCTCGAGGATCTCCGGATCGGTCAGGCGGGAATTGGTCATGTGGGTGTGGACGGCGCTGGCCCCGGGGGCGGACGCGCTGGCGCCGGCCCCGCCGCAAAGGGTCTCGTAATATTGCCGCGCCGCATCGCCGAAGGTGAAGTTGTTCATCGACCCCTGGGCGTTGGCCATCACCCCCAGCGCCGCATAGAGGGCGTCGACGATGTGCTGGCTGGTCTCGACATTGCCGGCCACCACGGCGGCCGGCGCGCGGGGCGCCAGCATCGAGCCGGCCGGCGTGACGATCTTCAGCGGCTTCAGGCAGCCGGCGTTCAGCGGAATGTCGTCGTCCACCAGCGTGCGGAAGACATAGAGCACCGCCGCATCGACGATGGCCGAAGGCGCGTTGAAGTTGGACGCCAGCACCCCGCTGGTTCCGGTGAAATCCACCGTCGCCGAGCCGTTGGCGGCGTCGACGGCGATCGCCACGACGATTTCGCCGCCGCCGTCCATCGGCACCCGCGCCGCGCCGTCGCTGAGCCGGCCGATGGCGCGGCGGACGCTGGCCTCGGCATTGTCCTGCACGAAGCCCATGTAGCGGGCGACCTGGGCGGCGCCGTAGGTCGCGATCATCGCCCGCACCGCCGCGGCGCCGGCCTCGCAGGCGGCGATCTGCGCCTTCAGGTCGGCCAGGTTCTGCGCCGGATTACGCGCCGGCCAGGGCCCGGCGGTGAGCGCGCTCCGGGTTTCGTCCTCCAGGAACCGGCCCTCGCGCATGATCGGCAGGGCGTCGAGCATGACCCCCTCCTCGTCGATGCTGTGCGAGAACGGCGGCATCGAGCCCGGCTGGACGCCGCCGACATCGGCATGATGGCCGCGCGCCGCCACGTAGAAGTCGGGGTGCTCGCTTCCCGCCTCGAAGATCGGCATGACCACGGTGATGTCCGGCAGGTGGGTGCCGCCGGCGAAAGGGTTGTTCAGCGCGAAGGCTTCGCCCGGCTTCAGCTCGGCATGGCGCCGCCTGACCGCGCGGACGCTGGCGCCCATGGAGCCCAGGTGCACCGGCATGTGCGGCGCATTGGCCACCAGACCGCCCTCGGCGTCGAACAGGGCGCAGGAGAAGTCCAGCCGCTCCTTGATGTTGACCGAATGGGCGGTGCGCTCCAGCGCCGCGCCCATGGCCTCGGCCACGCCCATGAAGCGGCGGTTGAACAGTTCCAGGGTCACCGGATCCACCGTCTCGTCGAGCGAGGCCGCCGCGGCCTGCCCGCCCAGCCGGCGCAGGCGGATCAGCCCGTCGGCCGCCGGCTCGGCCCGCCATCCGGCCGCCACGGCGATCTGGGTGTCGCCGCGCACGATCAGCACCGGCCCCTCGACCGGCCCGCGCATCGATTCGGCGGCGATCGCCTGGCCGGCCGGGGCGGCGCCGGGATCGCCGGCGGGCTCGGCCGAAACCGGCGGTTCGCGATCCTGGCCAGCCTCGCCCTCGGCCTCGATGGCGGCGATCAGGATGGCCAGGGCCGGCTCGACAAAGCCGAACAGCCGGCGATGGGCGGCTTCGAACCCGGCGCGGACGGCGTCCAGCGAATCGAACGGGACCGCAAGCTCGGCGTCGGCGCCGTCATAGCGCAGCCTTAAGCGACGGCCGATCGCCGACGCCGCCGCGCCCTGCGCCGCCAGCTCCGCCCTCGCCTCGCCCTCCAGCCGGCCGGCGAGATCGGCGGCGGCCGCCAGCCCCGTCTCGTCCAGCCGCCGCTCCAGCCCGGCGCGCCGCAGGCTGCGCATGCGGGCCTGGCCGATGCCCCAGGCCGAGAGCAGGCTGGCGTAGCGCGGCGACAGCACCTCATCGCAGCCGAGCGCCTCGGCCACCCAGCAGGCGATCTGCCCCGCCGCGCCGCCGAACGCCACCAGGGCGTGACCGCGCGGATCGAAGCCGCGCTCGGTGGATATCCGCCGGATCGCCTGGGCGGCCTGCTCCACCGCGACCGCCACGAATCCTTCCGCCGCCGCCTCGGCGCCGGCCGCGCCCATGGCGGCCGCCAGCTCCTGCAGCCGCGCCCGCGCCGCCGCCACGTCCAGCGGCTGGTCCTGGCCCGGTCCGAACACCGACGGAAAGCTGCGCGCGTCGATGCGGCCGAGCACCAGGTTGGCGTCGGTGATGGTGGCCGGCCCGCCGCGCCCATAGGCCGCCGGCCCCGGATCGGCGCCGGCGCTGGCCGGCCCCACCCGGGCGCGCAATCCGTCGAAGGCCAGGATCGAGCCGCCGCCGGCCGCCACGGTTTCCACATCCAGCATCGGGCTGCGCAGGCGCACCCCGGCGACCCTGGCGGCGTCCCGCCGCTCCAGCGCCCCGGCGAAACGGCAGACGTCGGTGGACGTGCCGCCCATGTCGAAGCCGAGCACCGCCCCGGCCCCCGCCGCCTGCGCCGTCCGGGCCACGCCGACCACGCCGCCGGCCGGGCCGGAGACCACCGCGTCGCGGCCGCGGAAGGCTTCCGCCCGCACCAGGCCGCCGGCCGAGGTCATGAAATAGAGCGCCGCCCCGCCGACCGCCTCGGCCAGCTGCCGGGCATAGGCCCGGACCACCGGCGTCAGATAAGCGTCGGCGACGGTGGTCTCGGCGCGGGGCACATAGCGCGGCGCCGGGGAGACCTGGTGCGACAGGGCGACGAAGTCGAACCCCGCCGCCCGCGCGATCTCGCCGGCTTCAAGCTCGTGCGCCGGATTCAGGTCGGCGTGCAGGAAGGCGATGGCGGCCGAGGCGAACCCCTCGGCGACCGCCGCCTTCAGCCTTTCAGCCAGGGCCGCGCCATCGAGCGGGCGCAGGACCGCGCCGCCGGCGTCCAGCCGCTCCTCGGCCTCGACCACGCCGGCGTACAGCGGCTGCGGCTTGACGATATCGAGGGCGAACAGGCTGGGCCGGGTCTGGTCGCCGATGACCAGGGCGTCGGCGAACCCGCCGGTGGCGACGAACAGGGTCCGCGCCCCCTTGCGCTCCAGCAGCGCGTTGGTGGCCACGGTCGTGCCGAGCCTGATGGCCCCGACCCGCTCCGCCGGAAACGCCGCGCCGGGGCCCGCGCCCAGCATCCGCCGCATGCCCTCGACCGCCGCGTCGGCATAGGCCGGCGATGCGGAGAGCAGCTTCAGCGTCTCGAGCCGCCCATCGCCGCGCCGCCCGATCACGTCGGTGAAGGTGCCGCCCCGGTCGATCCAGAAGTCGAAGCTGTGCTGCCCGCGCGTGGTCATATCCTCGTGATCCCGCCGACTACGGAGCGATCCTTAGCGGCTTGCCCGGTGTATTGGCATAGCATGGCCGGGGGAGCTGAACCGGTTGACGAACCGTCCGTTTAGGGCGGACATAGGGATTAACACTCGTGGCCGCGACGAAAGAGAACGCCATGGAACGATTGTCGGGCGGCCGCATGCCCCTGATCAATGTGGCCTGGAAGCCGCTGGCCTGGGTCGGCGGCGTCATCGCCACCGTCTGCGCCGCCGCGGTCGCCGCGGTGCTCGCCGTGGTCTTCGCCGCCAGCCTGGTGGTCATCGCGCTGATGGCCGCCGTGCTGCTGGTCTTCGCCGGCTTGGCGCTTCGGGCGCGGCGGACCATGCGCCGCCAGGGCGGCGGCATCATCGAGGCCCGCCATATGGGCGGCGGCTCGTGGGTCGCCTACGGCTGGGACCAGCACGGCCGCTAGCGCCGTTAAAAGCGCCCGATGCGGTTCATCGACGCGCCTTCACCGAATTTCGACGCCCGCACCGCACCGCCCGACATGGTGGTGCTGCACTACACCGGCATGCCGACCGGCGAAGAGGCGCTGGCCCGGCTGCGCGACCCCGAGGCCAAGGTCTCCGCCCACTACCTGATCGAGGAGGACGGCCGGGTCTTCGCCCTGGTTCCCGAGGAGCGGCGCGCCTGGCACGCCGGCGTCTCCTTCTGGCAGGGCGAGCGCGACCTGAACGGGGTCTCCATCGGCGTCGAGATGGTCAATCCCGGCCACGACCTGGGCTATCGGCCGTTTCCGGAGGCGCAGATCGCTGCGCTGTTCGAGCTGCTCGGGGGCGTCCGCGAGCGCTGGGAGGTGGCTGACGGCCGCATCGTCGGTCATTCCGACGTGGCGCCCAACCGCAAGATCGATCCGGGCGAACTCTTCCCCTGGAAGCGTCTGGCAGAGGCCGGTTTCGGCCTCTGGGCCGAGCCGCCGCCGGCTCCCGGCGCCGCGCTGTCGCTCGGCGAGGAGAGCACGGCGGTGTTCGCGCTGCAGGCCGGCCTGACCCGGCTCGGCTACGACAGCGCCCCGTCCGGCCGCTACGACGAGGCCACCGCCACCATCGTCTCCGCCTTTCAGCGCCACTGGCGCCCCGGGCGCGTCGATCGCGCCGCCGACGGCGAGACCCGCGCCCGGCTGATGGCCCTGCTGCGTTTGGCGCGGTGATCGCGATCCAAAGGGCCGGCATGTGTGCGCCAGCGGCATATGCGCCGCGGCCGAGCGGAAGAGATTTACTTTGGATCGAGCGGCGGTATATACGCGTTATTACGCAGGAGAGGCGCATGGGTGTTGCAAATAGCCGGACGTTCCGAAGCGGTAATAGCGAGGCCGTGCGCCTACCTCGTAACGTGTCTTTCGGCGCCGATGTCGAAGTTACGATCGTTCGCTCTGGCGATGTCCTGACGATCTTCCCGGCGCGCCCGTCGATCAAGGAGCTCATCACGCGCCTGGACGATCTGCCTCGTCCAACCAGCATAGAGGTTCGCGACGTAGACCCGCTTCCGGAGCGGCCGGGTCTCTGACGGGTGGCCTTTGTCCTGGATACCAGCGTCGCAATCGGACTACGCGACGGCGACATGAAAGTCCGCGAAAAGATCCTGGCGCTCGACGACGCAATTCTTCTATCCATCGTCAGTCGTGTCGAGCTCGAAGGCGGCGTCTATCGCGATCCGGCGGAAGCTGGTGTGCGCAGGCAGCGTCTCGACGCGATGCTGCAGGCGCTACCGGTCCTGGCGTTCGACGACGCCGCCGCCGATGCTTACCGAACGATCGTGGAAACGGCGGGCTATTTGCGGCGTAAATTGCTGGATCGGATGATCGGCGCTCAGGCCTTGGCCCACCGGGCGACGCTTATCACGCGAAACCCGGACGACTTTCGCGACATTCCCGGTCTGCATATTCTCGCCTGGTAACGAGGGCTGTCGCGCTCCAGCTTGACCTCCCGGCCCTCGCGTCACACCCTGATGAAGGATCAGACGGCCGGGCGGTCGCTCTCGCCCTTCGAGGCGGGGGAGGAAAGTCCGGGCTCCACGGTGAAAAGGCGGCGGGTAACACCCGCCGGGGGCGACCCCAGGGATAGCGCCACAGAAAGCAAACCGCCAACCCCGTGCCCGCACGGGCGGCAAGGGTGAAAGGGTGGGGTAAGAGCCCACCGCGGACCCGGTGACGGGGACGGCATGGCAAGCCCCGCCTGGAGCAAGACCGAATAGGGACGACGCGCCGGAGTTCGCTCCGGCAGGGCCTCACCGGCCCGAGCCGTCCGGGTAGGTCGCGAGAACCGTTCCGCGAGGAACGGTCCAGAGGAATGGCCGCCGCGTCCCGCGCAAGCGGGGCGGCACAGAACCCGGCTTACAGGCCGTCTGATCCCGCCTCCCGTCCCCTATACTTAACATGTTCTCTGTATGTTCTGTGGATAACCAGTCTTCGTTAACCATTTGCCGCTGCGACATCTTTGATTTTGCAGCTGGAAGGCAGTTTGAGGCATTGTGAGGCAGTCAATCCCATGTTAACCCAATCACACCGGGATGGGCCTTTTCGCGCGTCCCGGTCCGAGGCGCCGGGGCTGAGGGGGCCGATCGCGCCGTGGGGGCTTTGGGCGGAGTGTTCTACTCGACCTTCGAAAAGCCATTGGACGCCAAGCGGCGCATCGTCGTGCCGCAGGAATTCCGCGCGCTCTCGGCGGGCCCATTCGACGGCATCTTCTGTTTCCCGTCGGTTGAGGCCGACTGCATCGAGGGCGGCGGCAAGGCGCTGTTCGAGCGCAACGAGGCGCTGATCAACGAGTTCGAAGTCGGCGATCCGCTGCGCTATTCGCTGGAATTCACGCTGCGCGGCGGCATGGCGCAGCTGGCCTTCGACACCGCCGGCCGGGTCACGCTGCCGGAGCACCTGTGCGATCAGTTCGGCCTGACCGACTGGGTGGTGCTGGTCGGCCTTGGCGAGCGCTTCCAGATCTGGGGCCGCGAGGCCTTCCACGCCGCCCGCGCCGCCCACGGCGCCGGCGCGCGCGAGGGCCTGGCCGCCAGCCGAGCCGAAAGCCGCCGCGCCCGGCTCGGAGCCGGCGCATGAGCCAGGCTCCGCACCGTTCGGTGATGCTGGACGAGGTGGTCGCGGCCATCCGGCCGGGGCCCGGCAAGCTGATCGTCGATGCGACCTTCGGCGCCGGCGGCTATTCCAGCGCCTTCGTCGAGGCCGGCGCGCGGGTCATCGCCTTCGACCGCGACCCGGCGGTGCTGGCCCACGCCGCGCCGCTGGCGGCGAGCGGACGCTTCCGGCTGATCGAGGACCGCTTCTCGGCCATGGCGACGCACCTCGCCGAGCCCATCGACGGCGCCGCCTTCGACCTCGGGGTCTCCTCGATGCAGATCGACGAGCCGGAGCGCGGCTTCTCCTTCCAGCATGACGGTCCGCTCGACATGCGCATGGGCCGCGCCGGCACCAACGCCGCCGACCTGGTCAACGGCGCCGACCAGGCCGAACTCGCCCGCATCTTCTTCGTCTATGGCGAGGAGAAGAGCTCGCGCCGCATCGCCCAGGCCCTGGTCCGCCGCCGCGCGAGCCAGCCCTTCACCCGCACCCTCGACCTGGCCAACGTGGTCGAGCGCGCCCTCGGCGGCCGCAAGGGCGCCAAGGTGCATCCGGCCACCCGCGTCTTCCAGGCCCTGCGCATCGCCGTCAACGCGGAGCTGACCGAGCTGGAGGCGGGCCTCGAGGCCGCCGAGCAGTTGCTGCGCGACGGCGGGCGGCTGGCGGTGGTCAGCTTCCATTCGCTCGAGGACCGCATCGTCAAGGCCTTCCTGACCGAACGCGCCGGGCGCACGCCGGCGGGCTCGCGGCACCGGCCGCCGACCGAGGAGACGCGCAAGCCGTCGTTCCGCCTGCTGTTCAACGGCGCCGCGGCGCCCAGCGCGGCCGAGATCGCCGCCAATCCCAGGGCCCGCTCGGCCAAGCTGCGCGCCGCCGAACGCACCGCCGCCCCGGCCTGGAGGGCGGCCGCATGAGCGTGCTCGGCGTCCTCGACCACCGTTTCCGCGGCTTCCGCATCATCGAGATCGGCGGCGTCGGCGTGCTGCTGGCGCTGATCCTGCTGGTCTATCTGGCCAAGACCATCGCCGGCGGCCAGAGCGCCCAGATCGACCGCGTGCAGCAACAGATCGCCGACGAGAAGGCCCGGGTGACCCTGTTGCGCGCCGAGGTCGCCAGCCTGGAGCAGCCGGAGCGGCTCGAGACCCTGTCCGGCCGCTTTCTCAACCTGCAGCCGGTCGACGCCAAGCACGAGATCGACGCCCAGGCCCTGAGCGCGATCGCCCACGCCGACGCGCCGCCGGCTTCGTCGCAGCCGCCGGGCGGGGCGCCGCCGCCTCCGCCGCCCGACGCCGCGACGGTCCAGGCCGCAACGCCTCCCGCCGCGACGCCGGCTCCCCCAGCGGCCGCCGTCGTCCCCGCCAAGTCGGCCGCGGCCAAACCCGGGGCGGCCAAGCCGGTCAAGCTCGCCACGGCCGCGCCGCCGGACGCGGCCAGGCCGACGAAATCCGCCAAGGCCGCCGTCGCCCATGCCGCCGCGGCCAGGCCGACCCGGCTGGCGGCCGTCACGCATGCGGATGCGGCCGCGCCTGTCCCGGCTGAGGCGGGCGATACCCGGCCGTCGGAGCTGAAACCGCCGGCCGTGGATCCGATCGGCTCCCTGGTGGCGCCCCCGGCCGGGAGCGGCGACCAATGAGCCCGGCCGATATCCCGCTGCATCGCTTTCCGCCCGGCTGGCGCTGGGTCACCGAGCCGTTCTGGCGCATCGAGCGCGCCTTCCGCCGCGCCAAGGCCGAGGACCGCGCCGAGGACGACACGCGCCTGCGCATCTTCTTCGTGCTGGCCCTGTTCAGCGCCGCCTTCCTGACCCTGGCGGTCGGCGCGACCCGTTCGGCGCTGTTCTCCGACAATGACCGCGGCGGGGCCGAAGGCGCGCCGCCGGGCGCGCGCGCCGAACTCACCGACCGCAACGGCCAGCTCCTGGCCGTCGACCTGCCCCACTTCGGCCTCTACTACGACCCGCACGAGAACTGGAACCCGGACGAGGTCCGCCGGGTGCTGGGCGCGGCCCTGCCGGGGCTGTCCGCCGACCGGCTCGACCGCGCCCTGAAAGCCGACCGGCGGCAATACCTGATCGGCGGCCTTACCCCCGCCGACAAGGACCGCATCGACGACCTCGGCCTGCCGGGCCTGTCCTTCCAGCCGGAGCCGAAGCGGGCCTATCTGATGGGGCCGACCGCCGGCCAGTTGATCGGCTTCGTCGACCGTGGCGGCGTCGGCATCTCCGGCGCCGAACTGGCGCTGGACCGGACCATCCGCGCCGATGCCGGCAAGACCTCGGTGCCGCTGTCCATCGACCTGCGCGTCCAGGCGGCGTTGCAGGACGAGGTGGAAAAGGCCGGCACCAACTTCCGCGCCCTCGACGCCATCGGCATCGTCACCGACGTCAAGACCGGCGAAATCCTCGGCATGGCCTCCTGGCCGGACTTCGATCCGAACGCCATCGGCGCGACCCCGCCGGCGGACATGATCAATCACGTCACCTCGACGGTCTACGAGCCGGGTTCGGTATTCAAGGTCTTCACCCTGGCCATGGGCATCGATTCCGGCATCGCCAACATCAACACGGTGTTCGACACCACCACCCCCTTGCAGATCGGCAACCAGAAGATCCGCGACGACGAGAAGTCGGCGGTCAACCTGCCGCTGTGGCAGGTGTTCACCCACTCCTCCAACATCGGCGCGGCGCGGCTGGGCCTGATGGCCGGCGGCGGCCGGCTGCAGACCTATTTCAAGAGCTTCGGCCTCTACGCCGCCGCGCCCAGCGAGCTGAAGGAATCCGCCCGGCCGCTGGTGGCCTCGAAGCTGACCGACAACACCGTCGCCTCCATGTCGTTCGGCCAGGCCATCTCGGTGACGCCGCTGGCGGTGGCGACGGGGATGAACGCCATCTTCAACGACGGGGTCTATATCCCGCTGACCATCCGCAAGCTCGGCGCCGGTGAAATCCCGCAAGGCCGCCGGGTGGTCTCCGAGCAGACCTCGCGCACCATGCTCGACCTGATGCGGCTGAACGCCACCCTCGGCACCGGCCGCGGCGCCGACCAGGCCGCCCCCGGCTACAGCGTCGGCGGCAAGACCGGCACGGCGCAAAAGGCCATCAACGGCCATTATGCGGTCGGAAAACGGGTGTCTTCGTTCGCCGCCATCTTCCCGACCGACGGCCCCATGGACGCCCAGCGCTACTTCGTCTTCATCCTGCTCGACGAGCCGAACCCGACCAAGGACACCGGCGGCTTCGCCATGGGCGCCCAGACCGCCGCCCCGACCGCCGGCCGGGTGATCGAGCGCATCGCCCCGATCCTCGGCGTCAAGCGCGAGGCGGTGGTGCCGGTGGTCGCGCCGCCGAACGCCCCGAGCGACCAGTAGGCCGATGCGCCTCTCCGCCCTCGTCCGCCGCCCCGTCGATCCCGACCCTGAGATCACCGGGGTGACCGCCGACAGCCGTCAGGTGCGCCCCGGCTACCTGTTCGCGGCGCTGGCGGGCGCCAGGGCCGACGGCCGCCGCTTCATCGGCGAGGCGCTGGCGGCCGGCGCCGCGGCGGTGCTCACCGGCGAGGCCGTCGACGGACTGGCCGCGCCGGTGGTGCAGGCCTGCGATCCGCGCCGCGCCTACGCCCTGGCCGCGGCGGCCTTCTGGGGCGCGCAGCCGGAAACCTGCCTCGCCGTCACCGGCACCAACGGCAAGACCTCGGTGGTGACCTTCTGCCGGCAGATCCTCACCCAGCTGGGGCGGAAGGCCGCCAGCATGGGCACGCTCGGCGTCATCGCCGGCGACGAGGCTGTCACCGAGCCGGGCCTGACCAGCCTGGACGCCGGCGACACGTCCCGGCTGCTGGCGGATCTCGCGGGCCGCGGCTTCACCCATCTGGCCATGGAAGCCTCGTCGCACGGCCTGCACCAGCGGCGGCTGGACGGTGTCCGCTTCGCTGCCGCCGGCTTCACCAACCTGACCCAGGACCACCTCGACTATCACGGCGACATGGAGGCCTACCTGGCCGCCAAGCTGCGCCTGTTCGAGACCGTCTTGCCGCGCGGCGGGACCGCGGTGCTGAACGCCGACTCGAGCGCCTTTCCGGCCTTCGCCGCCGCCGCCATCCGCGCCGGCCAGACGGTGCTGTCGGTCGGCGAACAGGGCCACGGCCTGCGCCTTCTCCGGCGCGAAGCCGCCGCCGGCGGCCAGCGGCTGAGCATCCGCGCCAATGACGAGACCTACGAGGTGCGCCTGCCGCTGGTCGGCGGCTTCCAGGCCTCCAACGCCCTGGTCGCGGGCGGGCTGTGCATCGCCGCCGGCGAGGACGTCGCCAGGGTGCTGGCGGCGCTGGAGCATATCGAGGGCGCGCGCGGCCGGCTGCAGCGGGTCGGCGCCGGCCCGAACGGCGGCGAGGCCTTTGTCGATTACGCCCACACGCCCGACGGCCTGGAGACGGTGCTGAAGGCCGCTCGCCCGCACGCCCGCGGGCGGCTGATCCTGGTCTTCGGCGCCGGCGGCGACCGCGATCGGGGCAAGCGGCCGCTGATGGGCGAGATCGCCGCGCGGCTGGCCGACGTCGTCATCGTCACCGACGACAATCCGCGCACCGAGGACCCCGCCGCCATCCGCGCCGCCATCCTGGCCGCCGTCCCAGGCGCGCGCGAGATCGGCGACCGGCGCGACGCGATCGCCGCCGCCGCCGCCGAACTGCGCGACGGCGACCTTTTGCTGGTGACCGGCAAGGGCCACGAACAGGTCCAGTTGATCGGCGAAGTCACCCACCCGTTCGACGACGTCACCGAGGTCGCCGCCGCCCTTGGCCTGGGGGCGGCCCGTGGCTGAGCCGCTGTGGACCTCCGAGGAGATCGCCCAGGCCACCGACGGCCTGCGCGGCGGTGCGAGCTTCGAGGCGACCGGCGTCTCCATCGACACCCGCACGCTCGAGGCTGGCGACC
The DNA here is from genome assembly GCA_036272595.1 of Caulobacteraceae bacterium. Classification (GTDB taxonomy): domain Bacteria; phylum Pseudomonadota; class Alphaproteobacteria; order Caulobacterales; family Caulobacteraceae; genus Poindextera. The sequence continues at coordinate 59,130 of DATAYM010000012.1, forward strand.
TTTTCGTCGCCCTGGCCGGCGAGCGCGATGGCCACGAATTCGTCTCGCAAGCCCAGGCCAAGGGCGCGGCCGGCGTCCTGGTCTCCCGCCCGATGGCCGGCGCGGCGATCGTCGTCGACGACACCCTGGCGGCGCTGGAGCAGCTCGGCATGGCGGCGCGCGAGCGGGCGCCGCAGGCCAGGCGTGGCGCGGTCACCGGTTCGGTCGGCAAGACCAGCCTGACCCAGGCCATCGCCGGCGGCCTCGCCCTTGCCGGCCCGTCGCACACCTCGGTCAAGTCCTACAACAACCACATCGGCGTGCCGCTGACCCTGGCGCGGATGCCGCGCCGAACCGAACGGGCCATCTTCGAAGTCGGGATGAACCATCCGGGCGAGATCACGCCGCTGACCCGGATGATCGCGCCGCACGCCGTGGCCGTCACCAACGTCGGCATCGCCCATATCGAGAACTTCGCCGACGGCGAACGCGGCATCGCCCGCGCCAAGGCGGAGATCTTCGCCGGCCTTGCTCCAAGCGGAATCGCCGTGCTGAACGCCGACGACCGCTGGTTCGAGACCCTGAAGGCCGACGCCGAGCGCGCCGGCGCGCGCATCCGCACCTTTGGGATCGCCGAGAGCGCCGACGCGCGGCTGCTGGGCTTCGAGATCGGCGAGGGCGCCAGCGTGCGCGCGATGCTCGACGGCCGCGAGCTGGACTTTCCGCTGCGCCAGACCGGCGCCCACTGGGGCGTGATGAGCCTGGCCGCCCTCCTGATGCTCCAGGCCCTCGATGTCGGCCTGGACCACGCCCTGGCCGCCCTCGCCGCGTTCGAACCGCTGGAAGGCCGCGGCGCCACGCGCACGCTGCGCCTCGACGGCGGCGAATTCACCCTGGTCGACGAGAGCTACAACGCCAACCCGGTCTCGGTGAGTTCGGCCCTGAAGACCCTCGGCGCGCGGCCGGCGAAAGGGCGACGCATCGTCGCCCTGACAGACATGCTCGAACTGGGCGCGGACTCCCGCAATCTCCACGCCGGCCTGGCCGAGCCGATCGCGGCGGCCGGGGTCGACCTGGTGTTCGCGGCCGGGCCGCTGATGAAATCGCTCTTCGACGCCCTTCCTCCGACTCGCCGCGGCGGTTACGCCGATGACGCCGCCGGCCTCGCGCCGCGGCTCGCCCGGGCCATAGAGCCCGGCGACGTGGTGATGGTGAAGGGATCGCGGGACTCGCACGCCAAGGCCCTCGTGGAGGCCCTGGCCGCGCTTGAGCCCCTCGCTGGGGAGGCGCGCTGATGCTCTATCTGCTCTATTTGCGCCTCGCGGAGCACCACCACTATGTGCCCGTGCTCAACCTCTTGAAATACCTGACCTTCCGCACCGGCATGACGGTGGTGACCGCCCAGCTGGTGGTGGTCGCGATGGGCTCGCGCTTCATCCGCTGGATGCAGGCGCGCCAGGGCAAGGGCCAGCCGATCCGCGCCGACGGCATCGAGCGCCACGTGCTCGAAAAGGCCGGCACCCCGACCATGGGCGGGCTGATGATCCTGGCCGGCATCCTGGTCGGCACCCTGCTCTGGGGCGACCTGGCCAATGTCTATGTCTGGGTCGCGGTGGTCATCACCGCCCTGTTCGGCCTGCTGGGCTTCCTCGACGACTACGCCAAGGTGTCGCGGCAGACCACCGCCGGGGTCTCCGGCTGGGCGCGGCTGGCGGTCGAGTTCGCCATCGCCGCCGCCGGGGTCTTCGCCATCATCCGCTTCGGCCCGGCCCAGGCCCCGGCCAGCATGGCCACCTCCCTGGCCTTCCCGGTGTTCAAGGCCCTGGTGATCAATCTCAGCTGGTTCTACCTGGCCTTCGCCGGCTTCGTGATCGTCGGCGCGGCCAATGCGGTGAACTTCACCGACGGGCTGGACGGCCTGGCCATCGTGCCGGTGATGATCGCCGCCGCCACCTTCGGGGTGATCGCCTATCTGGTCGGCAACCATGTCTTCGCCGACTATCTGCAGCTGCACTTCGTGCCCGGCGTCGGCGAGATGTCGGTGTTCTGCGGGTCGCTGATCGGGGCCGGCCTCGGCTTCCTCTGGTACAACGCCCCGCCGGCCAAGATCTTCATGGGCGACACCGGCTCCCTGGCCCTGGGCGGTGCGCTCGGAACCGTCGCAGTCGCCTGCAAGCACGAGATCGTGCTGGCCATCGTCGGCGGCCTGTTCGTCATGGAAGCCGCCTCGGTGATCATTCAGGTGGCCTATTTCAAGCGCACCGGCCGCCGCGTCTTCCTGATGGCGCCGATCCACCACCATTTCGAGAAGCTCGGCTGGGCGGAATCCACCGTGGTCATCCGGTTCTGGATCGTCGCCATGATGCTGGCCATGCTCGGCCTGGCGACGCTGAAGCTCAGATGACGGAAGGGGGACCGACATCATGATCCCCGTCCGCGGCTTCGAGGACAAGCGCGTCGCCGTCTTCGGCCTGGCCCGCAGCGGCCTGGCCTCGGCGCGGGCCCTGCGCGCCGGCGGGGCCGAGGTGGTGGCCTGGGACGAGAACCCCGCCGCCCGCGAGACCGCCGCCGCCGAGGGCTTCAACCTCGCCGACCTGCGCGAAGCCGACTGGTCGGCCATCGCCTCGCTGGTGCTGTCGCCCGGCGTGCCGCTGACCCATCCGGAACCGCACTGGACCGTGAAGCTGGCCAAGGCCGCCGGGGTCGAGATCATCGGCGACATCGAGCTGTTCGCCCGCGCCATCAACGCCGCCCCGGTGCACAAGCGGCCGAAGGTGGTGGCGATCACCGGCACCAACGGCAAGTCCACCACCACCGCCCTGCTCGGCCACATGCTGACCGCGGCCGGCCGCGACGCCCGCATCGGCGGCAATATCGGCCTCGGCGTGCTCGGGCTCGACGACATGCATGGCGGCGCGGTCTACGTGTTCGAGCTGTCGTCCTACCAACTGGACCTGACCTTCAGCCTGAAGCCGGACGTCGCCATCCTGCTCAACATCACCCCCGACCACCTGGACCGCCACGGCGGCATGGACGGCTATGTCGCGGCCAAGCGGCGCATCCTCCTGAACCAGGGGGTCGGCGACACCGCGGTGATCGGCGTCGACGACGCCGCCTGCCAGCAGATCTGCACCGAGATCACCGCCGCCAACCGCCGCACCACCTGGCCGATCTCGGCGCGCCGGGCCATGGGCCGCGGCGTCTACGCCCTGCAAGGCGTGCTCTACGACGCCACCGGCGAGCGGGTGATCGAGGTCGCCGACCTGCTCCGCGCCCGCTCCCTGCCCGGGCGGCACAACTGGCAGAACGCCGCGGCGGCCTATGCGGCGGCCCGCGCGCTCGGCCTTTCGGTCGAGGACGCCGCCACCGGCCTGGTCACCTTCCCCGGCCTGGTCCACCGCATGGAGACGGTGGGCGAGATCGAGGGCGTGCGCTTCGTCAACGATTCCAAGGCCACCAACGCCGACGCCGCGCGCCAGGCGATGAGTTCCTACCCGCGCTTCTACTGGATCGCCGGCGGCCAGCCCAAGGCGGGCGGCATCGAGCCGCTGGAAGACCTCTTTCCCCGCATCGCCAAGGCCTATCTGGTCGGCGAGGCGGCGGATGAATTCGCCAGGACGCTGGAGGGTAAGGCGCCTTACCGTCTTACCGGCACGGTCGAGGCGGCGGTGCAGGCGGCCTTCGCCGACGCGCGCGCGGCGGGCGAGCCGGCCATCGTGCTGCTGTCGCCGGCCTGCGCCTCCTTCGACCAGTTCCCCGATTTCGAGGTGCGCGGCGAGGCCTTCCGCTCCGCCGTGCACGGGCTTTTGCAGCGACCGTTGAAGGGCGCCACCGGATGAGTCCCAACCAGCACGCCTTCCCCCGCACCGACCGCACCCGGCTTGGGGTCTGGTGGTGGACCACCGATCACCTGCTGCTCGGCGCCACCGCCATCCTGATCACCATCGGGGTGCTGCTGTCGTTCGGCAACAGCCCGGCGGCGGCGGCGCGGATGAACATCGGCGATCCGTTCCACTTCGCGGTGCGCCAGTGCCTGTTCGCCTTGTTCGGCGCCGCCATCCTGGTCGCCGTGTCGATGCTGAACCCGCGCGGCATCCGCCGCTCGGCCTTCTTCATCTATCTGGTCGCCGTGGTGATGATGATCGCCCTGCCGCTGCTGGGCCACCACGCCAAGGGCGCCACCCGCTGGGTCGAAGTCGGCGGCTTTTCGCTGCAGCCGTCGGAGTTCATGAAGCCGGCGCTGATCGTGCTGGCCTCCTGGATGTTCGCCGAGGGCCAGAAGGGCGAGGGCGTGCCGGGCGTCTCCATCGCCTTCGGCCTCTACGCCGTGGCCGTGGCGCTCTTGCTGATCCAGCCGGACGTCGGCCAGACCATCCTGATCACCATCGCCTTCGGCGCGGCCTTCTTCATGGCCGGGGTGCCGATGAAGTGGATCATCGGCCTCGGCGGCGCGGCCCTGGCCGGCGGGATCTCGCTCTATTTCGTCTTCGACCACGTCGCCAGCCGGGTGAACAAGTTCCTGTCGCCGGAGACCACCGACACCCACCAGATCGACCGCGCCCGCGAGGCCATCGCCGCCGGCGCCTGGTTCGGCCGCGGTCCGGGCGAAGGCATCCTCAAGCGCCAGGTGCCCGACGTGCACACCGACTTCGCCTATGCCGGCGCGGCCGAGGAGTACGGCCTGGTCTTCTCGCTGCTGCTGATCACCCTGTTCGGCTTCATCGTCATCCGCGGCCTCTACAAGGCCATGAAGCTGTCCGATCCGTTCGAGCAGGTGGCGGCCGGCGCGCTCTTCGTGCTGGTCGGCCAGCAGGCCTTCATCAACGTGGCCGTCAACCTGGACCTGATCCCGACCAAGGGCATGACGCTTCCCTTCATCTCCTACGGCGGCTCCTCCATGCTGGCCATGGGCCTGACCATGGGCATGGCGCTGGCCCTGACCCGCAAGCGGCCCGGGGCCTATGAGGTCCCCGAGCCGCCCGTCGGCGCCTTCGCCTGACCATGGCGCGGCTCGCGGTCGTCGCCGCCGGCGGCACCGGCGGGCACCTCTTCCCGGCCCAGGCCCTGGCTGAGACCCTGATCGGTCGCGGCTGGCGGGTGGTGCTGGCCACCGACGAGCGCGGCGCGGCCTATGCCGGCGAGTTCCCGGCCGAGGAGCGCATCGCCCTGTCCGCCGCCACCTACCGCCCCGGCGACCCGTTCGGCATGGGGCGGGCGGGCCTGGCCATCGCGCGCGGGACGCTGACCGCGCGCCAGGCGTTCCGGCGGCTGCAGCCGGCGGTGGTGGTCGGCTTCGGCGGCTACCCCTCCCTGCCCGCGCTGATCGCCGCCGCCAGCGCCGGCAGGCCGATCGTGATCCACGAGCAGAACGCGGTGATGGGCCGCGCCAATCGCCTGCTGGCCAGCCACGCCACCGCGGTCGCCTGCGCCTTCCCGATCCTGAAGAAGGCCCCGGCCAGCGTCCAGGCGCGCGCCGTGGTGGTCGGCAATCCGGTGCGGCCGGAGATCCGCGCCCTGGCGGACGCGCCCTATGCGGCGCCGGAGGGGCGCATCGACCTGCTGGTCACTGGCGGCAGCCAGGGGGCGCGGGTGGTCTCCGAGACCGTTCCCCGCGCCGTCGCCCAACTCGCCCAGCCGCTGCGCGACCGGCTCTCCATCCACCAGCAGACCCGGGCCGAGTCCATCGCCGGGGCGCGCGCCGTCTATCGCGACGCCGGCGTCGAGTTCGAGCTGGCGACCTTCTTCCGCGACATGGCCAGCCGCCTGGCCGCGGCCCACCTGGTCATCGGCCGCGCCGGCGCCTCGACCGTCTGCGAGCTGGCCGTGGCCGGCAAGCCCGCCGTGCTGATCCCGCTGAAGATCGCCCTCGACGACGACCAGGGCCAGAACGCCGCCCTGCTCGCCGACGCCGGCGCCGCCGCGGTGCTGCGCGAGGACGCGCTGAGCGTCGAAAGCCTGGCCGAGACCCTGAGCGCGCTGCTGGGCGACCCCGCGCGCCTGGCCGCCATGTCGGCCGCCGCGCGCGCCGTCGCGCGTCCGGACGCCGCCGAACGCCTGGCCGACCTGGTGGAAAAGACCGCTAGCCGCGTCGCTTGAAGTAGCGGCGGCGCCAGGCGCCGGCGCGGCGCAGGCGGGGCGGCAGCAGCGTCCGCTCGAGGCGCAGCATCTGTTGCCACAGCACCGGGACGACCTCCGGCTCGCGGCGGATCAGCCGGCGCACCGGGTGCACGAACCGGGGATGGCGCCGCTGCATGTGGATGAACTGGCGCTTGGCCTTGTAGGAGTTGCGCAGGACCATGATCAGCCCGATGGCCAGCAGCGGCACGCCGAGGTGGCCGGGCAGCAGGGCCAGCACCACGCCGCCGGCGATCAGCACCCAGCCCAGCGCCAGGAACAGCAGCCGAGCCCCGTCCTGCGCGACCTTTTGCGCGGACGCGAAAAGGCCGGCGAACGGGGCGCTCGGCAGGGGCTCGGGGCGGATCGACACGACTTGCGACATGGGTTTGGCGGAAAACGCCCGGCCGATGGCCTCGGTCGCGCGGTGGAGCACGGGATATGAATATCGAATGCGGCTTAGCAAGGGCGCGGTTGACGCACCGCTAACGACGGGCCGCTTAATCACGCCGCCGTGACAAAAGCGCCGCAGTCGGACCACCCGCGAGCCGCGGCGCGCCAGGCTTCTCCCTGCCGGCGAGGTCTTATGCCACCAGGGCCTGGTCGTGCAGGCGGCCGATCTCGGCGGACGAGAGGCCGAGGCGTTCGGCCAGCACCTCGTCGGTATGCTGGCCGAGCCGCGGCGCCGGAACCGGCGGGGTGCGGGTCTCGCCAGAGATGGCGGCGGCGAAGTCGGGGGTCGGGTAGCGGTGGCCGCTGGGATGGTCGATCTCGGTCAGGTTGGAGGCCAGCCGCGCATCGCCCGCCACGGCCTCGCCCAGCGACTGGTAGCCGCCATAGGTGACGCCGGCGCCGTCGAGCAGCGGCGAGAGCTCGGCCAGGGTCCGGCGCGCGAAGGCCGCCTCGAACAGCGGGTTCAGCCGGTCGCGCCAGGTGAAGCGCGCGCCCTCGTCGGCGGCGAAGTCGACCCGGACCTTGGCCTCCAGCGCCGCGACCGGCCCTGTGATGCCCAGCACCTCGATCAGGTTGCGCCACTGCCGGCCGGTGATCGCCACCACCATCAGCCGCTGGCCGCCCTTGACCGCGAAGTCGCGCCCGAACGCTCCGTAGAGGTTGTTGCCGATGCGCGGTCGGTCGTGGCCGCCGATGGCCACCTCGGCGATCTGGCCGAGATTGCCGACGCTGGCCATGGCGATGTCCGACAGCGGCAGCCGCACCTCGCGCCCCTTGCCGTCCGCCCGCCGGGCCCGCTCGGCGGCCAGCAGCGAGAAGGCGGCGAAGGCGCCGGTGAGCAGGTCCCAGGCCGGCAGCACGTGGTTGACCGGCCCGTCGGCCTCCTCCGGCCCGGTCATCAGCGGCACGCCGACGGCGGCGTTGACGGTGTAGTCGACAGCCGGCTTGCCATCGGCCCAGCCCATGATCCGTACAAGGATCAGATCCTCGCGCAGGGCCTTCAGCCGCTGATAGGACAGGAAGCCTTCGACCGGATAGTTGGTGACGAAGAGGCCGGTGGAGGCGGCCAGCCGCTGCGCCAGCTCGCGGCCCTCGGGCCGGCCGAGGTCGAGCGCCACCGACTTCTTAGCCTTGTTCAGCCCTTCCCAGTAGAAGCTGGAGCCGCCGGGGGCCAGCGGCCAGCGGTTATAGTCCGGGCCGCCGCCGATCTGGTCGAAGCGGATCACCTCGGCGCCCAGCTGGGCCATGTAGAGGGCGCAGGTCGGCCCGGCCACGAACGAGGCGCCCTCGACGACGACGAGGTCCTTCAGCAGATCGTACACGGAGCGTCTGTCCCCTAACCGAGCCGGCGGCGATAGAGCGCGTTCAGCCGCTCCCAGTGCCGCTCGGCCGCCGGCTTGTCGTAGGCGGCGCGCTGCGGGAAGGCGAAGCCGTGCTCGACCCCGGGATAGAGCTCGACCTCGGCGTCGATCCCATCGGCGGCCAGGGATCGGGTCAGCGCCTCGATCGTCTCCGGCGGCGCCCAATGGTCGGTCTCGGCGCAGCCGAAATAGAGCTCGCCCCTGGCCTTGCGCGCCATCCGGTGCGGGCTGTTGTCCTCGTCGGTGACCAGGAAGGTGCCGTACATGGAGGCGGCGGCGGCGAACCGGTCCGGGAAGGCGCCAGCCGCGTTGATCGCGAACTGGCCGCTCATGCAATAGCCGACCGCGCCCATCGGTCCCGGGCCGGCGGCCGGATCCTGGTCGACGAAGTCCAGCAGCGCCTTGGTGTCCGACATCACCATGTCGATGGTCAGGCCGTTCATCAGCTCCATGATGCGCTCACGGACGGACGCCTCGCCCAGCGGCCCGATCTCCATGACCCCGGCGCGGTAGTAGAGGTTGGGCAGGATCACATAGTAGCCGCCGGTCCCGAACCGCCGCGCCATGTCGCGCAGCTCCTCGCGGATCGCCGGCGCGTCCATGAAGAAGAAGATCACCGGATGCGGGCCGTCCCGCTCCGGATGGACGATGAAGGTGGTGGTGGCGCCATGCGGCGTTTCGATGTCGAGCTGGCGTTCGATCACGGCGGTTCGCCTCCCTCAGATTTCCTCCCTGAATAGAGGCGCAGGCGCCGCTTAGCCAGGGCCGGCGCGCAACCCGCCGGCGGCGGCGCTCACCAGCCCTTCCAGCCCGGCGGCCAGCTTGCCGGCGGTCTCGGCCGCGGCCCCGGTCAGGCCGTGCCGCCGGGCGATCCAGCGCGGGTCGTTATAGGTGACGAAGGCGTGGCCGGCGGCGTCCTCCCAGACCAGCGCCTTCAGCGGCAGGTCGAGGCCGACGGTCTGGCCGGCCTGCATCAGTCCCGTGCCGGCGTGGGGATCGCCGAAGATCAGCACCACGGTCGGCCGCAGCCGCAAACCGACCTCGGCGGCGGCGGCGGCATGGTCGATGGTCGCGAAGATCCGGCCGCCCTTGGATTTCACCCCCTCCTCCAGGCGCGACAGCGTCTCCGCGGCCGGGTGGGCGCTTTCGACGGTGACGAGGCCGGCGTCGTCCATGGGGAGCCTCCTGGGCGGCGGCATCTTGATCCCGCGTGCGTCGGCCGGAAAGGCTCTTGACGGTCCCGTAAGTATAAACTAACGGTAAGTGATGACTAACGCACTTCAGGCGATGGCGGCCCTTGGCGATCCCACCCGGCGCGAGATCTTCGAGCGGCTGGCCGCGGCGCCGTCCTCGGTCGGCGCCCTGGCCGCGAACCTGCCGGTGAGCCGTCCCGCCGTCTCCCAGCATCTGCGCGTGCTGAAGGAGGCCGGATTGGTCAGCGAAACCCCCGACGGCGCCCGCCGCGTCTACCGCATCGATCCGCGCGGCATCGGCGCCATGCGCGACTGGCTGGACCAGCACTGGGACCGCGCGCTCGCCGCCTTCAAGGACTTCGTCGAAACTCCAGAGGACCCTGCCGAATGACCATCGCGCCCGTCATCCGCACCGTGGCCGTCAAGGCGTCGCCCGAGCGCGCCTTCGAGGCCTTCACCGCCCAGATGAGCCAGTGGTGGCCGAAGGACCACACCATCGCCGCCAAGCCGTTCGAGGCGGTGGTCATGGAGCCCCATGTCGGCGGCCGGTGGTTCGAGCGCGACGCCGACGGGACCGAGACCCAATGGGGCAAGGTGCTGGCCTGGGACCCGCCCGGCCGGGTCCTGCTGGCTTGGCAGATCGGCGCAAACTGGGCCTACGACCCCGACCTGATCACCGAGGTGGAGATGACCTTCGCCGACCAGGGCGACGGGACCACCCTGGTGACCCTTGAGCATGGCAAGCTGGAGCGGGTCGGCGCCAATGCCCAGGCCCTGGCCGATCAGCTCGGCAACGGCTGGCCGGGCCTGCTGCAGATGTTCGCCGACTACGCGGCGGCGTGAACCTCAATCCACGGGGAGGCCATCGAAATGGCCGAGTTCATCGTTCATGGCGTTCCGGGCAGTCCTTACGTCCGCGCGGCCCTCATCGGGCTGGAGGAGAAGGGCGCCGACTACCGCATCGAGCGGCTCGATCCGATGGCCGCCAAGGCTCCCGAACACTTGGCGCGCCACGCCTTCGGGCGCATGCCGGTGCTTGAGCACGGCGATTTCAGGCTCTACGAGACCCAGGCCATCCTGCGCTATCTCGACCGCATCATCCCCGCGCCGCCGCTGATTCCGACCGACGCCCGGGCCGAGGCGCGGATGAACCAGATGATCGGCATCACCGACTGCTATGTGATGCACGACATCTCCGCGCCCATCGTCTTCCAGCGCGCCGTCGCGCCGCGGTTCGGCATCCCGGTGAACGAGGAGCGGCTGGCCGCCGCCCTGCCCCGCGCCAAGGTCTGCATCGACGAGATCGCGCGGCTGCTGGGCGAGCAGCCCTACGTGGCCGGCGATGCGGTCTCCCTGGCCGACCTGATCCTGGCCGCCCACCTGGGTTTCGAGCCGCAGGTCGAGGAGGTCCGCGCCATGCTGGCGCCCCACCCTCACCTCCGGGCCTGGCGCGAGCGCATGAACGCCCGCCCAAGCCTGCAGGCGACCACGACGGAACGGCTGTACGCGGGGGCGTGAAGGCGGCTGGCGGTCTGATGGAGCGACCGACCTCTCAACCGTCACCCTCCGCTGGAGCCGCGCAGCGGCGGACTGCGAAGCAGAGGCGCGTAGCAGCCAATGCGGGGGGGGCCCATAGACACTGATCAGAGTCGGTGATCATGGGTGGCCCGAACAAGTCGGGCCATGACGGAACAGATCGGCGTTGGGCGATCGGCGCTTCAGCCAGCCGCGGCCAGTTCCGCCGCCGGATCGTCCTCCGCCGCCGCCGCCGGCCAGATGGAGAGGCCCTGCAGCAGGTCGCGCAGGTTGTCCATCAGGGCGTCCGGCGACATGGAGCCGTGCTGGTCGAGCCGGTAGGTCCAGTAGCTGACCACCTGCTCGAGCCGGCCCATCCGACCGCCCAGGTCGATGAACAGGCTGGCGCCGTCGCTGAGGAAGCGGCGGAAGCTCTCCGGCTTCTGGTCCTCGGTCAGGCCCTGATAGGCGCGGTCGTAGAGCTTCAGCGTCTGGCCGATGTCGCGCCAGGCCTCGGTGATCGCCGCCTCCAGCAGCTCCCGGGCATTGGTCACGAAATCCACCGTATCGGCGTCATGGCCGCGCCGGCTGAGCTTGCGGATCGAGCGCAGGGTGGATTTCAGCTCCGGCGCCAGGGTCTGGGCGCGCCAGCGGTAATAGAGGAAGGCCTTCCAGGCGAACATCGCCTCGGCGAAGTCCTCGTCGTCCATCTGCAGGGTCGCCTTCAGCGGCGCGAGCTCGTCGCTGTCGCCGTCGGCGAGCAGCAGCTTGGCCATGCGCCGGGCGCGCTTGTCGGAGGCGCCCTCTTCGCCGAAGCAGAGCCGGATCAGCGACGACATCTGGCCCTCCACGAAGCCAAGCATCCGCTCCTTGTCCGGCCCGCTCAGCCGGTAATAGCAGGCATCCACCTCGATGTGCTGCTTGGCCAGCACCTCGCGCACCAGGAAGGGATCGAGCGTCGGCAGCCGGTCGAGGATGCGCAGCACCGCTACGTCCCGCTCCAGCGCCCGGCCGCCATATTCCAGCCGGCGGGTCAGGGACATCAGGAAATCCGGCTCATCCACGAAGAGGACCTGGCCGCCCAGGTTCAGGTCGTCGGGGTCGAACGGGAAGATGATCTTGGTGGCGTTGAAACGCCGCGGCGCGATCCGCTCCTCCTCGCCCGGCGCCACATTGTGCTTGGCGATGATGGCGCGGTTGAGCACCGGGTGGACGAACATTGGCTTGGCGACATAGGCCGCACTGTCCGGCTGTTCGACCGCCAGCCCGTGCAGATTGAGGATCCGCGCCGAAGAGGCCGTCGCCACGATGGCCTTGAGGTTCCGGACCCCGGCGTCGACCCTGTAAAGCTGCATGGACGCGACTCCGCCGACACTGGCGCGCGCCTGTCATACAAGCAAAGGTTTGCCGCGCCCTTTAGGAGCATGGCTAACGGTCCATGAACTCTTTCCGCCGCGCTAAGCCGGGGAGAGGGTTCCTTTTATTCCGCCGCGACCGTCGGCGGCTCTTCCGGCCGCCAGCGCAGTTTCGGCTTCCGCGCGGCCTGGGTTTCGTCGAGGCGGCGCAACGGGGCGTGGAACGGCGCGCCCTTGAAGCGGTCGACGTCGCCGGCCTTCGCGGCCGCGGCCAGGGCCAGGACCGCGTCGCAGAAGCGATCGATCTCGGCCTTCGGCTCGGTCTCGGTGGGCTCGATCAGCATGGCGCCGTGGACGACCAGCGGGAAATACATGGTCATCGGGTGGAAGCCCTCGTCGATCAGCGCCTTGGCGAAGTCGAGGGTGGCGACGCCGGTCCCGTCCAGCCATTGGTCGTCGAACAGCGCCTCGTGCATGCAGTAGCCGCCGAACGGGGCGGTCATCACCCCGCCGAGCCGGGCCTTGACGTAGTTGGCGTTGAGCACCGCATCCTCGGCCACCTGGGCCAGGCCGTCGGCGCCGTGGCTCATCATGTAGGCCAGGGCGCGCACGTACATGCCCATCTGGCCGTGGAAGGCCGAGAGCCGGCCGAAGCTGGCCGAACCTTCCGGCGCGTGGTCGGCCAGGGTGAAGCCGTCGAGGCCGTGGCTCACCCAGGGAGCCGGCGCGTAGGGCGCCAGCGCCTCGCTCAACACCACCGGCCCCGCCCCCGGCCCGCCGCCGCCGTGCGGGGTCGAGAAGGTCTTGTGCAGGTTGATGTGCATGGCGTCGACGCCCAGGTCGGCCGGCCGCACCTTGCCGACGATGGCGTTGAAATTGGCCCCGTCGCAATAGAGGTAGGCGCCCGCCGCGTGGGTCCTGGCGGCGATCTCGATCATGTCGCGCTCGAACAGGCCGCAGGTGTTGGGATTGGTCAGCATGACGGCGGCCACGTCGGGGCCGAGCCTGGCTTCCAGATCGGCCAGGTCGACCCGCCCGGCGGCGGTCTGGGCGATCTCCTCGACCGCGTAGCCGACGAAGGCGGCGGTGGCCGGATTGGTGCCGTGGGCGGAGGTCGGGACCAGCACCCGCTTGCGCGCATCGCCCCTGGCCTCATGGGCGGCGCGGATGGCCAGCAGGCCGCAGAGTTCGCCGTGGGCGCCGGCCTTGGGCGACAGCGCCACCGCCGGCATGCCGGTCAGGGTCTTCAGCCAGTGGGCCAGCATGTCCATCATCGCCAGCGCCCCCTGGACGGTGGATTGCGGCTGCAACGGGTGGATGTCGGCAAAGCCCGGCAGGCGCGCCAGCTTCTCGTTCAGGCGCGGGTTGTGCTTCATGGTGCAGGAGCCCAGCGGGTAGAGGGCCAGGTCGATGGCGTGGTTCTGCTGGCTGAGCCGCACATAGTGGCGCAGCGTCTCCGGCTCCGAGAGGCCGGGCAGGCCGATGGGCGCGGCGCGCACCAGATCGCCCAGGTCGGAAGCGTCCAGATCGGGTTCTGCCAGGTCGACGCCGGTCTTCTCCCAGCCGCCCAGTTCGAAGATCAGCGGCTCGTGCTGCAAGAGGCCGCGACCGCCGGTGAGGGTCGGCGGCGCGGTCTCGACGATGGCCTCGGCGCGGGTCGGCCGCCCGATGGTTTGCAGGCTCATGCGAGGACTCCGGAAAGTTCCTTGGCCAGCGCGGCGATGTCGGCGTCGGTGGTCAGTTCGGTGGCGGCCAGCAAGAGCACGTCGTCCAGATGCGCCTCGGGCGAGAGGCGGGAGAAGGGCACGCCGGCGATGACGCCGGCGCCGGCCAGGCGCTCCACCACCCAGGCGGCGGGCTGGGGCAGGCGAACGGCGATCTCGTTGAAGAAGCGCGGGGTCAGCACCTCGACGCCCTCGATCGCCGCCAGCGCCGCCGCCAGCTTGCGCGCCTGGGCGTGGTTGACCGCCGCCAGCCGGCGCAGGCCGGTCTCGCCCAGCAGGGTCATGTGGATCGTGAAAGCCAGTGCGCAAAGCCCGGAATTCGTGCAGATATTCGATGTTGCCTTGTCACGGCGAATATGCTGTTCGCGGGTGGACAGGGTGAGCACGAAGCCGCGCTTGCCGTCGGCGTCCACCGTCTCGCCGCAGAGCCGGCCGGGGGCTTGGCGGATGAAGCGCTCGCGGGTGGCGAAGAGGCCGACATAGGGGCCGCCGAAATTGAGCGCGTTGCCGATCGACTGGCCCTCGGCCGCGACGATGTCGGCCCCCATCTCGCCGGGGGACTTCAGCAGGCCGAGCGAGACCGCCTCGGTGACCACCACGATCATCAGCGCCCCGGCGGCATGCGCCGCCTCGGCGATGCGGGTCAGGTCGGAGGCGGTCCCGAACACGTTCGGGGTCTGCACCACCACGCACGCGGTCTCGGCGTCGATGGCGGCGACCACCTCGGCCTCGCCGTCGACAGCCGCGGCCTGGCGCGCCACGCCGACGCCGGCGACGTGCGCCAGAGTGGCGATGGAGTCGGCGTACTGGGGATGCAGGCCGCCGGACAGCACCGCCTTCGGCCGGCGGGTGACGCGGTGGGCCATCATCACCGCCTCCGCCGCCGCGGTCGAGCCGTCGTACATGGAGGCGTTGGCCACCTCCATGCCGGTCAGGGCCGCGACCTGGCTCTGGAACTCGAACAGGGCCTGCAAGGTGCCCTGGGCGATCTCCGGCTGGTAGGGCGTATAGGAAGTAAGAAATTCCGATCGCTGGATCAGGTGGTCGACGCTCGACGGCACATGGTGGCGATAGGCCCCGGCGCCGCAGAAGAACGGCCCTTGCGCGCCGCTGCGGTTCTTCGCCGCCAGCCCGGCCAGGGCCCGCTCCACCTCGATCTCGCCCATGTGCATGGGCAGGTCGACGGGCGCGGACAGGCGCGCGGCGTCCGGCACGTCCGTGAACAGAGCGCCGATATCGGGCGCGCCGACCACCGCCAGCATGGCGAACCGGTCGTCGGGGGTGAGGGGCAGATAGCGCATGGCGGTCAGAGGGTCTCCAGGAAGGCGTCGTACTGATGGCGGTCCATCAGCGCATCGACCGCGCCGGGATCGGACAGTTTCAGCCTGGCGAACCAGCCGGCGGCCTCCGGCTCGGCGTTGACCGTTTCCGGCTCGCTGGTCAGCACCTCGTTGACCGCGACCACCTCGCCGCCGATCGGCGCATAGACGTCCGAGGCGGCCTTGACGCTCTCGACCACGGCCAGGTTGTCGCCGACCTTCACCGTCTTGCCCACCTGGGGCAATTCGACGAACACCACGTCGCCCAGTTGTTCGGCGGCGTAGGCGGTGACGCCGATGGTGGCGACGTCGCCGGCGACCTCGACCCATTCGTGATCCTTGGTGAAGCGCATGCGGGGGGTCCTCTTTCAGACTTTGCGGACGTAGCGGTGGGGGACGAAGGGCAGGCCGGCGACCTCGGCCGCCTGCGGCTTGCCCCGGACGATGACCTTGAGCGCGGTTCCGGGCTCCGCGAGCGCCGGCGGGACAAAGCCCATGGCGATCGGCGCGCCGAGCGACGGCGAGAACCCGCCGCTGGTGACCCGGCCGACCACGGCGCCGTCCGCGGCCGCGATCTGCGCGCCTTCCCGCGCCGGGGCGCCTTCCAGCACCCGCAGGCCGACACGGACGCGGCTCAGGTCCCCGGCCAGCTCGCGCGCCATCCGCTCGGAACCGCGCAGCCTCCCGGCCTTCAGCCGAGGCTTGGCGATGGCGAAACTCAGATCGCCCTCGACGGCGGAGGTGGTCTCGTCGATATCGTGGCCATGCAGCGGCAGCCCCGCCTCGAGCCTGAGCGAATCCCGCGCGCCGAGGCCGATCGGCCGAACCCGTTCGTCGGCCAGCAGCCGGTCCCAGAAGTCAACACAGGCGGGCGCGCGGATCAGGATCTCATAGCCGTCCTCGCCGGTATAGCCGCAGCGGGCGACGACGCAGCCCTCGCCGGCATGGTCGATGCGGCGGTGGGTCATGAAGGTCAGCTCGGCGGCCTCCGGGAAGAATCCGGCGACTACCCCGGCCGCGTCCGGTCCCTGCACGGCGATCAGCGCCCGATCGTCGGCGCGGGCCAGGGTGGCGACCCCGCTCGCCCCGCGCTGGATACGCGCGAAATCGCCTTCCTTCGCGCCGGCGTTGACGACGATGTAGAGCATGCCCTGGCGGCTGGGCCAGACCGGCCGGCCGATCATAAGGTCGTCGACGATGCCGCCGTCCTCATTCAGCAGCAGGGTGTAGCGGATCTGGCCGGGCTTCAGCGAGGCGATGTCGCCGCTGATCAACGGCTCGATCACCGCCGCGACGGCGCGGTGGTCGGCGTCGGCGTCGCCGGACTTCCGGTCCAGGGTCAGGAAGGCCGGGCCCATGTGCGAGACGTCGAAGGCGCCGGCGTGCGCGCGGGTCCACAGGTGCTCCTTCAGCACCCCGTCCCGATACTGCACCGGCATCTCGTAGCCGCCGAACTCGACCAGCCGCGCGCCGGCCGCGACGTGGGCCTCGTAAAGCGGGGTACGTTTGAACGGCTGGGACAAGGCGAACTCCGGCAGCGTGCTGAGGCGAAATCCGCCTCGTGGTCACGCCCCCGCTGTCCTTCGCGCCTGAGAGATTTCAGACCGCGCCTCAATTCGAGACGGCCCTTGCTCCTTCGGCGAGTCCTCCCGCGTGGGAGCACTGCTTTCCAGCGTTCTATAGGCTCGCGCGGTCCTTTTGCCTGAGCGTTTCCGGGGCGGTTGCGCCTTCGGCGCCGAGTTCAATCGACTCGGCCTCTCCCGCGAGAGTTGCCCGCTAGGTGGCCTGGGAGGTCGGCAGAGTCAACCTCGGCTGCCCGCCAGGGCATTTGCGGGGTTCACGGCTCGGCCTCACATCCGCTCGGGCGCCTCGATTCCGAGCAGGCCCAGCGCGGTTTCCAGCTGGTTCAAGGTCGCGGGGGCGAGCGCCAGGCGGGAGGCGCGCGTCGCGGCGTTGGCGGCGGCCAGCACCGGGCAGGCGGCGTAGAAGCGCGAAAAGGCCTGGGCCAGGCGATAGGCGTGCTCGGCGATGAAGTTGGGCGCGCGCTTGTCGTAGGCCTCGGTGAGGGCGTGGTCGAAGGCGTCCAGCACCAGCACCAGGTCCCGCTCGGCCGGCTCGGCTATGGCGATGGCGCCGGCCTCGGCCCCCTCCTCCGCCGCCTTGCGCAGCAGCGATTTGATCCGCACCGCCTGGTACAGCAGATAGGGCCCGGTCTTGCCCTCGAAGCTGGAAAACCGCTCGAGGTCGAAGACGTAGGAGGTGCCGCGGAAGTTCTGCAGGTCGGCGAACTTCAGCGTCGCCACGGCCACCTTCATGGCCGTGTCCTCGAACTCGGCGGGCGAGAGCTCGGCGCCCAGGCCGGCCTCGTGCAGCCGCGTCCGCGCCGCGCCGCCGACCATGTCGATCAGGTCCTTCAGCTTCAGCACGCCGCCGGCGCGGGTCTTGAACGGCTTGCCATCCGGCCCATTCATGGTGCCGAAGCCGACGTGGCTCAGCTCGCCCTCGGTGGCGTAGCCGGCCAGGACGGCGGCGCGGAACACCACCTCGAAATGGTCGGCCTGGCGCTGGTCGACGGCGTAGATCACCAGCTCGGGATCGAAATAGCGCCGCCGGTCCAGCACCGTCGCCAGGTCGGTGGTGCCGTACATGGCCGAGCCTTCCGACGAGACCACCAGCAGCGGCGGCAGGTCGCGCTTGTCGTCGTTGCGCGCCACCCGGACGATCTCGGCGCCCTGGTCGGGGAACAGCAGGCCCTTTTCGCGCAGCTCCTCGACCATCGGCTCGATCAGGTCGTTGACGTCGCTCTCGCCCTTCCAGAGGTCGAAGTCGACGCCCAGGGCGTGGAAATCCCGCTCCAGCGCCGCCCGCGTCACCTCATGGAAGTGCTTCCACAGCAGCCGGTAGCCGAACCGCCCTTCCTGCAGCTCGGCCGTGGCGCGGCGGGCGCGGTCGCGGAACGCCTCGTCGCTCTTGGCCTTCGCCGCGGCGGCCGGATAGAGCCTATCGAGGTCGTCCAGGGCGATCCTGGCGCCGAGCAGCGCGTCGATGGCGCCGCGATCGGCGTCGGAGAACCCCTCCGGTTCGACGATCAGGGGCCCGACGAGATCGGCGATGTCCGGATGCTCATCGAGGACGGCCGTGATCAGCAGCCCCATCTGGAAGCCCCAGTCACCGAAATGGGCGTCGCCGACCACCTCGTCGCCGCGGAAGCGGTAGATGCGCTTCAGCGCCTCGCCGATGATCGAGGAGCGCAGGTGGCCGACATGCATCTCCTTGGCGACGTTCGGACCGCCGTAGTCGACCAGCACCCGCCGCGGCGCCGCGACCTTGCCGGCGCCGGCGCGCGGATCGACGGCGATGGCCTGCGCCCGCTCGGCCAGGGCCGCATCGGTGACGCGCAGATTGATGAAGCCCGGCCCAGCCACCTCGACGGCGGCCAGCCGCGCGTCGCCGCGCAGGCGCTCGGCCGCGTCGGCGGCGATCTCGCGCGGAGCCCGCCCGGCGATCTTGGCCGCGGCCAGGGCGCCATTGATCTGGAAGTCAGCCAGTTCCGGCCGGTCGGACGGCGTCACGCGCCCGAAGCGCGGCTCCAGTCCGGCCTCGGCGAAGGCCCGCGAAGCGGCCTCGCCGAGCGCCGCCGCCAGATCGCTCATTGCGCCGGGGCTTGCGCCACCTGGGCTGGCGGGGCGCCGGCGTTGACCTTGAAGCGCTTGCCGGCCTGGTTGAACGCCGCCATCTCGGGGGTCACGTCAAAGCCGACCAGCACCTCGAAATTGCCGCCACTGACGTTGGAATTGGCCCGCGGGATCGTGATGCCGTCGAGATGGTCGGTCATCATGATCCGGTCGGTCCCGGCCGGGAAGTTGGCGCGGACGGTGAAATACTGCTTGTCGAGGACGCCGTAGTCCTTGTCGGTCACCGCCACCCAATAGGTGTAGTCCTTGGACGAGCCGTGCGCCTGCGGCCCGCGGCCGAAGGCGAACAGCAGCTCGATCGCCACATTGATCGGCTCCACGCCCTTGTAGGCGCAGCCCGACGACAGGTTCTGAATCTCGCCGGTGTAGCCGACCGCGTCAAAGGCCTCGCGGTTGTCCTTCAGCTCCACATAGCGGGCGGCGTCCCACAGCACTTTCACATAGGGGCAGGGGCCGGCGTTCTTCTTGCCCGGCAGGTCGAGCCTCTGGGTGGTGTTCCACTCGGCGTCCTTCTTGGCC
The DNA here is from genome assembly GCA_036272595.1 of Caulobacteraceae bacterium. Taxonomy (GTDB): domain Bacteria; phylum Pseudomonadota; class Alphaproteobacteria; order Caulobacterales; family Caulobacteraceae; genus Poindextera. Next base: position 78,357 of record DATAYM010000012.1, read on the forward strand.
TTGGCGGCGTCGTCCTGGGCGCTGCCGCCGCCACCGCCGCCGCCGCCGTGACCGCCGCCCCCCGGGCCGCCGCCGTACTGGGCGAGCGCCGGCGCGGCCGGAATCGCCAGCGCCGCGATCAGGGCGGCCAGAATGAAGGGATGACGCATGATCGGGCACTCCAGGCCCCGCCGGGGATGCGGCGGCGGGTGCATTGTCCGGCCCTAAATACCGGCTTCCAGCCTCAGCCGCAACGCGCTGGCGAGACCTTGGCGCCGCACCCAGGCTTCAGAAGAAAGCGAACGCCCTGATCTCGATGCTCTCGCGCGGCGGGGCGTTCGGGGCGGTCGCGGGATCGTCGAACGAGGTGTGGGCGCCCCAGCGGGCGCGGCCGTCGGTCTCGGAATCATAGACCTTGAACACCAGCGCCTCGTCGCGGCGCAGGCGCGGGAAGAACGTCCAGCGGTGGGCGGGGTTGTATTTGAACTGGTAGATCTCGCCGACGCGGTCCGGAAAGCGGCGCTCGGCGGCGATGAAGTCCTCGGGCGCGAGGCTGCGGGCGTCGGCGATGGCCAGGGGGTTGCGCTCGATCGGCGTGTTGATGGCGCGCCAGACCTGGATGATGGCCATGCGGTTCTGCAGCAGCGCCTCGGCCTCGTCCGGCAGCAGGTCGCGCAGGCGCTGGGGTCCGGACCAGTCGGTATAGTCGTTGTGCACCGACCGGACCGGCTCGCGGATCTTGCGGGCGGTGCGCTCGGCCTCGTCGCTGGTGCGCAAGGTGTGGTCGAACACGTGGACGCGGCGGGCGCCGCTGCGCTCGGCGATCAGCCGCTGCATTTCGGGGTAGTAGACCGCCTTCAGCTGTTCAGGGTCGTAGAAGTCGCCGACCCTGGTCGGATGGTCGGCCAGCTCGAAGCCGGCCTCGTCCAGCCGGAAGCTGTCCCGCAGCGGGCGGCCGTCGCGGAGCGCCACCACCCGGGCGTCGATCTGGCCCGTGTGCTTGATCACCCGCACGTCGCCGCCGCCGGTCTCGTTCACCGGCTTGACCCCGGTGTCGATCAGGTAGTTGAGACTGGCCTCGACGGTCCGGGCCTCGATCGTTTCGGTGGCCATGGGCATGGCGATCTCCCGCGGGGGACGTGAGGAGAAGATAGGCGATCCTGACCGGTTGCGGGAGGGTCAGCCCATCGACCGCCTTTGCGCCAGGGCGCAGACGCTGGAGGAGCCGATCGGGCCCTGTTCGTCGTAGAGCCAGCATTCGCCGATGGCGACGCCGGCGCTGGCCTGGTGGTTGACCACCTGGAAGCCGATCCATTCGGTGACCGGCAGGCGCGCCAGATAGAGCGTCACGTCGCTGTTGATATAGCCCAGCCCCTTGTCGCCGGAATTGGCGAACGGACTGGCGAAGTCGGCGGCCAGGGCGACTCTGGCGAACGGGGTCAGCGGCTCGCCGCCGATCAGTTCGCGCACCTCGCTCATCCACATCTCGCGCCGGGCGCCGGCCTGGCCGAAGCCGCCGGCGATCGGCCGGGTGGCCCACATGCCGCCCATGCCGCCGCGGCGGTCTTCCGGCTTCGGGATGTCGGCGGGTTTCGGCGCGCCCCAGTTGGGCGGCGACCAGATGGTCCCCTCCGGGTTCTGGGTGCGGCGGAGCAGCTGGCAGGTGGCCCTGGCCATGCTGGTCCCGGCCGAGAAGAACTCCGCGTCGATCACCTTGATGCGGCCGCCGTCGCGGACCACGCGGGTGGTGACCTCGACCGGCGACAGGTCCGGCAGCCGGTACATGTCGACGGTCAGCCGCGCCGGGATGAAGTCGGGGTCGGTGACCAGCCGCTCGATCTCGCGGCCGAGCAGGCCGACCACCACGCGGCCGTGCAGGGACTTGGGATCCCACGGGCCGCGGCTGGCCTGGGTGGGGACAAAACGCCCGCCGTCGCGGGTGAAGAAGGGCTCGTTGCTCATCGCGCGCGACCATGCCGGATTCGGCGCCGCTGCGCGAGCTTACGGCGAAGCTCCTGCCCTGGCCCTAGCCCGGCGCGGTGATCAGGCTGGTTCCGACGCGGATGGTGGTGGGGTGGATGGGGCCGAAGTCCTTGCTGGCGACGGCGTCGAGATTGTCGTCGTATCGGTTGTCGACCACCGCCTGCTCGCCGTACCTGGCCACCAGCTGGTCGCCCCAGTCGGTGTAGGCGTCCAGCATCGGGCCGCCGTCGGGCGAGGCCGAGGCGACCAGTTCGTTGTAGTTGTCGGCGTGGCTGCCCTCGTAGCTCAGCGAGACCACCGGGTCCGCCGCGTTGCCGCACAGGCGCAGGCAGTCGGCGGCATAGTCGCCGCCCAGGCCCTGCTTGATGTCGCCGAAGGTCGGGAAGGACGGCACCGGATGGTCGTAGCCGCCGGCGAAATACTGGGCGATGTTGAAGCTGCAGCGTGGGCTCACGTCGATGATCCCCAGGTTGTCGATCTTGCCGCGGGTCGCGCCGACCACCACCGTGCAGCCGTCCAGCTTGTAGATGCGGTCGTCGCCTTCGGTCTTGAACGCCGGACCGGTGATGGTCTCCAGATAGGCCAGGTTGGCGCCCAGCATGTCGGCGGTGAAGATCTGGGCCAGTCTGGCGCTGGGCGCGGCCGCCGGCGCGGCCGGCGCAGCCGAGATCGGGAAGGCGCCGGCGAGTTTGGCCGGCGCCCCGCCGCCGGCTCCGCCGCCCTTCGAACAGGCGGCCATGCCGAGCAGGGCGATCAACGCGAGCCGTTTCATCCCGGCGCCTCCCAAATCGCTCCGGATTCTACACCCGGACGACGCCAGCGCCACAGGTCGGCGAACGCGGGGCCTTGACCCCGCGGCGCGGCTCACGGATTGCACGGACATGGCCGTCTATACCGACATCACCGACGCCGAGCTCGAGGCCTTCCTGGCCGGCTACGACATCGGCCAGCCGCTGGTGTTCAAGGGCATCGCCGAGGGGGTGGAGAATTCCAACTTCCTGCTGGAGACCACCGGCGGCCGCTACATCCTCACCGTCTATGAGCGGCGGGTGAAGGCGGACGAGTTGCCGTTCTTCCTGGGTCTGATGGCTTGGCTGGGCGCAAACGGTTTTCCGTCCGCCGCGCCGATCGCCGATCGGCAGGGTCAGTTGCTCAGCGCCATCCGCGGCAAGCCGGCGGCGATCGTCGAATTCATGCCTGGCCTTTCCGTGCGGCGACCGAACATCGGCCATTGCCGCCAGGCGGGCGAGGGTCTGGCCTGGCTGCACAGGGCCGGCGTGGGCTATGGCATGCGCCGCGACAACGACCTGGGCGAACGCGCCTGGGGCCGGCTGTTCCAGGGGCTGGGCGAGGCGGCGGAGGCCTTGAAGCCGGGCCTGAAGGCGACCATCGCCGCCGATCTGGCGCTGATCGAGCGGGTCTGGCCGAGACGGCTGCCGGCCGGGGTGATCCACGCCGACTTCTTTCCCGACAACGTCTTTTTCCGCGACGGGGCGTTCGCCGCGGCCATCGACTTCTATTTCGCCTGCGACGACCTCTTCGCCTACGACCTGGCCATCGCGCTGAACGCCTGGTGCTTCGAGCCGGACGGAACCTTCAACGTCACCAGCGCCCGGGCCCTGGTCGCCGGCTACGAACAGCGGCGGCCGCTGTCGGCGGAAGAACGCGACGCCCTGCCCGTCCTGGCCTGGGGCGCGGCCATGCGCTTCTTCCTGACCCGGCTGGCCGACTGGGGCGCGACGCCCGCCGGCGCCCTGGTGCGGCCGAAGGACCCGCTGGAATACGAACGCAAGCTGGCCGTCCATCGCGCCGCCCACGCCGGCGGCGGGCTGCTCGTGTTCGGCGAGGCGTCATGACCCCGGGCGTAGTGATCTATACGGACGGCGCCTGCCGCGGAAATCCCGGGCCGGGCGGCTGGGGCGCGGTGCTGATCTTCGGAGATCGGGAGCGGGAGATCTGCGGCGGCGAGCTGGCCACCACCAACAACCGCATGGAGCTGACCGCCGCGGTCGAGGCGCTGAACGCCCTGAACCGCCCCTGCCGGGTCGAGCTGCATACCGACAGCCAGTATGTGCGCCGGGGCATCTCCGAATGGCTGTCGATCTGGAAGGGTCGCGGCTGGCGCACCATGAGCAAGGGCGCGGTGAAGAACGAGGACCTCTGGCGCCGGCTCGACGAGGCCAGGCTGCGGCACGAGGTCGACTGGCGCTGGGTCAAGGGCCACAGTGGTCATGAGCTGAACGACCGCGCCGACGCCCTGGCGCGCCGCGGCATGCTGGAGGTGCTCGGCGAGCTCTGAGCCCGGCGTGTTGCGGAAGTGACGAATGATAGCTAGTTTAGCGCTGAACTGATTCGGGTCACGCCATGAGCCGCGCTCCGCGCAGCCGCGCGGACGTCCAGGCGTTCGGCGAAATCGCCGCCATCGGCCAGCTGGCCCGTAACCGGCTGGAACGCGCCCTGCCCGACGGCCTCAGCCAGGCCCAGTTCAACCTGCTGGTCCGCCTGGCCAGCCATGGCGGCGAGGAGAACCCGGTCAGCCTCGCCCAGGCCTTCCAGCTCACCAAGGGCGCGATGACCAACACGCTGCAGCGGCTGGAGGCGCAGGGCTTCGTCGCTATCAAGGCCGATGCGGACGACGGCCGCCGCAAGCGGGTGTCGATCACCCCCGCCGGCCTCGCCGCCCACGCCCGCGGCCTGGCGGCGGCGCGCTCCGCCAGGGAGGGCCTGCGCGCCCGCTTCACCGACACCGACTTCGAAACCGCCCTGCCCTTCCTGAGCGCGCTCCGGCAGTGGCTGGACGAGAACCGCTAAGGTCCATCCCCGCCTATTCCCGCGCACGCGGGAACCTGGTTTTTTGCACCGCCAAGCACACCAAGAACACCAAGGGGCCGCACTGACCTTTTCTCTTCTTGGTGTGCTTGGAGTGCTTGGTGGTCAAATCTGCCCTCGCCGTCACATTCGACGAGAGACAAAAGACCCGGGTCCCCGCGTTCCGCGGGGATGAGCGTCGAATTGGAAGCCTACGCCCCCCGCACCACCAGCCGGCCGCCGCCGTGGACGGCGACCACCTGGACGCGGGCGCCGGGTTCGGGCGGGGTCTGGCCCGGTTCCAGTTCGGCGGTCCATTCGGCGCCGTCGACGAAGACGCGGCCCTGGCCCGCGGCGAAGGGCGCGGTGGTCTTGCCGAACCGGCCGGCCAGGCCCGAGCCGCGATTGGAGATGTCGGGGCCCTCGTTCGGCGGGCGGCGCGGCATCAGCCGGCGGCCGATGATGGTGCTGGCGATGGTCAGGACGGCGAAGGCGATCAGCTGGAACGGCCAGGCGATGGCCAGCCACAGGGTCAGCACCCCGACCGCCGCCGCCGAGGCCGCCGGCCACAGCAGGTAGCCGGAGGCGGTGGGCATCTCCAGGATCAGGAAGAACGCCCCGATCGCCATCCAGACCCAGAAGGGATGGGCCATGTAGAGGTTGCCGAGGTCGTTCAGCATGGTCAGCTCCCTGCGGGTCGGGCCGGCGCGGGCGGCGGCGTCGGCCGCACCGGCGGCTGGTCCTGGCCGGCGCGGACCAGGGCGCCGATGCCGGCCAGCGAGCCGACCAGGTTGGCCATGTCGGCCGGCACGATCACCGTCCGCTGCTGGTTGGACTGGGCGAGCTGGCCGAAGGCTTCGACGTATTTCTGGGCGATGAAGTAGTTCAGCGCGTTGACGCTGCCGGCCTCGATGGCGTCGGAGACCATCTTGGTGGCCGCAGCCTCGGCCTGGGCAGAGCGTTCGCGGCCCTCGGCGGCGCGGAAGGCGGCTTCGCGGTCGCCCTCGGCGCGCAGCACCACCGACTGCTTGGCGCCCTCGGCGCGGGTGATGGCGGCCTGCCGCTCGCCCTCGGCCTCGGTGATCACCGCGCGCCGCTCGCGCTCGGCCTTCATCTGCCGGGTCATGGCGTTGGTGATGTCGGGCGGCGGCTGCAGGTCCTTGATCTCGATCCGTGTCGCCTTGACCCCCCAGGGCTCGGTGGCCAGGTCGATGGCGGTGAGCAGGCGCGTGTTGATCGATTCCCGCTGCGACAGCACGTCGTCCAGGTCCATCGAGCCGACCACGGTGCGCAGGTTGGTCTGCGCCAGCTGGCCGATGGCGTACATCAGGTTGTCGACCCGATACATGGCGTTGGCCGCGTCGATGATCTGGATGAAGACGATGGCGTCGACCATCACCGAGACATTGTCCTTGGTGATCACCTCCTGCTGCGGCACCGCCAGCACCTGCTCCATCATGTTGACCCGCCGGCCGATGCTTTCGACGAAGGGGGTCAGGAGGGTCATGCCCGGTTTCAGCGTGCGGGTGTAGCGGCCGAACCGTTCGACGGTGAATTCGCGGCCCTGGGGTACGATCTTGATCACGCTGGTGACCAGGAACAGGGCCACCATCACCAGGATGACGGCGGGTATGATCAGCGACATGCGGCGTTCCAAACTTTTTTTCTAGCTTGAGCCTAGCGCGTCGGCTCGTCCTCCGCCACAGCGCCGCTGTTGAGGTCGCCCGCCAGGTCGCCGCCCTTGGCCGCCACCGCCTCGGCCTCGGCGCGGCTGGCGGTGTTGCAGACCGGGAAGGCCTGGCGGCTGGCGACGAAGCCGTCGTTGAACGCGTCCGCCAGCCGGCGGCCGAACGGTGCGTCCGGCTGTTCGGCCGCCACCAGCTGCTGCATGCGCCGGCGCCAGTAATAGTCCTTCGCCCCCGTGCAGACCTGGCGCAGCGCGTGGCTCTGGCCAAGGGCATAGGCGAGTTCGACCAGGGTCTGCCGGTCGGCCGGACTGCGCTCCTGCGCCCCGGCCGGCGCCGCGGCGGCGAGCAGAACGCTCGCCAGAAGGGAGAGTTTGGCCGCCTTTCGCATCTCTTGCTTGCCCCTCAGCCGTCAACAGGCATAGCCTTGCCCCACATCGGAGCGGGGGAAAAGGCGATGATGGGACGGCTCCTTATCGGAGGATCGATGGCCGCGGCGATGCTGCTGCCGGCTGGCGGCGCCTGGGCGTTCGATTCCGGCGATCCGGTCAGCGTGCTCTCGGTGCTGACCTCGAACGGCGCCAGCGGCGAGGTCAAGGTCGACAGCAAGGGCAACCCCTGGATCGACGCCAAGGCCGGCAAGCTGGGCTTCGAGGTCGACTTCCTGCATTGCGAGAGCGCCAAGACCCGTTGCGGCACGGTGATCTACGCCATGGGTTTCGACATGACCACGATCACCCTCGAGCAGCTGAACGGCTGGAACCGCTGGGCCGAACTCTGCCCCGCCTACCTGACCAGCGAGAACCATCCGCGCACCTGGTTCGGCGTCAAGCCGTCGCCGCACGACGGACCGCAGGAGGTGAAGCTGGAGCTGAACGCCTGGCTCGACTGCATGAGCGACTTCGACAAGTTCACCGACAACCCCGAAGCCTTCCTGAAGTCGCCGTAATTCATCGCGCCTCGGGTAGTGTCTCATGGAAGATATTGCGGAGCGGATTGAAGCGCGGCGGCCTAAGGGCGGCCCGCGTGGCCCGTACAAGAAACAGGTGGTCGCGTGACGCGAGTATGGGGCGGCTCGCTAGCGATCATCGCCGGGGTCGCGCTAGCTGCAGCGGTAGTGATATTCGCGCCGGGCCTAGTGGAGCGCATGAACACCAATGCCAGCTTAGCCAAGCGCTACAGTGAGGGGTTGATTTGGGCGGGACTGGTTTCCGTCGCCCTGATCGGGGGCGGCGTCGCGGCCATTTTCGTCCGCCCCCCAAATTCAAACTGAGACACTACCGCGCCTCGGGCCTCAGAACACCGCGTAGCCGCCGTCGATGACGAAGCTGTCGCCGGAATGGTATTTCGAGGCGTCGGAGGCCAGGTAGACCGCGACGCCGCCGAAGTCCGAGGGCTCGCCCCAGCGCCGGGCCGGCACGCGGCTGATCACCTTGTCGGTGAAGGTCTGGTTGCCCTGCGCGCCCTGGGTCATGTCGGTGGCGATCCAGCCCGGCAGGATGGCGTTGGCGCGCACCCCATAGCGGGCGTGCTCGACGGCGAGGCCGCGGATCATCGAGATCACCGCGCCCTTGGTGGCGGCATAGGCCTCGTTGCGCGCCGCGCCGTCGATGGCGGAGAGCGAGGAGATGGCCACCAGCGAGCCGCCCGGATCGCCGGCCCCGGCCCGCGCCACCATGTGCTTGCAGGCCTCGCGGAAGGTGAAGAAGACCCCGTCCAGATTGACCGACAGCACGCGCCGGTAGGTCTCGGTGGGGAATTCGGCGAACGACCGCGCGCCGCCGCCGATGCCGGCGTTGGCGATCACGGTGTCGACGCGGCCCATCTGGGCGATGGCCTCGGCCATGCCGGCCTCGACCGCCTGCTCGTCGGCGACGTTCACCACCTGGGCCAGCACATGCACGCCGGTGGATTTCAGCCTGGCCTCGGCGTCGGCGTTCTTGGCGGCGTTGGAGCCCCAGATCACCACGTCGGCGCCGGCCTGGGCCAGGGCCTCGACCATGCCGAAGCCGATGCCGCCATTGCCGCCGGTGACCAGCGCCACCTTCCCCTTCAGATCGAACGGCGCATAGGCCATGTGGTTGTCCTCCCTGGCTCAAACGCCCGTTTGGTTCGACAAACCGTCTGCGGCCGGCGCCGTCAAGCCAAAGCGCTCCACGGCGAGCGCGACCACGCGGCGGGTCTCGCCCCAGGCAAGCAGGATCATGGCCTCATCGATGCCGACGAAGCGCGCCTCGGCGGCGTCGTCGCCGGCGACCGGTTCGCCCGCCGTCCAGCGCGCCGCGTAGTCGATCAGCACCGCCTGGCCGCCGTCGTGGAAATGGTCGACCACGTCGAGCAGGCCGAGCAGTTCGGCCTCGACGCCGGTCTCTTCCTTCAGTTCGCGCAAGGCCGCCTCGGCGGCGCCCTCGCCCAGCTCCATGCGGCCGCCGGGGATGCTCCATTCGCCCTTGCGCGGCGCCTTGCCGCGGCGGATCAGCAGCACTTGGCCGCCGCGCAGGCAGACCACCCCGGCGCAGGGGACCGGGCGGGCGGTCACAGGATGGGCGGTCACAGGATGGTCGCTCACAGGGCCGGCGGCGGCGTGCGGTGGGCGTCGTCCATCGGGCTCATCAGGCCCACCGGATTGCCGTCCGGATCCTCGACGATGGCGTAGCGCGATCCCCAGAAGGCGTCATAAGGAGGCTGCAGCGCCTGGTGCTCGTGGGCGACCAGCTCGTCGAACAGCGCGTCCACCGCCTCGCGGCTTGGCAGGCTGAAGCCCAGCAGCACCCGGCCGCGCTCGGCCTCGTAGCCGCGGTTGTAGCGCCGGGCCAGGGCCTGGCTGTCGAACTCCATGTCGACCCCGCCGCCGCTCAGGGTGACGTGGTGGATGCCGCTGGGCGTGCTCCACTGGGCCGCCTCCGGGATGTTCACCCCCAGCCGGCGGTAGAAGGCCAGGGTCCTGGCCATGTCCTTCACCACCAGGTTGATCTGACTGAACACCGCCTCGGCCATGCCTTGCTCCCGCTCTCGGCGCGGGACTTTGGTCCGCCGGTCAGAGAAAATCCACCGTCACGTCGATGCTCGATTTCACGCCGACGTCGGCCAGCCCCTTGGCCAGCCAGGCGTCGGCGGCGCGCCGCCCCCTGGCCTTCAGCTCGGTCAGGAAGTTCCATTCGGTGTCGAACTTGGAGTCCATGCTGAGGTCCTGCAGCCAGCGGTCGGCCTCGATGGCGTGGATCAGCATGTTGCGGTAGCGGCCCCTGACCTTCTCCTTCAGCAGGCCGTCGTCGATCAGCTTCTGCACGAAGGCCACGGCGCGCAGCTCGGAGACCAGGGGCGCGTTGAAGGTGATCTCGTTCAGCCGGTCGATGATCTCGCCGGGGGTCCTCGGCGTCGCCTTGCGCACGAACGGGTTCAGGTTGACGATCAGGATGTCCGGCGGGGTCGCGTCGTAGAACAGCGGCCAGAGCGGCGGATTGGCCAGGTAACCGCCGTCCCAATAGGGCTCGCCGTCGATCTCCACCGCCTGGAACAGCTGCGGCAGGCAGGCCGACGCGAGGATGTGGTCGGTGGTCAGCTCCCGGGTGCGGAAGACGTGGCTCTTGCTGGTCCGCACCGCCGTCGCCGAGACGTAGAGGGCGATCGGCGAGCGCGTGCGGATGGCGGCGAAATCCACCACCTGGTTCAGCGCCGCGCGCAGCGGATTGAGGTTCAGCGGGTTGAACTGGTAGGGCGAGAAGCCGGTGGCGAAGCCCTGGGCCATCTGCCAGCCGGGGCTGGTCTTCAGCCAGTCGGGATTGAAGAAGGCGTTCCAGACCGAAACGTCGCCGAAGGCGTTGCGCCCGCCGGCGGTGTTGACCGCGCGCCAGAAGGCGTCGAGCTTTTCGCGGCCGCCGGCGGGGCCGCCGGCCAGCAGGCCCGCCGCCAGCACCACCCCGTTCATCGCCCCGCCCGAGGCGCCGGTGACGGCGCGGATCTCCACCCGCCCGTCCTCGAGCAGGCGGTCGATCACGCCCCATTGGAAAGCGCCGTGCGCGCCGCCGCCCTGCAGCGCCAGGCTGATCGGTTTGGCCGTCATGGAGCAGGCGCTATTCCGCCGTCCAGCCGCCGTCTATGGCCAGGCCGGCGCCGTTGACCGAGGCGCCGGCGTCGCTGACCAGGTAGAGCATCAGCCCGGCCAGCTGGTCGAACTCGACGAACTTCTTGGTCGGCTGGGCGTCGAGGATGACGTCGCGCATCACCTGCTCAGGCGTCATGTGCCGGGCCTTGGCCTGGTCGGCGATCTGCGCCTCCACCAGCGGCGTCTTCACATAGCCGGGGCAGATGGCGTTGCAGGTGACGCCGTGCTCGGCGACCTCCAGGGCCACCGTCTTGGTCAGGCCCAAGATGCCGTGCTTGGCCGCCACATAGGCCGACTTGAACGGCGAGGCGACCAGGGCGTGGGCCGAGGCGATGTTGACGATCCGGCCGTGGCCGGCCGCCTTCATCACCGGCACGGCGGCGCGGATCGAATGGAAGGCCGAGGTCAGGTTGATGGCGATGATCTGGTCCCACTTCTCGATCGGGAAGTCCTCGATCGGCGAGACGAACTGGACGCCGGCGTTGTTGACCAGGATGTCCAGCCGCCCGAGTTCGCGGCCGGCGAAGGCGACCATGTCGGCGATCTCGGCCGGCTTGGTCATGTCGGCGGGGTGGAACAGCACCTTCGAGCCGGACTGCTCGGCCAGCGCCGCCCGCTCGCGCTCGATGGCCGCGGCGTCGCCGAAGCCGTTCAGCACCACATCGACGCCGGCCCCGGCCAGCGCCGTGGCCAGGGCCTGGCCGATGCCGCTGGTCGAGCCGGTGACGATGGCCGCGCGCCCTTTGAGCCCATGATCTGCAGCCATGTCCGAGACGCCTTCCGTTGTGATGAGGCGCGCAAAATAGGGCGCGAACCCGTGAAAGTCCCGCGCCGGTTCAGGCGCGGGGCGGGTTTTTCGGCGGCGGCTGCAGGCGGGTGAAAACCCAGTCGCTCGTGCTCGAAAGCGCGGCGTTGAAGCCGTAGCCGGCGGCGGTGAAGTCCTTCAGCCCCTCGGCGCGGTCGATGCGCTGGTCGATGGCGAAGCGGGCCATCAGCCCCCTCGCCTGCTTGGCGTAGAGCATCAGCGCCTTGGGCGCCTCGCCCGGCTTCACCTCCTTGAAGTGGCAGGTCAGGTGCGGAACGCTGAGCGCCTGCGTGCTGACCGCGCCGAAATATTCCTGGCTGGCCAGGTTGACCAGCGTCGGGTCCGCCTGGCCCTCGGCGGCGCGGTTCAGCGCCTTCGGGATCGGCGCCCGCCAGAAATCGTGCAGGCTGGCGCCGCGCCGGGTCTTCAGCCGTGTCCCCATCTCCAGCCGGTAGGGCTGCAGCGCGTCCAGCGGCCGCAAGACCCCGTAGAGGCCGGAGAGGATGCGGACGTGGTCCTGGGCCCAGGCCAGGGCCTTCTTGTCCAGGGTGCGGGCCTTCAGGCCGTCATAGACGTCGCCGTTGAAGGCCAGGATGGCCTGCAGCCCGTCCTCGCTTTCCGGATCGAAGGCCTGGAAGCGCTGGTAGTTCAGGTCGGCCAGCGCGTCGGAGATCGACATCAGCCGCTTCAGGTCGGTCCGCTTCAGCTTGCGCGTCGTGCGCGCCAGTTCCACGACGTCGGCCGTCAGTTCCGGCGCGGTCAGGGCGATCCCGGCCGCGACGGGCGCGAAATCGAGCTTCTTGGCGGGCGACAGGACGATCAGCATGGCTTGGCCATTAAGACCGGATCGCCCCGGCTGGCCAGGGCCTAGAACAGCACCCGCGGGTTCATGATCCGCTTGGGGTCCAGCGCCGCGCGCACGGCGCGCAGGGCCGCCACCTCGACCGGCGATTTGTAGCGCAGGGCCTCGAGCGACTTCATCGCGCCCAGCCCATGCTCGGCGGAGATCGAGCCGCCCATGGCGACGGCGATGTCGTTGACCAGCCTGGCGCCCTGGTCGCGGCGCGCCGTGTGCGCCGCCTGGTCGGCGCCGGGAGCCGACAGGATGTCGTAGTGCACGTTGCCGTCGCCGACATGGCCGAAGGCGGCGACGCGCACGCCCGGCGAAAGCTGCATCACCGCGGCGCTGGCCTCTTCGATGAAGTCGGCGATGCGCGACACCGGCACCGAGATGTCGTGCTTCCAGGCCGCGCCTTCGGCCTTCTGGCCGGCCGACTGGTCCTCGCGGATGGCCCAGAAGGCCCTGGCCTGGGCCTCCGTCTGGGCGATGGCGGCGTCCTGGATCAGGTCGTCCTCCAGCGCCCGGGCCAGCAGCCGCTCCATCGCCGCCTCGGCCGCGCCGGGCTCGCCGCTGGCGATCTCGATCAGCGCGAACCACGGATGCTCGCCGTCCAGGGGTTTGCGCCGGTCGGGCATGTGCCTGATCACCAGGTCGACGCCCAGCGCGCCCATCAGCTCGAACGCCTCCAGCGCCCCGCCGCTCTCCGCCTTGGCCCGCGCCAGCAGCGCGATGGCGTCCTTGGGCGAGCTCAAGGCCACAAAGGCCACGGCGTGGGAGACCAGGAGCGGCTGCAGCTTCAGCGCCGCGGCGGTGACCACGCCGAGGGTCCCCTCCGCGCCGATCAGCAGCTGCTTCAGGTCGTAGCCGGTATTGTCCTTGCGCAGGCGTTTCAGCCCGTCCCAGACCTCGCCGTTGGGCAGCACCGCCTCCAGGCCGAGCACCTGGTCGCGCATGGTCCCGTAGCGCAGCACCGCCGTGCCGCCGGCATTGGTGGAGACCAGCCCGCCGATGGTCGCCGAGCCCTCGGACGCGACGCTGAGCGGAAACCGCCGCCCGGCCGCCAGCGCCGCCTCATGCACCGCCGCCAGGGTGACTCCGGCCTCGGCCACGATGACGTCGTCGAACGGGTCGAGGTCGCGGATGGCCCGCATGCGCTCGGTGGAGAGCAGGATCTCGCCTTGCGGAATCTGGCCGCCGACCAGGCCGGTGTTGCCGCCTTGCGGGGTGATGGCGACGCCGGCCTCGGCGCAGAGCCCGACCACGGCGGCGACTTCGGCGCTGGTGCGCGGCAGCGCCAGCAGCGGCGTCGTCCCGCTCCAGCGGTCGCGCCACTCGACCAGCTTGGGGGCCAGCCGCTTGGGATCGGTGCTCCAGCCGCCCTCGCCCAGCACCGCCTTCAGGCGCGAGAGGATGTCGGCGGGCACGGGGGCGGTCATGGTGGAAGGTTACGCTTCCCCGCTGAATCAAGCCAGGATATACCTTGGTATATATCCGAGGTTCCCATGAGCATGTTCATCAAAAACCCGGATGTCGAACAGGCGGCTCGCGAACTCGCCAGACTTCGCGGCACAAGCCTCACCGAGGCGGTGAGACAAGCCCTGGAGCAGGCTCTCTCGGCGGAACGGGAAAAGCCGCGACCGCGGCCGACCGTGGCCGAAATGAAAGCCGCCACCGATCGCTTTCGCAAGGCGATCGGCCTCGACCGACGAAAACTCAATGTCACAAAGGCGGACTTCGACGCACTCTCGGAAATTCCAGGCTTTGATCCCAAGGACGAGTTCCCGTGATCGTGATCGATGCGTCGGCTCTTGTCGCCATCGCCGACCAAGAACCGGAGGCCGATCGATTCCTTGAGGTGCTCGGCGCCGCGGAAGCCGCCGCGATCTCGGCCATCAACGCAGTGGAAACGGGAATCATCCTGATCGGCCGGCAAAGGCTGCGAGACATCGGCGAACTTGACCGGTGGCTCAAGGATCTTGAGATAGACGTCGATCGGGCGAACGCCGGCCATGCAGCCGCCCTCGCCGCCTATCTCAGCTTCGGTCGCGGCTACCACCGGGCGCGATTGAACCTGGCTGACTGTTTCGCCTACGCCCTGGCCAAGGCGCTCGACGCGCCCTTGCTCTACAAGGGCGACGACTTCGCCCTCACCGACATCCGCTCGGCGCTTCAGCCGACATAGCCGGCCGCGCGTCTCAGCCGGTCGTTGATCGCCTCGCCGAGGCCGTCTTCGGGAATGGGGGCGATGGCGATGGTTGTCGGGCTTGCGGCGTCGGCGGCGCGCAGCAGCGCGAACAGCCGGGCGGCGGCTTCGGCCAGGTCGCGGCCGGGGCTGAGATTGAACACCAGGGCTGCGTCCGGCGCAGGCCCGAAGGCCAGGAAGGCCTCGCCGGGGCGCGGGCTTTCAGCATCCAGCCGCAACGGGGCGTTCGGGGCGTAGTGGCGGGTCAACCGGCCGGGCGAGCGCCGGGCGTCGTCCTCGGCCTCGGCCAGCCGGCCGATCAGCGCCTCGATCTGGCCACGGGTGACAGCGCCCGGACGTAGCAGGCGCGGCGGCCCCTCCAGCAGGGCGACGACGGTGGATTCCAGCCCGATGGCGCAAGGTCCGCCGTCCAGGGCGACGGTGGCCGCGGCGCCGGTCTCGGCGACCGCGTCGGCGAAGGTGGTCGGGCTGGGCCGGCCCGAGCGGTTGGCCGAGGGGGCGACGATGGGGCGGCCGAACTGGCGCAAGACCTCGCGCGCCAGCGGGTGGGCCGGCGCGCGCACGGCCACGGTGTCCAGCCCGGCGCGGGCGAGGTCGCAGACGGCGGCGGCGTCGCCCAGCGGCGCGACGATGGTCAGCGGCCCGGGCCAGAAGGCTTGCATGAGGACGGCCGCCCGCTGGTCCAGCCGCGCGAAGCGTTCCGCCGCCGCCTGGTCGGCCACGTGGGCGATCAGCGGGTTGAAGCGCGGCCGGCCCTTGGCTTCGTAGAGCCGCGCCACCGCCGCGGGATCGGCGGCGTCGGCGGCCAGGCCGTACACGGTCTCGGTCGGCAGGATGACCAGTTCGCCCGCCGCCAGCGCCTGGGCGGCGTCGCCGGCCTTGGTCAGCGGGCGCGATGGGCGGTGAGCGCGACGTTCACCGTCACGCTGGTGTCGACCACGTCCTTGGTGCTCCACCGGCCCTGTCCTATGCCGAACGCGGTGCGGTTGAGCACGAGCGCGCCGTTCATCCTGGCCGTATCACCGCTGATCGCCAGGGTGAAGGGCAGCACCACCGGCCTGTGCACGCCGCGGATGGCGAGGTCGCCGGCCGCCTGGTACTTGCCGCCGCCCAGGTCCTTGATCGCCGTGGTGGTGAAGGTCGCCTGCGCGAAGCGCTTGGCGGCGAACCAGTCGTCGGTCGGCATGGCCTGGTCGCGGTCGGCGTCGCCGGTCGCCGCCGAGCCCGTGTCGACGGTCACCACGGCCTTGGACTTCGCCAGCTGCTTGGGATCGAAGACGATGTCGGCGGTCCAGCGCCGGAAGACGCCGTTGAACACGTCGCCGTTCATCCGGCCCTGGAAGCCCAGCTTCGAGGCGGCCGGATCGACGCTCCAGCGGGCCGGCGCGGCGGCCTCGGCCGATCCCGCCAGCAGGGCCAGTCCAAGGATGAGAAACGCCAAGCGCATGGTCAGACCGCCTCCACGGGGTTTCGCCGGCGGCGCAGGAACGGGATCATCCGCGCCACGACGTCGTCATTGCTGATGAACTGGTGCTTCAGGGCGCCCAGCACGTGCAGGACGATCAGCACATAGGCGAGCTTGGCCAAAAGGCCATGGCCGGCCAGGAAGACATCGTGCGCCGTCTTCATCTGGTCGTGCGGCAGGTTGGCCAGCGGCGCCAGGGTGGGCCACGGGACCACGTGGAAGAGCACGATCGGGAAGACCTTGATCAGCGGGCTGGCGGACGAAAAGGCCCAGCCGGTCAGCGGCAAGCCGAGCATGACGACGTAGAAGAGCACGTGCACGGTCTTGGCCAGCCACATCTCCAACCCGGTCACATGGTCGGGCAGTTTCGGCGCCGGGACGGCCAGCCGCCAGCCCAGCCTCAGCACGGTCAGCACCAGGACGGTGATGCCGATCGATTTGTGCAGCTGCACCGGCTCGATCTTGGCCGAGCCATGCAGGGTGTTGAACCACCAGGCCAGGCCGATATTGACGAGGATCAGCAGGGCGATGATCCAGTGCAGGACGATGGCGCCGGCGCTGTAGCGGTGCTGGATCGCGGTCTTCATGCGCGGCGGTTGTCCCAAGGGTCGGCGATGGATGCCTCGGCGCGACAGTCCGGGGCGCCCCGGCTGAACGGGTGTTGAACCGGCGCCGCTTATTTGGGGACGGACGCCGGGAACGCCGCGAAATTCCCCGATCTCACGAGATCGTGATCGCGGCAGGCCCTTCAGGAACCGCGCGGTTTTCCCGCGCCGCCGACTTCCACTAGAACCACAACCATCCCCCAGGCGGAGCTGGCCATGCCCTACAAAGCGCCCGTGCGCGATCTGCTCTTCACCCTCACCGACATCATCGGCGTGCGGCGGCTGGAGGGCTCGCAGACCTTCGAGGGCTTCGATCAGGACACCCTCTCGGCGGTGCTGGAAGCGGCCGGTGTGCTGGCCGCCGAGGTGCTGGCGCCGCTGGACCAGCCGGGCGACCGGGCCGGGGCGCGCTACGAGAACGGCCGCGTCACCGCGCCCGCCGGATTCGCCGAGGCCTACAAGGCGTTCAGCGAAGCCGGCTGGGGCGGCCTTTCCGCCGACCCGAACTATGGCGGCCAAGGCCTGCCCAAGGCGCTGGAGCTGGCGGTGTTCGAGATGGTCTCGGCCGCCAACATGGCCTTCGGCCTCTGCCCGATGCTGACCTCCGGCGCGGTCGAGGCCATCCGCGCCCATGGCGACGAGCGGCAGAAGACGCTCTATCTGCCGAAGATGATCTCCGGCGAATGGACCGGGGCGATGAACCTGACCGAGCCCCAGGCCGGCAGCGACCTGGCGGCGCTGACCACCCGCGCCGAGCCGGACGGTGAAGGCGGCTACCGCCTGACCGGGCAGAAGATCTTCATCACCTGGGGCGACCACGACCTGACCGACAATGTCGTGCACCTGGTGCTGGCCCGCCTGCCCGATGCGCCGGAAGGCAGCCGCGGCGTCTCGCTGTTCCTGGCCTCCAAACGCCATGTGGACGCCGACGGCGTGCTGGGCGACCCCAACGACCTGCGCTGCGGCGGCATCGAGCACAAGCTGGGCATCCATGCCTCGCCCACCTGCGTCATGCTGTTCGAAGGCGCCAAGGCCGAGCTGATCGGCGAGCCCAACCGCGGCCTGATGCAGATGTTCACGATGATGAACGCCGCGCGGCTGAACGTCGGCATGGAAGGGGTCGGCGTCGCCGAGCGCGCCTATCAGCGGGCGCTGGCCTATGCGCTGGAGCGCAGGCAGGGCCGCTCCCATTGGGCCGGGGACGGGCCGGCGGCGATCTTCGACCATCCGGACGTGCGCCGCATGCTGGCCGACATGAAGGCGCGCATCGAGGCGGCGCGGGCCGTCTGCCTGCTCACCGCCGTCTCCGCCGATCTGGCCCGGGCCGCGCCGGACGAGGAGGGCCGCGAAGCCGCAAGGCTGCGCGAGGAGCTGCTCACCCCCGTCGCCAAGGCCTGGTCCAGCGACATCGGCGTCGAGGTGGCCTCGCTGGCGGTGCAGGTGCACGGCGGCATGGGCTTCATCGAGGAAACCGGCGCGGCGCAGCAGTACCGCGACGCCCGGATCGCGCCGATCTACGAGGGAACCAACGGCATCCAGGCCATCGACCTGGTCGGCCGCAAGCTGGCCATGGCCGAAGGCGCCGGGCTGACAAGCCTGATCCACGACATGCGCGAGACCGCCGAAAACCTGGTCGACCATCAGGACGAGCGCGTGCACGCCATCGGCGCGCGGCTGGAGGCGGGCGTCGACGCCATGCGCGCCGCCGCCGAATGGCTGACCGTGCGCCGCAACGACACCGACGGCCTGGCCGGCGCGACGCCGTTCCTGAAGCTGACCGGCGACGTGGTCGGCGGCTGGCTGCTGGGCAAGGGCGCGCTGGCCTGCGTCGGGCGGGCCGAGACCGACGCTTACGCCCGCGCCCGCATCGGCGTCGCCGGCCACTACGCCGAGACCATCCTGGCCCAGGCCCCCGGCAAGGTCGCCGCCGTCATCGCCGGCGGCGCCGCCCTGAAAGCGCTGGACGAGGCGGCGCTGTCCTAAACGCCCCTCTTGATCCTCCCCCGTTTGGGGGAGGGGGACCGCACGCAGTGCGGTGGAGGGGGCGCGCCGCCGCCGCGCCCCGTTCAGGAATGACCTAGCGAGGAACCGACTTTCGAACGCCGAGCGGCGGCAAGGCCCCCTCCACCATCCTTCGGATGGTTCCCCTCCCCCGACGGGGGAGGATCAGAAGCCTCGCCGCGGGCTGCTAGAGGTGTTCCAGCAGGTATTCGGCCGACGACACGCGGAATTCGCCGCCTTGCTCGACGTTCAGCTGTTCGACGACGCCGTCGTTGGCGATCAGGGAATAGCGTTGCGAGCGCGAGCCCATGCCGAAGCGGCTGGCGTCCATCTCCAGGCCGATGGCGCGGGTGAAGTCGCCGCTGCCGTCGGCCAGCATCAGGATGTCGTCGCCAATGCCCTGGTCGGCCGCCCAGGCCTTCATCACGAAGACGTCATTGACCGAGACGCAGGCGATGGTGTCGACGCCCTTGGCCTTCAGCTCGGTCGCGCGCTGCTTGAACCCGGGCAGGTGCTTGGCCGAGCAGGTGGGCGTGAACGCGCCCGGGACGGCGAAAAGCGCCACCCGCTTGCCCTTGAACACGTCGTCGGAGGTGATCGGGACCGGACCGTCGGCGCCGGGGGTCATGAATTTCGCTTCCGGCAGCTTGTCGCCGACCTTGATCGCCATCGCGGCGTCTCCCTCTGATCTCTGGCCGACGACGCCGCCGGCCCGGCCTAGATAGGTCGAAGCTTTCGGCGCGCCAAGCCCTCAGGCGCCTTGAAGACGACACGGCAAACGCCGATCATCCGATTCATGCCTGACCGTGACCCGCATCGGTCCGCCAGCACGCCCGCGGGCGCCCCCGCCACCGGGCGCATGGCCGAGCGCGACCCGCGCTGGTCCGCCGCCGCGCCCAGCTTCCTGACCGGGCGCATGCTGATCGCCATGCCGGGGATCGAGGACCCGCGCTTCGAACGCGCGGTCCTGATGGTCTGCGCCCACGACGAACAGCACGCCATGGGCCTGGCGGTGAACCGGCCGGTGGAGGGGCTGACCGTGCCTGGCCTGCTGACCCGGCTGGGGGTGAAACAGTCGATCGAGCTGCCGGACGATTTCGTGCTGCTGGGCGGGCCGGTGCAGCCCGAACGCGGCTTTGTGCTGCACACCAACGACTATGTCTGCGAGGATTCCAGCCAGGACGTCGGCGGCGGCGTCGCCCTGACCGCGACCTTGCAGATCCTGGAGGCCATGGCCAGCCGCAACCGGCGGCCGCGCCGCTCGATCCTGACCCTGGGCTATGCCGGCTGGAGCGCCGGCCAGCTGGAGAGCGAGATCCGCGAAGGCGTCTGGCTGACCTGCGACGCCGACGAGACCCTGCTGTTCGGCGACGACCACGAGCGCAAATGGTCGATGGCCCTGGCCAAGATGGGGATCAGCGCCGAGCAGCTTTCCGCCCACACGGGACGCGCCTGAGCCCGGCTAGCCCCTCGCCTTCACCGGCGCGGCGCCGTCGGCGTAGCTTTCGTTGAGATAGACCTCCGCCTCTTGGGCCGACAGCGCCGGCGCGTAGCCGTAGCCCTGGCCGTAGTGGCAGCCGATCTCCATCAGCCGGCGGGCCATCTGGGCGTTCTCGACCCCCTCGGCCACCACCTCCAGCGACAGGTCGCGGCCGAGGTTGATCACCGAGCGGACGATTTTGTCCGAGCCCTCGTTGGCCGCCATGGTGCGCACGAAATAGCGGTCGATCTTCAGCGTGTCGAACGGCAGGCGGGTTAGGTAGGACAGCGACGAGAAGCCGGTGCCGAAGTCGTCCAGCGCCAGGCCCGCCCCGACCTCGCGCAGCTGGCGCAGGATGACCGCGGCGAGCTCCGGGTCGCGCATGATGTCGCTCTCGGTGATCTCCAGCTTCAGCGCGCCCTTCGGCAGGCCGGTGTCGGCGAGCAGCGCGCCGACGTCCTCGACCAGCCGATCGCGATGGATCTCGCCGGTGGAGAGGTTGACGCTGACGCTGATCTCGCCGGCGGCGCGGTGGGCGGCGCGCCAGGCCGCCAGCTGGTGCGCGGCGGCCTGCATCATGTGCGAACCGAGCTCGACCAGCAGGCCCATCTCCTCGCAGAGCGGCAGGAAATCCTCGGGTGTGATCACTCCCCGGCGCGGATGGCGCCAGCGGGCCAGGGCCTCGAAGCCGGCGATGGCGCCGGTGTCCAGGCGCACCACCGGCTGGAAGAAGGGCACGATCTCGCCGCGGCCGATGGCGCCGCGCAGGTCCGATTCCATGGCCAGGCGCGACAGGCCGTCGGTCTCCAGCGAGCGGCCGTAGGCCGCCGCGCCGCCGCGGCCGGCGGACTTGGCGGATTCCACCGCCAGCTCGGCGCGGCGCAGCAGCTCGGCCGCGTCGGGGGCGTCGGCGCCGCCCTCGGCCTCGACCGCGCCGATGGAAAGGGTCGGGAAGATGTCGAAGCCCGCCACCCTGAGCGGCTGCTCCATGGCCCGGCGCATCATCTCGGCCGGCTCGGGCACGTTGGCGGGGGTCAGCACGGCGAACTCGTCCTCGCCGACGCGCGACAGCAGCGCCTGCGGCGGGAAGGCCGCCGCCAGCCGCGAGCCCAGCGCCGCCAGCACCAGGTCGGCGCGCTCGTGGCCCAGCGCCTCGTTCAGCCGGCGCAGCCGGTCCAGGTCGGCCACCACCAGGGTGTAGCCGCCGGCGGCCTGCAGATGCTCGCGGGCGCGGCTGACGAAGCTGCGCCGGTCGAGCAGGCCGGTCAGGGCGTCTTGTTCGGAGGCGGCGAACTTGGTCTCCGGCACGATGACGCCGGCGGCGCGTACGCCGTCCTCGAGCCAGAGGCCGCGCCAGATGCAGGCGTCGCCGCCGCGCATGCGCACGCGTCCGCCGACCTCGACGCCCGGCGCCTGGATGCGCAGGATCTCCTCGATCAGGGCGCGGTCCTGCGGCATGGCCAGGGCCCGCACCGCGGCCGAGGAGCATTCCGGGGCCAGCGGCGAGAGGCCCAGCCGCCGCGCCGCGCCGGTCAGGCGCAGCCGATCAGCGTTCGGATCCCAGCTCCACAGCGCCACGTCGGCGGCGCCCAGCGCCTCGAGGGTCACCGTCGCGTCCCAGATGAACCGATCCTGCGCCCGCAGCGCCATGCCCTACCCGCTGACGCGGGAGTTCGGCCCCGCGCCTCAAACGTCCAAGCGCTTCTTCCCGGCGGTCGCCCCCGCCACCAGTCCGAACAGCAGATGATCTCGCCAATCGCCGTTAATTTTCAGATAAGCCTGGGCGCGCCCTTCGAGCTCGAAACCGGCTTTCAGCAAAAGACTGCGCGAGGCGTCGTTTTCCGGGATGCAGGCCGCCTCCAGCCGGTGCAGGCCGAGCCGGCCGAGCGCGAAGCCGGAAATCGCCCGCACGGCGGCCAGGGTGTAGCCGCGCCGCACGAAGGGCTCGCCGGCCCAATAGCCGATCTGGCCCATCTGGGCGACGCCGCGGCGGATGTTGGACAGGGTGATGCCGCCGACCAGTTCGCCGTCCTCGCGGCGAAAGACCAGGAAGGCGTAGCCGTAGCCGAGGTCCATATCGCGCTGGTAGGCGGCCAGGCGGCGGCGATAGGCGGCGCGCGACAGGTCGTCGGTCGGCCAGGTCGGCTCCCAGGGTTGCAGAAAGGCGCGGCTGCGCCGGCGCAGGTCCGACCAGGCGACATAGTCGGAGACGCGCGGCGGGCGTAAGGTCACGCCCTCGCCGTCGACGCGAAGGCCGACGTCCGGCGCCATCCAATCCAAGAGAGCCACGGCGGTATCCTTGAGCGGTCGGCGAGCCTACCGCGGATTTCAGCGCTGTGCAGCCTGCTTCGGTTCCGCCCTGTCAGCCGAACAGGGCCGCCTGGAAGGACTCGGCCGCGGCCATGGCCCTGGCCGGGCCGAGCACGGCGCAGGCGCTGCGGCCGGCCTCGACGGCGCGGGCGCCGACCCGGGCCAGGTCGGCGGGCCCGATCGCATCGATGGCGGCGGCGACCTCGGCGGTGGCGATCAGGCGCTCGAAGATCAAAAGTTGGCTGGCCGCCGCCTCGGCGCGGGCGAGCGCCGATTCCCGGGCCATGAACAGCGAGGCCTTGAACTGGGCCTTGGCCCTGGCCAGCTCGGCGTCGTCGACCTTGGCCGTCAGCGCCAGCATCTGCTCGCCGGCGACCCGCGCCGCCTCGGCCGCATCGCCGGCGTCCGCCCCGGCATAGACTCCCAGCACGCCGGTATCGGCGTGGGCGTCGACATAGGCGTCGATGGCGTAGGCCAGGCCGCGCCGCTCGCGCACCTCCTGGAACAGCCGCGAGGACATGCCGCCGCCGAGGATCTCGGCGAACAGGCGCAGGGCGAAATAGTCCGGATCGCGCAAGCCCAGCGCCGGCAGCAGCATGACCAGGTGCGCCTGCTCAAGCCGCTTGGCCTTGGCCGCGACCCCGCCGACGAAATGGGTCGGGACCGGCTCCGGCGGCGGGAGTGCGTCGGCCGAATTGGCGAACCACTGTTCGGCCAGCCCGAGGACCTCGGCCTCGTCCACCGCGCCGGCGGCGGCGATGACGATGCGGTCCGGGGCGTAGAGGCGGGCGCGAAAAGCCGCGAGCTCGGCGGGTTTGGCCTTGCCGATGCTGGCCTTGGTTCCCAGGATCGGCCGGCCGAGCGGCTGGCCCTCGAAGGCCTTTTCCTGCGCCAGTTCGAAGACCAGGTCGTCGGGGATGTCGGCGGCCTCGGCGATCTCCTGGGCGATCACCCGCTTTTCCTTGGCCAGGTCGCCGGCGTCGAGCAGCGGACGGAAGATCAGGTCCGAGACCACCTCCATGGCCAGCGGCAGGCCGCCCTTCAGCGCCCGCACCTGGAAGCTGGTGCGGTCGTGGCCGGTGGCGGCGTTGAGCTGGCCGCCCTCGGCCTCGATCGCCTCGACGATCTCGCGCGCAGAGCGCTCGCCGGCGGCCTTGAACACCATGTGCTCGAGCATGTGCGCCCAGCCGGACTGTTCGGGGGCCTCATGCCGCGCGCCGCGCCCGACCGCCACCGACAGGGCCAGGGTCTCCAGCCCGGGCATGGGATCGCAGACGACGCGGGCGCCGTTCGAAAGGACGTGGACGGCGGGGGTTTCGATGGCCCTAGACCCCGGCGAAGTCGCGGACATAGGCCTTGAGGGTCTCAAGGTCGGCCGGCAGGCGATCGACGCGTTCCGGCTTCTTGCTCAGGCCGCGCACCGAAAGCGGCAGGTCCACGTCGGCGCCGGCCGCCGCGCGCACGGCCTCGGGGAACTTGGCGGCGTGGGCGGTGGACAGCGCCACCAGCGGCGTGCGGCGGGTCTTCGGCCCGATCCGCGCGGCCGCGGCCAGGGCGACGGCGGTGTGCGGATCGACCAGCTCGCCGCTCTGGTGGAAGGTCGAGACCATGGTCCTGGCCGTCTCCGCCTCGCTGACCCCGGCGCCGACGAAAAGCTCGCGGATCGCCGCCATGGCCTTGGGCGGGATGTCGACGACGCCGGACTCGGCGAAGGCGCGCATGGCGCGGGAGGTCTCCACGCCCTCGCGGTCCACCGCCTCGAAATAGAGCCGCTCGAAGTTCGACGAGACCTGGATGTCCATGGCCGGGCTCTGGGTCTCGGCGACGGGCCCGCGGGCATAGCGGCCGGTCTCGATGGCGCGGGCGACGATGTCGTTGGAATTGGTGGCCACGATGATCCGCTCGATCGGCAGGCCCATGCGCCGGGCGACGAAACCGGCGAAGGCGTCGCCGAAATTGCCGGTCGGCACGGCGAACGAGACCGGCCGCTGCGGCGCGCCCAGGGCGACGGCGGCGGTGAAGTAATAGACCGTCTGCGCGGCGATCCTGGCCCAGTTGATCGAGTTGACCGCGGCCAGGTTGACGGCCTGCGGGAAGCCTTGCGCCTGGAACATCGACTTCAGGATCGCCTGGCAGTCGTCGAAGGTCCCGTCCACGGCGACGCAGCGCACATTGTCGCGCGCCGAGGTGGTCATGAACCGGCGCTGCACCTCGCTGATCTTGCCGTCGGGATAGAGCACCACCAGCCGCACCGACTTCAGGCCGCCGAGCGCTTCGACCGCCGCGCCGCCGGTGTCGCCGGAGGTGGCGCAGACCACGGTCAGGGTCTGGCCCTTGGCGCGCAGGGCATACTCGTAGAGCCGCGCCAGCAGCTGCATGGCCACGTCCTTGAAGGCCAGAGTCGGGCCGTGGAACAGCTCCAGCAGCCAGGTCCCCGGCGACAGCTGGCGCAGCGGCGCCACCGCCGCGTGGGTAAAGCCGGCATAGGCCTCGCTGGCCATCTCCATCAGGTCGGCGCGCGGGATGGCGTCGCCGGCGAAGCGGGCGAGGATGGCGGCGCAGACCTCGGCATAGGGCCGGCCGGCGAAGTCGGCGATCTCGTCGGCGGTCAGCAGCGGCCAGACCTCGGGCACGTAGAGGCCGCCGTCGGGGGCCAGGCCGGCCATCACGGCGTCGAGGAAGCCGATCGGCGGCGCCTCGCCCCGGGTCGAAACGTAACGCATCTAACGCGGCCTCTTTCGCCAAAGGCTGGCGAGGTAGACGCCCGCCAGGGCCACGGCAAGGCCGAACCAGGTGATGGCGTACTGCAGATGGTTGTTGGGGATGTCGGTCGGCAGCGGCGCGATCGCCGGACCGCCGGGCGGCGGCGCCGGTTGCTCCAGCATCAGATAGGTCGGCGCGGGCCTGGTGACATGCAGCGCCTGGGCCATGGCGGCGATGTCGCGGCCGTACCATTGGTTGGCCGCCGGATCGTTCCGCGGCGTCACGAAGTTGCGCGTGTCGCCCTTGCGCAGGATGCCGATCACCGGGCTGGCGATCGTCCGACCGGGGGCCGGCGTCCGTCCCTGCGCCAGGAAGCCGCGGTCGACCAGGATGGCGCCATAGGGGCCGCCGGCCAGCGGACAGGCGGCGATGATGCGCTCGCCGGCAAAGCCGTCCCTGACCGAATAGAGCCGCAGGTAGGGCGCGGTCTCGATGTCCGGACAATGGGCCTGGACCCGCTCGTAGTCGACGTCGAGCCCGTCGGCGGCGCGGCGCAGCACCACGTCCAGCGGCTCCGGCGGCGCCGATTGCAGGGCGGCGATGCGGGCCAGCAGGTTCTCCTTCCAGTGCAGCCGCTGCACCTGCCAGACGCCGAGCCCGATCAGGATGGCGATGCCGGCCGCCGTGGCGACGGCGGGAATGACGGCGAACCGGGCCTGCGCGGCCTCAGACGTCGCCATGACCGGCCTCGGCGGCCTTGTGGTGGAACTGCATGGCCAGCATCACGCCCTTGAAGGGCCGGATCAGCAGCGCCGTCAGGATGGCCGCCAGCGGCAGCCAGAGCACCAGGTGGACCCAGACCGGCGGGTGGAAGGCGATCTCGGTGAACAGGGCGGAGAAGCAGACGATGACGCCGACGATCAGCACGATGAACACCGCAGGCCCGTCGCCGGAATCGGCCGCGGCCAGGTCGAGGCCGCAGCCTTCGCAGCGGCGGCTGACGCGCAGGAAGCCGTCGAACAGGGCGCCTTCGCCGCAGGCCGGGCAGCGACAGGCGAGCCCCGCGAGAACGGGGTTCACCGGCCGCCGCGCCGGCGTCAATGCAGGCTCGGCAGGATGACGTAGACGAAGGCGAACAGGAACAGCCAGACCACGTCGACGAAGTGCCAGTACCAGGCCGCGGCCTCGAAGCCGAAATGCTGCTTCGGCGTGAAGCCGCCGGCGAACAGCCGCCCCAGGCAGACGGCCAGGAAGATGGTGCCGACGATGACGTGGAAGCCGTGGAAGCCGGTGGCCATGAAGAAGGCCGAGCCATACAGGCCGGAATTGGCCGCCTGCGGGTTGAAGAACAGCCCTTCCATCAGGATGTGCCGGTACTCGTAAGCCTGGATGGAGGTGAACAGCAGGCCGAGCACGATGGTCAGGGCCAGGCCGATCTTGGCGCTGCGCCGGTCGCCGACCTGCAGCGCGTGGTGGGCCCAGGTGACCGTGGTGCCGGAGGTGAGCAGGGTCAGGGTGTTCACCAGCGGCAGGTTCCAGGGCGACAGCGTCTGCACGCCCATCGGCGGCCAGACCGACCAGGCCGCCCGCACCTCGTCGATCGGCGACAGGGTGCGGTGATGGTGGAACAGCGCCATCTCGAAGAAGATCCAGAACCAGGCGACGAAGAACATCACCTCCGAGGCGATGAACAGTATCATGCCGTAGCGCAGGCCGATGGAGACCACCGGGGTATGGTCGCCCTCGTTGGCCTCCTTCACCACGTCGCTCCACCAGCCGACCATGGTGTAGAGCACCCCGGCCAGGCCAAGCGCGAACACCCACCAGGTATGCTTCTCGAGGCCGAACAGGCCCTTCATCCAGATGACCAGGCCCGTGGCCATGACCGCGGCGGCGAAGGAGCCGATCAGCGGCCAAGGGCTGGGTTTGACCAGGTGGTAGTCGTGCTTGACGGCGGCGTCGGCCATGTCGGTTCTTCAGTCCTCGAACGTGGTTTCAAGCGTGTCGCGGCGGTATCGTCGATTCCAGGCTATAGCCTCGCCTGCCCCGATCCGCCAAGGGCTTGCGTCGGTTTGGGGACCGGGAAGAAGGTGTAGGACAGCACGATGTCGGTGAAGCCCTTGGTGTCGGGGTCGGAGGCGAAGCCCGGGTCGATGAAATAGAGCACCGGGAACTTCACCGTCGTGTGGGCCGGAATGGTCTGGTCGCTGAAGCAGAAGCATTGCAGCTTGCGCATATAGGCCCCGGCCTGGCCGGGCGAGACGTTGTACGAGGCGCGGCCGGTGATGGCCTGGTCGGAGCGGTTGGCGACCGTGAAAAAGGCCAGTCCCGTCTCGCCGATGCGCAGGGTCTGGCGCGGCTGCGCCGGCGCGAAGTCCCACGGCAGTCCCCGCACGTTGGTGTCGAAGCTGACGGTGACCTTCTGGTCCAGGATGGTGGTCGGCGCGCGCTTGGCGCGCGGAATGGTCCCGGCGAAACCGGTGGCCTGGCAGAAGGCGCGATAGAGCGGCACGGCCGCGAAGGCGGCGCCGGTCATGACCGCGAAGACGGCGACGCAGGCGATGACGATGCGCGCGTTGCGGCGCGGACGCGGACTAGAACCCGATGTCGGCGACATGGCCCTTCATCCGCACGATGGTCACCACGAAAACCAGGATGACGAAAAGACCGAGCGCCACGGCGATGGCGATGCTGCGCCTGCGCCTGGCCTTGGCCGCCGCCGGGCTGTCGCCCGAAACGTTTTCTGGGGGAACCAGCTCGCTCATGACGTCAACGGCGGCAGGCCCGCGAACCGCTCGGCCAGCAGGGCGGCGAACAGGCCGAAGAGATAGAGGATGGAGAAGGCGAACAGGTTGCGCGCATCCTTGGCGTTGGCCTTGACGTCGTAGAGGCCGCCGGCGCCGGCCGGGACGTCGCCGGCGTGGCTGGCGGCCAGCTTGAACGCCAGGGCGATGAAGACCGCCCCGCCGACGCCGGCCAGGCCCAGATAGAGCAGGCCGCCCAGCCCGGTCACGGCCGGGACCAGGGCCAGCAGCGCGACCAGCACGCTATAGGCCAGGATGGAGCGCCGGGTCGCCGCCGCGCCCTTGACCACCGGCAGCATCGGCACGCCGGCCTTGGCGTAGTCCTCCTGGGTGTAGAGCGACAGGGCCCAGAAGTGCGGCGGGGTCCAGAAGAAGATGATGGCGCAGAGCAGCCAGGCGTTCAGCGGCGTCGCCCCCGTCGCCGCCGCCCAGCCGATCACCGGCGGCAGCGCTCCGGCCAGCCCGCCGATGACGATGTTCTGCGAGGTCGAGCGCTTCAGCCACAGGGTGTAGACCACCGCGTAGAAGAAGATGGTGAAGGCCAGCAGGCCCGCCGCGACCAGGTTGGTCGCCAGCGCCATCAGCCCGACCGAGAACAGGCTCAAGATGACGCCCAGGCCCAGGGCGTCCGACCGTTGCACCCGTCCTGACGGCACCGGCCGGTGGCGGGTGCGGCGCATCAGGCCGTCGATGTCGGAATCGAAGCCCATGTTCAGCGCCCCCGACGCCCCGGCGCCGACGGCGATGCAGAAGACCGCGACGCCGGCCAGGAACGGGTTCATCGGCGTGCGCGCGCAGACCAGGCCGGTCAGCGCCGTGAACACCACCAGCGACATCACCCTGGGCTTCAGGAGCTGGACATAGTCCTGCCAGCACGCTGGCGCGGCGACGGCTGTGGTGGTGGCGGCCTCAATCATTCCAGGTTCGGCTCACGGCTCGGGCGCGGGCAAAACCGCCCGGCCTTTCGCCTCTTCATAGACCCAAATGGCCGGCTAGTGCACGTCGGCGCGGCTAATGGACGTCGGCGTGCCTAATGGACGTCGGCGTGGATGTGCGGCAGCTCGGAGAACTGGTGGAAGGGCGGCGGCGACGACAGGGTCCATTCCAGCGTGGTCGCGCCTTCGCCCCAGGGGTTGGCCTCGGCCTTGCGATGACGCACCGCCGCCTCGATCAAAAGGATCGCCCACACCGCCATGCCGACGGTGGTGATGGCGAAGCCGATCGAGGAGATGTGGTTCCAGTAGGCGAAGGCCAGCGGGTAGTCGACCGTCCGCCGCGGCATGCCTTGCAGGCCAAGGAAGTGCTGCGGGAAGAAGATGGTGTTGACGCCGACGAACATCAGCCAGAAGTGCAGCGAGCCGAGGAACTCGTTGTACTTCACGCCCCACATCTTCTCGAACCAGTAGTAGAAGCCGGCGAAGATCGAGAACACCGCGCCCATGCTCAGCACGTAGTGGAAGTGGGCGATGACGTAGTAGGTGTCGTGCAGGCTGTAGTCGATGCCGGCGTTGGCCAGCACCACCCCGGTCAGGCCGCCGATGGTGAACAGGAAGATGAAGCCGACCGCGAACAGCATCGGCGTCTTGAACTCGATGGACCCGCCCCACATGGTGGCGATCCAGGAGAACACCTTGATGCCCGTCGGCACGGCGATGATCATGGTCGCGGCGACGAAATAGGCCTGCAGGTTCACGTTCATGCCCACGGCGTACATGTGGTGGGCCCAGACGATGAAGCCGAGGAAGCCGATCGCCACCATGGCGTAGGCCATGGCCAGATAGCCGAACACCGGCTTCTTGGAGAAGGTCGAGACCACCTGGCTGATGATGCCGAAGCCCGGCAGGATCAGGATGTAGACCTCGGGGTGGCCGAAGAACCAGAACAGGTGCTGGAACATCAGCGGGTCGCCGCCATTCGACGGGTCGAAGAAGTGGGTGCCGAAGTTGCGGTCGGTGAGCAGCATGGTGATAGCGCCGGCCAGCACCGGCAGCGACAGCAGCAACAGGAACACCGTCACCAGGATCGACCACACGAACAGCGGCATGCGGTGCAGGGTCATGCCCGGCGCGCGCATGTTGAAGATGGTGGTGATGAAGTTGATGGCGCCGAGGATCGACGAGGCCCCGGCCAGGTGGATGGACAGGATGGCGAAGTCCATCGCCGGCCCGGTGTTGCCGGTGGTCGACAGCGGCGGATAGAGGGTCCAGCCGCCGTCGAAGCCCGGGCCCGGCCCGCCGTCGACGAACAGCGAGGTGCAGAGCAGCGCGAACGAGGCGACCAGCAGCCAGAACGAGATGTTGTTCATGCGCGGGAAGGCCATGTCCGGCGCGCCGATCATCAGCGGCACGAACCAGTTGCCGAAGCCGCCGATCATGGCCGGCATGACCATGAAGAAGATCATGATCAGCCCGTGCGCGGTGGCCGCGACCTCATAGCCCTGGTGGCCGGCGAGGAAGCCTTTGAAATGGCCGAAAAGGCCCGAGTCCTGGAACACCTGGATGCCCGGCTCGGCCAGTTCCCAGCGGATCAGGCCGGAAAGCGTGCCCCCGATGATCCCGGCGAGGATGGCGAAGAGGATATAGAGAGTGCCGATATCCTTGTGGTTGGTCGAGAACAGCCAGCGCACGAAGAACGGCGGGGTGTGGGCGTAGCCATGGCCGTCGTCGTGGTCGTCGTGGCCGTGGTCGATATCGGAAGCGGCGGTCGCCATGATCTTCAATACTCTCTTCGTGCGGTCTTAGCGCAAGGCCGCGGTCGGGGCCTGCGCAACTTTTTGCGGCTGAGCGGGGGCCGAAGACGCGGCCGGGGCGGAGGACGCGGCCGGCGCGGACGAGGCCGCCGGCGCCGATGAGGCGGCCGGGGCGGCGGGCGCCGGCGCCGGGGCCTTGGACGCGACCCAGGTGTTGAAGTCGGACTGGCTGACCACCTTGATCATGATCGGCATATAGGCGTGGTTGACGCCGCAGAGCTGGTCGCACTGGCCGTAATAGGTGCCGATCTTCTCGGCCTTGAACCAGGTCTCGTTCATCCGGCCGGGCACGGCGTCGATCTTCAGCCCGAAGGCCGGGACGCCGAAGTCGTGGATCACGTCGGCGCCGGTCACCAGCACCCGCACGGTCTTGTCGACCGGCACCACCAGCGCATTGTCGGCGGCCAGCAGATAAGGCTCGCCGGCGGCCTTGGCGGCGTCCTCGGTCAGCACGTTGGAGTCGTATTCGGGGATCTTCTGGTCGGGGTACTCATAGCCCCAGTACCATTGATAGCCGGTCGCCTTCACGGTCAGGTCGGGCGGCGGCATGTCGTGATAGGCGAACAGCAGCTTGAACGAAAAGATGGCGATGAAGGTCAGGATCAGCACCGGCAGCGCCGTCCAGAGCACCTCGATATAGGTGTTGTGGCTCCAGCGGGCCGGAACCGGATTGGCCCGCTTGTTGAAACGCACGATGCAGATGGCCAGCAAGACCAGCACGAAGACGGCGATGGCCGTGATGATCGGCATCAGGATCCAGTTGTGGAAGAAGATGGCCTGATGCTTGAGGATCGAGGCGCCGGGCTGCAGGTCGATGGCGCCGGGCGTCGGTTGGCCGAGCAGATCCTCGGCGCGCGCCGAACCCGCCGCGCCGAGGCAAAGCGCAATCAGCCCAAACGCAACACTCTGCAGCCTTCGCATCAACACGCTCCGCAACCCACCTGACCTCTTGCTTGCCCTTTGGCGACGAGAGCCGGCCAATCCGCAAAGCGGGGCCAGCCCCTTGCGGGCGTGCATACGCGGTCCCGCCCGCATTGCCAAGACGGATGCCGATTGGTTTGCGGCCCCGGTTTCGCAAGGGGCCGATGACGCCTATGTTGCACACGTTCCGCCCTCAAAGATGAGCCCTTCATGACCGCTCACGTCTCTGCCCCCTCCATCCTCGAAGCCGCCGGTGTGGATGCGCGCCGCGCCCACGACATCCTGGGCGAGGCGCTGAGCGGCGCCGACGACGGCGAGCTGTTCGTCGAGCGCTCGGAGAGCGAATCCTTCCTCTGGGACGACGGGCGGCTGAAATCGGCCAACTATGACGCCGCCGAGGGCTTCGGCCTGCGCGTG
Source organism: Caulobacteraceae bacterium (assembly GCA_036272595.1). Lineage (GTDB taxonomy): Bacteria > Pseudomonadota > Alphaproteobacteria > Caulobacterales > Caulobacteraceae > Poindextera. Next base: position 110,221 of record DATAYM010000012.1, read on the forward strand.
GTGGCCGGCGAGACCGCCGGCTACGCCCACGCCGCCGAGATTTCCGAGGCCGCGATTCGCCGCGCCGCCGACTCCGCCTCGCTGGCCAAGCGCGGCCATTCGGGCGTCGCCGCCGAGGGGCCGAGGGCGACCAACGCCAGGCTCTATGGCGAGGACGATCCCCTCGCCTCCCCCGCCTTTTCCGAAAAGGTCGCGCTGCTGGCCGAGATCGACGCCTACACCCGCGACCGCGATCCCCGCGTGAAGCAGGTCAACGTCACCCTGGCCGGCGAACGGCGGGTGATCGAGATCCTCCGCGCCGACGGCAAGCTGGTGCGCGACGTGCGCCCGCTGGCCCGGGTCAATGTCAGCGTCACCCTGGAGACGGACGGCCGCCGCGAGGGGGGCTATTCCGGCGCCGGCGGCCGCGCCGGCTTCGAGACCTGGATCTCCCCCGACCGCTGGCGCGAGCAGGTCGACGAGGCGATCCGCCAGGCTTCGATCAATCTCGACGCCATCGCCTGCCCCGCCGGCGAGATGGACGTGGTGCTGGGCCGGGGCTGGAACGGCGTCCTGCTGCACGAGGCTGTCGGCCACGGGCTGGAAGGCGACTTCAACCGCAAGGGCATCAGCGCCTTTTCCGGCCGCATCGGCGAGCGGGTGGCCTCGCCCGGCGTCACCGTCTTCGACGACGGCACGCTCTACGGCCGCCGCGGCTCGCTCAGCGTCGACGACGAGGGCACCCCCACCGACCGCACCATCCTGATCGAGGACGGCATCCTGGTCGGCTACATGCATGACCGCATGAGCGCGCGGCTGATGGGGCTGAAGGCCACCGGCAACGGCCGGCGCCAGTCCTTCGCCCACATGCCGATGGTGCGGATGACCAACACCGGCATGATGGCCGGCGACACCCCGCGCGAGGAGATGATCGCCTCGATGAAGCGCGGCCTCTACTGCGCCAATTTCGGCGGCGGCCAGGTGGATATCACCAACGGCAAGTTCGTCTTCCAGTGCACCGAGGCCTATCTGGTCGAGGACGGCAGGATCACCGCCCCGGTCAAGGGCGCGACCCTGATCGGCGACGGGCCGTCGGCCCTGACGCGGGTCAGCATGATCGGCGACGACTTCTGCTTCGACAACGGCGTCGGGGTCTGCGGCAAGAACGGCCAGAGCGTGCCGGTGGGCGTCGGCCAGCCCTCGCTGAAGCTCACCGGCCTGACCGTCGGCGGCACGAACGTCTAGTCCGCTCGACCGCCCGATCTGGAATTCGCTCGCCACGCGCCAGGCGCATCTGGCGCGGGGCGAGCCCGGCCGGGCGTTGCGCTTCGCGCCGGAATACGGCGTGTTCGCCGCCGCCGCCGACGGATCGCCGGAGAGCCAGGCCGCCCTCGCCGCGCTCTGCCCGGCCGGCGATGGCATCGCCGTGGTCGAGGCGGACGAAGCGCCGACGCCGCCGGGCCTGGCCGTGGTCGAGCGCGGCGTGATCTGGCAGATGCTCGCCGAGACGCTGGCGCCGGGCGACGCGCCAGGCTTTGCGGTCGCGCCGCTGACCGACGCCGACGGGCCCGAGATGCTGGCCCTGGCCACGTTGACCAAGCCGGGTCCGTTCTTCGAGCGCACCCACCGGCTCGGCGATTTCATCGGCGTGAAGGTCGACGGCCGGCTGGCGGCCATGGCCGGCGAGCGCATGCGCGCCCCTGGCTTCACCGAGGTCAGCGGCGTCTGCACCCATCCGGACCACCGCGGCCGCGGCTATGCCGCCGCCCTGACCCGCATCGTCGCCGCCAACATCCTGGCCCGCGGCGAGACGCCGTTCATGCACGTCTTCCCGAGCAACGCCGGCGCGATCTCGGTCTACCAGGCGCTGGGGTTCAGGCTGCGCCGCGAGATGAAGCTGGCGGTGTTCAGCCGGCCCGGCTGAAACGGTAGTCGGCCCGGGGCATGAGCGCGGGTTCAGACATCACCTTTTGGCCGTCGCCATCCCGATGCACGCCGGCGTTGCGTCCAGCGCCGACCCTCGGTTAGGGTCCGGCGCGGCTCTGAAGAGCCATAGGGGGTTTTGGGTCATGAGGTCGATTTATGCGCCCGCGCGTCGCCGCGCGGGATTTGGTTTGCGCGCCTGGGCGGCTGGGGCGGTGATCGCTCTTGGGATGGTGGTCCAGACAGGACCGGCGCTCGCGGCGAGTTATGTCGACGCCGCGCTTGGCGAGATCAAACCGGCCGACAAGGTGGTGATCGCCAGTCCGCAGCCGGTCCAGCTGCTGTTCGAGTTCGAGACCAAGGGCGCCCTGAACGGCCGAGCCACCAAGCTGCTGAAGGACCAGGTGGTCGCCGCGGTCAAGGCCAGCGGCCTGTTCTCGGATGTGAGCGACACGCCGACCGCAAATGGCGCGGTGCTGGAAATCATCATCAACGACTCGCCGAGCAAGGATGAGATGGACGAGGCCTATGGCAAGGGCTTCGTCACCGGCGCGACCTTCTTCATCGCCGGAAACACGATCAGGGAAAACTACCTCTGCACCATCAACTATGTCGCCGGCCCGACGGCGACCAAGATCACCCGGACAGCGGCCGACGGCGTCTATTTCCAGATGGGACTGATCAACAGCCCGCCGGCGAACGCCGTCAAGATCGGCTCGCTGCACGATGCGGTGTTCGCCATGACCCGCCTTATCATCATCAATCCGCTGAACGCCCTGGCCGCCGACCCGGGCTTCCAGCTGGCGATGTCGACCGCGCCGGCTTCGACGGCCGCCCCGGGCCAGGCCATGGCGGCGACGCCGTTGGCTCTTCCGCCGACGGCCGTCCCGGTGGCGGCGACCGCGCCGGCGCCAGCGCCCAGCCCCGCCCCCGCCGTCCCGCCAGCGGCGAACGCGCCGTCCGCGCCCGCTCCCGCGGCGCCGACGTCCCAGCCCGCGCCGGCCAACCCATGAGGGCGCGCGGTCTGATCATCGCGGCGCTGGCGGCGCCAGCGATGGCGCTGCAGGCCTGTGCGATGACGGCCTTGCCCCCGCCGCAGGCGACGCTCGACAATATCCAGACGCTGCGCGCCGACGGCGTGGCCCCTATCAGCGTGGGCGCCTTCATCCCCGGCCCCGGCGCGCCGACGCAGATGGATCGATCGGTCGCCGTCCGCGCCGGCATCCAGCCCGCGCCGGAGGGGTCGTTCGCCAGATATCTCGGCGACACCATCGCCGCTCAGCTAAAGAGCGTCGGGAAGCTCGATCCGAATTCGACCCTGGTCGTTTCGGGGATGATCACCGACACTCACCTGGACAGCGGTCTGACGACGAATACGGCGCGGGCGGCGCTGGCCGCCAGGTTCACCTTGGTCAGGGGCGGCAAGGTCGTGTTCGAGAAGGCCCTGGCGGTGGATACGACCTGGGACTCGGAGTTCGTCGGCGCGGTGGCGATCCCGGATGCGGTGAACCATTACACCGACCTGTTCGCCAAGCTGGCGGCCAAGCTGTTCGCCGATCCCGACTTCGTCGCCGCCGCGCGCGGGTGACGGCCCGGAGGCCGGCGCGCGCTCAGTTCGCGGCGGCGGCGCGGCAGCAGCCGATATAGTGGCTGGACACCCAGCCGGCCCGACCGTCGGGAAGCTGCACCCTGGACCACTCGCCCTGGCGCTCCACCACCGCGAACTGGGCCCGTGGGCCGAGCTTGTCCAGCCTGATGCCCAGGCCGTCCGGCTCGCTGCGCAGGGCGATCCAGTTGTCGCCGTGCGGATCGAGATTGATCGGGTAGGACTGGAAGACCAGCGGGGTCGCCCCTGACGCGGCGGCCCCGGCGGCGGCGGCGCTGGCGCTGGCCGGCGGCGGCCGGCTGCCGAGCGTGACCGCCAGCAGCGCCCCGACAGCGAGCACCGCGACCGCCACCGCGCCAGCCGCCAGCACCAGCGGCCACGGGCCGGCGCCTCGGGCGGCGACCGGCGGCGGAGGCGGCGGAGGCGGCGGCTCCTCGTGGTGCGGGGGCGCCGCCGGCGATGCATCGGGCGCGCCCGCCTGATGCGTCTGCGTCGCCAGGATGGTCTCGATCTTGTCGGCCAGGGTCTGGTAGTGCCGGTCGATCGGCGGCGAATAGGCGTCCAGCCAGTGCGAGGTGGAGATGAAGTACTCCAGCGCCTCGGTGGGCAGGATGTCGGCGATGCGGAACGGCACGATGGGCACGCGGTGGTCGACCGCTCGCTCGATCTCGCGCTCGATCTGCGGCGAGTCGTTGGCGTTCTCCGAGAAGATCAGCAGCATCAGCTTCGATCCCTCGATGGCGCTGACGATGGAGGCCGCCCAGCTCGCGCCCGGCATCACGTCGCGCGGCGCGACCCAGCAGCGGACGCCGCGCTGCTCCAGCGTCGCGCAGGCCGCGTCGGCGATCGTCTTGTCCTTCGACGAATGACAGATGAAGACGTCGTGGGTCATGCCGCCCAAAGGCTAAGCTGAAGGCGCGCGGCGGTCCAGCCAACAGCCGCTTATCAGCGCGTGACGGCCTGCCGCTCGCCGTCCGGTTCCGGCGCCAAGGTGATGTCGCTGGCGCCGTGGGCCAGGCGCTTGAGCAGCGGCGAGGCCGCCGCCAGGGCGACGCCGAGGCCGACGGTGATCCAGCCGGCGGCGGAATAGACGTGGACATAGGTCGCCAGGGCCTTGCCGGGATCCAGCACCTGGCCGGCGACGGTCTCGGCCGCGGTGAGCTGGGCGACGAAGCCGCCGAGCCACTGGGCCCAGGACGAGGCCAGGAACCAGGTCGCCATCACCGTCGACAGCACCAGCGGCGGCGAAAGCTTGGTCATCTGCGACAGGCCGACCGGCGAAAGGCAGAGCTCGCCGGTGGTCTGCACCACATAGGCCAGGGCCAGGAAGACCAGCGGCTCGCGGAAGCCGGCGTCGGCGAAGCGCGCGCCAAAGACGATGATCAGGAAGGAGAGCCCCACCTGCATCAGGCCGAGGGCGAACTTGATCACCGGGTTGGGATCGGCGCGCCGGCGGCCGAGATAGGCCCAGAGCGCGGCGAACGCCGGGGCGCCGATCAGGATGAAGCCGGCGTTGAAGGACTGGATCTGCGGCGCGGTGATGGACTGCGTTGCGGTCAGCCGCAGCTGGGTGTTGCGGTCGGCGAACTGGTTCAGCGACGAGCCGGCCTGCTCGAACATGGTCCAGAAGATCACCGAAGCGCCGATCAGGATCAGGGCCAGGATCATCCGGTCGCGCTCGATGCGGGTGCAGCGCGCGGCCATGAACCAGCCGAGATAGCCCAGCACCACCAGCGAGCCGGCGCCCAGCATGTAGCCGATCAGCTGGAAGCGCTGGACGATCAGCCAGACCACGCCGACGCCGGCCAAGCCGGCCAGGTAGAGGCTCCATTCGGCGTTGATCGGCCCCAGCAGCGGCGCCCTCAGCCGCTCCGGCGCCGGCGGCTCGCCGTGGCCTTCCAGCAGCGGCCTGCCGAGCACGAAGACCAGATAGCCGGCCAGCATGCCGACGCCGGCGGCGCCGAATCCGGCCCACCAGCCGATGCGCGCGCCCAGCCAGCCGCACAGGATCGCCGCCCAGAAGGCGCCGAGATTGATGCCGTAGTAATAGAGGGTGAAACCCGGATCGCGCCTGGGATCGCCCGCGCGATAGAGCTGGCCGACGATCGAGGAGATGTTGGCCTTCAGGAACCCGACGCCCATGACGATCAGCGACAGGGCGAGGTAGAAGACGCCGACGAACACCGGGTTCCGCCGGGCGACGCCGAGCCTGTAGCCGCCCCTGGGCAGGACCTGGGGCAGCGGGGCCGTGGCCGGCAGCCCGGCGATCTTCATGCCGCCGTCGGATGCGGCGCCGACCGCGTAGCAGCCTGGCCCGACCTCCAGGCAGACCTTGCGCGCCTCCATGCGCCCCTCGGCGCGGAAGCTGTAGGCGTGGCCGCCGAAGCTCAGGGTCTGCACGGCCGGCCTGGCCTCGACGGCCATGGTGAAATGGCCGGCCACCAGCAGGAGCGCGCCGAAGCCGATGGCCTTGCGGGTGCCGAGGAACCGGTCGGCCGCGAAGCCGCCGATCAGCGGCATCAGATAGACCATGGCCGTGTAGGCGCCGTACTGGCCGCTGGAGAACCTGTCGTCGAACAGGAACTGTTCGGTCAGGTAGAAGATCAGAAGGCCGCGCATGCCGTAGTAGGAGAACCGCTCCCACATCTCGGCGAAGAAGAGGACGAAGAGGCCCTTCGGATGGCCGCGCAGCTGCAGAAGGACGGGAACGGCGGTGGCGACGGTGACGGCGATGCCGACCAGCCAGACGATGTCCATCGAATCCCCCGACCCCGCCGCGCGGGCTTGGCCGAGATGATCATGGGCGCCCGCCGTTCACAAGGCTCGCGGCTTGCCAGGCCCGGCCCTCGGACCCACCTAGAGGTCTGGCGCGTTTGACGGCGCGAGGAGACAAAGACCCATGCCCGAGATGAAACTGCCCGGACCCGATCACCCGATCACCGTGGCCTTCAACCCCAAGCGCGTCCAGGTCGAGTACAACGGCCACGTCATCGTCGACACCCGGCGCGCCCTCACCTTGCGGGAATCGACCTATCCGGCCGTCCAGTACATTCCGCGCGAAGACGCCGACATGGCCTACATGACGCGGACGGAGCACCACACCCACTGCCCCTACAAGGGCGAGGCCTCCTACTACACGATCCTGATGGACGGGAATTTCGCCGACAACGCGGTCTGGAGCTACGAGGATCCCTATCCGGCCATGGCCGAGATCAAGGACTATCTCGCCTTCTATCCCAACAAGGTGGTGATCCGCGAACTGGACGAGCCCGGCGGCCCGGACGCCATCCGCGATGTGGTCGAACACACCGATTCCGGCTCCGGCCGCAGCCAGCTAGACCACGCCGCCCCGAACGTCGACGTCCCGCTCGACATCGACCAGCCCTACCGCGACACCGGCTCGATCTGACGTGTTGATCCTCCCCGTCGGGGAGGATCACGGCCTCAGTACGCCGACGCCTCGAACACCGGAGCGACTTCGCCGCGCCAAGCGCCGTTGTAGTGTTCCAGCCAGCGCTCGGCCGGGGTGACGCCGCTGTCGGCGATCGCCTCCAGTTCGGCCAGATAGCCGCGCTCGTCGGTCAGGGCGGCGCTGAGCCGGGCGCGGCGCTTCAGCCCCTCGCGGGCGATGGCCAGCATGTCGACGGCGATGTCGCGGGCGCTGCGCCCGGCGACCATGGCCCGCAAGCCCAGGCGCGGCGCATCCAGCCTCAAGGCCTCGCGATCGGCCGGCGTCCAGGCCTTGCAGAGGTCCCAGGCGGCGGCGGTGGCGGCGTCGTCGTAGAGCAGGCCGATCCACAGCGCCGCCAGGCCGCAGAGCCGGGTCGGCGGACCGGTGTCGGCGCCGCGCATCTCCAGGAAGGTCTTCAGCCGCACCTCCGGGAAGATGGTGGCCAGATGCTCCTCCCAGTCGTGCAGGTCGGCGCGGACGCCCGGCGCGGCCGGCAGGGTCCCGTTGATGAAGTCGCGGAACGACTGGCCCGCCGCGTCGATATAGCGGCCGTTCCGCTTGACGAAATACATCGGCACGTCGAGGGCGTAACGGGCGTAGGTCTCGAATCCGAAGCCCTCCTCGAAGACGAACTCGAGCATGCCGGTGCGCGCCGGATCGGTGTCGGTCCAGGTATGAGCGCGGTTGGAGAGCAGGCCGGTGGGCCGGCCTTCGACGAACGGCGAGTTGGCGAACAGCGCCGTGGCGATCGGCTGCAGGGCCAGGCTGAGGCGGAATTTCGAGACCATGTCGGCCTCGGACGAGAAGTCCAGATTGGCCTGCACCGTGCAGGTGCGCAGCATCATGTCCAGGCCCAGCCCGCCGACCTTGGGCATGTAGTCCCGCATGATCTGGTAGCGGGCCTTGGGCATGATCTGCATGTCCGCCCGGGTCCAGGTCGGCGCGAAGCCCAGCCCCATGAAGCCGACGCCCAGCGCGTCGGCGACCTGCTTGGCCTCGGTGAGGTGCTGGCTGATCTCGTCGCAGATGTCGTGGACGCTCTCCAGCGGCGCGCCGGAGAGCTCGAACTGGCCGGCCGGCTCCAGGCTGACGCTGGCCCCGCCGCGGCGCAGGGCGATCAGGGTGTGGCCGGCGGCGTTGTCCTCGTAGATCCCATGCCAGCCGAACTTCATCAGGCCTTCGAGCAGCGCCTGGATGCCGCCGCGGCCCTGGGCGTCCTCGGCATAGCCGACGGTTTCATGGGTCCCGAGGCGGAACGGGAACTTCTCGTGCTCCGAGCCGACGCGAAAGTCGTGCTTCGGCTTGCAGCCGCCGGCCAGGTGGCCGGCCAGCTCGGCAAGCGTCAGTGGTCGCCGGTCGAGCGCGCCATCATCCATACATGAACCTCCCCACCACCAGCGGGAGGAAGCCCCCGGTCCGGCGTACCTACTAAGTCCTAGTCAAGGTGGGCGCCAAGTGCGCCCGGCTCAAGGGGACCAGTCGCCAAGCCTGGATTGCCATAGCGCCAGCGCCGCGATCGCCGCGGTGTCCGCACGCAGGATACGCGGCCCCAGCGACACCGGGATGACATGGGGCAGCGACCGGAGCCGGGCCCGCTCCTCGGGCGCAAAGCCGCCCTCGGGGCCGATCAGGATGGAAAAACCGGTTCCTTCTCCCCTTGCCGCGGCATTTAGCGCCTCGAGCATGGGCGACGCGTCGCCGCCTTCGTCGCAGAAGATCAGCGTCCGGCCGGCCCAGGCGTCCAGGATGGCGTCCAGCTTTTCCGGCGCGGTGATCTCGGGCACGTCCAGCCGCCCGGTCTGCTCCGACGCCTCGGCGGCGATGGCGCCGAGGCGCTCCAGCCGGACCCGGTCGCCCTGGGTGAACCGGGTGACGGCCAGACGCACGCGGCGCGCGCCGAGCTCGGCCGCCTTCTCGACGATGGTCTCCAGCCGCGGCCGCTTGACCACCGCGACGATCATTTCCAGGTCCGGCCCGGTGGTTTGCGGCCGCGTCTGGGCCTGGAGCGCCAGGCTGGCGCTTCGCCGGTCGATCGCGGCGATCCCGGCCCGCCATTCGCCGTCCGCCCCGTTGAACAGCAGCACCTGGTCGCCGACGCCGCGGCGCATGACGCCGTGCAGATAGTGGGCCTGATCGGCGCCCAGGGCGATCGTCGCGCCGCTCTTAAGCTTTTCTGGAACGAAGAGTCGGATCATGCCGCTCTAGTAGCGCCGCCTGGCCGGGTTTGTCAGGGTGCGGCGCGGAGACCTGCCATGCCCAAGGCCCACGACCACCATCATTACAAGGCCGAACTCACCGACCTGCAGGTCCACCTCGTCAAGTACCAGCAGTGGGCGATGAAGAGCGGCGAGAAGGCGGTGATCGTCTTCGAGGGCCGCGACGGCGCCGGCAAGGACGGCGCGATCAAGCGGATCACCGAGCATCTGGCCCCCCGCAACACCCGCGTGGTGGCGCTGCCCAAGCCGTCGAACCGCGAAGCCAGCGAGTGGTGGTTCCAGCGCTATACCCGCTACCTGCCGGCCGCCGGCGAACTCGTGCTGTTCAACCGCTCCTGGTACAACCGCGCCGGCGTCGAGGTGGTGATGCACTTCTCGACCAAGCGCGAGCAGGCCGACTTCCTGCGCGACGCCCCGACCTTCGAGCAGATGCTGGTCGAGAGCGACATCCACATCGTCAAGTTCTGGCTCGACATCTCCAAGGACGAGCAGGCAAGGCGGCTCGACGCCCGTCGCACCGATCCGCTGAAGGCGCTGAAGGTCAGCGACATGGACGCCGTCGCCCAGAAGAAGTGGAAGGAATACTCCGAGGCGCGCGACAAGATGCTGATGCGCACCCACACCGAATACGCGCCCTGGACCATCGTGCGCACCGACCACAAGAAAAAGGCGCGGCTGGCGGTGATCCGCCACATGCTGCACAGGCTCGCCCCGCCGGAGATCCACGATGGCGTCGCAACGCCGGACCCGGACATGCTCTACAAGTTCGAAGCCTCCGCGCTGAAGGACGGCCGACTGGAGCATTGACGACGCCATCGCCGGCCTGAAGCTGACGTTGACCGACGACGAGGTGAAGGTGCTGGAAAGGCCCTACGAACCGAAGCCGGTGCTGCACCACGCCTGAAGGTCAGCATGCTTCGGCGGCCGGCGACGCCACCTCGGCCACGCCGTCGGACGCGAGCCGATAGCCGACGCCCAGTTCGGTGAGGATGAGGCGCGGCGCCGAGGGATTCTCCTCGATCTTCTGACGCACCTGCGAAACCAGCACGCGCACGAACTGGGCGTCAGCATTGGCGTCCGGGCCCCACACCGCCAGCATGAGCTGCTTGTGGGTGGCGATCGCGCCGGCGTTGCGGGCCAGGCAGCGGACAAGGTCGAATTCATGCGGGGTCAGATGGATTTCCTCGCCCATAATGAAAACCTGCCGGGAGGCGAAGTTCACCCTGAGGTCGCCGGCGCGGAAATCCTGCTGGCTGGCGAACCTGAACTCGCGTCCCCGCAACGAGGCGCGCAGGCGCGCGAGGAGCTCACCGATGGAAAAGGGCTTGTTGACGAAATCGTCCGCGCCCAGGTCGAGCGCGGCTACCTTCTCGTCCTCACGGTCACGCGCCGAAAGCACCACGATGGCGATGTCGGACCATTCGCGCAGCTTGGCGATGATCTCCTTGCCGTCCATGTCCGGAAGGCCGAGATCGACGAGCAGGGCGTTGTAGCCGTCGGCGGCCAGCATCGCCAGCGCGCTCGCGGCCGTGGTCGCGGTCTCGACGACGAAGCCGGCGGCGCTCAAGGCCGGGACCAGCACGCGGATCAGCTGGGGCTCGTCATCGACCAGGAGAAGCCGTCCGGCGATCTGGGGCATGGTCAGGCCTGGGGCAGGTTGATGCAGACGCGCAGGCCCGTGCCACTGTGCGCGCAGGCGGCGGCGATCTCGCCGCCCATGGACTCGATCAGGCCCTTGGCGATGGACAGACCAAGCCCCACGCCCTGTGCGTGGGTCGAGCGCGATGGCGACTGGTAGAACTTCTCGAAGATCCGCGAGAGTTCGGCGCGAGAAACGCCCGGCCCCTGGTCCTCGACCTCAAGCGTCACCTTCTCGCCGTGCTGGACCAGGCTGAGGGTGATCATCGAGCGCTCAGGACTGAAGCGCACCGCGTTCTCAAGCACATTGACGAGCACGTGATCCAGCAGCACCGGATCTCCGAGCGCGGTGATGTTTTCGCTCTGACTGAGGCGGATCATCTTGCGGCCGCACAGCTTGCCCTCGAAACGCCGCGCCGCCAGGTCGACGACCTCGGCCATGTTCACCCGCACCGGTTCGATATTCAGTTCGCCCGCCTCCAGCCGGCTCATGCGCAGGAGGTTGGTCACGAACCGGTTGAGCCGCCTGGTCTCTTCCTCGATGGTCAGCAGAAGGTCGTCGCGGGTCGACTCGTCGAGCACCTTGCCCATGTTTCGCAAGGTGGTGATCGAGGCCAGAGTCGCCGCCAGGGGCGTACGGAAGTCATGCGAGACCGAGGACAACAGCGCCTGGCGCAGCCGTTCGGTGCGCGTCAGCGCCTCCATCTCCGCATTGGCCGCTCCTAGGCGCGCGCGCTCGATCGAGGCCGCGCCGAGATCCACCAGCACGGCGATCAGGCGCTCGCTCTCGACTTCCACGTCATTGGAATCGGCGCCGCGCCACGCCACGATCCCCAGACTTGGATCATCGGATCCGATCCGCCGCGCCCACCAGCCGTCGCCGATCGCGCGTTCGCCGACCTCCACGGTATCGATTGCGAAGAGCTGGACGTCGGACAGCTCGGCGCTGGCCGGATGCGGCCAGCCGCGCTCGCCGGCCCGCACCACCGCCTCGCCGGCCGCGGCTTCGCCCACGTAACGGGCAAGGCTCTGCCGGATCGCGCCCTCCTCCCAGGTCGAGGCCAGTTCCCGGCTGGCCCTGAACAGCGTGTCGGTCGTCTTTTCACGGGCGACGGCCTGATGGGCCTGCAGCTTGTAGCGCTCCCCCAGCCTGCCGATCATGATCGCCGCACCCAGGAAGACGATCGCGGTGACCAGATCCGCCAGGTCCCACGAGTCGGGCTGAAGCCGGTGCGGAGGCAGCAACAGCTTCTGGAAGGCGAAGGCGAAGGTCGCGGCGGCGACCGCGGGCAAGGTGCCCATCTGCACCGCGGCGACGACCACACCGGCCAAAAGTACGTCCAGAACGCGAGCGGACGGGATCAGGGCGCGCAGACCCAGGGCGATCGTGGCGGCGATGGCCGCGGTTCCGAGAGCGCTTATATAGGGCCAAAGCTGCAGCGTTCGCAGTCGCCAGCCCGGCCGCAGGCTTTCACGGAAAGAATTCGATGTCATGGGCAGCCCCCCAATCGGCAATCCCAGCATATGACTCGATGTAACCCGTTGCCACTATATGGTCTTAATGTGGCAGCTTTGCGGTAGATGCCGCGCCATTATACCAGCCTTATAACAACCGCGTGCTTGCCACCTCTCCGGTTAGCGCGACATTTCTGAAAACGGCAGCCAAATCCCTGAGCTGCCGATACAACTTTGGAGAGAGCAATGAAGAGGCTCTTATTGACTTGCGGCGCGATGGCGCTGCTGGTGGGAGCGGGCGGGTATGCGGGGGCTCAGACGACGACACCGTGGCTCCATTCCACGACCACGCTCGGCAAGACCATCTCGGAAACCGAGAATATCAACGTCACGACCAATGTCGGCATCGCCCAGACCGTCACGGCGGTCGCCGACGACGCCGCCGAGGCCTCGGCCACCGCCAACCAGACCAACCAAAGCAACCGGGACTGCGGCAACTGCGCCGAAAAACTGGACGTGATCGAGAACTCGTCGGATTCGAACACCGGCCTGACCTCGATCAACCAGGCGGCCGGCAACGACAACAACCAGGGCACGCTGGTTTCCGCGGCGATCGACACCTACGTGCCGAGCGGCCCCGGCGGCGGCGGCACGCCCGGAGACCCCGGCACGCAGGGCTTCGCCCATGCCCAGGCCGAGGCGACCCAGGTCAATGGCGGGACCGGCGTCGGCGAGGATGTCGCGGTCAACAACGACGTCGAGGCGGTCGACCTGCAATTCCGCACCGGCACGATCACCAACTCGGTGAACGGCAACAACGGACTGGCCTTCGTCAACCAAGCCACTGGCAACAACGACAATCAGATCAACGAGCTGTCGGTCGCGTTCTCGGAACGCCCGTCCGGCGTCGCGCTCGCCGAAGCTGATCTCGGCCAGTTCAACACGGGAAACCGGGTTGGCGAGGGCGACGACGGCGCCGATCCGAGCGCGCCGATCGGCATCCACAAGTCGGCCATCATCACCGCTTCGATGAACGACAACGTGGGCGTCTTCGGCGTCAACCAATCGGTCGGCAACAACGGCAATCAGGCCAACCTCGTGTCCGTGGCGGCAGTTGGCAACAACCTGCCGAGCTTCTGACCCGGCTCTTCCATTCTGGAGATCAAGACCATGAAGACCCTGCTTCTAGCCGCCGCCGCCAGCCTCGCGCTGACCGCGGCCATGTCGGGGGCGGCCAAGGCCGACGACCTGACCAACTGGACGGTCAACCGGACCAAGACCACCACCATCAACGAACCGACGACGATCAACAAGAACGTCACCGTCACCGTCACCGACACTAAACCGCTGAATTCAGAAGCGGCCGGCCAGGTGACCATCAACTCGGCGGTCACCGGAGCGGTGGTGGGCACGGCCCACGTGACCGATCCGATGATCGGCACCCTCTCCAACCCGGAGATCCCCGATTTCACCGGTGACGAGAACAACTATGACATCCACCGCTCTGCGAGCACGACCAACAGCGTGTCGCACAACACCGGGCTCGGCGAACTGAACCAGGATGTCGGCAACAACTCCAACCAGGGCAACGCCATCGCGGCCGGCTTCGTCTTCGGCGGCAACGACCTGGTCAAGGCCGAGGCCTATGTCGAGCAGCTGAGCACCAACAATTCGGCGCGGAACATCGAGAACGGGGACCCCAACTCCCCGGGCAACAATCTGATCCCCAACCCGGCCTACAATACCGGCAATCCCTCGCTTACCCCCGATCAGGGGCCTCTGTTGCCTCAGATCACGGCCAGCATGACGGCATCGATGGACAACAACACCGGTGTCTTCTTCGCCAACCAGAACGCCGGCAACAACAACCAGCAGCACAACGCTCTGGCTGCGGCGATCGGCGACAATGCGTTCACGGCTCTGGCCGACGCCGGTCTGCACCAGCTGAACTCGGGCAATCACGTCTATGACGTGAACACTGTGAAACAGGACACCGTGAACAACTCGGTGAACAGCAACTCCGGCATCGTCGCCCTCAACCAGTCCGTCGGCGACAACAACAACCAGGCGACCGTGGTCAACGTCGCCGCGATCAGCAGCTTCGTTTCGCTGCCTTAAGGCAACAACCCTCAACAACCGAGGGTCCAGTGACTTATTCCCCACCGAGCGAGGCGCCCGTCCTGAACAGTGCCAGGGCGGGCGCCGAGCCGGCTCCCCACCCCAACCCGTTCGAGCCGATCGTGATGACCTCGCCACGCCGACATCGCCCCCGGACCGATCCGCGTCGCCTCGCCGCGGTCGCCGTCATGATCGGCGCCCTGGCTGCGGCCGCGCCGGGCTTCGGCCAAACCAGCCAGTCAGCCGGCGCCAATTCTGTCGACGCTTCAGGCAACCGGTTCCAGGGCGTTCTCGGCGTCAATCAGGACGCTGGCGCCGGCAACGACCAGGCCAACGCCGTCGCCGCCGCCACGAGCGCCGGCGACCCGTCGGCCGCCATGGCGCGGATCAGCATCGACGCGGAGGCCGGTCCGACCGGCCAGATCGCGCCATCGCTCCAGACCAACACCATCGGCGCGAGCTTCAACAACAGCGTCGGCGTCGCCCAGGTCAACCAAGCCACCGGCGAGGGCAATGCGCAGATCAACGCCGTCGCGCTCGCCTTCGACGACGGCGCCGCCTTCTCGCCCGCCCTGACCGACATCCAGCTGAAGGCGGTCGCCGGCCCGGCGACCGCCGCGGGCGCCTCGTCGGCCGCCGCCGGCAGCGGTAATTCCATCGACAACTCATTCAATGGTTTCAACGGCATCGCCCAGGTCCAACAGATCGCCGGCGACCGCAATGTGGTGGTGAATGTCGTTTCCATCGCCATGGGCGGCGGCGGATGAGCGCCGCCCGCACCATACGCCGAACGGCCCATGCGGCCTGCGTCCTGGCGGTGTTGGCCGGGGCGGCGCGGGCGCAGGACCGGCCGTCTGCGTCAGGCGCGCCCATTGCATCATCGGCGGCGGATCCGTCCGGCGGCCGGCGGTACAGCGCTTCGGTGATGGCGCTGCCGGGCGGCGCGCAGGCGGATGTGCCGGTCAAGACCTACGTGCAGCTCAGGTTCAAGGGCATCGAGCGCCAGACCAAGGACCTCAGCTGCGGCGCCGCGGCGATGGCCACCTTGCTCAAGGGCTATTTCGGCATCCCGGTCAGCGAGACCGCGGTCATCACCGCCATGCTGGCCAGCGCCAGCCCACAGGACGCGCGGGACATCGCCCAGAATGGCTTTTCGATGCTGGAGCTGAAGCGGTACGCCGAGAGTTGGGGTCTGACCGCCGGCGGGTTCAGGGCCAACCGCGCCGAGGAGTTACGCAAGCTGCGCGCCCCCGTCATCGCGCTGATCGACAGCCGCGGCTACAACCATTTCGTCGTCATCCGCCGCGTTCGCGGCGACCAGGTGGCCATCGCGGATCCGGCCTATGGCAACCGCGTGGAATCCCTGAAGGCTTTCGGCAAGCGCTGGGACCAGGTGATCCTGGTCGCCGTCGCGCCCGGCCGGCCGGTCAATGTCGCCTTCATGGAAAACTTCCAGGTGCCCACCGATCCGCGCGCGGTCCAGTTGTTTCTGACGCGATCCTACGCACCCGCCCTGAGCTACGGGCCGGGCGATTTCTACTGATGGAGGGCGAGCCATGAACCTGGGAGGAAGACCATGAAAAGCACCCACGGATACCGGGGATACGGGCGATCGGGACTGCTGGCGATATTGATCCTGGCGTTCGGGATCGCCGGAACGGCCGGTCAGGCGCAAGCCGCCGCCAGCATGGTCGCGGCCGCCTTCTCGGACGGCGCCGACTTCGCTCCAATGAGCGATGCCGACATGGCCCGGCAGCGCGGCGGATTCGACGGCGTCGCCTTCGGCATCACCCTTTCCGGCACCCTGAACCAGCCGACCACCAATGTCCTGCCCGATGGCATGGCTCTGACGGCGCTCAGCCCGGGCCAGGTGCAGATCACCGGTGGCGTCGGCAACCTCGGCGGAGCCAATGGAATATTCCAGTTCACAAGCATTGTTGGCGACATGAACGTCGTCAACAACAGCATAATCATCAATGTTGCTGTCCAACCCGCATCTCCAGTCAATTCAGTGACTCTGATCCCTTAAGTCAGCCAAGTTTTATAAGCAGGGGGCACGCCATGGGCGCGACGCTCAACGGGGACACGCCGGCGGCAGCGACGTCTCGCGCCGCGGCTATGTTTGGAGGTTCCTTTATAATATTGGCGTTTGGAGCGGCGGGAAGCAGCCATGCCCAGACCGCGGCTGCGCCGGCCAATCCGCCGGCCGCATCGTCCGACGTCAACGCGGAGGTCGCCGCTCTGCGCGCCAAGACGGCGGCGCAGCAGGCGCAACTGGATCTGGAGAAGAGCCGGATCGACGAGTTGCGCCAGGAGATCGAGGCCCAGAACGCCACCCTCAGGCGGGCCGGCCTGCTCGGACCTGGCGCCCCGCCAACTCAGCTGGCCGGCAATGCAGCCGGGCCGCCGTCGCCGCCGTCGGCATCGGAACCATCGGAGCCGACCTCCCCTGAGGATCGGCCCCGCTCCGAACGCGCCACCGACCAGTTGCTGATCGAGGCGGGCGGCGTGTTGCTGCCGCCGTGGACGCTGCAGGTCGAACCGTCGATCGACGAGACCCACGTGTCCAACCCCCGGGTCAACATCTTCGGCTACACGGTGTTCAACGCCATCAACATCGGCACCCTCAGGGTCGACGATGTCTCGCAGGACGTGACCGACACCAACCTGACCCTGCGCTTGGGCCTGCCGCTGCGCACCGAGGTCGACCTGCGCGTACCCTTCACCGCTTCCTTCGTGCGCCAGACGAAAGGGATCGGCACCGGCAATGTCAGCGAGGTCGACACCACGGGTACGCACCTGGGCGACATCCAGGCCACCTTTTCCTGGCAACCCGTGACCCAGGCCGACTGGCGTCCGGCCCTCGTGCTGCGCACCAAATTGACTGTGCCCACCGGCGAAAGCGTCTTCCAGATCCCGGAGACTTATCCGCCGGTCGCCAACGGTGCGGAGACTCTGCTGGTGCGGGCGCCGACGGGGTCGGGCTACTACGCCATCGAGCCGGGCTTCACCGTGCTCTGGCGCTCCGACCCGCTCGTCTTCTTCGCGGGCGCCAGCTACTCCTACCACCTGCCGACGCCGCACTATGTCGTGCCGCTGTTCAACCCCAACGCCACCGGAACCCAGCCCAAGGTCACTCAGGTCGACCATGGCATCCTGCACATCGGCGACGTGATCGCCTTCAACGCCGGGGTGAACTTCGCGGTGAACGAGCGCGCCTCGCTGAACTTTTCGTTCATCGACCAGTATGCCGGCTATACCCGGCAGCGGCCGGTCAACGGCAAATACGTCAACGTGCTGGGCACCACGCTCAACGACGCGCGTCTGGGCGTCGGCGCCTCGTTCGGCCTGACCGACCGGGTCTCGCTGGTTTTCAACGCCGGCATGGGCCTGACCGACCAGTCCCCCGGCTACACCCTGTTCCTCAGCCTGCCGATCACCCTGCCCCTCTAGCGTGGTGAGTTTGGCGCTCGGCGTCGCCTTGGCCGTCCTACCGCCCGACGAACTTCGCCGGCCGGTGTTCAAGAAAGGCCGCGACGCCTTCCTTGTGGTCCTCGGACTTGAAGGCCGCCGACAGGGCCTCGACGTGGGCTTGCATGTGGCTGGTGACGTCGCGCTCCAGGCCGCGCCAGACCAGGGTCTTCATGTGGCGCAGCGAGAACGGCGAGGACTGCAGGTAGCGGCGGGCCTCGGCCAGGGCCGTCTCCATCAGCGCCTCGGGCGCCACGAGCTCGTTGGCGTAGCCGATCTCCTTCGCCTCCGCCGCCTCCAGGAAGGCCCCGGAATAGAGCAGCCTGAGCGCCCGCGACGGGCCGATCAGCCGGGGCAGCAGCCACGATCCGGCTCCGGTGTCCGGCACCAGGCCGCGATGGGCGAAGTTCCAGGCGAAGCGGGCGCGGGTGGAGACGATGCGCAGGTCGCACTGGCTGGTGAACTCGGCGCCCATGCCGACGGCGTACCCGTCGATGGCGCCGATCACCGGCTTGGGGCAGGCGACGATCGGCCACCAGACGCTGTGCTCGCCGGCCTCGCCGCGCACGCCGCGGGTCTCGCCGGGGACGGTGGCCAGGTCGGCCAGGTCGGTGCCGGCGCAGAAGGCTCCGCCGGCGCCGGTGACGATCAGCACCCGCACCCGCTCGTCCTCGCCCGCCCGGCCCACCGTCTCGATGAAGGCGCGCAGCATGGCGTAGGTCATGGCGTTGCGCTTCTCGGGCCGGTCGATGGTGATGACGCCGACCCCGTCGTCGTCGACCTCGAAGCGGATGTGATGGGCGGTCATGGCGTCTCCTGGGGGGCGCATCTCTTGTTGGCGCGATCAAAGCCCATCCGCCGGGGCCAGACCACCCCCGACGGCCTGGCCTGGCGGTCTGGAACATTCCGGGAACCTGATCTAGCTTCAGCGCATGAGTCGCGATCTCTCGTTGCGCCAGGCGCGCCGTATCGCCCTGGCGGCGCAGGGGCTTGCGGCGCCGCGCGCCGACGGGCCGGTCACGCGGCGGCGCCTGCGCGGGCTGGCGGGCGAGCTCGGCGTCATCCAGATCGACAGCGTCAACGTGCTGGCCCGCACCCACTACCTGCCGGCCTTTTCCCGGCTGGGTCCCTATCCGCGGACGCTGCTGGAGGACGAGGCCTGGGGCCGGACGCCGTCGCTGTTCGAATACTGGGGCCATGAGGCCTCGCTGATGCCGGTGGCGATGCAGCCGCTGTTCCGCTGGCGCATGGCGCGGTTCGCCGCCAGCGAAACCCCGTTCCGCCAAGGGCGGCGCGCGTACATGACCGCTGTGCTGAAGCGGATCGAGGCTGAGGGCCCGCTCAGCGGCGGCGACTTCGGCGAGGCGCCGGCCGCCGGCGCCGAGCGGCCGCGCAAGGGCGGCTGGTGGAACCGCAGCGACGGCAAGCGGGCGCTGGAGGCGCTGTTCGCCGAGGGCCTGATCACCACCCGGACGCGGCGCGGTTTCGAGCGCATCTACGACCTGACCGAACGGGTGATCCCGCGCGCGATCATGGCCCAGCCGACGCCGAGCGAGGCCGAGGCGCACAGGGCGCTGCTGATGATTTCTGCCCGCGCCATGGGCGTCGCCACCGAGTTCGACCTGCGCGACTATTTCCGCCTGCCGGTCGCGGAGACCAGCGCCCGGCTGGCCGAGCTGGTCGAGGACGGAGCGCTGGAGCCGGTGCGGGTTCCCGGCTGGCGGCGGCCGGCCTATCTGGCGCCGGACGCCAGGCTGCCGCGGCAGGCGCGGGCCAGCGCCCTGCTCTCACCGTTCGACAACCTGATCTGGTACCGCGAACGCACCGAGCGGTTGTTCGGCGCCCGCATCCGGCTGGAGATCTACACGCCGTCGGCCAAGCGCGAGCACGGCTACTACGTGCTGCCCTTCCTGTTCGGCGACGCCATCGCCGCCCGCGTCGACCTGAAGGCCGACCGCGCCGCGCGGACGCTCCTAGTGCAGGCGGCGCACCTGGAGCCCGGCGCGGACCAGGCGGCCGTCGCGCCAGCCCTGGCCGACGAGCTGGCGCTCATGGCCGGCTGGCTGGACCTGGACGCGGTCGCGGTGCGGCCGCGCGGCGATTTGGCCGGGGCGTTGCGGCGAGCGGTCGGCTGATCCGCGACCCTTGGTTTTCCCGTCACGGCCTTCTTGTCCGGGCCATCCAGCGGCGATGACGGGCTCGAACGCGGTGCGGCCGGATCGCTTCGGCCGCGTTGGTTGCAGCGTTTGCAGAATCTTATCGGGTCGGATGCACAGTTACGGTTGTATCGATCCCCGCGGGAATGGCGGCCGGCAAGTTGGGCGAAAAACTGAAGAAGAAGCCGGGCCTGCGCGAGCATCTGCGGCGGCTGCTTGGCATCGAGGACGCCGGGCCGGCCGTCGCCGCGCGCGCGCCGCGGCAAAGGCGGACGCCGCCGGCGCGCGACCCGATCCACGGCGCGCGGCTGAGCCTGGTCGGCCTTGGCGAACTGCGCGAGCATCTCGGCGATCGCTGGCCCGAGCTTTCCGAGCGCGTGCACAGCCTGGCCCAGGCGGTGATCACCCGGCACCTGACGCCGGGCGACGTTTTCGACGCCCACGGCGACGACGGCTATGTGGTGCTGTTTTCGCAGCTTTCGAAGATCGAGGCCGATTTCAAGTGCCGAGTGATCGCCAAGGAGATCGGCGCCAAGCTGCTGGGGTCGGACTGGGGCCGGCTGGGCGCGGTCGACGGGGTTTCGATCGAGCTCGGACGCCAGGCGCTGGCGTCGCTCGATTTCGACCTGGCGCTGGCCGCCGCCATCGCCCGCGGCACGCCGATGCCGTCCGAACCGCCCGACGCGGCGCTGCCGGCCGGCTCGATCGCGCCGATGGCGCCGATGGCGAGGATCGAGCACGCCGGGTCCGACAGGATCGGCGTCGACAGGGCCGAGGCGCCCGCCCCGCGGGCGGGCGGCCCGGGCGACGGCTACGAGCCCATCTGGGATTTCCGGGTCCAGGCGCTGCTGCACTTTCGGCTCGGCCGCAGGACGGCCTGCGATGACCTGACCCCGCTGGCCGCCGCCGAGCTCGATTTCGCCTCCTTGAGCAAGGTCATGCTCGATGTCGAACAGCTGGCGCGGCTGGGCCGCAGGCTGCCGGTGGTCTGCCCCGTCCATGCCGGCACGCTGGCCGCCAAGGCCTGGCGCGACCAGATCGTCCGGGTGATGAAGGACTTCCCCGCGCCGCTGCTCAAGCTCGTCACCCTGGAGGCGATGACCGCCGACGCCCAGGTCTCCGACACCGCCTGGCCCAGCGACCTCGACGCCCTGTGCAAGGAGCTGCCCGGCCGCTGCGTCGTGCGCGTCGGGCCAGACGCGAACCTGTCCGGCCTGGTCCGCGTCCGGTCGATCGGTCAGGTCAATCTGGAGTTGCCGGTCGATTTTTCCGCCGGCAAGGGCGCCCTGGCGCGCCTGGAACGGTTCGCGCGCGAGAGCGAGGCGGCGAAGCTGCCCTGCGGCATTCTCGGGCTGACGACGCGGGCCATGACGTTGGCGGCGTCCGCCGCGGGTTTCTATCAGCTTTCAGGGCCGGCGGTGCATCCGGTCGTGCCGGCGCTGGGCCATGCGGTCCAGTTCGACCTGACCAGCCTCTATCGCGACCTGCTGCCCGCCTCCTAGGGCACGGCGGGCACGGTGACTAGGCGGCGTTCAACGCTTCCGCCAGGGCCGCGGCGCCCACCGGTTTGACCAGGCAGGCGGACGCACCCATCTGCTGGGCGATCTTCAGGTAAAGGTTCGGCCCGATCCGGCCGCCGCCGGAGATGGCGACGATCCGCACCGCCGGCCAGCCGCGGCGAATCTCGGCAATCAGTTCGACGCCGTCCTTCTCGGGCATGACCAGATCGACCACCACGGCTTCGACCGGCCGTTCGCTGAGCACCTTCGGCAAGGCGCGGCTGTCCTCGACCTCGACCGTATCGAACCCCAAGGCCTTCAGGTCCTGGGCGATCTTGGCGCGGACCAGCTCGTCGTCATCGACGATACAGACAAGCTTGGACATACGCGCTCCCCACATTCCACCATGGCCCGCGGCGGGCCTCGGGCGCCTTCGACAGGACGCAAGGTCCGGTTGCGACACTTCGCCGCGATTTCATTACGATTTAATGATTGAGAGGTCTGAATAGGGTTAGCGCCGGCTGGCGAGGGGCCCTTCATGTCCACAAAAGCGCCGATCCTTCAGGACCGGCTGAACGATCTTTCGAAGGTGCGGACCCACACGCCCCGTGGGCCCCTGATCGTGCTGCTGGCGCTGCTGGCCGCGGCGATAGGGGCGGCCTGGATCGTCACCGCGCGGGAATATGCCCACACGCACGCCGCGTGGCGCGACTTGCGGCGGAGCCAGCAGGCGGCCGAGCAGACCGGGATCGTGCTCAGCCTCGTCCAGGGCGCCGAGACCGGCCAGCGCGGCTATGTGCTGACCGGCGATCCCGCCTTCCTGACGCCGTATCGCGACGGCGTGCGCGACCTGGAGCAGGCGCTGGCGCGGCTGGACGAGGTGGCGGGACCGGACCCGGCCCAGGCCGAGCGGATGGCGCGCCTGCGGGTCGAGATGGACGCCAAGCTCGTCGAGATGGCGCTGGTGATCCGGGTTCGCCAAGCCTTGGGTGAGCCGACCGCCGCGGCCCGCATCGCCCGGGGCTCCGGCAAGGCCGAGATGGACGCCATCCGATCCACCCTCGGCGAGTTGCACCGCGCCGAACTCGCCGAGATCCAGGCGGCGTCTGAGCGCTACCAGGCCTCGTCGGCGGCCGAGCACGCCCTGTCGCTGGCGCTGATGGCGGCGCTGGCCCTGTTCGTCCTGACCGTCGGCGTCGCAAGCGAATTGATGCTGCGCTGGAAGGACCGCGTCACCCTCGACTATGTCGCCATCTCGCTGCGCCGCGTCCAGGAGTTCGAGGAGGCCAGCGACGGCATCGTGGTCCTCAACAGCAACGGCGGGGTTGAGGCGATCAACGCCGCCGCCGAGCAGCTGTTCGACCGCCAGAAAAACGCCATCGGCGGGCTGCACATCAACGATATCATGGACCTGGCGCCGCCGGGCGATGCGCCCTTCCTCGCCCGGCTGGAGGCGACGCACGGGCCGCTGAAGAGCGCGCCGATGCGCGAGCTGACCGCCCGCCGTCCCGACGGCGAAGAAGCCCCGGTGAACGTCACCGTGCGCGCGATGCACATGACCGACGGCCTCTACATCGGCGTCTATGCGCGCGACATCTCCGACCGCAAGCGGGTCGAGCGGCTGAAGGACGAGTTCGTCTCCACGGTCAGCCACGAGCTGCGCACGCCGCTGACCTCCATCGCCGGCTCGCTCGGCCTGCTGGCCGGCGGCATGGGCGACCTGCCGCCGGGGCCGACGCGGCTGATCGGCATCGCCCACGCCAACTGCCAGAGGCTGATCCGCCTGATCAACGACATGCTTGACGTCGAGAAGATCGAATCCGGCAAGATGAAGTTCGACATGGCGGCCGTGACCCTCGCCGAGGCGGCCCGGCGCTCCATCGACTCCGTGCGCGGCTATGCCGACCAGCTGGGCGTCGAGATCCGGTTCCAAGCCTCGGACGACGACCTGTGCGTCCGCGCCGACATCGATCGGCTGGTGCAGGTCGGCGCCAACCTGATCTCCAACGCCCTGAAGTTCTCCAAGGCCGGCGACCGGGTCGAAATTTCGATGCTTCGCCGCGGCCGGGTGGCGCGGCTGAGCGTGACCGACCACGGCCCCGGCATCCCCGACGAGTTCCGGGCCCGCATCTTCACCAAGTTCGCCCAGGCCGATTCCTCCGACACCCGGCAAAAGGGCGGAACCGGCCTCGGCCTGGTCATCGCCAAGGAGATCGTCGATCGCCATGGCGGGCGGCTGTGGTTCGAGTCCGAACCGGGCCAGGGCGCGCAGTTCCACGTCGACCTGCCGCTGGTCGACGATGCGGTGGCCCCGGAAGCGAACGGCCCGCGCCTGCTGGTCTGCGAGGACGACGCCGACGTCGCCGAGGTGCTGCGGCAGACCCTGGTCCGCGACGGATTTTCCGTCGACGTGGTCGGCTCGGTCGCCGACGCCCTGGCCGCGCTCAGCGTCAGCAATCCCTATCGGGCCCTGGTGCTCGACCTGGTGCTGCCCGACGGCGACGGCGTGGCGCTGATCCAGGCTCTGCGCGTCATGCCGGGCGCCCGCGACCTGCCGATCGTGGTGGTTTCCGCCGAGGCCGAGCGCGGCCGCGACGCATTGGCCGGGGTGGCCTTGAACGTCGTCGACTGGATGGAGAAGCCGGTCGACCTGGTCCGCCTGCGCCGGGCGGTGATCGCCGCCCTGGCGCGAAGCAGCGCCGAGCGGCCGCTGATCCTGCACGTCGACGACGATCCCGACATCCTGCATGTCACCGCCGCGGCGCTGACCCCCTGCGGCGAGATCGCCTCGGCGGAGAGCCTGGCCGCCGCGCGCGCCTTCCTGGCCGAGCGGACGCCGGACCTGGTCATCCTGGACCTGACGCTCGGCGATGGATCGGGCCTCGAGCTGTTGGCCGAGCTGAACGACCGCCAGGGCCAGCCCATCCCGGTGCTGGTGTTCTCGGCCCAGGACACCGACCAGCTGATCCTCAAGCGCGTCGCCCTGGCCATGACCAAATCGAAGACCTCGCTGACCAGCCTCGCCGACGCGGTCAGGCGGCTGATCGAGCCGCCGGCGCCGAAGCCGGCCACACGGAGACTGGCCTCATGAGCCCGCTGAAGGTGCTCTATGTCGACGACGAGCCGGATATCCGCGAGGTGGCGACGCTGTCGCTGCAGCTCGACCCGACGATCGAGGTCCGGGCGGCGGAATCCGGCCCGGAGGCGCTGGCGCTGATCGTCCGCGGCGATTGGGCGGCCGACGTGGTGCTGCTGGACGTGATGATGCCGGGCATGGACGGCCCGGGCGTCCTGAAGGCGCTGCGCGAGATGGGGGTGACGACGCCGGTGGTCTTCATCACCGCCCGCGCCCAGAGCCACGAGCGCGGCTGGCTGATCGACCTGGGGGCGCTGGGGGTGATGACCAAGCCGTTCGACCCCATGTCGCTGGCCAAGGACCTGCGCGCGGTGCTGTCCGCCGCCGACCTGGCCGCGTGAGCGATCTCGACCCGCTGGCGGCGCTGAAGTCCCGCTTCATCGCCCGCGGCGCCGAGGACCTGGCGACCCTGCGCGGTCATCTGGACGGGGCGCGCCTTGACCCGACGACCCTGCGCTTCACCGTGCACCGGCTCTGCGGCGCGGCCGGAACCTTCGGCTACCCCGAGATCAGCGAGGCGGCGGGGCTGGCCGAGGACGACATCCTGGACCGGCCCGACCAGTCGGACGCATCACTGCGCCGACTGGTCGAAACCCTCGAGCATCTCGTCCAGGGCGCGAAACTCTAAACCGTCATCCCCCGCTGAAGCGTAGCGGAATGCGGGGGACCCATAAACACTCGCGTTCGGCAGTGATCATGGGTGGCCCGAACAAGTCGGGCCATGACGGGATTTTATAGACGCGCTCAGATCACGCCGACCCTACACCGCGCCCTGGGCCACCGCGTTCAGGCGGGCATAGGTCCCGCCCTTGGCCACCAGCTCGCCATGCTTGCCCTCCTCGACCACCCGGCCGTCCTGGAACACCAGGATGCGGTCGGCGTGGCGGATGGTGGACCGGCGGTGGGCGATGACGATGGTGGTCCGCCCGCGCATCAGGTCCTCGGTCGCGGCCTGCACCTGCCGCTCGGTCTCGACGTCCAGCGAGGAGGTCGCCTCGTCCAGCACCAGGATCGGCGCGTCGGCCAGGAAGGCTCGGGCGATGGCCACCCGCTGGCGCTCGCCGCCCGACAGCTTGACGCCGCGCTCGCCGACCAGGGTCTCGTAGCCGTTGGGCAGCTTGGCGATGAAGTCGTGCGCCCGCGCCCGCTTGGCGGCCAGCATGATCTCGTCGAGGGTCGCCCCCGGCCGCGCATAGCCGATGTTCTCGGCCACGGTGCGGTGGAACAGCGCCGGATCCTGCGGCACCACGGCGATGGCGCGGCGAAGCGAGCCCTGGGCGACCGTGGCGATGTCCTGGCCGTCGATCAGGATGCGGCCGCCCTGCAGGTCGTAGAGCCGCTGCACCAGCTTGACGAAGGTGGACTTGCCCGAGCCGGTCGGGCCGACCAGGGCCAGCCGCTCGCCCGGCGCGATGGTCAGCGAGAAGTCGTCGTAGATCGGGGTCTCCGCCGACTTGTAGCGGAAGGTGACGCGGTCGAAGACCACCTCGCCGGACTCGCCGTTGAATTCGCGCGCGCCGGGTCCGTCCAGCACCTGCGGCGCGATGCGGGCGAATTCCGCTACGTCCTCGACGTCGGCCAGGCCGCGCTGCAGCATGCGGATGTTGTCGCCCATGTTGCGCAGATAGCCGCTCATGATCAGGAAGGTGGTGATCACGAAGGCCACGTCGCCGGCGCTCGCCTCATGCCGCAGCCAGCGCAGGATAAGGAGGCTGGTCAGCCCCGCCTGCAGCACCGCCAGCAGCAGGTTCTGGAACAGCCACACGGTCATGTAGCGGTTCCAGGTCTCCAGGGTCGCGTCGTGCCAGTCGCGCGTCACCTTGGCGAAGCGCGCCTCTTCCCGCTTCTCGGCGCCGAAGCCCTTGACCACCGGGTTGGAGGAGATGGCGTCGGCCAAGGCCCCGCCGATGCGCGAATCCATCGCCACCGACCGCCGGTTGGCCTTCATCACATAGTAGTTGGAGGCCAGGATGTTGGAGACGATGTAGGCGACCACCATCAGCAACGAGAAGCCGCCGATCAGCGGCCAGCGGATCATCATCTGCACCGACAGGATGGCCAGCACGATCAGCGCCGGGCCGATCCACATGATCACCGCGTCGGAGACCACGTCGTAGCCCCACATGGCCCGCGAGATGCGCCGCACGGTGGCCCCGGCGAAGGTGTCGCCGTGCCAGTCGGCGGAGAAGGCCTGCACGCGCTGGAAGGCCTCGTTGGTCATCTGCTCCATGTTGGCCGCGGCCAGCGGGTTCCAGAAGATGCGGATGCTGAGGTTGCGGACCAGGGTGTAGACGACATAGACGCCCACGAAGAACAGCCAGGCCTGCCAGGCGATGGTCGCGCTGACCGGGACGTGGCGCGTGGCGTCGACCAGGGCCTCCGCCGCCCTGGGCATCATCGATTCGAAGCCGATGGCCACCAGCACGAAGCCGATGGTGGCGAAATAGCCCCAGCGCCGACGCAACCAGTAGCTGGCGATGAAGCGCAGGACTTGGGTGTTCGAAAGCGTTCGCTTGCGAAACTCGCCGGTGTCCTCGTCGAAAACTAAACTCATGGCTTCGGTTCCCTGACCCGCTGACGGATCAGGCCGAGGCCCCGTGCGAGTCTATTGAGTCAATGTCGTTGGTACGGGGCGCCGAAGTCGGCGTGACCCGCAAAGCCGGCGAGCGCGGCGAACAGCGCGTCCCGGTTCTTGAAGAGGCAATTGTGGGTCATCGCCTCATCGTCCCGCGCTTCGCCGCCATGGTCAACCGCGTCGTCGCGATCCAGCGAATCCGAGCAGTCAGGTGTCGCCAAATAGACACGCCCGCCGTCGACGAAGGCCACGGCGTAGTCGAAGCCGTCGTCGGTCTCCTCGGCCAGCACGAAGCCCTCGCGGCCGCCGATGTCGGCCTCGTTGGCCAGCACCCGGCGGGTCTCGCCGATGGTGCCGTTGTCGTTGTACTTTTCGACCCCGTACCAGCCGTCGGGCTCCTGGGTGATCCTGATCCGGTCCGCCTGGTCGCCGTCGCGGACATAGACCCCGTCGTCCAGCGGGTGCGCCGCCGCGGTCGCATCGAGCAGCAGCCGGTCGGACGCATAGCAGCCGCCGAGCGCCAGGGCCGCGACGGCCAGGATGAGCGCGAGGGGTTTCAAGCAAGGCGTTCCCGCGTGGCGAAGCGCCAAGCTTACCGCGCCATTCACTATGGGAAGGTTAGGAAGGCGGCGGCCGCCATCGAACCCTGTCCGTCATGGCCCGACTTGTTCGGGCCACCCATGATCACCGTCGAACGCGAGTGTTCATGGATCCCCCGCATTCCGCTGCGCTCCAGCGGGGGATGACGGGTTAGAGTTGCGCGTGCGCCTGGTCGGGACTCCCGGTCTAGGCCTCCGCCCTGGCTTCCGGCCTGAACTTCACGCGCAGGCTCTTCGGGCCGGAGATGAAGGTGGAGGCCAGCCATTCGGGCGGGCCGACGATCTCCAGGTCGCGCATGCGGGTCAGCACCTCGACCAGGACGGCGTCGATCTCGATGCGGGCCAGGTGCTGGCCGAGGCAGACGTGCGGGCCGCCGCCGAAGGCGATGTGCTCGTTCGGCTCGCGGCTCAGGTCCAGCGCGTCGGGATGGTCGAACTTGTCAGGATCGCGATTGGCGGCGCCGAAATACATCACCACCTTGTCGCCGTCCCTGATCTGGGCATCCCCGATGCGGGTGTCGCGGGTCGCGGTGCGCCGCATGTAGATGACCGGGCTGGTGTAGCGCAGCAGCTCCTCGCGGGCGCTGGGCAGCCGGCCGGGCAGGTCGGCCGTCAGCCAGGCCAGTTGGTCGGGATTCTCCTGCAGAGCGACCAGGCCGCTGGACAGCAGGTTGCGGGTGGTGTCGCCGCCGGCGTCGACCCGCAGCAGGAAGAACAGCCGGAACTCCGGGTCGGTCAGCCGCCGCCCCTCCACCTCGGCCTGCAGCAGCCGCGTGGCCAGGTCGTCCGCCGGCCGCGCCCGCTTCTCGGCGATCACCTGCGAGCCGTAGGCGAACATCTTGCCCACCGCCTGGGCGCCCGCGCCGGGCGGCAGGGTCTCGGGCGCCGAATGGATGATCTCGGTCAGCTTGTAGAGCTCGCGGCCGTCGTCCAGCGGCAGTCCCATCAGCTCGGCGATGACATAGGACGGCATCTCGCCGGCCACCTCGGCGACGAAGTCGCACTCGCCCTTCTCGATCACCGCATCGACGATCCGCCGCGCCAGGTCGTGCAGCCGCAGGCCCCGCTCGGACGCCGCCGGCCGGGTGAACTCGGCGCGGATCAGCTTGCGGAAGGCGGTGTGCTGCGGCGGGTCCATCATCAGCATCATGGTCGCCTCGCCGAGCGCGCCGGCGCCGCCGGCCGGATCGGGGATCATGATGGTCGGGCTGGAGGAGTAGGTCTGGAAGTCGTGATCGACCGCATGGACGTCGGCATAGCGGGTCAGGGCCCAGAAGCCCGGCCCGTCGGGTTCGGGGTTCCAGAACACCGGCGCCCGCTCGCGCAGCGCCTTGTAGAGCGCGTGCGGGTGGCCGTCGGCGAAGGTGGCGACGTCGAGAAGATCCGAGCCCATGAAACGCGTTCCTCACCTGTTGGACCCAGCCTGACGAAGGTGAGGTTCGAGGGCAAGGCTGGCGCGCACCGGCGCGATGTCGGAAAACGCGCCCGATGACCACAGCGCCCCTCCCCGACGCCGCGCCGGACAACTGGGTCGACCGCCTCGCCCCCGAGGGCTTGCGGCCCTGGCTGAAACTCGGCCGCTTCGACCGGCCGGCGGGCATATGGCTCTTGCTGCTGCCCGGCTGGCAGGGGATCGCGCTGGCCGGCGCGGCGCGGGGACGCTGGCCCGATCCCCGGCTGATGGCCGCCTTCGCCATCGGCGCGGCGCTGATGCGGGCGGCGGGCTGCGCCTATAACGACATCGTCGACCGCGACATCGACGCCAAGGTCGCCCGCACCGCCGCGAGGCCGGTGGCCTCCGGCGCGATCGGCCTCCGCCAGGCCTGGGCCTTCCTGATCGGCTGCAGCCTCCTGGCGCTGGCGGTGCTGCTGACCATGGGCCTTGTCGCCATCGTCCTCGGCGCGGCCTCGCTGCTGCTGGTGGCGGCCTATCCGTTCATGAAGCGGATCACCTGGTGGCCGCAGGCCTGGCTGGGCCTGACCTTCAACTGGGGGGCGCTGCTGGGTTTCGCCGCGGCGGCCGGGCGGCTGGGCTGGCCGCCGGTGCTGCTCTACGCGGCGGGGGTGTTCTGGACCCTCGGCTACGACACCATCTACGCGGTGCAGGACCTGGAGGACGACGCCCTGGCGGGGGTGAAGTCCTCCGCCCGCCGGCTGGGCCGCGCCGCGCCGCGCGGCGTCCTGGTCTTCTACCTGGTTTCCATCGCCCTGGTGTTCGCCGCCGGCGCGACCGGCCGTCTCGGCCCGCTGTTCCCGCCGCTGGCGGCGCTGTACGCGGCGCACCTGGTCAGCCAGCCGCTGCGCCTGCGCCTCGACGACCCGCACGGCGCGCTGAGGCTGTTCAGATCCAACCGCGACGCCGGGCTTATCCTGTTCGCCGCCTTGGTCGCCGGCCTCTGGCGCGCCCCGGCCGCCTGGTTCGGCCTCTGACATCAGCCGGCACAGAGTGAGCAAACCTAGTCTAGGCGCCCCTTCTCCCCTTGCGGGAGAAGGTCGCCCCGGAGGGGCCGGATGAGGGGTCGCGCGGACCTTGCCTAGGACGGCGTCACCGCGTCCAGAATGGACGACAGAACGCCGTGACGATCGGTAGCGATCTTATCGTTCGAGAACCTGAGCACGCGAAAGCCTTGACCACGTAACCACGCGTCACGAACGCGATCATGGTCGACGTTGGTGAGATGGGCGGGTCCGTCCGCCTCGATAACGAGCCTGTGCCTGAAGGAGACGAAGTCGGCGATATAGGAGCCGAGCGGGACCTGGCGCCGGAACTTCAGGCCGTCGAGTCGTCGATCTCGCAGAAGCCGCCAGAGCTTGGCTTCATGGTGCGCCGGGGCTCTGCGCATTGATTTGGCGAAGCTTCGACTGGCTTTTCGCGGCTGGACCACCCAAGAACAATACAAGAACATCGCCCTAAAGTAAAGGCCGGTGGCCTTGTCGGAAGCATCGGCGCGACCCCTCATCCGGCCCTTCGGGCCACCTTCTCTCACAAGGGGGAGAAGGGCGCGTTTTAGTTGCCCGGCGCACGCAATCGTCCCATCTTATGGCCATGTCCGTCGCCGCCCGCGTCAATCCGAAGGACTTCTTCACCGCCGAGGAGTGGGCGCCGCTGGCCGAGCACTCGTCGTGGAAAGGGCTGGCCCTGGTGGCCCATTGCTGGGCGGTGATCGGCGCGGCGACGCTGATGGGCCTGATCTGGCCGATCACCATCCCGCTGGCGGTGATGATCATCGGTGCGCGGCAGCTGGGCCTGGGCATCCTGCAGCACGACGCCGCCCACGGCGCCCTGCACAAGGATCCCGGCGTCAACGAGTGGGTGGCCGAATGGCTGTGCGGCGGCGGGGTCGCCCGCTACCGCAAATATCACCTGCAGCACCACAAGTTCGCCCAGCAGGCCGAGGACCCGGACCTGGGGCTCTCGGCGCCCTTTCCGATCACCCGCCGGTCGTTCCGCCGCAAGATCGTCCGCGACCTGACCGGCCAGACCTGGTTCAAGCAGCGCTTCGGCCTCTTGCAATACAATCTGAAGACCCGCGCCAGGGGCGCGCCGGTGCTGCCGATCCTCGGCGCCGAGATCGTGCGCCAGCGGCGGTTCCTGGTCACCAACGCCGTCGCCATCGCAGGCTTCGGACTCGCCGGGATGCTGCTGGGCCGAAACTGGTGGTGGGGCTGGTTCGCGCTCTGGCTTTTGCCGCGCGCCACCTGGTTCCAGATGGTGACGCGCCTGCGCAACATCGCCGAGCACGCCCTGGTGGCCAAGGATGAGCCGGACCCCTTGCGCCACGCCCGCACCACCATGGCCAACGCGCTGGAGCGGGCGCTGATCGCGCCCTACTACGTCAACTACCACTGCGAACATCACATGTTCATGCACATCCCCTGCTACAATCTGCCCCGAGCCCACCGGCTGCTCGGCCGGAAGGGCTTCCTGGCGCGCATGGAGATCGCCCCCAGCTATCCGGCCATGCTGCGGCTCGCGGCCCCCGCGTGAGCGCCGAGACCATCGCCGATCCGCACGGCTTCATCCTGGCCAACACCCGGCTGAAGAGCCCGCCGCACACACCGGAGATCGCGCTCTACCTGGCCGACGAGATCACGCCGATCTGGCGCATGACCGAGGAGGAGCTGGGCCGGATCGGCCTGCCGCCGCCGTTCTGGGCCTTTGCCTGGGCCGGCGGCCAGGCCCTGGCGCGCTATCTGCTCGACCACCCGGCCGAGGTGAAGGGCGGGTCCGTGTTCGACGTCGGCACGGGCTCGGGGCTGGTGGCCGTCGCGGCGATGCAGGCCGGGGCGAAAAGCGCCGCCGGCGCCGACATCGACGGCTTCTGCGCCGCCGCCGTCGACCTGAACGGCCGCGCCAACGGCGTCGCGGTCGGCTTCGTCCAGCACGATCCGTTCGCCGCGCCGCCGCCGAAGGCCGAGGTGATCTGCGCCGGCGACGTCTTCTACGAGCAGCCGCTTGCCGACCGCGCCATGGCCTGGCTGGCGAAGGCGCGCGACGCCGGCGCCCGGGTCCTGCTGGGCGATCCCGGCCGCAGCTATTTTCCCAAGTCAGGCCTGATCAAACTGGCCGAGTACAGCGTCGAGACCACCCGCGAACTCGAGGATTCCACCGTCAAGCGCACGGCGGTCTGGACGTTTCCGGGGGCTTGAGGCGCGAAGGGGGTGCGATGACCGAAGACGAGATGCGCGAGATCTGCCTGAGCTTCCCCGGCGTGGTCGAGGGAAGCTCGTACGGCCAGCCGTCCTTCCTGGTGAACAAGAAGTTCTTCACCCGCCTGCGCCAGGCCGACGCCAGCATGGTGCTGATGGACGTCTCGCTGGACGAGCGCGAGATGCTGATGGAGGCCGAGCCGAAGACCTTCCACATCACGCCTCACTACAAGGACTATCCGTCGGTCCTGGCCCGCATCGCCACCCTGCACCCCGGCTCGTTCCGCAACTTCCTGGAACGCCGCTACCGCAAGATCGCCCCGAAGACCCTGCTGAAGGCCTACGAGGCGGAGAAGGCCGGCTGAGCCAAGCGCCATTTTTTCCGTCATGGCCCGACTTGTTCGGGCCACCCATGATCACCGCCGAACGCGAGTGTTTATGGATCCCCCGCATTCCGCTGCGCTCCAGCGGGGGATGACGGTTTGGGGGTCTGCGTGCGACCCGCCCGCGTTCAAAAGCTGTCCTCTATATCCGCCTGGAACAGCTCGAAGGTCTCCCTGGCCTGGCGTTCCTCCGGCGTCAGGGCGCCTTCCGGTTCGGGTTTGGGCTCGTGGAACGACCACTCCGGCGCCAGGCGGGCGATGACTTCGTCGCCGCGGCGGATGAGGACGCCGTAGCCCGCGTCGATGGTTTCGATCAGTTCGGCGAAGCGGGCCGGGGCGTCCTGGACGTCGATTTCGTAGATCATCCGCCGAGCTTAAGGCGTCCGCGCCCGACGGCAAGGCGTGACAGGCGCCCGCGCACCGCCAGAGCCTTTCCTGTCAGTGGAATCATCTGAACAGGACGAAAAGGGTCTAGACCCTTGAAGTCAGAGCATGTCCGGGCGGCGAAACCGCTCACGCTTTCGCCTGACATGCTCTAGCTTCCCGACCCCATGGCTTACCGATCCCTGCGCGAGTTCATCGAACGGCTGGAGGCCGCCGGCGAGCTGGTGCGCGTCACCGAGCCGGTCTCCACCGTGCTGGAAATGACCGAGATCTGCGCCCGCCTGGTGGCCGACGGCGGACCGGCGGTGCTGTTCGAGCGGCCGATCCGCGCCGACGGCGAACCCTCGGCCATCCCCTGCCTGGCCAACCTGTTCGGCACGGTCAAGCGGGTGGCCATGGGCGTCACCCTGGGCGGGACCGAGCGGACCACGGCCAGCGAGCTGCGCGAGGTGGGCGAACTGCTGGCCTTCCTGCGCCAGCCCGAACCCCCGGCCGGAATGAAAGACGCCCTGGCCCTGCTGCCGCTGGCCCGCACGGTGATGAGCATGCGCCCGAAGACGGTGAAGACCGCCCCGGTGCAGGAGATCGTCTGGACCGGCGACGACATCGACCTCACCAGGCTGCCGATCCAGACGTGCTGGCCCGGCGAGCCGGCGCCGCTGATCACCTGGCCGCTGGTGGTGACCAAGGGTCCGGGCGAGGCGCGCGAGGACAACTACAACCTCGGCATCTACCGCATGCAGGTGGTGGGCAAGGACCGCACCATCATGCGCTGGCTGGCCCATCGCGGCGGCGCCCAGCACCACCGGCGCTGGAAGGCGGCCGGCAGGCCTGAGCCGCTGCCCGCCTGCGCCGTGCTGGGCGCCGATCCGGGGACCATCCTGGCGGCGGTGACCCCCGTGCCGGACACCCTGTCGGAATACCAGTTCGCCGGCCTGCTGCGCGGCGCCAAGGTCGACCTGGTCAAGGCCAGGACCGTGCCGCTGCTGGTCCCGGCCGAGGCCGAGATCGTCATCGAGGGTCACGTGCTGCTGGACGACTACGCCGACGAAGGGCCTTACGGCGACCACACCGGCTATTACAATTCGGTCGAGCGGTTCCCGATCTTCCAGGTCAGCGCCGTCACAATGCGCCGCAACCCGATCTATCCGACCACCTATACCGGCCGGCCGCCCGACGAGCCCAGCGTGCTCGGCGAGGCGCTGAACGAGGTGTTCATCCCGCTGTTCCAGCAGCAGTTCCCCGAGATCGTCGACTTCTGGCTGCCGCCGGAGGGCTGCAGCTACCGCATCGCGGTGGTCTCGATCAGGAAAGCCTATCCCGGCCACGCCAAGCGGGTGATGCTGGGCGTCTGGTCGTACCTGCGCCAGTTCATGTACACCAAGTGGGTGATCGTGGTGGACGCGGACGTCAACGCCCGCGACTGGAAGGACGTCATGTGGGCCATCTCCACCCGCATGGATCCGGCCCGCGACATCACCGTGATCGAGAACACCCCGATCGACTATCTGGACTTCGCCTCGCCGGAATCCGGCCTCGGCTCGAAGATCGGCCTGGACGCCACCGACAAGTGGCCGCCGGAGACCCACCGCGAATGGGGCCGGCGCATCGCCATGGACGAAGCGGTGGTCGAAACCGTCACGCGGATGTGGCCGAGCCTGGGCCTGCCCGGCGATGGGCGCCCCGTCCGGCGCTGATCGCTGCTGGGCGCGCAATCGATGGGCCGGGCGCGGAAATAAGCCGCCCGTGGTTGCGGCGGCCGCGCGGCCTCGCCATAACGCCCGGCATGGACGAGAACCTGCTGCACGATGTGGTCAAGGCGGCTCTGGCCGCCGGCGCCGACGCCGCCGAGGCCGTACTGGCCGAGCGCCAATCCCTCTCGGTCACGGTCAGGGCCGATGCGCTGGAAGAGGTCGAGCGCGAGGAGGCGCGCGACCTGGGCCTTCGGGTCTTCATCGGCCAGCAGCAGGCGACGGTGTCGGGCTCGGACCTTTCCGCCGACGCCCGCGCCAAGCTGATCGACCGGGTGGTGGCCATGGCCCGGCTCGCCCCCGCCGACCCGTTCGCCGGTTTCGCCCCGGAGGACCGGCTGGCCAAGGGACCCGGCCCCGATCTCGCCCTCTACGATCCGACCGAGCCCACCGCCGAATGGCTCGAGGCGCGCGCCCGCGCCGCCGAAGCCGCCACCCGCGCCGTGGAAGGGGTCACCAACACCGACGGCGCCTCCAGCGCCTGGTCGGAGTCGCGCTGGCGGTTCGTCACCAGCGGCGGCTTTTCGGGCGTCCACCAGGCCTCGTCCTTCGCGCTGTCCGCCTCGGCCGTCGCCGGCGAAGGTTCGGGCATGGAGACGGGCGGCGACGGCCGGCGCCTGCGCTGGCGCGACGACCTGCCGGCGCCCGAGGAAGTCGGCGCCGAAGCCGGCCGCCGCGCCGTGCAGCGGCTGGGCGCGCGCAAGATCGATTCCACCACCGCCCCGGTGATCATCGAGAACCGCATCGCCGTCTCGGTGCTGTCGCCGCTGATCAACGGCATCGCCGGCCCGGCGGTGGCGCGCGGGGTTTCGTTCCTGAAGGACAAGCTCGGCCAGAAGCTCTTTCCGTCGGGCGTCAACCTGATCGACGATCCGCTGCTGCCGCGCCGGCTGGGCTCGGCGCCGTTCGACGACGAAGGCGTCGCCGGCCGGCGCCGCGCCCTGATCGACGACGGGGTGCTGACCACCTGGCTGCTCAATTCCGCCTCGGCCCGGCAGTTGGGGCTGGAGACCACCGGCCACGCCTCGCGCGGCCTGGCCGGGCCGCCCGGCGTCTCGACCACCAACCTGACGCTGGAGCCCGGCGAACTGGACTTGGCCGGGCTGATGGACCAGGCCAGGACCGGGCTTCTGGTCACCTCGATGTTCGGCCCGTCGCTGAACCCCAACAACGGCGACTGGTCGGTAGGGGTTTCCGGCTTCTGGTTCGAGGGCGGCGAGATCGCCTATCCGGTCTCGGAAATCACCGTCGCCGGCAACCTCAACGATTTCTACAGCCGTCTTGTGGTCGGCTCCGACCTGGAGATCCGCGGCGCGGCCAACGCGCCGTCGCTGCTGGTCGACGGCGTCGCCATCGCCGGCCGCTGACGAAAGGCCAAGCCCATGCCCGAACGTCAACTGCTCCACATCGTCATCGGCGGCGAGTTGAAGGAACTCGGCGGCACCGAATTCCGCGACCTGAAGACCGTCGAGTTCGTCGGCGCCTATCCGAACTACGCCGAGGCCCGACAGGCCTGGAAGGCCCGCGCCCAGGCCACCGTCGACAACGCCCTGGTGCGCTATTTCATCATCCACGCGCACAAGCTGCTCGACCCCCACGAGGACGGGCACGAGGACAATCACCAGCACTAGGGCGGCCTCGGCGATTGCCAGACCGCGCTTCGGCGAGCCTACTGGGGCTGGGCCTCAACCTGCGGCGGACGGAGCGATCATGGCGAAGCTGACATACGAGATCGTCGAGCACGACGGCGGCTGGGCCTATGAGGTCGACGGGACCTATTCGGAGACCTTCCCCACCCACGACGCCGCCAGGGCCGCGGCGCAAAAGGCGGCCGCCGAACAGGAGGAGCCTGGCGAGACCGCCGGCATCGAGTACGAAGACCGCCAGGGCCGCTGGCATGACGAGCTGTCGTCCGGCGACGACCGCCCCGAGACGGACGTCGAGGGCTAGGCCCGCGGCCTGACCGCGACGGGGCAGGCCGGTGAGCGCTTTCAACGCCAGCTGCGACACCGCCAGCATCGCCGCGCGGCCGGCCGGCCGGTCCGACCATCCGCGCCTGGTGCTGGCGACGACCATACTGGCCTCGAGCCTGGCCTTCATCGACGGCTCGGTGGTCAATGTCGGCCTGCCGGCGATCGGCCGCAGCCTGCATCCGGCGGCCGGCGAACTTCCCTGGGTGATCAACGCCTATCTGCTGCCGCTCAGCGCGTTGCTGCTGTTCGGCGGCGCAATGGGAGACCGGTTCGGCCGCCGGTTGCTGCTGGTCCTGGGGACGGTGGTGTTCGCGCTCGCCTCGGCCGCCTGCGCGCTGGCGCCGAGCATGGCCGTGCTGCTGGCCGCCCGGGTGGCCCAGGGCGCCGGCGCGGCCATGCTGATGCCCAACAGCCTGGCCATTCTCGGCGACGCCTTCGAGGGCGAGGCGCGCGGCAAGGCGATCGGGACCTGGGCGGCCGTCGCCGCCATGGCCGGCGCCATCGGCCCGGTGATCGGCGGCTGGCTGATCGACACCGTCGGCTGGCGGGCCATCTTCCTGGTCAACCTGCCGGTGGCGGCGGGGGCGGTGATCCTGGCCTGGCGCTATGTGCGCGAGACGCCGAGCAACCAGCGGGCGCCGCTCGACCTGCCCGGCGCGGTCCTCGCCACCCTCGGCCTCGGCGGCCTGACCTGGGGCCTGACCATCGGCGCCGGCCCGGTGGGATGGACCGCGACGGCCATCGGACTGACCAGCGCCGGCGCCGTGCTGCTCGCGGCCTTCGTCCTGGTGGAGCACCGGCGCGGCGACCGGGCGATGATGCCGCTGGCCCTGTTCGCCTCGCGCAACTTCGTCGGGCTGACGCTGCTGACCCTGCTGCTCTACGGCGCCCTGGGCGCGCTGCTGGTGCTGGTCCCCTATGAGCTGATCGAGGCCGAGCATTATTCGGCGACGGCGGCCGGCGCGGCGCTTTTGCCCTTCCCGCTGGTGATGTCGGTGGCGTCGCCGGCCCTGGGCGCCCTGGCCGGCCGGGTCGGCGCGCGCATTCCGCTGATCGGTGGCTCGGCGATCGTCGCGGCCGGGTTCCTGCTGGCGACCCGGATCGGCCCGGGCGGCGGCTATTGGACCACGGTGGCGCCGGCCGTCCTGGTCATGTCGGTGGGCATGGCCGGGGTCGCCGCGCCGCTGACCACCGCCGTCCTGGCCTCGGTGGACAGCCGCCACACCGGCTCGGCCTCCGGCTTCAACAGCGCCGTGGCGCGCACCGGCGGCCTGATCGCCACCGCCCTGCTCGGCGCGGTGCTGGCGGCCAAAGGCGCCGCCCTGACCAGCGGCTTCCGCACCGCCCTGATCGCCTGCGCCCTGGCGGCGGCGGCCGCGGCGGTCTGCGGCTTCGTGCTGATCCGCCCGATCGGCCGAAGCCGGGCCTGACAGGCGAAGGAACGGGCCGGGGCGCCTATTCCCGGCGCAGGATCTTGTCCGTCAGGGTGGTCGCCCACCACTGCGCCTTGAAGTCGGCCTTGATCTTCACTGGGTCGTAGTCGGGACCCTGGGTCCAGTCGAAGAAGCTGATCCCCTTGGGCTCGGCCTCGGCCAGGTAGAGCTCGAAGATGTAGTCGAGCACGCCGGGCTTGCCGGCCTTCACGTGCAGATAGGGGAAGAAGGCCAGCTGCTTCATGGCCTGGCGGATCGGCTGGCCAAGGCGGAAATGGCAGTAGAAGACGCTCATGATCCCGGCCCGGTCCGCGCCGGACTTGCAGTGCATCAGGGCCGGATATTCGATGGTCTCGAACAGCTCGCGCACGCCGCGCATGTTCTCGGCGCTGGGCACGTCGCGCGAGGTGGCGGTGAAGTTGACCAGCTTCAGCCCGATCCGCTCGCAGGTGTATTTTTCCAGCGCGTAGAAGCTGCCGTCGAAGCCGCCGCGCAGGTTGATGATGGTCTTGATGCCGGCGGCCTTCCAGCGTTTCAGCTGGAACGGCCAGGGCTGGTTGGTGCGCACCAGCTCGTTGCTGACCCAGTGGGCGTTGCGGAAGAAGACCCGCAGGTAGGCGTGATCGTGCCATAGATAGTGCAGGCCGGTCGTAAAGCGGCCGGCGGGCCGTGTGAGATCGAACCGGGTCAAAATAAGCTGCGCCCCTGCGCGGATTCGGGTTAGCTGGCCCCACATAGACGTTGGACGGTGTGAATTGAAGATGCAGTTGGCGCCCGCGATGTCGCGGACGCGGGCCCCGGCGACGGGATCATGACGGACGCCCAGCCCCTGTCCCAGCCTATGAAAGCCTCCGCCGTCGCGATGCGGGTCGCCCGCACCTACCTTGTCCGCTACCGCCTGCGGATCGGGCTGGCGGTGGCGGCGGCGCTGACCGTCGCCGCGGCGACCTCGCTGGCCACCTGGGTGGTCCAGCCGGCGGTCAACGACATCCTGCACGGCAAGCTGAGCCAGCTCTATCTGGTCGCCGCCGCCCTGGTCGGGCTCGGCGTGCTGCGCGCCGCGGCGCAGATCGTGCAGAGCTGGATGATGAACACCGTCGGCCACCGGATCGTCGGCCAGATCCAGACCGACCTGTTCGGCCGGGTCATCCGCTCGGACCTGGCGCGGCTGCGCGGCGAGCACACCGGCTCGTTCGTCTCGGCCATGCTCTACGACGCCAGCCTGCTCAGGAACGCCGCCACCAGCGCGCTTCTGACCTATTTCCAGAACCTGGTGATGGTCATCGGCCTTCTGGTGGTGATGCTGACCCGCGACCCGGTCCTGACCCTGGGCATCATCCTGGTCGGCCCGCTGCTCGGCATCCTGATGGAGCGGTTCACCCGCTGGTCGCGCAAGGCTGCGCTCGGGGCGATGAAGGAGACCTCCAGCCTGTCGACCACCATCATGGAGGGCATCGACGGCGTCAAGGTGGTCAAGATCGACAACCGCGAAGCCTATGAGCAGCAGCGGGTGGCCGAGGCCGTCGGCCGCCGGCAGGCGCACATCATCCGCGGCGCCAATATCGGCGCGGCCTCCTCGCCGGTGGTCGAGATGGTGATGGCCATCGTGCTGGCCGGGGTGATGGTCTATGCCGGCTGGCGCGCCCACGGCGACGCCGCCTTCGCCGGCGCCTTCACCTCCTACCTGGTCGCCTTCCTCGCCGCCTCGCAGTCGCTGCGCCAGCTGGCCAACCTGCCGCCGGTGTTCGCCGAGGGCCTGGCCGCCGCCCAGCGCATGTTCGCGGCCATGGACATCGAGCCGGAGGTCGGCGACGCGCCCGACGCCCAAGCCCTGGCCGCCACGGCCGAGACCCTGCGCTTCGACGATGTGACCTTCCGCTATGGCGGCGCCTCTGCGGCCCTCAACGGCGTGACCCTGGAGGCCCGGCGCGGCGAGACCGTCGCCCTGGTCGGCCCCTCGGGCGGCGGCAAGACCACGCTTTTGAACCTGATCCCGCGCTTCTACGACGTGACCTCCGGCCAGGTCAGCATCGACGGCCGCGACGTGCGCCAGTTGACCCTGGCCTCGCTGCGCCACCAGATCGCCCTGGTCACCCAGGAACCCTTCCTGTTCGACGACACCATCCGCGCCAACATCGCCTACGCCAAGCCGGACGCCACGCAAGCCGAGATCGAGACCGCCGCCCGCGCCGCCGCCGCCCACGACTTCATCCTGACCTTCGACAAGGGCTACGACACCGGCGTCGGCGAGGCCGGCGCGCGGCTTTCCGGCGGCCAGCGCCAGCGCATCGCCATCGCCCGCGCCTTCCTGAAGAACGCGCCGATCCTTCTGCTCGACGAGGCCACCAGCGCCCTGGACACCGACAGCGAGGCGCTGGTGCAGGCGGCGCTGGAGCGGCTGATGGCCGGGCGCATGACCATCCTGATCGCCCACCGGCTGTCGACCGTGAAAAGCGCCGACCGCATCTATGTCATCGCCGACGGCCGGGTGGTGGAGACCGGCGCCCATGCCGGCCTGCTGCGTTCGGGCGGCCTCTATTCGCGGCTGGCCAAGCAGCAGGATCTCGACGTCGCCCCGGAGGCGGCCGAGTGAAGCGCTTCTTCCGGCTGGGGCCTGTCCAGTCGACCCTGGCCTTCCTGCTCACCGCCTATATGCGGCTGGTCGGCGCGACCATGCGCTGGCGCTTCGACCAGACCGACACCATCGTCGAGCAGATGGCCCGGCCGGAAGGCGGCATGCTGTTCTTCTGGCATGGCCGCATCGCCCTGGCGGTCACCTGCCGCGGGCTGATCCGCGGCCGCCCGTTCCGGCCGATGATCTCGCTGTCGCCCGACGGCGAGTTCATCTCCAAGGCGGCCGCCCGGCTGGGCTTCCCCCCCATCCGCGGCTCGACCGCCCGCCATCCCGGCGTGGCCGGCAAGGGCGGCGCGAACGCCTTCATGGAGGCGCTGGACCACATCGCCGCCGGCGGCGGGGTGATCATCACCCCGGACGGGCCGAGAGGCCCCGGCGAGGTGATGCAGACCGGCCCGATCATGCTGGCCAGGCGCGCGGGGACCCGCGTCTTCCTGGCCGGGATCGCGGCGCGGCCGGCGATCCGGCTGAACAACTGGGACCAGACCCGCCTGCCGCTGCCCTTCTCGCGCGGCGTCGCCCTGATGGAGGGGCCGATGTACGTGCCGGACGGCGCCGACCGCGCCGGGGTCGAGGCCGTCCGCGCCCAGTGGGAGGGCCGGCTGAAAGCGCTGGACGCCCGGGCCTGGGCCAGGCTCGACGCAGCCCGATGAGCAAGCCGATCTCCCTTCGCCTCTATGGCCTGGCGACCGGCATGGCCGAGCCGCTGGCGCCGCTGCTGCTGTCCAGCCGCGTGCGGCGCGGCAAGGAGGACGCGGCGCGGCTGGGCGAGCGGCTGGGCCATGCCGGCCTGACCCGGCCGAACGGCGCGCTGGTCTGGCTGCACGGCGCCAGCGTCGGCGAGGGCGTCTCGCTGCTGCCGCTGATCGCCCGCATCGGCGAGGCGCGGCCGGACCTCACCGTCCTGGTCACCAGCGGCACCCGCACCTCGGCCGAGCTGCTGCGCCAGCGCCTGCCGGCGGGCGCGATCCACCAGTATGCGCCGATCGACGCGCCGGGGCCGGTGGCGCGGTTCCTGGACCACTGGCGGCCGGGCCTCGGCCTGTTCGCCGAAAGCGAGCTCTGGCCGAACCTGATCCTCGGCGCCCGCCGGCGCGGCGTCCGGCTGGCCCTGATCTCGGCGCGGATGACCGAGGCCAGCGCCCGCGGCTGGTCGCGCCGTCCGGACGCCGCCAGGGCCATGCTGGGCGGCTTCGAAGCCATCCTGGCCCAGGACGCCGCCTCGGAAGCGCGTCTGGCGAGCCTCGGCGGCCGCGTCACCGGCCGCCTGAACCTCAAGCGCCTCGGCGCCCCGCCCCCGGCCGAGCAGGGCCAACTCGCGGCGCTGAAGGCGGCCATCGGGAAACGCCGCATCGTCCTGGCCGCCAGCACCCACCCCGGCGAAGAGGCGCTGATCGCGGCCGCCGCCGTCACCGAGGCGCCGGACCGGCCGCTGCTGATCATCGCCCCCCGCCACCCCGAACGCGGCGAAGCCGTCGCCGCCGAACTGGCCCAGGCGGGTTTCGAAGT
Organism: Caulobacteraceae bacterium; assembly: GCA_036272595.1. GTDB lineage: Bacteria > Pseudomonadota > Alphaproteobacteria > Caulobacterales > Caulobacteraceae > Poindextera. The sequence continues at coordinate 152,761 of DATAYM010000012.1, forward strand.
CGTCCGCCGCGCCCAGATCCTCCCCCCTTGGGGGAGGGGGACCGCGCGAAGCGGGGTGGAGGGGGACCGCCGCGCCTCCGAGGGGGCGGAAATGATCTCGGATGGACTTGAGGACGGCCGCGGCGGCGGCAAGCCCCCTCCACCGCCTATCGGCGGTCCCCCTCCCCCTACGGAGGAGGACCTGTCGCGCGCCGACATCTACCTCGCCGACACCTTGGGCGAGATGGGGCTGTTCTATCGGCTGGCGGACATCGTGGTCATGGGCGGCAGCTTCGTTTCCGGGGTCGGCGGCCACAACCCCCTGGAGGCGGCCGCGCTTGGCGTCGGCGTGCTGACCGGGCCGGAGCGGTTCAACCACGCCGATCCCTATGCCGAGATGATCGAGGCGGGCGCGGCCCTGGCCGTGGCCGACGCATCCGGCCTCGGGCGCGAACTGGCGGCCCTGCTGGCCGCGCCGGACCGGATGCGCGACCTGGGCGCGCGCGCCCGCGCCTACGCCGCCGGCCAAGCCGGGGCCTTCGATGACGGCTGGCGGGCGATCGCGCCGCTGTTGCCCTCGTCATGAGACTGCCGACCCCGCGCTGGTGGTACGAGCGCGGCCGCCGGCGCGCCTCGCCGACGCGGCTGCTACTGACCCCGGCGGCGGCGATCTGGGCTGGGGTCACCGCCCGCCGCATCGCCCGCGCCAAGCCGTTCGATCCCGGCGTTCCGGTGATCTGCGTCGGCGGCCTGACCCTCGGCGGCACGGGTAAGACGCCGGTCGCGCGCGAGATCCTGGATCGGCTGGCGGCGCGCGGCGTCCCCGCCCACGCCCTGTCGCGCGGCTATGGCGGCCGGCTGAAGGGACCGTTGCGCGTCGACCCGGCCGTCCATGCCGCCGGCGACGTCGGCGACGAGCCGCTGATGCTGGCCCAGGGCCATCCGGCCTGGATCGCCGCCGACCGCGTGGCCGGCGCGGCCGCCGCCGTGGCCGCCGGCGCGCAGGCCATCGTCATGGACGACGGGCACCAGAATCCGACGCTGAACAAGATCCTGTCGCTGGTGGTCGTCGACGGCGAGACCCGCGACGGCGAATGGCCGTTCGGCGACGGCGACGTCTTCCCCGCTGGCCCGATGCGCGAGCCGCTGGCGGCCGGCCTGAGGCGCGCCGACGCCGTGGTCGTGATGCTGCCGGCCGATCTGGCCGCGCCGGACCCGGCCCTTGTGGCGCTGTTCGGCGCCAAGCCGGTGCTGATCGCGCGCCTTCAGCCCGATGCGCCGCCGCCGACCGGGCCTCAGGTGGGTTTCGCCGGCGTCGGCAAGCCCTGGAAGGTCGAGCGCGCCCTTATCGCCGCCGGCTGCGACCTGGTGGACTTCATTCCCCTGCCCGACCACGCCCGCCTCACGCCAGCGACCCTGCGCGCGGTCGCCGCCCGCGCCGAGCGCCTCGGCGCCGGCCTGGTCACCACCGAAAAGGACTGGATCCGCCTGCCGCCGGACTGGCGCCCCCGCGCCGCCGCCTGGCCGGTGCGGGCGGTGTTCGAGGACGCGGCGGCGCTGGACGCGCTGCTGGCCCGCGCCTAGCGCGCGCCGGCCTTCTCGGCGAACTTCCAGGCCGCGGCGCCGAGGGCCGGCACGCGGGCGGCCATGGCGGCGGCCTGCGGGCTGTTGGCGGTGCCGTCGCGGGCGCGGCCGACGATGCCCTGGATGATCCCGGCCAGCCGGAAGATGTTGTAGGAGAAGTACCAGTTCAGGTCCGGCAGGCCCGAACGGCCGGTCATCCGGCAATATTCCGCGACATATTCCTCCATGGTCGGAATGCCGTAGGCTTCCTTGTCCTCGATCGAGGCGATCGAGCCGTTCACCCACTGCATCAGGAGGTTGGAAAAGTCCGCCAGCGGATTGCCGATGGTCGAAAGCTCCCAGTCCAGCACCGCAACCACGCGGGCCTGCGTCGGATGCATGACCATGTTGTCCAGCCGGTAGTCGGCGTGGACGATGGAGTGCTGGTCGTCTTCCGGCGCGGTTTTCGGCAGCCATTCGATCAGCCGCTCGATGGTGTCGATGTGCTGGGTCTCGGAGGCCTTGTACTGCTTGGTCCAGCGGTCGATCTGGCGCAGCATGTAGTTGCCGGGACGGCCGTAGTCGCCGAGGCCGATCTTCTCGTAGTCGGTGTTGTGCAGGTCGGCGAGGGTCTTCAGCGCCGCCATGTGGATGGCGTGGCGCTCGGCCGGCGGATAGTCGGGCAGGGTCTGGTCCCACAGGATGCGGCCCTCGACCATGTCCATGACGTAGAACATGGTGCCGATGACTTCGTCGTCCGTACACAGACCATAGGTCCGCGGCGCCGGAAAGCCGGTGGGGTTGAGCGCGCTGATCACCCGGTATTCCCGGTCGACCGCGTGGGCCGACGGCAAGAGCTTGCCGGGGGGCTTGCGCCGCATGACATAGGTCTTCGACGGCGTGATCAACTGGTAGGTCGGGTTGGACTGGCCGCCCTTGAACTGGCGCACCTCGAGCGGGCCCGCGAAGCCCTCGACATTGGCGGCCATCCAGCCGGCCAGCCGGCTCTCGTCGAAGCGGTGGGTCTCGGCGACCTCCTTGGTGCCGGAATTAAGCATCTCGCGGGTGCGCTCTTCGGCTGCAATCGCCGCCTTGTCGTCGGCCATTTCGGCGTTTCCTCGAATAGGTACGAATTTTATGGCCGCACCTTAGCGAGCCGCGGCGGGAGGCGCCAACCCCTTCACCGGCAACCCTTTAGCGCTCAACCCTGGCCCAGGGCGCGCCAGCCGATATCGCTGCGGTGGAAGCCGCCGGGCCAGTCGATCCGCTCGATGGCGGCATAGGCCCGGTCGCGGGCGATCTTCAGCGTCGGCCCCGTTGCACAGACGTTCAGCGCCCGGCCGGCGCCGGCGATCAGGGCGCCGTCGTCGCGCCGCGACGTGCCCGCCTGGAACACCACGACGCCCTCGCCGAGATCGGCTTCGGCGCCGACGATCACCGAGCCGGCCTGCGCCGACTTGCCCGGATAGCCCCTGGTCGCCAGCACCACGCAGATCGCCGCTTCGTCGCGCCAGACCGGCGGCGACAACTCGGCCAGCCGGCCGGTGGCCGCGGCCAGCAGATAGGGCACGAGGTCGCTCTCCAGCCGCAGCATCAGCACCTGGCATTCCGGATCGCCGAAGCGGACGTTGAACTCGATCAGCTTCGGCCCGTGGGCGGTGACCATGATCTCGCAGAAGATCGCCCCGCGGTACGGGGCCCCCTCGGCGGCGATGCCGGCGAAGGCCGGTTCGATCAGCCGGGTCCGCGCCTGCTCGACCACCGCGTCGGTCAGCACCGGCGCCGGGGCGTAGGTCCCCATGCCGCCGGTGTTCGGTCCCTGGTCGCCGTCGAAGGCGCGCTTGTGGTCCTGGGCGCCGCCGAACATCAGGCTGGTCCCGCCGTCGCAGAGCGCGAACAGCGAGGCGATCTCGCCGGCCAGGAACTCCTCGACCACCACCCGCGCCCCGGCCGCGCCGAAGCCGCCGCCGAGCATGTCGTCGATGGCCGCCTCGGCTTCCGCCCGCGTCGCGGCGATGGTGACGCCCTTGCCCGCGGCCAGGCCGTCGGCCTTGATCACGTAAGGGGCGGTGAAGTTGTCCAGGAAGGCCTTGGCCGGCGCGGCGGCGTCGAACACCCCATAGGCCGCCGTCGGCAGACCGTGGCGGTCGCAGAAGGCCTTGGTGAACGCCTTCGAGGTCTCCAGCCGGCCGGCGGCGGCGGTGGGGCCGAAGCAGGCAATGCCGGCCTCGGCCAGCGCGTCCGCCAGGCCGGCCTCGACGGCGCTTTCGGGCCCGATCACCACCAGGTCGGCGCCGATCTCCCGCGCCAGCGCCACCTGCCCCGCCACGTCGGTCGCCGCGACCGCCCTTGTCTCACCCAGCGCGGCCATGCCCGGATTGCCCGGCGCGCAGACCAGCCGCGTCAGCAGCGGCGACTGCGCCATCTTCCAGGCCAGGGCGTGTTCGCGTCCGCCGGATCCGACGAGCAGGATGTTCAAGGGGCGCAACTCCACGCGGGTCTTCCTCTGCCCGCGCCTACTGCCACGACTCGACGCGAGCGCCTATGTTCATGGGCATGACTTTCGCCGATGCGCCGGCTGTCGCCGACAATGCGCCCGCCTATACCGTCTCCGAACTCGCCTTCGCGCTGAAGCGGACGCTGGAGGAGACCTACGGCTTCGTGCGGCTGCGCGGCGAGCTTTCCAAGGTGACCCGCCACGCCTCCGGCCACATCTATCTGAGCCTGAAGGACGATCGCGCCTGTATCGACGGCGTCATCTGGAAGACCCAGACGCGCGGGATCGCCTGCCGGCCTGAGCAGGGGCTTGAGGTGATCGTCACCGGGCGGATCACCACCTATCCCGCCTCGTCCAAGTACCAGATCGTCATCGAGACCCTGGAGCCGACCGGGGTCGGCGCCCTGCTGGCCCAGCTCGAGCGGCTGAAGGCCAAGCTGGCCGCCGAGGGCCTGTTCGCGGCGGAGCGCAAGCGGCCGCTGCCGGCCATGCCCGCCGTGGTCGGGGTGATCACCAGCCCCACCGGCGCGGTGATCCGCGACATCCTGCACCGCATCCGCGACCGCTGGCCCTGCCGGGTGGTGGTCTGGCCGGTGGTGGTGCAGGGCGACCAGGCGGCCGCCCAGGTGGCGGCGGCGATCGGCGGCTTCAACGCCGTCGCCGCCGGCGGCGACATACCCCGGCCGGACGTGCTGATCGTGGCGCGCGGCGGCGGCTCGGTGGAAGACCTCTGGGCCTTCAACGACGAGGCCCTGGCGCGGGCGGCGGCGGCCAGCGCCATTCCGCTGATCTCCGCCGTCGGCCACGAGACCGACACCACCCTGATCGACTTCGTCTCCGACCGCCGCGCGCCGACGCCCACCGCCGCGGCCGAGATGGCGACGCCGGTGCTGGCCGAGCTGCGCGCCGGCCTGGCCGATCACGAGCGCCGGCTGATCCGCATCGCCGCCCGCTTCCTGGACGAGCGCCGCCACCGGCTGGCCGCCGCCGCGCGCGGCCTGCCCCGCCCCGCCGACGTGCTGGCCCTGGCCAGCCAGCGGTTCGACCTGTCGGCCGGCCGGCTCAGCGCCGCCCTCGCCCGCAACGCCGCCGTGCACGAGCGCGAGCTGGTGCGGGTGGCGACCCGGCTCAGCCCGTCGCTGCTGATCCGCCGGCGCCAGGCCATGGCCGACCAGCTGGCCGGCGTCTCCAGCCGCCTGGGTCCAGCCGCCGACCGGCGGCTGGCGCGAGCCGGCGAGGCGTTGGCCGGCGTCGAGAAGCTGCGCCTGGCCTTTTCGCCGAAGGGGCCGCTGAAGCGGGGCTTCGCCCTGGTGCATCGCGCCGATGGAAGCCTGGCGCGGTCGGCGGCCACCCTGGCGGCCGGCGAGGCCGTGCGGCTGGAGTTCGAGGACGGCGGCCGCGGCGCCGTGGTCGATGGCGAGGCCCGCCCACCCGCGGCCCGTCCGCCCAGGAGGACGGCGCCGGCCGCGAGCGATCAGGGCGACCTCTTCTGATCGTGTTTGGCCAAGGGCCGGCGGCGGGTTAGACTGCCCTCGATGAACGCCTATGACCGCAACCTCGCCAACGAACCCGGCCTCGCCGTCCTGCACTATGGTGACGGCGAATACGCCGTGATGAAGCCCGGCCGCTTCGTGCTCTGCGCGGTGACCGGCGCGAAGATCCCGCTGGAAGATCTGCGCTACTGGAACCCGGTGGCCCAGGAGGCCTATGCCGGCCCGGAACAGGCGCTGAAGCGCTGGCGCGAGCTCAACCCGAGCGAGACCGGGCCGTAAGGGCGGCGCCGCGGCGATCCGCCCATCCGTTGGCGAGCTTCGGCAATCCTTCTAAGGTGGCGGCGGCGTGGAAAGGGTGGCGAATGGACCTGGCTGTCGAGAATTCGTCGCTGAGCGTCGGCAACCTGCGCCAGCGGGCCTTGCGGGCGGCGCACCACATCCTGGAGACCCAGGGCCAGGCGGGACTTTCCTTGCGGGCCATCGCGACCGACCTGGGGACCGGCGTCGGCAGCCTCTACTATTATTTCGCCAGCAAGGACGCGCTGCTCGCCGAGCTGGCAGTGGACGGGTTCCGGGAGCTGGGCGACTGGATGGGCCTGGCCAGCCGCTCGCCGAGGGGCCGCAGCGTGTTCAACGCCTGCGGCCACGCCTATCTGGGCTTCACCCGCCGCCGCCCGGCGCTCTACGCCATCATGTACGACGAGCGGCTGCTGGCCGCCCACGCGGTGGTGCGCGAAGCCGAGGCCAGGGCCTTCGAGGTGTTCAAGTCGTCGCTGGCCGACACCGGCGTCGTGACCGCCAAGGTCGAGGATATCGCCACCGCCTTCTGGGCGCTGGGACGCGGCATGACCTCGATCTCGGCCAGCCTCGGCGCCGCCTCGCCGGGCGTGGCCAAGACGGTGGTGCTGCGGGTGATGCGCGGCCTGGAAGCGCTGGCCGGCGAACGCGACCGCATCCTGGCCTGAGCGGGGCAAATCGCCGCTTGCGGAACAGCGTTCGACAGGACGTCCTGGCCAGGCCCTCAAAAGGAACGGCCCGATGAACAGACTTCTCCCCGCCTTTCTCGCCCTTGCGGCCGGGCTCGGCGTCCTGCCGGCGGCGTCGCGGGCCGCGCCCGTGGGCGGCGACTATGTCTATACCGGCAGCATCGACCTCGGCGCGCCGGGGGGCTGGGACTACGCCAGTTTCGACCCGGTCGCCGGCCGCGACTATGTCGGCCATACGGACAAGGTGAGCGTGGTCGATACGGCCAGCCGCAAGCTGGTCGGGCAGGTGGGGCCGATGGATCGGGCCCACGGCGCGGCGATCCTGCCGGCGCTCGGCCGCGGTTTCGCCACCAGCGGCGACGACGGCATGCTGAAGGAGTTCGACCTTTCCGACCTGCACATCGTCAAGCAGATCCCGGTCGGCAAGGACGACGACGGGATCATCGCCGACCCGCACAGCGGCGCGATCATCGTCACCATCGGCGACGGCAAGCAGCTGGTGATCGTCGATGCGGCGGCCGGCGCCGTCGCCCACACCGTCGACCTGCCCGGCGAGCCGGAATTTCCCGCCGCCGACGGCCGCGGCAACGCCTATGTCAACATCGCCTCCACCAGCCATCTGGCCAAGGTCGACATCGCCAGCGGCCGCATCGAGGCGGTCTGGGCCCTGCCCGGCTGCGTCAGCCCGCATGGCCTGGCCTATGACTACCGCACCGGACGGCTGTTCACCGGCTGCGCCAACAGCACCCTCTTGGTGGTCGACCCGAAGGACGGCCGCATCGTCGCCAGCCTGCCGACCGGCCCGTTCAGCGACGCCGTGGCGGTCGACGAGGCGCGCCATCGGGTGTTCTGCCCGAACGGCAACGGCACGCTGACGGTGATCGACGAGGAGCCGGGCGACGCCTATGCGGTGCTGCGGACCATCCCGACCTTCCTCGGCGCCCGATCCATGACTATCGATCCGCGCTCGGGCGAGCTCTTCATCACCTATGGCGACACCCAGATCGTCTCCGGCCCGCGCGATCCGGGCGGCCTGCGGTTCGGCTGGGCGGGGGCCAAGGTCGCCACCTTCATGCCCAACGACTGAAGGCCGCGCCGCGCGGCCTTTAGAGCTTTGCCAGGCCCGCCTGCAGATCGGCGAGGTCCATGCAGGGCTGCCACTCGATGCGGGCCTTGAGCTCGGTGAAGAAGGGCTCGGCGACGCTGGGGATGTCGTTGGCCTCGGCCATGTCGAACACCGAATACATCGTGCGCATGCCGTCGCCGGCGGCGAAGAACAACGCCTCCGGCTTGAACTTGTCGGAAAAGGCCTGGACCACCTTGCCCAGCGCGCCGCTGGCGATGGCCGCATTGCCGGCCTCGACCGGGATTTCCACTCTCATGAAGATACGCATCGGCCGTCTCCCGCTGGATGTCGCCGATCCTTAGCACGCGGGCGAGCGGCGCCGCGATGGCCCGCCGCGCGGGTTTGTGGCCAAATCGCCGGCGCGATTTCAAAAAGGCCCGCCATGGCCCGAGAGCATGACGACGAGACCCTGGCCTTCTACGACCGCGAGGCGGCGGTCTATGCCGCCCGCGCCCGGCGGCCAGCGGAGCGGAACGCGCGGCTGGAGGCCTTTCTCGCGCGCCTGGCGCCAGGCGCGTCGATCCTGGAGCTGGGAACCGGCGGCGGCCAGGACGCCGAGGCGATGATCGCCGCCGGCTTCGAGGTCGCGCCGACGGACGGCTCGGCCGGGCTGGCGGTGGAGGCGCAGCGGCGCCTGGGCCGGCCCGTGCGGGTGATGCGGTTCGAGGCGCTGGACGAGCGCGAGCGCTATGACGCCGTCTGGGCCAACGCTTCGCTGCTGCACGTGCCGGAGGAAGGTCTGGCGGACGTGCTGGCCCGCGTCTGCCGGGCGCTGAAGCGCGGCGGCCTCTTCTTCGCCAGCTTCAAGGGCGGCGACGGCGGCGGCCGCGACCGCCTTGGACGCTACTACAACTTCGTCAGCCGGCCGCGACTGGAGGCGGCCTACGGCGAGGCCGGGGCCTGGATCGAGCTGAGCGTCTGCGAGGAGCCGGGCGGCGGCTATGACGGGGTCGAGCGGACCTGGCTGATGGTCACCGCGGTGAAAGGCTAGGGATCAGCCCGCGACCGTGAAGGCGTGGATCGGGCCGGTCCACCGCACGCCGTCTCCCTCCAGCGTGGTCAAGTCGCGGAGGCCGGGTGTCGCGGCGATGGCGCGGGGCCAGAAGGCGAGCGCGCCGGTGTTGCGGGCGGCGACGGCGATTTCCCAGCGGCCGGGATGGCGGGCCAGGATTTCCCGCACGGCCGTCGCGGCGACGCCGCCGCGGCGATGTTTCCGCATGACGAAGAACTCGGCCATATTGCGATCGACCGTGCGACCGCTGTGGGAGGAGGCGTCGAGCAGCGCGAACCCAGCCGGCCGACCCCGCCGGCGAATGATCAGCGGCGCCCGCGAGGGGTCGCGCCAATAGTCGGCAAGATCGAGGTAGGCCCCGAACTGGCCGCTCGCCTCCAGCTCCATGCTGTCGGAACCCCGCGGCTCCATTTCCGAGAAGTCGTAGAAATAGAACTGCAGCATGCCGGCGATCAGCGGCCGTTCGGCTTGCGTCGCCGGCGCGATCTCGACGTCCTCGGCGGCCAGCGGCATCGCGTCCCTCCGCGGCCGTCATAGCAGCTTCTTGAGAATCAAGCCTTCTCTCGGTTCCGTCGGCGAAGGACGGAGACCAGACGGAGGCGGCCATGCGGGCCATCGGAGTCTATTGCGCCTCGACCATCGGGACCTCGGCGCAGTTCCAGGACGCCGCGCGCGCCGCCGGCGCGGCGCTGGCGCGGCGCGGCGTCGAGCTGGTCTATGGCGGCGGCCGCTTCGGCCTGATGGGGCTGGTCGCCGACGCGGCGCTGGCCGCCGGCGGGCGGGTGGTCGGGGTGATGACCCGCGGCCTGGTCGAGCGCGAAATCGCCCATCCCGGCCTCGACCGCATGGAGGTGGTCGAGACTATGCACCAGCGAAAGGCCAGGATGGAGCAGTTGGCCGACGGCTTCGTCGCCCTGCCCGGCGGCCCCGGCACCATGGAGGAGATGTTCGAGCAGTGGACCTGCGGCATCCTCGGCATCCACGCCAAGCCGTGCGGGTTCCTCGATGTCGGCGGCTATTTCGATCCGCTCCGCGCCATGGTGGCGAAGATGCAAGACGCCGGATACCTGCGGCCCGACCATGCCGCCATGCTGGCCTTCGAGCCGGACATGGAGGCCCTTCTGGCGCGGTTCGCCGCCTACGTCCCGCCGGCGCTGAAATACGTCGACGACAAGCCGGCTTCGACGGCGGCGGCCTGATGGTGCAAGATGCGGCCAAACCGCATCGGGTAGGGAAGCGCCAAAATGACCGACGTCGTGAAGATCGCCGACAAGGGCCACGTCCGGACCATCACCCTCAATCGTCCTGACAAGAAGAACGCCCTTTCCAACGCCCTGGCCTGGGGCGTGGTCGAGGCGGTGGACGCCGCCGCCAAGGACGACGATGTCTGGGTGGTGGCGATCACCGGCAGCGGCGACGCCTTCTGCGCCGGGCTCGACCTGGCCGGCGGCGAACATTATTCGCCGTTTTCCAGGCAGACCGCGCAGCTGGACGACATCTCCTGGGTCGGCCATTTCCTGCTCGCCATCCGCAAGCGCTGCGACAAGCCGGTGGTCGGCGGCGTCAACGGCGTCGCGGTCGGCGCGGGGCTTGGCCTGGCCATGGCTACCGACGTGCGGCTGGTGGCCAGGAGCGCCCGGCTGATGGCCGGCTATACCCGCATCGGCGGCTCGCCGGACGCGGGCCTCACTATCACCCTGCCGCAGGCCATGGGCTATGAGCGGGCCATGCGATTCATGATGGAGAACCGCACCGCCAACGGCGAGGAGGCGGTGGCCTGGGGCCTCGCCGGCGAGGTGGTCGACGACGCCCAGTTCAGCGAACGGCTGGAGGCCTATTGCGCCCAGCTTTGCGAATGGTCGCCGATCACCCTGCGCCTGCTCAAGCGCGGCATGGTCAAGTCCTACGAGAGCACCGACATGGAGCAGCAGCTGCGCTACGAGGTCGGCAACATCCGCATCGCCTTCGCCAGCGACGACGCCAAGGAAGCCCGCAAGGCCTTCTTCGAAAAGCGCAAGCCGGTGTTCGTGGGGAAGTAGGCGTCATGGCCCGAGCGATCCCTCCCAGACTTCTCCATCCGGGAGAGGTCCGGAGAGGACTGCGCGCGACCGCCGCCCGCGCTATATCGGGGCCATGACCACCAAGCCTACGCCCTCGGAGAACGACGACTTCTTCGCCGCGGCGGCGAAGGAGCCGCCGTTGCCGGACGCCGCCGAGCCGCTGGTGCTGTTCGACGAATGGATGCGTGCGGCCGAAGCGTCGGAGCCGAACGACCCCAACGCCATGGCCCTGGCGACGGTGGACGCCCATGGCCTGCCGGACATGCGCATGGTGCTCTTGAAGGGCGTCGATGCGCGGGGCTTCGTCTTCTACACCAACACCGAAAGCGCCAAGGGGGTCGAGCTGGGCGCGGCGCCGAAGGCGGGCCTGCTGTTCCACTGGAAGTCGCTGCGCCGGCAGGTGCGGGTGCGCGGACCCGTGGAGCCGGTGAGCGCCGAAGAGGCCGACGCCTATTTCGCCAGCCGCCCCCGCGGCAGCCAGATCGGCGCCTGGGCCTCCGACCAGTCCCGCCCGTTGCCCGATCGGCTGGCGCTGGAGCGGCGGGTGGCGGAGTTCGGCCTCAGGTTCGGCATCGGCAAGGTGGCGCGGCCGCCGCACTGGTCCGGCTACCGCGTCCTGCCGACCGCCATCGAGTTCTGGCGCGACCGGCCGTTCCGGCTGCACGAGCGGCTGGCCTTTTCCCGCCAGGCGCCGGACGCCGCCTGGACCGTGGCCCGGCTTTATCCCTGAAGGGTTCTGAGCGATAAAGTCGCGAACGAGCGGCCGAGAGTGCGACCGCCGGCCTTGAGAGGAAACACGCATGCAGGGCTTGATGCAGACCTGGCCGCTGACGGTCGACAAGATTCTCGACCATGCCAGGAACTGGCACGGCGACCGCGAGGTGGTGTCGCGCTCGATCGAGGAGCCCATCGTCCGCACCACCTATGGCGCCATCCACGAGCGGGCCAGGCGGCTGTCCAACGCCCTCCTGGCGCTTGGCGTCAAGCCGGGCGACCGGGTCGGCACCCTGGCCTGGAACACCGGCCGCCATATCGAGGCCTGGTACGCCATCATGGGCATCGGCGCGGTCTGCCACACGCTGAACCCGCGCCTGTTCGCCGACCAGCTCTGCTACATCATGAACCACGCCGAAGACCGGGTGATCTTCGTCGACCTGCCCTTCCTGCCGATCCTGTGGGAGCACCGCGAGCGCCTGCCGAAGGTGGAAAAGATCATCGTGCTCACCGACCGCGACCACATGTCCGCCGCCGCCTATCCTGGCGCGCTCTGCTACGAGAGCCTGATCGAGCAGCATTCGCCTGACGTGACCTGGGGCGGCTTCGACGAGCGGACGGCGGCGGCGCTCTGCTACACCTCGGGCACCACCGGCAATCCGAAGGGGGTGCTGTACGAGCACCGCTCCACCTTCCTGCACACCCTGGTGACGCTACAGGCCGACGCCATGGGCCTGTCCGGCCGCGACAGCATATTGGCGGTGGTGCCCATGTACCACGCCAACGCCTGGGGCCTGAACTTCTCCGCGCCCGCCGCCGGGGCCAAGCTGGTCCTGCCCGGCGCAAAGATGGACGGGGAGTCGATCTACGAGCTCTTGGAGACCGAACAGGTCACTTTCTCGGCCGCGGTGCCCACCGTCTGGCAGATGTTGCTGCAGTACATGCGCGCCAACAATCTGAAGCCCTCGCAGCTGAAGCGGGTGGTGATCGGCGGCTCGGCGGTGCCCGAGGCCCTGGTGCGCGCCTTCCGCGACGACTACGGCGTCGAGGTGGTGCACGCCTGGGGCATGACCGAGACCTCGCCGCTCGGCACCCTCTCCAGCCCCACCGCCAGGGTCGCGGCCATGGAGCCGGAGGAGCAGCTGCGCTTTTCGCTGAAGCAGGGCCATCCCCCCGCCGGCGTCGAGCTCAAGCTGGTCGACGACGAGGGCGCGCGTCTGCCCCACGACGGCGAGACCTTCGGACGGCTGATGGTGCGCGGGCCGTTCGTCGTCGGACAGTATTTCCGCGGCGACGGCGGCAACATCCTCGATGACGAAGGCTATTTCGACACCGGCGACGTCGCCACCATCGACCCGCTCGGCTACATGCAGATCACCGACCGCGCCAAGGACGTCATCAAGTCCGGCGGCGAATGGATCAGCTCCATCGAGATCGAGAACATCGCCGCCAGCCATCCGAAGGCGCTGATGGCGGCGGTGATCGGCGTGCACCATCCCAAGTGGGACGAACGCCCGCTGCTGCTGGTCAGGCTGAGGGACGGCGAGACGGCGACGCGGGAAGAGTTCCTGACCTTCCTCGAAGGCAAGATCGCCAAATGGTGGTTGCCGGACGATGTGGTCTTCATCGACGAGATTCCCCTCGGCGCCACCGGCAAGATCGACAAGAAACTGATCCGCCAGCGGATGGAAGGCTACGTGCTCCCATCCGCGTCGACCGTCGCGGCGCAATAGCGGCGCGAGCCGCTTCAGCCGGCGAAATAGCCGGCGTTTTCCAGGTCGGGGAGCAGGCTGGGGCCGGTGGGGCGCCAGCCGAACTCGGCCTGCGTCCTGTCGCTCGAAGCCGGGCAGTCCAGGCCGAAGAAATAGCCGAGGAAGCCGAAATGCCCCGCCGCCTCCTCAGCCGGCTTGGAGACCAGCGGCAGGCCGAGGCGCCGGGCGATGACTTCGGCGATCTCTTTCGTCGGCACGCCTTGCTCGGCGACGCCGTGCCAGGTTCCCTCGGCGCCGGCCTTCTCGAGGATCAGCCGGTAGAGGACGGCGGCATCGAGCCGGTGCACGGCGGGCCAGCGGTTCTGCCCGTCGCCGACATAGGCCGACACGCCTTTTTCACGGGCGATGGCGATGATCTGCGGGATAAAGCCGTGGTCGCCGACGCCGTGCACCGTCGGCGGCAGGCGCACCGACGCGGCGCGCACGCCCTGCGCCGCCATCGCCTGCGCCGTCTGTTCCGAAACCCGCGGGATGCCGTTGGCGTCCGGCACCAGCATGTCTTCGGTGGCGACCCGGCCCGGCGCCACCAGCGCCGTGCCGGAGGTGACGATCAGCGGCCGGTTCGAGCCGGCGAGGGCCGCGCCGAGCGCCTCGATGGCGCGCTTGTCGACCTGGCTGTTCTCGGCGAATTTCGAGAAGTCGTGGATGAAGGCGGTGTGGATGACGCCGTCCGCCCCGGCCGCGCCGGACTTGAGGCTGTCCAGATCCTCCAGGCCGCCGCGCTGGACATCGGCGCCCGCCCGGGCCACGGCCTCGGCGGCGGCGTCCGAGCGGGCCAGGCCGAGCACCTGGTGGCCGGCGCCGAGCAGTTCCTTGACCACGGCGGAGCCGACAAAACCGGACGCGCCGGTGACGAATACGCGCATTTCGCAATTCCTTTGATTTCGCCATGACGGCCGCGATGGCGGCTTGGCGATCATTGGAATAGGCGCTGAACTCGATACGATCTATGCCAAGAAGTCCGTATTATCTTCGCGATCGTCCAAGTCAGCTGACGCGGGCGTAGAGTTCGCCGCGGCCGCGATAGAGGGTCCAAAACTGCTCGGCGATCGCCGAGGGTTCGATGCCGCCGCCGGCCTGCGCCCAGGCCGTGCCCTTGACCATGCCGGCGACCATGACCTCGCCGACATAGACCCCGTCGGCCTTCAGCCGCTCCGAGAGCAGGCCGACCAGCTTGTGCTTGGCCCCGTTGGCCAGGGCGACCCCCATGGTCTTCATGCCGACCGCCATGGCGTCGACCTGCGGTGAAAGCTCGCCGAAGGCGCCGTTGGTCACCAGGACGGCGCCGTCGCCGGCGCTCTTCAGGTCGGGCAGCGCCTCCTGGACGGCGGCCAGCAGGCCGACGATGGCGATGTCGAAGACGTGGCCGACGGCGGCCGGGTCGGCCTCCAGCAGGTCGCCGGTCTCGCTGCCGCCATAGGCGTTCCAATGGACGACGGTCAGCGGCCCCAGCGCCGCCCGCGCCTTGTCCAGGGCGGCGCGGATCGAGGCGGGATCGCCGGCGTCGGCCGCAAAGGCGGCCGCCTTGATCCCCTTCGCCTCCAGCGCCGCGACGCCCGCGTCCAGGCGCGCCTCGTTCCGCGCCACCAGGGCGACCTGGAAGCCGCCCGCGCCGAAGGTCTCGGCGACGGCGGTGGAGATGCCCGGCCCGAAGCCGACGACGACGATGGTCTTTGACATGGAGTCCTCCGGTAGGTCGCCAGGATAGGCGATTGAGCCCGTACGATCCATGCCGTACCATCCATATTATCTTCGCAATCGTCCGGAATGACCGATGGACCCGCTCTCCGACGTGCTGTCGCTGCTGAAACCGCGCTCCTATTCCTCCGGCGGCTTCGATGCAGGCGGCGACTGGGCGATCCAGTTTCCCCGCCATGCCGGCATCAAGTGCTACGCGGTGGTGTCGGGCCAGTGCTGGCTGGCCGTCGAGGGCGTCGCCGAGCCGGTGCGGCTGAAGACCGGCGACTGCTTCCTGCTGCCGCGCGGCCGGCCCTTCCGCATGGCCAGCGACCTCGGCCTGACGCCGGTCGGCCCCGAGGCCATCTATGCCCACGGGCGCGATGGCGGCGTCACCGTCATGAATGGGGGCGGGGATTTCTGCCAGGTCGGCGGCCACTTCACCCTGGCCGGCGAGTCCGCCGGCGTGCTGCTGGGGGTGCTGCCGCCCATCGTGCATATCCGCAAGGAAGCCGACCGGGCGGCGCTGCGCTGGTCGGTGGAGCGGATGATGCATGAGCTGCGCGAGCCCCAGGCAGGCGGCCTGCTGGTCGCCCAGCACCTGGCGCACATGATGCTGGTCCAGGCCCTGCGGCTGCATCTGGCCGAGGGGGCGGCCGGCGGCGTCGGCTGGCTGTTCGCCCTGGCCGACCGGCAGATGAGCGCGGCGATCGGCGCCATGCACGAGAATCCGGCTCATCGCTGGACCCTGCAGGCCCTGGCCGAGCGCGCCGGCATGTCGCGTTCGAGCTTCGCGCTGAAGTTCAAGGCCACGGTGGGCGCCTCGCCGATGGACTACCTGACCCGCTGGCGCATGCTGCTGGCCGCCGACCGGCTGGCCAACGGCGCCGAGCCGATCTCGGTCATCGCCCTGTCGCTGGGCTACGAGTCGGAAAGCGCCTTCAGCACCGCCTTCAAACGGGTCATGGGCCGCTCGCCGCGCCAATACAGCCGTGGCGGGGCGCCGGCTCCGTCCCTGCCCGTCGAGGCGCCCGCCATCCGCGCCGGCCGGCTCGAACCGGTGGGCTGAAATGCGCCGCTCCGCGCCATGCCGCGCCGTCAGCTTCGCCTTCCAATAGGCCTCAGGCCGGTGCGGCCGACGAGACGTCGAGGTCGGGGTTGAGTTCCTCCAGGCTCTTGCCCTTGGTCTCCGGCAGCATGGTCAGGGTGACGACGATGCCGACGACGCTGACGCCGGCCGCCACCGCCTCGGCCAGGGCCAGGCCGCCGCGGGCCATGAAGATCGGGAACAGGAAGACGCCGATGAAGCCGCCCAGCTTGCCGGCCGACGAGGCGACGCCGTGGCCGGTGGTGCGGCCCAGCACCGGGAAGAGCTCCGACGGATAGACGAAGGTGGTCGAGTTGGGGCCGAACTCGGTGAAGAAGTAGCTGATGCCGTAGATGATCAGGAACGGCACCAGGAGCTTCTCGACGTCGGGAATGAAGGCCATGGCGGCGAAGGTGAGGGCCATCATGGCGAAGCCCAGCACCTGGATGGTCTTGCGGCCGATGCGGTCCATCATCGCCGCGGCCACCAGATAGCCGGGCGCCGCGGCGATGGTGAAGACGGCCAGCTGCATCAGGGCGTGCTGCTCGATGCTGCCGTGCGGGCTGATGGCGCTCAGCACCAGCGGACTGGAGACGGTGTTGCCGTAATAGGCGAAGTCCATTAGGAACCAAGCCCCGCTGGCTCCCACCAGCCTGGAGAGGATCATCTTGTTATCGACGATGCGGTGAAAGCCATCCCAAAAAGAAACGGAGTGAGTTTTCTTGTCAAAGTGTGCGGCCTTCTTCAGCTTGCCAGAGTGGTCTTCTTCGTGGCCGGCAGCCTTTAGAAAACGAGGTGTCTCCTTTAAGTGACGGCGTGCGCTGTAGACGGCAAGCGCGGGCACGGCGCCGAAGGAAACCAAAATCCGCCAGATGATGTCATGCGAAAGAGGAGTAAGAAGCAGGGCGGCGGCAAAGAGAGGACCAACAATCAGACCAGCGGCCTGCATGGCAAAGACCAGAGTGACAAGCATGCCCCGATGTGCCTTGCCGGCATATTCGCTCATGATGGTGGCGGAAACGGGATAGTCGCCGCCAATGCCGATGCCAAGAATGAAGCGAAGGCCGATGAGCCACCAGATATTGGGGGAGAAGGCGCAGGCAATTGCCCCGGCGGCGAGAACCAGTACCTCAACTCCATAAATCCGCTTGCGACCCAACATATCTGCGACCCGGCCAAAGAGCAGGGCGCCGAGGGCCGCGGCGAGCAGCGCTGTCGACTCGACCAGGCCCTCTTCGAGTTTGCCCACATGCCAGATCGGCTTAAGCAAGGCCATGACAACGCCGATGACGAACAAATCGTAAGCGTCGGTGAAGAAGCCCATTCCGGATATGAACATGATCTTCCAGTGTTCTTTGGAGATCCCGGCGTTATCCATTTCGGCAAAGTCGGATTGGTTCGCGGTTGTTGAGCCAGCCATCATTTCACCTCGAGGAATCCCTTTTTTCACCTGGATGCCTGTAGATGTTAACGACGGGTTAACGTAGTGTTAAAGGCAAAGATTCTGCTAAGGTTCGTTGCCAAGGAATGCTCACCTGCGGCTTCTGTTTTTCTGGTAGGACTACTGCATGAGTTCAGTTCGGTTTTCGAGTCTGCGCCGGGAATGGCTGCTGGCGGTGGCCTTCGTCACGACGGC
>DATAYM010000013.1:0-19615 GCA_036272595.1 Caulobacteraceae bacterium
GTGAGTTCGCGCGCACCGGCTGGCTCGCCTATCCGCCCCTGTCGGAGCTCAAATTCTCGCCCGGGGTCGGCGTCGATTATTACCTGTGGTCACTGCAGATATCCGGCGTCGGCACCTTGCTGACCGGTGTCAATTTCGTCACCACCATCCTCAAGCTGCGCGCGCCGGGGATGAGCTATCTGCGCATGCCGATGTTCTGTTGGACCTCGTTGGCGGCCAACCTGCTGATCGTCGCCGCCTTCCCGATCCTGACAGCCACCTTGGCCATGCTGACCCTGGACCGCTACCTCGGCTTCCACTTCTTCACCAACGACGGTGGCGGCAACCTGATGATGTTCATGAACCTCATCTGGGCCTGGGGGCATCCGGAGGTCTACATCCTGATCCTGCCGGCCTTCGGGGTGTTCTCCGAGGTGACCTCGACCTTCTCGGGCAAGCCGCTGTTCGGCTACCGCTCGATGGTGATCGCCACCATGGCCATCTGCATCCTCTCCTTCATGGTCTGGCTGCACCACTTCTTCACCATGGGGGCGGGGGCGGACGTCAACGCGGTGTTCGGCATCATGAGCATGATCATTGCCGTGCCGACCGGGGTGAAGGTGTTCAACTGGCTGTTCACCCTCTATGGCGGCGCGGTGCGGTTCGCGACCCCGCTTTTGTGGTCGCTGGCCTTCATGGTCACCTTCGTCATCGGCGGCATGACCGGCGTCCTGCTGGCCGTGCCGCCGGCCGATTTCGAACTGCACAACAGCCTGTTCCTGGTCGCCCACTTCCACAACGTGATCATCGGCGGGGTGCTGTTCGGCGCCTTCGCCGGCTACACCTACTGGTTTCCCAAGGCCTTCGGTTTCCGGCTGCACGAGGGGCTGGGCAAGGCGGCCTTCTGGTGCTGGGTGATCGGCTTCTACCTGGCCTTCATGCCGCTCTACGTGGTCGGCCTGCTCGGCATGACCCGGCGGATGCAGTCCTACGATGTGCCGGAATGGCGGCCCTGGCTGCTGGCCGCCGAGGTGGGCGCGGTGGTCATCATGGCCGGCATCGGCTTCCAGATCGCCCAACTGGTGGTCTCGATCCGCCACCGTGAGGCCCTGCGCGCCGGCGGCGATCCCTGGGACGGCCGCTCGCTGGAATGGTCCACCGCATCGCCGCCGCCCAGCTTCAACTTCGCCGTCATGCCCAGGATCGAGGGCCCCGACCCCTGGTGGGCCACCAAGGCGCGCGAACGCAAGGCCGGCCGGCTGGACGATCCGCCGCGCTACGCGCCGATCGAGATGCCGCGCAATACCGCCACCGGTTTCGTCTGCGCCTTCTTCGCCACGGTCATGGGCTTTGCGATGATCTGGCATATCTGGTGGATGGCGGGCTTAGGGGTCGCCGGCGCCTTCGCCACCTTCGTCGCCTTCGCCTGGCGCGACATAAGCGAGGACGACATCCCGGCCGGGGTGTTGGCGGAGGCCGACCAGGCGACCCGCGCCGAACAGGCCGCGGCGCTGGGGGTGGAGGCATGAGCGCCGGCGGCGAGGCGGTGTTCGACGCCGCGGAGGCGGGACCGGGTCTGGGCCTCAGGGACCGCGCAGGCTACGGCCACGGCGAGAGCGGCCCGGCGTCGAAGCGGGTGATCGTCGGCTACGGCTTCTGGATCTTCCTGCTCAGCGACATCGTCATGTTCTCGGCCTTTTTCGCCGCCTATGCGGTGCTGGTCGGCCAGACCGCCGGCGGCCCAAGCGGGGCCCAACTGTTCGACCTGCGCGAGGTCGGCGCCGAGACCGCCTGCCTGCTGCTCTCCAGCTTCGCCTGCGGCATGGCCTCGATCGCCGCCGACGCCAGGCGCTTCTGGCCGTTCCAGATCGCCATGGCTGCCACCTTCATGCTCGGCGCCGGCTTCCTGGGCCTGGAGCTGCATGAGTTCGCCGGCCTCGTCGCCCGCGGCGACGGTCCCCAGCGCAGCGCCTTCCTCTCGGCCTTCTTCACCCTGGTCGGATGCCACGGCCTGCACATCACCGCCGGACTGATGTGGCTGCTGACCATGATGGCGCAGATTCTGGCCAAGGGCTTCCGCGCCGACATCCTCAGGCGAATGCTCTGCTTCAGCCTCTTCTGGCACGCCCTCGACATCATCTGGGTGGCCATCTTCACCGTCGTCTACCTGATGGGAGCCTACACATGACCCATGCCCATACCCATGCCCATTCTGGGGCCGAGCCGGCGATGGACGCCGGCCGCATCCGCGGCGCAATCCTGATCTATGCGGTGGGGCTGGTGCTGGCCGGCGGCCTGACCGCGGCCTCGTTCATCGCCCCGGTCAGCGGCCTGATCTGGGCGCCGGCCCTGCCGGTGGCTCTGGTGGTGTTCGCCATCGCCCAGATGGGGGTGCACCTGGTCTTCTTCCTGCACATCACCACCGGCCCCGACAACGTCAACAACGCGCTGGCGCTCGCCTTCGGGGTGCTGATCGTGCTGCTGATCATGGCCGGCTCGCTGTGGATCATGGGCCACCTGAACCACAACATGCCGCCGATGCCGCAACTGATGCAGATGCAGCGCTAGGGCTGGATCGGCGAGCCGCGCCGCGGCCCCACTCAGGCCGGGCAGGGCGAGTCGAGGCCGGCGCCGGTGCGGTCAGCGGCCGGCTGGCGGTTCCGCGGCCTTCTTCCGCGGGAAGGTCACCGGATCGACGGCTTTTGGATCATCGCGCAGGCGGACGAACAGGCGGCCGGCCGCGGGGTGGGGGACGCTCAAGGCGTC
This sequence comes from Caulobacteraceae bacterium, assembly GCA_036272595.1. GTDB lineage: Bacteria > Pseudomonadota > Alphaproteobacteria > Caulobacterales > Caulobacteraceae > Poindextera. The sequence goes on from DATAYM010000013.1 coordinate 2,746, forward strand.
GCCCGGGAAGCCGTCGGGGACCTGGACGGGATGGTCGAAGGCGGCGTTGCTCGACACGGAGTCCAGCAGGAAAAGATCGGAGCCCGTCAGTTGGCAGGCCTCGGCCGCGCCGCCCGGGCAACTGAGGCCGGCGAGGGACGGCAGGCGCACCAGCGTGGCCAGGGGCGTCCAGTCGCCGGCGACGTCGCCGTCGAGGAGACGAAAGCGCAGCGGGCCGGCGGCGGAGGCGTCGAAGGCCGCGGCCGTGTCGAGCGTCGCCACCGCCACCCCGGAGTCCTCCAGCACCAGGCCGTCCTTGAGGCTGAGGACGGTGGAGAAGGCGCCGTCGGCGGTCGCCACCTCGACCTTGTCGCCGGGCGAGAAGGCCGCCGGCGCCTGGGCGCGGATCGAGAAGACCAGCCGCGCGCCCCGCGGCGCCTCGTCGGGGTCGGCGAGCGCGATGCGGCCGCCGACATCGGGGCCGGAGGCGGCCGGCTGGATGCTCTTGCTGATCAGGACGACGCCGGGACGCGGCGGTTGCACGATCGTGTCCAGGCTGAGCACCCGGCCGTCGGCGAGGGCGATCTTGGCGGTGAGGGCGGCGCCGGGCTTCAGCGCCGCGGCGGCCTTGGCGTCGGTCGCGGTCATGGACAGTCGGTCGGCGCCCGTCGCGGCCGCCGGGTCGGGCGCATAGTCGACGCCGCCGAGACTGACGCGCCGGACCTCGCCGAGGCCGCCGCCCTTGAGAACGCCATAGGCGTCGCCGGCATGGACCACGAAGCCGTCGAACCGGCCCGCCGCGGCGAGGGCCTGCAGCGACACCTGCTCCGGGGCCTTCGAGCCATAGGCGCTGACCAGCAGGGTCAGAGGGCCGGGGCTGGCGGTCTTCAGCGGCAAGGTCACCGTGACGCCGTCCGGCGGGCTGGATTTCCAGGCCACCGGCTGAGCGTCGCCGGAGGCCGGCTTCAGCGCGATGCTTTCGACGCAGGCGCCGTCCATGGCCTCAAGGCGCACCTCGCGGTCCGCGCCGACGATCAGCGGCGGGGCGTCCGCCGGCAGACGCCAATGCCGCGAGACGGCGCCGTGCAGCCGGTATTGCGGCCCGTCATAGGGCTCGAAACCCCATTGCCCATGCAGAACCGCCTGGGCCGTGTCGCCGATATCGGCTGCGCCCAGCCCGGCGGTGTCGACGACAAACCCGCCTTTTTCCGCATCGGCGCTCACCGGCAACTCGACGGGTTCGCCGGCGCTGGTCTTCAGGCGCAGCACCAAGTCGTGGGCGTAGCCGGTCGAGAACACCAGCGGCGCGCCCTCGGCGGGCAGCAGCAGGTCCGGCTTTTCGGCGCAATAGGCGCCGTCAGGATCGGCCGGATGCAGGGGCGGGACTTGCGCCGGCGCGATCGCCGGCAGGGCGGCCACCAGCACCGACTTGGGGTCGTAGAAGGACGGCGGAGCGTTGAGCTGCAACGCCAGCCGGTCGCCGCGCTGGTCGGCCAGGGCGGGGATGTACTGGTAGTGGGCGGTGTGCAGTGAATCCAGCAGCCGCACGATGTCCATCACCGAGGCGATATAGGCGCTGTAGTAGCCGAAGCCGGCCTGGGGCGTGCTGGCGAGCTGTTCCGCCAGGTTGGCCGGCAAGCCGGAGGTGAGCGCCTGGGCGATCGAGTCGCCGTGCCCGTCGTCCAGGATCAGCGACTCGCCGCCCTGGGTCAGGCAGGCCGCACGCAGGGCCGGCGTCTTGTCGAGGCAGGCGGCGTTGAGCTTGATGGCCAGACTGCGCGCCAGCAGCGGCGAGGCGGTCTTCAGCGCCGCGGGGTCGGTCCGGTCGATCCTGCGGACCGCCGCCAGATAGGCGTCGAGCCGCGTGCGGTCGAGGGTGGCCTGGCTGAGATCCTGCGAAGCGCGGACGAAGGCGCCGGGGCGGCCGCGAACGGCCCCGATCAGGGTGCTGAAGTCGCCGCCGGTCTGCGGGGCGAGCAGGATCAGCGCCTGCTGGGCGCCGTCCGGGATCGCGATCTTCAGCCCGCGGGCGTCCTTCCAGGTCTCGGACTTGTAGAACCAGGCCTTGGGCGGCGGGTTGGTCGCGCCGCGCAGGAAGGCGGCGACCAAGAGATAGTGGGCCGACTGGTCGGGGGGCAGCTCGGCCTTGATCGACAGCACTTCGCCGGCCTTCAGATTGGGGACCTCGGCGATCGGCAGGGTGCGGCCGGCGTCGGTCACGCTGACCCGCAAGGTCGGGCCGGCCAGGTCGAACGGGCTGGGCTCGGCGCGCGCCAGGCCCGGCGCGGCGAACACGAGAAGCAGCAACAGGAAAGCGTGGCGGGCAGGCATCAACGAGGCAGCGAAACCTTCATCCTCAAGGCGGAGTCGATCGGGCCGCTCGCCAGACGCGCGGTCGCTACTCCCATCCTCCCATGCACCGCAAGAAGGCCAGGGAGAGTTTCCCGGGCGCCGAAGTCTATTTTGGGGCGACGTTGAGCTGGCCGCGGATCTCGCCGCCGGGATGGGCGGCTGTGTGGACGTTGAAGTACCACTTGCCGTTGCGAAGATCGTTCATCTGCGCATCGGTCAGGGTCGCGGAGCCGCGGATCGGGCTGGTCAGGCTGGTCATGGTGATGACCGGCGGGGCGTTGGAGCCGGGCGCCGCCGGCCCGTGGAAGTGCGCGGCGGTGGCCGGGCCGGTCACGCCGGCATAGGTGATCGTATAGGTTAACGCCTTCGTGCTGGTGTCGAGCGTGCCGGACACCGTCCCCTTGCCCGTGGTGGTGTTCGGCGGAACCTCATCGGATCCCTTGAGCGTGGTGGTGACGTTGAACATGGATGCGTGGGCGGCGCCGGCGGTCAGCAACGCAAGCCCCGCAGCGGCGGCGATCGCTTTGATGGTCATGATTGGTCTCCCCTGGATTCGAACCGTGAACAGATACCCCCGAGCGATCCTAGCGTTTATCATGTCATGATATACAGAGCCAACGCGAAATGATCGTGACCGCGGGACTGTGTCTCATCTGCGATACATCAGCCCGATAGCGGACGATCCTGCAAGGGTTCAATGATGGCTGACCGGCCACGCCGCATCCTGATCGCCGGACTCGGCGTCGCCGGCGCGACGCTGGCCTGGTGGCTGGCCGAGTTCGGCTTTGCCGTCACCGTGGTCGAACGCACGCCGCGACCGCGGACCAGCGGCTACATGATCGACTTCTGGGGGCTGGGCTATGAGGTGGCCGAGCGCATGGGGGTCATCGAGGCCCTGCGGGCGCGCGCCTATCTGATCGACCAGATCCGCCTGGTGCGGGCGGACGGAAGCCGGCTGGCCACGATCGGGGCCGAGGCGGTGCGCAAGGCCATGGGCGAACGGTTCTTCAGCCTGATGCGCGGCGACCTGGCCGACCAGCTGCGGCTGCATGTCGGCGATCGCGCCGACATCCGCTTCGGCGATGCGATCGCCTCGCTGAGCCAGCGCAGGGGCGGCGTCGAGGTCGGGTTCGAACAAGGGGGCGAGGCGGGTTTCGACCTGGTCATCGGCGCCGACGGCGTCCATTCGGCCGCGCGCGCCGCCATCCTGCCGGAGCATTGCGAACACCCACTCGGCTACTGGACGGCCTCGTTCAGCGCCGACGCCTATCCGCACCGCGATCCGGGCGTCTATGTCAGCTATACCGATGTCGGGCGGCAGGTCGCGCGCTATGCTCTTCGCGACGGCCGTACGGCGTTCTTCTTCGTCTTTCTGGCGCCGGGCGGAGAGCCTGGCCCGCCGCAGGCGCGGCACGACCAAGCGCTTTGCCTGCGGACGGTGTTCGCGGGCGCGGGCTGGGAGAGCGCCGAGATCCTCGCCCGGCTGGACCAACGCCCGGAGCTCTATTTCGACAGCGTCTCCCAGGTGCGGGCGCCGCGATGGTCCAGCGGCCGGGTCGCCCTGGTCGGCGACGCCGCCTGGTGCCCGTCGCTGCTCGCCGGCGAAGGCGCCTCGCTGGCCATGGCCGGCGCCTATGTGCTGGCCGGCGAGCTCGACCGGTGCGGCGGCGACCATGCCGCGGCGTTCGAACGCTACGAACGCCTGCTGCGGCCGGCGATCGAGCGCAAGCAGAAGGGCGCGCTCTGGCTCGGCGGCTGGTTCGCGCCGAAGAGCCCGCTGGGCCTTGTGGCGCGCAACGGCCTGAGCCGGCTGGCCTCAATGCCGATGTTCGCCCCGCTGCTGATCGGCGACATGCTTTCCACCGGCGTCGTGCTGCCCGATTACGGCTGCAGCGGCTAACCAGACGGGCCGCGGGGCTCGGCGCGGTTTCGTCGGCGGCGCGGTTCGGTTTATGACAAGGGCGTCGCGGTCGGGGCCGGGCGGAACCCTGCCCTTGCGGGACCTGTTCCTGACGACGACGCCCATTCGTCGGGCCTGTCGGCAGGTCGTCTTTCACCCTATTGCGGCGCCATGACCCTCGATCTCGCACACTACCAAGGCCTTGCAGGATTCCGATTGGCGTTGCGCCGGTTCCTGGCCGCCAGCGAGGCGATCAGCCGGCGGGGCGGCGTCACCCAGCAGCAGTACCAGGTCATGCTGGCCATCAAGACCTGGCCCTCCGAGGCCATGACCATGAAGGACCTCGCCGAGCAGCTGCTGCTGACCCACCACGCCGCGGTGCAGCAGGTGGACCGCCTGGCCAAGGCCGGCCTGGTGGAGCGGACGCCGTCGACCACCGACCGCCGGAGCGTGCTGGTGGCGTTGACGCCGTCCGGCGTGGCGCTGGTCGACACGCTGGCCGGCCAGCACCTGGAGGAGATGCTGCGCCATGAGCCGCTGCTCGCCAAGTCGCTGCGCCAGCTGCGCAAGATGGGGGCCTAGATCACGTTGAATTCGGATTGAATCGAAATTCAAAAGCCTAGCGCGGGTAGATCTTGATGCTGTCGGCGACGCTGTCGGCGACGTGCTCCTTGGTGATCACCCCGGCCACGTCGCCGCCGCGCGGCACGCCGCGGCCGCGCACCACCACCGCCATGATGGCGTCCTTGCGCCACATGCGGCGGATGACGTCGAAGGCGACGTCGTCCTCGCCGACCACGGTGAAGTTGCGGCTGGCCACCTCGCCGAGGGTGACGCCGGTATTGGTGGTCTCCAGCCCGCGCCGCAGGCCGGTATTGACCCGGATGACGCCGTAAAGCCGGTTCTTGTCGGTCACCACCACATGGCGCAGCCGCCCGGCGTGCTCGGGCTGGCGCAGATAGTCGTCGAAGCTCGCCTCGGCCGGCAGCACCTGGACGTCGGCGTCCATCACCTCGCGCGCCGAGCGGACCAGGAACATGTTGGCGTGGCGCGCCTTGGGGATGGCCTGGCCGCGGCGCACCAGCTTCAGGGTATAGATGGTCTCGCGCGACAGCATCCGGCGCACGCCCAGGCTCATGGCCACGGCGACGATCATCGGCATGACGATCGAATAGTCGAGGGTCATCTCGAAGATCATCACCACCGCGGTCATCACCGCGCCGGTGCCGCCGCCGACCATGGCGCCCATGCCGACCATGGCGAAGGCCGGCACGCTGAGCGGGACCGGCAGGCCGGCCGCGTTGGCCAGGGCCGCGAAACCGCCGCCGAGGGTCGCGCCCATATAGAGGGAGGGCGAGAAGATGCCGCCCGACGAGCCCGATCCGAGGCTCAGCGAGGTCGCCAGCGCCTTGCAGGCGAACAGCAGGCCCAGCAGCCAGAAGGTGGAAAGCTGGCCGGTCAGGATCGCCTGCACCGTCGCGTAGCCGACCCCGTCGACATAGTACTGACCGAAGCCGACGAAGAGGACGTACATCAGCACGCCCACCAGCAGCATGCCCAGCATGTGGCGCAGGTAGCGGCCGCCGATCCTGTCGAACAGGTCCTCGAAGAAATGCAGGCCGTGGATGAAGCCGGCGGCGGCGACCCCGGTCAGGGCCCCCAGCACCGCGAACATCGCCAGCACCACCAGGGCGCTGGGCTCGATCGTCAAGGCCTGCAGCGGCGGCACCCGGAAGGCCGGGGCGTCGCCGAAGAACCAGCGGCCGACGAAGGTCGCCGCGCCGGTGGCGATGGCCACGGGCAGGAAGGTGTCGACGCTGACCTCCGGCATCATCAGCTCGATGGCGAACATCACCCCGCCGATCGGGGTGTTGAAGGTGGAGGCGATCCCGGCGCCGGCGCCGGCGGCGACCAGGGCGATGCGCTGGCCGACCGGCATGCGGACGATCTGGCCGAGGGTCGAGCCGAGGGCCGAGCCGATCTGGATGATCGGCCCCTCCCGCCCGACCGAGGAGCCGCTGCCGATGGCCAGGGCCGAGGCCAGCGACTTGACCAGCGCCACCACCGGCCGGATCACGCCGCCCTTGAAATAGATGGCGTCCATCACTTCCGGCACGCCGTGGCCCTTGGCCTCGGGCGCGAAGTTGCTGACCACGAAGGTCACGCCGACGGCGCCGATCACCGGCACCAGGATCACCCACGGGCCCCAGGGCGCCGGCGCGGTGAAGACATTGGCGTCGTAGTGGACCGCCGCGTGGCCGCTGAACATCAGGTTGTGGATCAGGCCGATCAGGTCGCGGAACAGCACCGCGCCGAGGCCGGTGACGGTCCCGAGCGCCAGGGCCAGCAGGGAAAGGATCGCCAGCGGCAGCCGCCGCTGGTCCTCCGCCTCGGCCAGGTTGGCCGGCGCCGCGGCGGCGGGCTTCGGCGGCCGGACGGCGCCGTCGATCGGGGCAGCGTGGGTGATGGCCGGATTCCTCTGCTGAGCGTGTTGGGGCGCTCCTTATCACCTGATGATATATTTTCCAGCCCGCGCCGGAGGCGCGGCCGGCCGCAGGCCGCTCAGGGCCGGAGCCGGGGGGCTGTCGGCGGCGGGCGCTGGCCGCCGGGGACAAGCTCGGGCACGCCGGGCCTGGCGGCGATGGCGAACACGCTCGCCGCCGCGAAGGCCGCCGCCGCGGCGAACACCGCTCCCAGCACCGCCAGCCGCCGCAGGGCGCGCCGATGCATCCGTCCGTCCTGGTCGTTTCGGCTCATCATTCGGCTCCGGCCCCGCCAGCCGTTGGAGGAGGGCCGCGGCCCGATGGCGGCGCCGGACCGGCTCACGGCCCGGCGAACCGCACGGCGAGCTGGTTCGGCGGCGTGGTGGGATCGACGATCTCGATCGAGCCGGCCGGCAGCCGCCAGATCATGCGCACCCGCGGCAGGTCCAGCCCGCCGCGGGTGGTGACATCGTCATGCAGCGTCTGGCTCGCCGGCCCGTACCTGGCCTCGAAGCGGGCGGTCAGGGCGTTGAAGGCGTCGATCGAGGTGTGGAACTCGATCCTGGAGAGGCGGCCGCCGACGAAGTCGTATTGCGGGTCGCGCACCAGCCAGGATCCGCTCAGGGGAATGGACAGCGGCAGGGAGAGGCCGCCGGCCCGTTGCGCATAGGTGCAGACGAGGCCGCCCGCCGAGGCGCGGCCAGCCGCGCAGGCGGCGGCGACGTCGCCGGGATTGCGGCCCGGATAGGCCAGCGCCTTCCAGGCGGCGAGTCCCATGCCGAGCCGCGCGCCCATGAAACCGATGTCGCCGGCCTGCGACGGGTCGGCCATCGCCGCGCCGGCCGTCGCATCGCCTTGCGGAGCCTGGCTCGCCGCCGCTCGGCTCGCCGACGCCAGGGCAGCCGCGCCGAGCGCGACAGCGATTTTGAACAGCCGTGTGCGCATTGGTCCTGCCCTGGAAACGGCACTGAGGGTGCCTCAGTATCATGGCATGATATAGACCTTCGCGAGATCATGGAATGACTATGGCGGCGCAAGGGGAGAAGGCTCTCGCGGGTCAGCCCGAGGCGGGCTCGGTGCTGAGCGGCACGAACAGCTGATGCCCGGCGTGGGCGACCAGCACCAGCACCTCCTTGCGGCCTTGGCGGCGCGCGTCGGCCACCGCCGCCGAGACGTCCGCGGGCGTCGTCACCTTGTGATCGCCGGCCCGCAGGATCACGTCGCCGCGGCCGAGCCCTTTGTCGCTGGCGTCGGAGTCCGGACTGACCCGCTCGACCACGACGCCGCCCTTGGGGTCCGGCGCCAGCCGCATGCCGAGCACGCCGGCCGGCGAGTCCGTCCCGCCGGCGCGGTCGTTGGCGGCCAGCACCTGCTCGGACGGGCGCAGGCCCGCGTGCAGGTCCACATCGACCATCCGCCCGTCGCGGCGGACCCGCAGGCGGATGACGTCCCCCGGCCGCGCCATCCCGACATGCCGGGTGAGGTCAAGGGCGGACGCCACCGGCTGGCCGTCCATGCCGAGGACCAGGTCGCCGGACTTCAGGCCCGCCTGGTCGGAAGGGCCGCCGGCGACCACGTCGGCGACCAGGGCGCCCTTGGCCGCGGGCAGGCCGAGGCTGGCGGCCATCTCCGGCGTCAGGTCCTGGATGGCGGCGCCGATATAGCCCCTGACCACCTTGCCGTGGTCGATCAGCTGGCGGCTGACCGAGTCCGCCACGTCGGCCGGGATGTCGAAGCCGATGCCGATCGAGCCGCCGGAGGGCGAGAAGATGGCCGTGTTGACCCCGACCACCCGGCCATAGACGTCGAAGGTCGGGCCGCCGGAATTGCCGCGATTGATCGGCGCGTCGATCTGCATGAAGCCGACATAGTTGGAGTCCTCGACATGCTCGCGATTGAGCGCCGAGACGATGCCCGCGGTCGCCGTGCCGCCCAGGCCGAGCGGATTGCCGACGGCGACGACCCAGTCGCCGACCCGCGGCTTGGCCCGGTCCTCGAAGCTGACATAGGGGAAGTCGCGGCCCTCGACCTTGATGACCGCCAGGTCGGTGGTCGGATCGGCGCCGACCAGGCGGGCGGCGAATTCCCGCCCCTCCTTGTCGCGCACGGTGATCTTGGCGGCGCCGTCGATCACGTGGTTGTTGGTGACGATGTAGCCGTCGGATGAGATGAAGAAACCCGAGGCGGTGGCGCGCATCGGTCCGGTTTGCGGGATCAGCTGGCGGAACTGGAAGCCGAACGGGCCGTCCTGGCCGTTCTGACCACCCTGGCCGCCCTGGCCGAACGGGAAGGGCAGGCCGCCCGGAGCCTCCAGGGCCGCGGCCTGCGGCGCGGCCTTGCCGACCACGTCGATGGACACCACCGCCGGCGCGACGCGCTGGACGATGTCGGCGAAGGATTGTGGCGCCGCGGCGGCGGGCGCGCCGGCGTTGACCGCGCCGGCCTCGGCGTCGGCGCGGGTCCAGCAGCCGCCGGCGGCGGCGAGCGCCAGGGCCGTCGCGCCGATCGCGGCGGCCGGAAAGGAGGTCTTGGGAAGCATGAAGGGTTGAACCTGGTCCTGGAGTGTCGAGATGCCGTCGACCCTGGCGCGCCAGGGTCGAGCCGCGAGTATAGTCATCCTATGATATAAATAAGGCGTTCGAGCGGAGGCCCTGAGGCAAGCTCGCGGCGGCCTCGCCCTCGTCCTGTTCGGCCTGCGCCAACGCCAGGTCGTCGCCTAGAACAGGCTCGCTGCAAGCCATTCTTCGGGCTCGTCATCCTGGCTGGAGCCGCGCTTGGAAAAGAAGCGCTCAGCGGCGATCCCGATACGCACGGCGCGGATGGCGTCACGGGACCGGCGCACCCATATCCCCTCAAAGCCGCCATCGGCCTTTCCAGGGGAACTAGCCATGACCGACATCACCGCCGCCGGAGAGTTCAGGCTGGGCGACCCCAGCGTCCGGCGGATGGGCTACGGCGCCATGCAGCTGGCCGGGCCGGGCGTGTTCGGACCGCCGAAGGACCATGACGCCGCCATCGCCGTGCTGCGCGAGGCGGTGGCCGGCGGCGTCAACCACATCGACACCAGCGACTTCTACGGCCCGCACGTCACCAACCAGCTGATCCGCGAGGCGCTGCACCCCTATCCGGACGATCTGGTGATCGTCACCAAGGTGGGCGCCGTGCGCGGCGCCGACGCGTCATGGAACCCGGCGCTCAGTCCCGCCGACCTCACCGCCGGCGTCCACGACAACCTGCGCAACTTGGGCCTGGAGGCGCTCGACGTGGTCAATCTGCGCGTCGGCGGCGTGCACGGGCCTGAGGAAGGATCGCTCGCGCCGCAGCTGGAGACCCTGCTCGAGCTGCAGCGGCAGGGCCTGGTGCGCCGGATCGGCCTCAGCAACGTCACCGCGGCCCAACTGGCCGGCGCGCGGGCGATGGCCGAGATCGTCTGTGTGCAGAATCTCTACAACCTGGCCCGCCGTGGCGACGACGCGATGGTCGACGAAACCGCCGCGGCCGGCATCGCCTATGTGCCCTTCTTCCCGCTCGGCGGCTTCATGCCGCTGCAGTCGGAGATGCTGTCGGACGTCGCGGCCCAGCTTGGCGCGACGCCGATGCAGGTGGCGCTGGCCTGGCTGCTGCAGCGCGCGCCGAACATCCTGCTGATTCCCGGCACCTCCTCCCTCGCCCACCTGCGCGAAAACCTCGCCGCCGCCGCCCTTGTGCTGCCGCCGGAAGCGCTCAGCGCCCTGAACGGCATCGGCGCGAAGGTCGAGGCGTAGGCGGACGGCGCGAGCGGCGACCTTCTTTTTTTCCGTCATGGGTCCCCCGCATTGGCTGCTACGCGCCTCTGCTTCGCAGTCCGCCTTCGGCTCCAGCGGGGGATGACGATTGAGAGAGAGCGACCTCGCGGACCAGGGCGCGGAACCAGGCGAGCAGCGGGTCGGCGGCGCGGATGTGGGAGCTGACCAGGGTCATGCGCAGCCGGCTCTGGCCGAAGGGCGGCTCGCGCAGCACCAGGCCGAAATCGGCGGCGAAGCGGCCGGCCAGCGCGGCGGAGAGGGTGGTGACCATGTCGGTGGCGGCCACCGCGGCCAGGGCGGCCACGAAATAGGGGGTGACCAGGCCGATCCGCCGCACGACGCCCTCGGAGGCCAGCAGGGCGTCGATCTCCGAGCGGCCGTCGCCGATCAGCGCCACCCCGACATGGGCGAATTCGCCGTAGGTCGCCAGCGACCACGGCCGGTCGGCGGCGGGATGGCCGCGGCGCATGACCAGGGCCAGCCGGTCCTCGACGACCGGCTCGGAATAGGCGCCCGGCGGCAGCGGCGTCTCGGCCAGGGCGAAGGCCAGGTCCAGGGCGCCGCTTTCCAGCCGCTGGTACGGATCGGCGCCATAGGCCTCGACGCGCAGGTCGACGCCGGGCGCCTCCGCCGCCAGCCGCGCCGTCACCGCCGGGATCAGCAGCACGGTCTGGGCGTCGGTGGCGGCCAGACGCAGGGTGCGGCGCTCGGCGGCCGGATCGAAATCCGGCGCCTGGAACACCGCGCGCAGGGAGCTCACCGCCTCGGCCAGCCGCGGCTGGATGGCCTGGGCGCGCGGGGTCAGCACATAGCCGGCGCGGGTGCGCACCAGGAGCGGATCGTCCAGCCGGTCGCGCAGTCGGGCAAGGGCGCGGCTCATGGCCGGTTGGCTCAGCCCCACCTCGGCGGCGGCATGGGTGACGTTGCGCCGGCGCAGCAGCGCCTCCAGCGCCGGCACCAGGTTGAGGTCGATCCCGGCTATATTCACTTCACGCATGGCCTGGATCATAACCATGCATTTCGCGGATGCCAATCGCCGGCGCCAGACTGTGGCCATCGAATGGAGATGAGCCATGAGCGGAACGATCCTTGTCCTGGGATTCGGCGCGGTGGGACGCGCGACGACGCAGGCGCTGGCGGCGCGCGGCAAAGGGGTGGACGTGGCCCAGCGTCGCCGCCCGGCGGACCTGCCGGCCGGCGCCGGCTATCGGCCGTGCGACGTGATGGACGCAGCCTCTGTGCGCCAGGCGGTCGCCGGCGCGGCCCAGGTGGTGTTCGCCATCGGCTTCGCCTACGACCGCAAGGTCTGGCGCGCGGCCTGGCCGGCGGCGATGACCAATGTCGTCGAGGCCTGCGCCGAGACCGGCGCGCGCCTGGTCTTCGTCGACAACCTCTACCAGCTCGGGCCGCAGACCGCGCCCCGCACCGAGGCCATGCCGCTCAGCACCCGCGGCGCCAAGCCGGCCATCCTGACCGAGGTGACCCGCATCTGGCGGGCCGCGGCGGAGGCCGGCCGGGTCAAGGTCGCGGCGCTGCGCTGCACCGACTTCTACGGCCCCGGGGTGCCCGTCTCCCACCTGGGCGAGACCGGTTTCGCCGCCCTGGCCAGGGGCAAGGCGGCCATGCTGCTGGCGCCGCCCGACACGCCGCACGACTTCGCCTATGTGCCGGACATCGCCCGCGCCGTGCTGACCCTGCTGGACGCGCCCGATGCGGATTTCAACCAGGTCTGGAACATGCCCTGCGCGCCGACCCGCACGCCGCGCCAGATCCTGAAGCTCGGCGCCGATGCGCTGGGCGTGCGGCCGCGGATCACCGCCGTCCCGCTGTGGACGCTGCCGCTGCTGGGCCTGTTCGTCCCGTTCATGCGCGAGGTGGCCGACGTCGGCTTCACCTGGGACCGGCCCTACCTGGTCGACGGCTCCAAGTTCACCAACCGCTTCGGCTTCGTCCCCACTCCCTTCGAGATCGGCGCCCCGGCGACCGCGCGAGCCTTCCGCGCGGAAGCGGAGGCCGCGGCCTGGGAGCAGGGCGCAGGCAGCTTCGTTCAACAAACACCGTCATCCCACGCTGGAGCTGCATAGCAGCGGACTGCGAAGCGCGTAGCAGCCAATGCGGGGGGCCCATACGCACTGGTCAGAGACGGTGATCATGGGTGGCCCGAACAAGTCGGGCGATGGCGGAAAAGGAAGCGCCAGCCCGATCCTGACTCCACCCCCCGCCGCGCCTATGCTGCAAGGCCCATGCGCCGAAGAGATCGCCGCCCTTTTGCCGCACATGACGCCGGACGAGCGGCGGCTGGTCGACGAGCTGGTCCGCCGCGACACGGCGCCCTGGCGACCGCTGCCGGGGCCGCAGTCGATGGCCTATCACTCCACCGCCGACGTGGTCGGCTATGGCGGCGCGGCCGGCGGCGGCAAGACCGACCTGGCCTGCGGCAAGGCCCTGATCCAGCACCGCCGCTCGATGATATTGCGCCGCGAGGCGACCCAGCTGACCGGCATCATCGACCGCCTGGCCGAGCTGATCGGCTCGCGCGCCGGCTATAACGGCCAGCAGCACATCTGGCGGCTGTCCGGCCGACAGCAGATCGAGTTCGGCTCCGCTCCCAACCTCGGCGACGAGGCCCGCTACCAGGGCCGCCCGCACGACCTTTTGGTGTTCGACGAGGCGGCCAGCTTCCTGAAATCCCAGGTGCTGTTCCTGCTCGGCTGGCTGCGCACCACCACGCCGGGCCAGCGCTGCCAGGCCCTGCTCACCTTCAACCCGCCGACCAGCGCCGAGGGCCGCTGGGTGATCGACTATTTCGCCCCCTGGCTGGACGACCGCCATCCCAATCCGGCCGCGCCCGGCGCCCTGCGCTGGTTCGCGGTGGTCGACGGCGCCGAGGCCGAGGTGGAGGGGCCCGAGCCCTTCGCCAGCGGCGGCGAAACCATCCGCCCGCAGTCGCGCACCTTCATCCCCTCCAGAGTCGACGACAATCCCTACCTGACCGGCACCGGCTATCTGCGCCAGCTGCAGAGCCTGCCCGAGCCGTTGCGCTCGCAGATGCTGAAGGGCGATTTCCGCGCCGGCCTGGAAGACGACCCCTGGCAGGTGATCCCGACCCTGTGGGTGGATCTGGCCATGGAGCGCTGGGCCCGCCGCGGCGCCGACAGAGGGCCGATGGACGCCATGGGGGTGGACGTGGCCAGGGGCGGCAAGGACGAGACCGTCATCTTCCGCCGCCACGGCGCATGGCTGGACCAGGCCCTGGCGCATCCGGGCGCGGCGACGCCCGACGGCCCGACCCTGGCCGCCCAGGTGCTGGCGGCGCGGCGCGACCGCGCGCCGGTGCATATCGACATCGTCGGCTGGGGCGCCAGTCCCTACGACTTCCTGAAGGCCAACGACGTCCAGGCCATTGGCGTCAACGGCGCCGAGCGCTCCGGCCAGCGCACCGCCGACGGCGAGCTGACCCTGGTCAACCGGCGCGCCGAGCTGTGGTGGCGCATGCGCGAGGCGCTGGACCCCACGGCGCCCGAACCCCTGGCCCTGCCGCCCGACAACCGCCTGCGCGCCGACCTCGCCGCTCCCCGCTGGCGCCTGACCCCCGCCGGCGTGCTGGTCGAGCGCAAGGAGGACCTGATCAAGCGCCTGGGCCGCTCGCCGGACCGCGGCGATGCGGCCTGCCTGGCCCTGATGGCGACGCCGAAGCGCTGGACCACGGATGAACAGGGCTACGGGCGGGCCGGGCGATGGAGCGGCAGACGGGGCGCGAGCGTTTGGGCCGAGTGAGAAGCCGCCCGTGGGCTGGACGGACGGCCCTGGACTCGCGAACGGCGCCCGGCGCGCCTAAATCTGCCGTTGGGCGGGCAGACGGATTTGGAGAAAAGGCGCGCGCATGGCTTCGCCGTTCGATGGATATGAGGTTGACCGGGCGCTGCGGCCCCCGGCGGAAGGCCAGGCGTTCGACCTGAAGCGCGCACTGGACGCGGTGGTGGTGCTCTATGCCGAGGCGGGCGAGGACGCCTCGACGGCGCGCTCGCTGGGCGCCCAGCGGCTGGGCAACGGCATCGTCATCGGCACCAGTGGCCTGGTGCTGACCATCGGCTACCTGATCACCGAGGCCCAGAGCATCACGCTGTTGACCAATGATGGCCGGCGCGTCGCCGCCCACGCCCTGGGCACGGATGCGGCCACCGGCTTCGGCCTGGTCCATGCGCTGGAGCCGCTGGACCTGCCGACCCTGCCCCTGGGGGATTCACGCAAGCTGAGGGCCGGCGATCCGGTGATCCTGGCCGGGGGCGGCGGCCGGGCGCATGCCCTGGCTGGACGGCTGCTCGCCCGCGAGCCCTTCGCCGGCTATTGGGAATACCTGCTGGACGAGGCGCTGTTCACGGGCCCGGGCCACCCGCACTGGAGCGGCGGAGCGCTGATCGGCCCCAGCGGCGCGCTGATGGGCGTCGCCTCGCTGCAGATGAGCCAGGTGCTGGCCGACCGGCGCACCGGCCTGATCAACATGTGCGTGCCGATCGAGCTCTTGCCGCCGATCGTCGACGACCTCTCCCACGGCCGGCCGGCCCGACCGCCGCGGCCGTGGATGGGGCTGATCTCCCAGGAGGCCGGCGAGCAGGTGGTGGTGGTCGAGGTCGCCGAGGGCAGCCCGGCCGAGGCGGCCGGGGTGCGGCCGGGCGACGTGGTGGTGGCGGTGGACGGCCAGAAGGTCTCCGAACTCGCCGACCTCTACACCAAGGTCTGGGCGCTCGGCCCGGCCGGGGTCGACGCCCCCTTGCGCCTGCGCCGCGGCGCCCGGCTGCTGGACCTCACCCTGCACACCATCGACCGCGCCACGAGGCTGAAAAAGCCGCGGTTCAACTGAGGGGCGGATGACGCAGCCAGGGTGGAGGAACAGCCGTTCAGCTGCCAGGCTTCCGCTGACCGACATCTCAAGGCGGTAGACTCACTGCTAAGCCGTAAAGCGTGGCCCCGATGTTCCCGTCCGCAAGGGGCTTGAACATCGAGGTTGCTGACCCAGACGGGTGCGCTGATGGCAGCGCTAACTGGGCTGCGTCGCGACGATCAGCCGCCACCGGACGGGCTGAGCGCCTTGGCGATGGTTATGAACCGGCGGGAGCGGCTTCCCAGCTTCGGAGACGTCTTCTTGACCGCAGGTTTCGCAGCGATAAATCCCCGAAAACGGCGTTGGTGTCCCCGGAGACCTCAATTGATCGAACGACGCATGGCTGTTCGGTTGAAAGAACTGTGAGTGTTTGTAATAGGCCAAGGCCCGCTCCTTTCAGGACGCGAGAGTGGACCGGGGACCTTGCAAACAAGCGCGAGGCGCCTAAAGGTACCTCTGTTGCGGGCTCATCCCTGCGTCCCCGGCCTGGGGTGCAGGAAACCCCTAGACGACGACTGAAGCACCGCCTGATCCGCGGTGCTTCTTTCGTTTCGGGGTTCGGCGAACGTTGGAGTCGGTCACCCTGTAGTCAATGTCAAGGGTCAAGGCAATCCGGCCGGAATGTAACCGGAATGAAAGTTTCAACTAGCAAAAAAAATGGTTATATATCAATTATTTACCTGGGGATGGGCGAGTTGCAAATTGCAGCGCAATTCTGATAGCATTAGCAATGCCCCCCGTTAGATACGTCCTTCCGACAAACTGGGTCTTCTACGACCTTAACCGAGTCGCGCCCGCGCTGATCGAAGCCAAGGCATCCGTCCTATCGCTCGGCAACATACCTTATCAAAAGGCGTGGGCCGAGAGGCTTCAGGAGGTGCAACTCAAATATGAAGTCGCAGGGACTTCGCGTATCGAAGGTGCGGAATTCACCGAAAGCGAACTTGATGCGGCCCTCGACACCAGCGTGGACGAGGAAGGCCTCACCCGCTCTCAACGCCAAGCGCGCGCGGCGGTAAACACGTACAGGTGGATAGCTGGGTTGCCGCGCGACCGGCCCGTGGACGCCGATCTGGTGTTAGAAATCCATCGCAGAATTGTTACAGGTTGTGATGATGACCACTGCCGCCCTGGTAGTTTGCGCAAAGATGGCGAGAATGTCTTGTTTGGTAATCCCAGGCATAGGGGAGCTGATGGAGGTGTCGAGAACGATGGCTCGTTCTCGGCTCTGATTGATGCGTTGAACACGACATTTAATGGCCATGACATACTGGTCAGAGCTCTTGCCTTTCACTACCACATTGGCGCAATGCACCCGTTCATGGACGGAAACGGTCGCACCGCAAGGGCTGTCGAAGCTCTTTTGTTGCAACGATCGGGCTTAAAGCAGGCGCTATTCATTGCCTTGTCCAACTATTACTACGATGAGAAGATAACCTACCTAAAGACTTTAGCTTCCGTCCGTGCGTCTGATGGCAATTTGACGGAA
>DATAYM010000014.1:0-81063 GCA_036272595.1 Caulobacteraceae bacterium
CCAGGTTTCCGCGGGGATGGCCAGATCCCGTGTCGTACCATCCTTGAACGTGATCCGCGCCGTCGCCGGCAGCACCATCTGGCCGCGGTTGCTGACGGTGATCATCGCGCCTTTGCCGGGATCGCCATCGACGTAGGTCACGCCGTCCACCGCCAGGTCGAGCGCCCAGTTGTGGAAGAACCAGGCGCGCCAGAACCAGGAGAGGTCTTCGCCCGACGCGCTGTCCATCGTCCTGAAGAAGTCGGACGGCTGCGGGTGCTTGTAGGCCCAGTCGCGGATGAACTTGCGGAAGGCCGGGTCGAACCGGTCCGGCCCGAGGATGTCTTCGCGCAGCAGGGTCAGGCCGTAGGCGGTCTTGAAGTAGCTGATCGGGTGGCCGTAGGCGCCGGTGATGGCGTCGGCGCGGGTCATGATCGGCGGGGCCTTGGGGTCGGCGATCAGGGCGGCGATCTGCTCGCCCGGCGTGCCCTGGCCCGGCGCATATTCGGGGTCGCGCTTCGGCCCATAGACGCCGTTCTGGAAGACGTCGGACTCCTTGACGTCGATGAAGGTGTTCAGCCCCTCGTCCATCCACGCCCAACGCCGCTCGTCGGTGCCGACGATCATCGGAAAATAGGAATGGCCGATCTCGTGCACGGTGATCCAGAACAGGGTCTTGCCGCTGTCCGCGGCGCTGTCGAACAGCACCGCCGGGTATTCCATGCCGCCGACCGGGCCGGCCACATTGACCGCGTTCGGCCAGGGATAGACGAACCAGCGGCGGGAAAAATCCTCGATGGCGAACTTCAGGTATTCGGTCGAACGGCCCCAGGCGGCGTCGCCGGCGCTCTCCACCGGGTAGACCGACTGGGCGAGCGCGGTCTTGCCGTCCGGCAGGTTGATGCGCGCGGCGTCCCAGATGAAGGCGCGCGAGGCGGCGAAGGCGACGTCCCGGGTGTGTTCCATGTGGAAACGCCAGGTCCTGGTCTGGGTCTCGTCCCCGGGCGGGGCCGCGGCGACGTCGTCGGGCGAGCGGATCATCACCGTCGCGTCGCTGCCCCTGGCCTGGTCCAGCCGCGACCGCTCGGCCGGCGTCAGCACCTCCTCCGGGTTCATCAGCTGGCCGGAGCCGGCGACGATCATGTCGGCCGGCACGGTGACCGCGTAGTCGAAGGTCCCGTATTCCAGGTAAAATTCCTGGCCCAGATAGGGCAGCGTGTCCCAGCCGTGCACGTCGTCATAGACCTGCATGCGCGGATACCACTGGGCGATGTCATAGAGTTCGCCGTTCCTGGACTCGATCCAGCCGGTGCGGCCGCCGAACGCCCCGGGCACGGTGTAGTGGTAGCGGATGCGCAGGCGCACCTGGCCGCCGGCCGGCTTCAGCGGCGCCGGCAGGGTCACCCGCAGCCGGGTGTCGCTGACCAGATGCTCGGCCGGGGCGAAGCCGCCGCCGCTCTCGATCTCCACCGAATCCAGCCCATAGCCGTCGGTGAACTGGGTGCGCGCCCGGCCGCTGGCGAAACCGGAGCGGGCGTCCTTGCGGTAGGTGTTCTGGTCCAGCTGCACCCACAGCTCGTCCAGCACGTCGGGGCTGTTGTTGGTGTAGGTGATGGTCTCCTCGCCGGTCAGGGTCTTGGTCTTCGGCTCGAGCCTGGCGGCGATCGCGTAGTCGGCGCGGTTCTGCCAATAGTCCGGCCCCGGGGCGCCGCTTCCGGAGCGGTAGCGGTTCGGCGACGGCGGCGCGTCCAGCGGCGCGAAGGTGAGCTGCGGATCGTAGGGGTTCGCCGGCGCGGGCGGCGCGGCGGGCGGCGGCGATGCCGGCTGCGCCCGGGCGGCGCCCGCGACGCCCAGCGCCAGCACAACGGCGATCAACAAGGTGCGCATCAAAGCTCCGATCCCGACCCCAACGGTCCAGCTTCAACAGTTAGGGGCTAAGCGCGGCGCTGAGAAGCGGCGGTTGTGGGCGCCCTGGACCGGGCATAGGCTCGCCTCATTCAAAGGAGGCGCCCCATGGAACAGGTCGATATTGAACGCGACGTCGTTTTCCACGACGCGGGCGGCCGCCCGCTCAAGCTGGACATCTACCAGCCCCGGGGCGCGCGAAACGGCGCGGCGGTGCTGCTGCTGCACGGTGGCGGCTGGTCGCGCGGGTCCAAGGACATGCTGGCGCCGCACGCCACGGCGCTGGCGGAGCAGGGGTTCGTCGCCGTCGCCTCCGAATACCGGCTGACCGGCGAGGCGAGGTTCCCGGCCCAGATCCACGATGCCAAGCGGGCGATCCGCTGGGTTCGCGGCCACGCCGGCGAACTGGGCTTCGACCCCGACCGCCTCTGCCTCGAGGGCCACTCCGCCGGCGCGCACCTGGCGCTGCTGGCGGCCGGGACCCCGGATGACGCCCGGCTCGATCCGCCGGAAGGCTCCGGCGGGGTCTCGGCGGCCGTGGCCGCGGTGGCGGCGATCTATCCGCCGGTGCTGTTCCACATCGGCGAGACCCGCCCGTCCGGCGGCCTGGCCGCGCGGTCGCTGCCCGGGGCGGACGACTCGGAAGAGGCGGCCAGGCTGGCCAGCCCGATCGAGCACGTCTCGGCCAGGCTGCCGCCGGTCATGCTGCTGCACGGCGACGCCGACAAGGTGGTCCCGGTCAGCGCCTCGCGCCGCTACGAGGAGCGGGTGCGCGCCGCCGGCGGCAAGGTCGACCTGCACATCTTCGCCGGCCTGCCGCACGGCTTCGGCAACCACGAGCAGTTCCGGCCGATGATGATGGCCATGATCGGCGGCTTCTTCCGCCGCACCGTCGCCGACCCGCAAGCCTTCGCCTTCGGCCCTCCACCGGCCCAGCGAGCCGCGACGCCGGTTCCAGCCTGACAGGGAGCCGGAACCCCAGCACGTATTAAAATCCGCTCATTCCCGCGAAGGCGGGAACCCGGTTTTTTCGACCACGAAGGGCACAAAGCACACAAAGGTCACGAAGAAGGAAAAAGGATCAGCGGCCCCTTGGTGTCCTTCGTGTGCTTTGTGCCCTTCGTGGTTCAATCTGAGCGCGACAACGCCCAGAGTTCGCAAAGGGAAGAGCCAGGTCCCCGCCTTGGCGGAAGGAGCGGATTTGAAGGCCTACCGCGTGAACGCGCCGGCGTTGCCGGCGTCGACGTTGATGATGTTGCCGGTGGACTTGGCCGAGCGGTCGGAGGCGAACCAGGCCACCGCTTCGGCGATGTCCTCCGGATAGACGCTGAGCTTCAGGAGGCTGCGGTCGCGATAGACCGCCTCCAGCTCGTCCGGCCTGGCCTTGTGCTGCTGGGCGCGCTCGTTGCGCCATTCGCCTTGCCAGATGCGCGAGCCCTGCAGCACCGCGTCCGGATTGACCACGTTCACCCGCACCCCCAACGGCGCGCATTCCACCGCCAGCAGGCGGGCCAGGTGCAGCTCGGAGGCCTTGGCCGCGCCATAGGCCGAGGCGCCGGGCGAGGCGGCCAGGGCGTTCTTCGAGCCGATGAAGACCAGCGAGCCGCCCAGCGCCTGGGCCTTGAACAGCCGCACCGCCTCGCGACTGACCAGGAAATAGCCGGTGGCCAGCACGTCCATGTTGCGCCGCCAGAGTTCCAGCGAGGTGTCCTCGATCGGCGAGGCCGAGGCCAGGCCGGCGTTGGAGACGCAGATGTCGACGCCGCCATAGGCCAGCGCCGTCTCGGCATAGAGGTCGGCGACGGCCTCTTCGCTGGTCACGTCGACCCAGACGGCGCAAACCGCATCGGCGCCGAACGCGCCGGCCAGGCTGGTCTCGGCCTCAGCCAGGGCGTCGCGGTCGATGTCGCAGATGACCACGCAGGCGCCGTCGCCGAGCAGCCGGCGGGCGGTCGCCCCCCCGATGCCGCCAGCGCCGCCGGTGACGATGCCGATGCGCCCGGCCAGCGGCTTGCGCGGCGGCAGCCGCTTCAGCTTGGCCTCCTCGAGCAGCCAGTACTCGATGTCGAAGGCCTCCTGCTCGGGCAGGCCGCGATAGGTGGAGACCCGGCTGGCCTCGCGCATGACGTTGATGGCGTTGATGTAGAACTCGGCGGCGATCCTGGCGGTGGCCTTGTCGGCGGCGAAGGTGATCATGCCGACGCCGGGGATCAGGTAGACCACCGGATTGGCGTCGCGCATGGCCGGCGAGTCCGGCCGCTTGCAGCGCTCATAGTAGGCGGCGTAGCGGGCGCGGTAGGCCTCGATCGCCGGCCCGGCGCGCTCGATCAGGACCGCGGCGTCTTCGCTGGCGGCGTCGAAGGCCAGCACTAGCGGCCAGATCTTGGTGCGCAGGAAATGGTCCGGGCAGGAGGTGCCGAGCGCCGCCAGCGGCTGCAGCGCTTCGGAATTGACGAAGTCCAGCACCGCCGCGCTGTCGTCGAAATGGCCGATCTTGCGGCCGCCGGCCGAGACCAGGCCGCGCAGGCGCGGCATCAGCGCGGCGGCCAGCCGCCTGCGCTCGGGCGCGGCGAGGACCGAGGCGGTGGCCGCGCCGAACGGACGAGCGCCCGGGGCCTTGGCCGCCAGCCAGGCGGTGGCGCGGTTGATCACGTCCAGCGTCGTCTCATAAGCCTCGCGGTCGCTGTCGCCCCAGGTGAACAGGCCGTGCGCCTCGAGGATCACCCCCTTGGCGTTCGGATGCTCGGCGGCGAATGTCTGCAGCCGCACGCCCAGTTCGAAGCCTGGCCGCACCCAGCCGAGCCAGCCGATCTCGTCGCCGTAGATCTCCCTGGTCAAGGCGCGGCTGTCGGCGGAGGCGGCGATGGCGATCACCGCGTCGGGGTGCATGTGGTCGACGCAGGCGCGGTCGACCAGGCCGTGCAGCGGCGTGTCGATCGAGGGGGCGCGGCCGTTCAGGCCGAAGGCGCAGTGGGCGTAGAGCGCCACCATCTCGTCCTCGTGTACGGGCCCGCGATACAGGCCCTGCAGCGTCTTCAGCCGGTCGAGATAGAGGGTGGCGAACCCGTCCAGTTTCATGGAGCCGAGATCGCCGCCGGAGCCCTTCACCCACAGCACCGGCGTATCCTGGCCGGTGAGCGGGTCGGCCATGACGATCTTGGAGGAGGTGTTGCCGCCGCCGAAATTGGTGATCCGCTTGTCGGCGCCCAAAAGGTTCGACCGATAGAGCAGCCGCGCCTCCGGCGTCAGGCTCGCCGCGTGGGCTTCGTCCCACAGGTTCGGCAGCAGCTCGACGCCGACGCTGTCGGTGTGGCCATCCATTCGACAACTCCGGTTGCGGGGCGGGGCGCCAGGGCGAATTACCGCGGCCAAGGCCCCGTTTCAATCATGATCGCGCAGAATCGCGCAAGAACCATCGCGCCCCTGAAGCTGGCGGCCCCGGTCGCGGATTGACACCCGGCAAGGCGGGCGTGAGGTTCAAGTTCGCGCTCCCTTGCCCGCCAGCCGCCGCTGGCCCCCGGAAGCGCCAGCAAGAGAAGAAAAGTCGATGATCAACGCTTCCAGTCCTTTGCGCATCGGCCTCCTGGCCGCGTCCAAGATCGCGGTGACGGCGGTGATCGCGCCGGCCAAGGCGCGCGAGGACGTGGTGGTCACCGCGGTCGCCGCCCGCGATCCGGCGCGCGCCCGCGCCTATGCCGACAGCCACGGCATCGAGGCCGTCGCCGAGGACTACGCCGCCCTCATCGCCCGCGACGACGTCGACGTGGTCTATGTCGGCTCGCCGATCGCCAACCATGCCGAATGGACCATCCGCGCCGCCGAGGCCGGCAAGGCGGTGCTGTGCGAAAAGGCCTTCGCCCTCAACGCCGGCGAGGCCCGCGCCATGGTCGCCGCCGCGAACGCCGCCGACCGACCCTTGCTGGAGGCCTTCCACTACCGCTTCCACAACGTCATCCGCCGGGCCGAGGCCATCGTGCGATCGGGCGAGCTGGGCCGGCTGACCCGCGCCGACGCGAGTTTCGAGGCCGTCATCCCCTATTCCCCGGACGAGATCCGCTGGCGCGCCGACCAGGGCGGCGGCGCCCTCGGCGACCTGGGCAGCTATCCGGCCCACGCCCTGCGCACCCTGGTCGGCGCCGAGCCGGAGGTGACGAGCGCGAAGATCGAGATGTGGGAAGGGGTCGATGCGGCCACAGCGGCGGAGCTGCGCTTTCCCGGCGACCTGGCCGCCAGCCTGCGCTGCTCCATGGTCGCCGAGCGCTTCGACGCCAGCCTGACCCTCACCGGCGAACGCGGCCAGCTCAGCATCAGGAACTTCATCGGCCCGCAGATGGGCTGCTCGTTCCGGGTACGGATCGGCGATGAGAGCCGCAGCGAGCCCACCGACGGACCCACCACCTACGCCGCCCAGCTGGAGCATCTGGTCGAGGTGATGGGCGAAGGAACCACGCCGCTGACCGGCGGCGCCGACGCCATCGCCAACCTCGAGCTGATGGACGCCATTCGCGCGGCGGCGTAGCAACACTTCAAGTCGAAGAGAGGAGACGCCCGACATGGCGACCGACGCCACCACCCTGCCGGAAGCGGTCTACCAGGACCCCTCCCGGCCGGTCGAGGCCCGGGTGGCGGACCTGCTGGCGCGCCTGACCCTGGAGGAAAAGGTGGCGTTGATGGCCGGAGCCTCCGCCTTCCGGCTCGAGGGGGTCGAGCGCCTGGGCGTGCCCGCCCTCGGCATGACCGACGGGCCGACCGGGGTGCGCTCCAACACCGGCCAGATGGCCACGGTCTTCCCCGTCGCCGTGGCGCTGGCCGCCACCTTCAATCCCGACCTGACCCGCGAGGTGGCCGGCGCCATCGCCCGCGAGGCCATCGCGCTGGGCGAACAGGTGGTGCTGGCGCCGACCATCAACATCGTGCGCACCCCGCTCTGGGGCCGCAATTTCGAGACCTATTCCGAGGACCCCTACCTGACCGCCGAACTGGCCATCGGCTTCGTCGAGGGCCTGCAGGGCGAGGGGATCGGCGCCTCGCTGAAACACTATGCCGCCAACAATCAGGAAGAGCGGCGCATGGACGTCAGCGTCGAGGTCGACGAGCGGACCTTGCGCGAAATCTACCTGTCGGCGTTCGAGGCGACCGTCAAGGCGGCCAATCCGTGGACGGTCATGGCCTCCTACAACAAGCTGCGCGGCAGCTACGCCAGCGAGAACATCCACCTGTTGCAGAAGATCCTGAAGGGCGAATGGGCCTATGACGGGGCGGTGGTCTCCGACTGGGGCGCCGTCCACTCGACCGTGCCGGCGGCCAGCAATGGCCTTGACCTCGAAATGCCCGGTCCGCCGGTCTATTTCGGCGCCAAGCTGCTGGCCGCGGTCAAGGCCGGCCAAGTCGCCGAGGCGCGCATCGACGACGCGGCGCGGCGGCTGGTCCGGCTGATCCTGCGCGCCGGCCTGCTGGACGGCGTCAAGCGCGAGGGCGAGCTCCGCAGCGACCGCCATCGCCACATCGCCCGCCGCGCCGCCGAGGAGGCCATCGTCCTGCTCAAGAACGACGGCGGCCTGCTGCCGCTGGACGCCGAGTCCCTGAAGACCCTGGCGGTGATCGGGCCGAACGCCAACTTCATCCGCCTGCAGGGCGACGGCAGCTCGCGGGTCTCCACCGACCGCTGGCCGACGCCGCTGGAAAGCCTGGGCGCGCGCCTGCCCAAGACCAGGCTGATCTATGCCCAGGGCGGCGACGCCGAGCCGGCGCCGCCCCAGGCCCAGGCGCGCATGTTCAGCCCGACGGAGACGCGCGAGGCGCCGGGGCTGACGGCCGAATATTTCACCAGCAAGGACTTCTCCAGCCCGCCGGTGCGCACCAATCACGAGCGCCGGCTGCTGCGCTGGATCTCGACCCGCGGCGCCGGCCACAACGCCAGCCGCTACGCCGCCCTGCGCTGGAGCGGCTTCTTCTGGCCGGAAATGGACGGCGCCTACGAGATTTCCGTGCGCGGCGACGGCGCGACCCGCCTCGTCATCGGCGACCAGACCCTGATCGATTTCACCGACGACGGCCGCGAGGATGTGCTCGACCTGATGGGCGGCGCCGCGCTGCGCCGCACCGGTGCGGTCGAGCTGAAGGCCGGCCGCGCCTACCGGTTCAGCCTCGAATATGTCTGGGCCGACGCCCGGCCGGGCGCCGCGGCCGAGACCCTGTCGCTGGGCCTGCGCCAGCCGCCCGGCGAGATCGAATCGGCGGTGGCCGCGGCGCGGCAGGCCGACGCCGTGGTGCTGGTGGTCGGCTCGTCCTCGCGGACGGAATCGGAAGGCTATGACCGCAAGACCATCGACTTGCCGGGCGAGCAGGACGTGCTGATCGAGCAGGTCGCCGCCGCCAATCCCCGCACGATCGTGGTGGTCAACGCCGGCGCCGCCATGGCCATGCCCTGGATCGACAAGGTCGCGGCGGTGGTCCAGGTCTGGCTGCCCGGCGAGGAGGGACCGGACGCCCTGACCAGCATCCTGCTCGGCGAGATCTCGCCGTCGGGGCGGCTGCCGGTCACCTTCCCCAGGCGGCTGGAGGACAATCCGGCCTATGGCTTCTACCCGGGCGGCGACAGCGTCGCCTATGGCGAGGGCCTCGGCGTCGGCTATCGCCATTATGACCTGAAGCGGATCGAGCCGCTGTTCGCCTTCGGCCATGGCCTGACCTATGGCGACTTCGCCTATGCCGATCTGGTCGCGCCGGCGAGCGCCAAGGCCGGCGCGCCGGTCGAGGTGACGATGACCCTGACCAATATCGGCAAGCGCACGGCGGCCGAGACGGTGCAGATCTACGTCGGGCCGGTGAATCCCTCCAAGCCGACGCCGCCGAAGGCGCTGAAGGCCTTCGCCAAGGTCGAGCTGAAGCCCGGCGAGAGCCGGACCGTCGCCTTCAGCCTCGCCGACCGCGCCTTCGCCCACTACGACGAAGCCCTCGGCAGCTGGGCGGTCGAACCGGGCGCCTACGACATATTGGCCGCCGCCTCGGCGAGCGACGTGCGGCTGAAGGCGCGGGTGGAGATCACAGGCTGAGTCCACAGACCGGTGACCGGCCGCGCCCACCTCTCAACCGTCATCCCCCGCTAGCGAAGCGGACTGCGAAGCAGAGGCGCGTAGCAGCCAATGCGGGGGACCCATAAACACTCGCGTTCGACGGTGATCATGGGTGGCCCGAACAAGTCGGGCCATGACGGAAAAAACTACCGCGCGATGATCACCTCGACGTCGTGAGCCTTGAGCAGGTCGAGGTCGGCTTCGCGCAGGCCGGCGTCGGTGATGACGGTGTCGATGTCGTCCAGATCGCAGACCAGGAAGGTCGCCGAGCCGCGGAACTTGCTGGAATCGGCCAGCACGATCAGCTGGTCGGCCTTGTCCATCAGCTTCTGCTCGGCCTGGATCAGCACCACGTCCGCCTGCATCAGGCCGCGCGGGCCGATGGCGGCGGCGCCCATGAACAGCTTGCTGGCGTGATAGCGGTTGATGCCGTCGTCCTCGAACGGGCTGAGGATGATGTTCTGTTCACGGAAGACCGCGCCGCCCGGCACGGACACCCGCGCGCCGGGTTGCGGCAGCAGTTCGCCGACGATGTGCAGGGAATTGGTCAGCACCTGCAGGTTCAACCCTTCCAGGTGCGAGCACATCTGGAAGGTGGTGGTGCCGCCGTCGATGATGATCGCCTCGCCGCGCTCGCACAGCTTGGCTGCCGCTCGGCCGATGGCGGCCTTTTCCTCGGCGAAGCGGGCCTTGTTCTCCTCGAACGACGCCCCGACCAGCCGGTCGCTGGACACCGGCTTGGCGCCGTTGCGCAACCGCGCGCCGCCGCGCACCCGCTCGATCAGGCCCTCGGCGTCCAATCGCTCGAGATCGCGGCGGATGGTGGCCGATGACGCCTCCAGCCGGTCGCACAGCTGCTTGAACGAGATGAAGCCCTGGCTGTTGAGCAGTCGGGTGATTTCGGCGTCCCGTTGGGCGGCGTGCATCCCATGCCTTTGAGCGAAATTGGACTCGAATGAGCAGGCTAGCACTTCCCGCCGCCGCTTGGGGAGTGGCCGGCGGGATTCCTCGCCGGTTGACTGAGCACGCCTGACGGCCCTATGCAGCAAGCGTCACCGACGTGGGTCGGGTGAACGGACGAGGACCGATGACCGCTCGATACGGCTCGATGTTCGCAAATATGTGCCCGCTTCTCACCGAAGCGGCGCCGTCGTTTGCGCTCATTACCGCCGAGCGCTCCCGCTCCTTCTCCCTCACCCCTTCATCCGAAAAATCCCATGTCAGCCGTCATCACCGCCCAGGATCTCCGCAAGACCTACCGCTACGCTAGCCGGCGCGGCGGCGTCCTTGGCGCGATCGGCGGCGCCTTTGCTCCCGACTACAAACTGATCGAGGCGGTCGACGGCGTCTCGTTCGAGATCGCCGCCGGCGAGCGCGTGGCGATCATCGGCCCGAACGGCGCCGGCAAGTCGACGACCTTGAAGATGCTGTCCGGCGTCCTGGAGCCCACCAGCGGCGAAGCCAGCGTGTTCGGCTTCACCCCCTGGGCCCAGCGCAAGGCGCTGGCCTACCGGATCGGGGTGGTGTTCGGACAGCGCTCGCAGCTGTGGGGCGAACTGCCGGCGCGCGATTCCTTCGCCCTGCTCGGCCACATCTACGACCAGCGCGGCGCGGCGTTCGATCGGCGGCTACAGGCGCTGATCGAGCGGTTCGAGCTGGGCGCGCTCATGGACCAGCCGGTGCAGCGGATGTCGCTGGGCCAGCGGATGCGCTGCGAGATCACCGCCAGCCTGCTGCACGCGCCGTCGCTGCTGTTCCTCGACGAGCCGACCATCGGGCTGGACATCACCGCCAAGGCGGCGATCCGCGACTTCATCACCCAGAACGCCCGCGCGGAGGGTCAGACGGTGGTGCTGACCTCGCACGACACCCGCGACATCGAGCTGGTCTGCGACCGGGTGATCGTCATCAACCGCGGCCGGATCGTGGTCGATCAGCCCACGGACCAGCTGCGCCGCCGCTTCCTGGCCCACAAGCTGGTGACGCTGCACGCGCCGTCGCGGAGCGTGCGGATCGACCTGCCCGGCGTGACGCGGCGGCCGAGCGAGCCGCACCTGGCGGTGTTCGAGATCGACACGCGCAAGGTGCGTGTCGAGCAGGCGCTCGCCGCGGCCCTGGACGGCGGCGGCATCGAGGACATCACCATCGAAGACCCGCCGATGGAGGAGGTGGTTCGTGAGATCTATGCCGTCGCTCGCGATTGACGCCCGCCCGGCGGGCTTCGGCGCCTTGCGCAGCGCCCTGGCCGCCGTGCGGCTGGGCGCCGGCGGCGCCATGGCCGGCTGGCCGGTGCTGCTCGGCCGGTCGGGCTTCTATGTGTTGCTGATGATCGTGCTGACCGCCCTATGGGACAAGGTGACGACTGAGCGGCTGCCGGGGACCCTGGTCGCCGCCCTGCCCGCCGGCGGCCTGGCCCTCTATATCGGCGTCACCGAATGGATCGGGCTTTCCGTGCCGGCCATCCACCTGCGGCTGGAGGACGACATCCGCTCCGGCGTGGTCGAGACCCACCTGCTGCGGCCCAAGGCCTATCTGCTGCAGCGGTTCGCCGAGAGCTGGGGCGCCATGCTGGTGCGCATGGCGGCGACCGGCGCGGCGGCGCTGGTCATGCTGGTCCTGTCCGGGCGCGCCTGGCCGACCCCGCCGGCCCTGGCGGCCCTGGTCGTGCTCGGGCCGCTGGGCGGGACCATCGGGCTGCTGCTGTTCACCATCGCCGGGCTCAGCGCCTTCTGGGTGCGGCGGACCGTGCCGGCCTTTCTGATCCTGCAGAAGATGCTCTTCCTGCTGGGCGGCCTCTTCGCGCCGGTCACCCTCTATCCAGCCTGGCTGACGCGCCTGGCCGAGGCGACGCCGTTCGCCGCCCACATGTTCTGGCCGGCCTCGCTGACCATCACGCCGACGGCGGCGCAGATGGCCGCGGCGCTGGGCGCCCAGCTGCTGTGGATCGGCCTGCTCGCCGGCCTGGCCACGCTGATCTGGCGCGCCGGCCTGGCCAAGGTGCTGCGGGGAGAGCTCTGATGACCCGCACCTCCCTGCTCGAAAACTACGCCCATGGCGCCGCGGCCGCCGTGCGCGCCTCGTTCGCCGACCGCACCAACTTCCTGCTGCAGAGCCTCAGCATGGTGGTGAACAACGGCTTCATGCTGGTGCTGTGGTTCATGTTCTTCGCCGGCTTCCGCAGCGTCGGCGGCTGGCGGCTGGCCGACATGGCGCTGCTGATCGGCATCATCATGTCGATCGTCGGCGTCGCCGGCATCGTTTTCGGCGGTTATCGCGACATGGCGGCGACCATCCTGTCCGGCGAGATCGACGCGCTGCTGACCCAGCCGCGCTCGGTGCTGGCCAGGCTCCTGGCGCGCGATTCCTATCCCAGCGCCTGGGGCGACCTGGGCACGGCCGTGGTCATCCTGATCGCGTTCGCCGGCTTGAGCTGGCGCGACCTGCCCTGGTTCGCCGCCGGCTGGGTCAGCGGCCTGATCGTCTACATCGCCGCCGCGGTGAGCTTCGCCAGCCTCGCCTTCTGGATTTCCGGCGCGCGCAGCCTGGCGCGCGACATGACCGAATGGGTCATCCTGGTCTCGACCTATCCCGGCTCGATCTATTCCGGCGCCAGCAAGCTGATCGCCTACACCCTGCTGCCGGCGGGCTTCGTGGTGCTCACCCCGGTGCGCCTGCTGCGCCATCCCAGCCTCGAGACCCTGGCGGTCGTGGTGGCGGCGGCGGCGGTCTACGCCGCCATCGCGGCGGGCGCCTTTGACTTGGGCTTAAGACGCTATCGCCAGGGCGCAACGCCGGTCATGGGCGCCTAGTCGTACTCCGGCACGCTGGCCCAGTTGTCGGGCAGTTCGGGGATCGGCCAGTCCGGGTCGGCGCGCCAAGTCGGCCAGGGGCCATCGAACGGCGCCGCGCCGCGCTCAAGGGCGGCGATCACGCCCTCGCCCTCGTGGCGGATGGCCTCGGCCTCCGCCTGGGTCCGCCAGCCGAGCTCGACCAACCGGGCCAGGTGGTCCTCGTCCTTCCAGCGCCAACGGCGATCCGCGCCGATGACGATGTCCAGCGACTGGTCGCAGGTGACGATGCCGTCCGGCACGCGGCGGAACGGCTCCTGCAGATCGACGTACCAGCAGATGAACGGCCCGCCGCCGCCGTGGAACATGGCCGTCACCGCATGGGCGGCGCCCGGCGTCAGGATGACCAGGGCGTCCGTCGAGTGCCGGCGCTGCGGATGCGGCCCGTCGAAGCGGCCGTTGGCCCAGTCGATCCGGCTGACCTGCATGGCGCTGTTCAGCGGCGTGTACAGCACCAGCCGCATCGGCCGGTCCTCGACCACGATCGCCGCATTGGCGTACCAGACCCTGCCGTGCATGACGTGGCGCACGACGATCACCTCGCCCGGCCGCCAAGGCGCCCCGGCGGGCCGCGGCCGCCGCGCCGCCTCGATCCTGGCCGCCAGCACGTTCCAGTTGTCGACCCCGAAGGCCTTGGCGACAGCCTCCAGGCTCTGGCTGTTGCTGAGGTTGAGCCCCTGGTCCTGCAGCGTTTTCCGCAGGCTGGCGGCCATCAGCTTGGCGTCGCGATAGTCGCGCATGAGAGACCTCTGCTTTCGGCGGAAGAGTCTGTCGGCGCCTGCCTTGCCGACCCGGCCGCCTTTGAGCAAAAGGTCGATTCCGCGTCTCGCGATGCGTTCACCATGCCCAGGTGGGCGCAGGCGGCCGGCCGCATCAGCCGTCGGCAAAACTCCATCGGCGAACGGCCGTTGTCAATCCGGCCGCGCCCATGACAACCTCGGCTGCGCTAGGGCGCGCCGCGCATCGCCCCTGGACCCACGATGACCGACGACCCGCCAGCCCGATCCAGTCTCCTCGCCCATTGGCGCAGCGCCTACCGCAAGGTCGGGCTCAGCGTCATCCTGGTCCTCCTGGCCACCATCATGTTCGTGGTCAGCCCGCTCGCCGGCGCCGGCTGGCTCAGCGCCGAGGCGATCGAGGCCTTGCGTTTCGCGCTGGCCGCCACCGCGATCCTGGTGGTCAGCCGCAGCCGGCTGATCACCGCCGCCGTCGCCGCAACCTTCGTCGTCTCGCTCGCCTGCATCGCCCTGCTGCGCAACGGCGTCGCCGGCCACGCCATCTACGTGGCCAATATCGGCATCACCGTCGCCTTCGACCTGGCGGTGGCCTGGACGGTCGCCCATGCCGCCTTCGACGCCGGGCGGATCACCATCCACCGCATCATGGGCGCGGTGATCCTCTATCTCTACATCGGCCTGATCTTCTCCAGCCTCTACCGGCTGATGGCCGTCTTCCTGCACCCGTCCTTCGGCGGCCTGCCGGTCGGCCGGCGAAACCTCAGCGAGCTGCTCTATTTCAGCCTGAGCACCCTGACCACCTCCGGTTACGGCGACATCGTGCCCGTGCATCCCTTCGTGCGCAGCCTGGCCAACCTGGAATCGGTGATCGGCCAGCTCTATCCCGCCACCTTCCTCGCCCGCCTCGTCACCCTGCACGGCGTCGAGATCGCGCCGAAGGACTAGGACTTCACCGCAACCAGGGTGAACATTCCGGGGATGACCGGATCGGTCCAGCTGGGAAGCTCCTCCAGCCGCTCGACGACGAAGCCCGCGCCGATGGCGGCGGTGACGACCTCGCCCAGCGTCCAGAAGCGCAGGGCGCAGCGGCCAAGGTCGCGGCCCTGGCCGGTCGGATCGGGCGTCGCGCCCATCACCACCTCGGCGCTGAAATAGTCGTGGAGCACGCCGGGCGCGGTGAACAGCTTGCGCTCGACCGGGTGGAACTCGTTCAGCACCATGCGGCCGCCCGGCTTGGCGAGGTCGGCCATGACGGCGAAGAAGCGCCCCAGGTCATGGTGGTAGTGCAGGATGCCCAGCTCCATGGCCAGGGCGTCGAACGTCCCGTTCAGCCCCAGCGATCCCGCCTCGATCACGTCGCCCAGCCGGTAGTCGATGACGACCCCGGCCCTGGCCGCCAGCTCCAGCGCATAGCGGCGATTTTCCTCGGCGAAATCGATCACCGTCACATCGGCGCCGAGCAGGGCCAGCGCCACGGCGGCCCGCCCGTGCGATCCCTGGATGTTGCAGATGCGTTTGCCGGCGACCGGGCCAAGATGCGGCAGCAGGCGGCGAACCTTGTTTTCCGGGTCGGCGACCAGCCTCGCCGCTTCCGCCTCGGGAGTTCCATAGGCGGTCACCCAAAGGTCGTACCGCTCAGTGTTCCAGGACTCGCGATTGCGATCGCGCGCCGAGGTCGGATCGATTGTTTCGGAGGTCATCGGCAGGTTGTACGACCGCCAGCCGCCCGGCGCCTAGGGCGCGGGGCGAAGGACGCGGCCGGCCCTTGCCGGGAGCCGGCCGCGCATCTCAAGCTCAGGTATAGGCTTCGAACAGGCCGGCGCCGCCCATGCCGCCGCCGATGCACATGGTGACCACGGCGTACTTGCCCTTGCCGCGACGCTTCATTTCCTGGAGCACGTGGCCGGTGAGCCGCGCGCCGGTCATCCCGAAGGGGTGGCCGATGGCGATGGAGCCGCCGTTGACGTTGTACTTCTCGGGGTCGATGCCGAGGGTGTCGCGGGAATAGAGGCATTGCGACGCGAAGGCCTCGTTCAGCTCCCACAGGTCGATGTCGTCGACGGTCAGGCCGTGGCGCTCGAGCAGGCGGGGCACGGCGAACACCGGGCCGATGCCCATTTCGTCGGGGCGGCAGCCGGCCACGGCCCAGCCCTTGAAGGCGCCCAGCGGCTCGAGGCCGCGACGTTCGGCTTCCTTGGCCTCCATCAGCACCACGGCGGCGGCGCCGTCGGACAGCTGCGAAGCGTTGCCGGCGGTGATGAACTTGCCGGGGCCCTTCACCGGTTCGAGCTTGGAGAGGCCTTCCATGGTGGTGTCTGGGCGATTGCACTCGTCGCGATCGACCGTGTAGTCGACGATGGTCTCTTCCTTGGTCTCCCGGTTGACCTGCTTCATCTTGGTCTTCATCGGGACGATCTCGTCCCTGAACTTGCCGGCCTGCTGGGCCGCCGCCATGCGGCGCTGGGATTCCAGCGAGAACTCGTCCTGGTATTCGCGGCTGATCTTGTAGCGCTCGGCGACGATGTCGGCGGTGTCGATCATCGGCATGTGGATGTCCGGGTACATCTGCACCAGGCGCGGGTCGTTGTTCTCGCGCGCGCCGCCGCCGCCGGGAAAGCTGATCGACTCGACGCCGCCGGCCACCACGCACTCGGCGCCGTCGTCGACGACATAGCGGGCGGCCATGGCGATGGATTGCAGGCCCGAAGAGCAGAACCGGTTGATGGTCACGCCCGAGGTGGTGATCGGCATGCCGGCCAGCAGGGCGGCCTGGCGGCCGAGGTTGCCGGCGCCGTGCGCCACATTGCCCATGAAGCAGTCTTCGACCGCTTCCAGTTCGACGCCCGATTTTTCGACGGCGTGCTTCACCGCGTGGGCGGCCATGCTGACGGTGGGGGTGATGTTGAACCCGCCGCGACCGGACTTGGCTAGCCCCGTTCGCGCATAGGAAACGACAACGGCTTCACGCATGAAATTCTTCCTCTCCTAAGGACTGAATGGTTTTTGAATTCCCATCATCCTTAGTGCCGTCGCGCGCGAAAAGCGAATCACGGTGCGTGGAATCGGATGCCGCTGTCGACCCGGTCGCCGGGGCGCGGGCCGCCTCAGGTCAGGGGGCCAAAGACCGACTCGATCTTGCGCTTGAGCATGCTGAGGGTGAACGGCTTGACCAGGTAGTTGTTGACCCCGAGCGCGATGGCCTGCTTGACGAATTCGGCGTCGCCGCGGCTGGTCAGCATGATGAAGGCGGTGTTGGCCAGGATGGGTTCGCTGCGCACCGCCTTGAGCAGGGCCAGGCCGTCCATGACCGGCATGTTCAGGTCGGAGACCACCAGGTTCACCGGCCGGGCGCGCAGGGACTGGATCGCCTCGTGCCCGTCGCCGCACTCGCTGACGCAGGGGCAGCCGATCTGCCCAAGGCTGTCGCGGACCAGGGCCCGCATGGCGCGCTGGTCGTCGACCACCATGACCTCGACGGCGGCGGCCTGGGGCATCAGGCCCGACGCAGCGGCTGGAAGGGCATCGGGCGCGGCGTGAAGTCCAGTCCGGCCGGCGCGGCGGGCTCCGAGGCGACGGCGGCGAGCTGCTCCAGGATCGGCGCCGTCAGGGCTGGATCGGCCGGGCGATCCTCGGCGCCGGCGGCGACGAGGTCGGCGAGCGCTTCGCAGGCGCGCGACAGCAGGCCGAGGATATCCGGGCCCGGCTCAAGCCGCCCGGCGCGGATCTCGCCCAGCGCCGTCTCCAGGCGACCGGAAAACCGCGCGAGCGCGTTCAGCTGGAAGATCCCCGCGCCGCCCTTGATGGAGTGCGCCGCGCGGGCGGCGTCGCCGATCGCCTCCGGATCGCGGCGGCCGGCTTGCAGGGCGCGCAGGCCGGCGGTGAGCTGCGCCAGGTGCGCCTCGCATTCCTCGAAGAAGA
This sequence comes from Caulobacteraceae bacterium, assembly GCA_036272595.1. GTDB lineage: Bacteria > Pseudomonadota > Alphaproteobacteria > Caulobacterales > Caulobacteraceae > Poindextera. The sequence goes on from DATAYM010000014.1 coordinate 17,464, forward strand.
CGACGCGGATCGCCGCCAGGGTTTCGGGCGGGAGCGCGCCTGCGGGTCGTTCGCCGGTCATGCGGCTTCAGGCCGTGAGGCGGCGGAGATCGATGGTCAAGGTCATGCTCTCTCCGTCCTCGATGCCCCGGGGCCGGCTTGCCCGAGGGTCATGTTTGAGCGACAGAAATGAACGCCGATTTAAGCCGGCGCGGCCTCGGGCGAGCCCCTTCGGCCGACTCAACCCGCGCGGCGGAGCGCCGGAGCGGCGTGCAGGGTGGACTCCAGAATGTCGGCGGCGACGGCGGCGCCGTCCTCCAGCGAGATGCGCCGCGACAGCTCCTGGGCGCGGGCGCGGTAGGCGCCGCGGCGCAGCAGCGCGCCGACCTCCTGGACCCCCCGCGCCGGCCCGTATTCGCTGCGGGTCACCGTGCGGCCGACGCCGAGCCTGGAGACCCGGGCGGCGTTGTCCGGCTGGTCGGCGGCGGAGGGGACGATCAGCTGCGGCACGCCGGCGCGCAGCGCCTGGGCCGTGGTGCCGACCCCGCCCTGGTGGACCACGGCCTCGGCGCGCGGAAAGATCAGCGAGTGCGGCGCGTAACGGCAGGCGATCATGCCTTCCGGCAACACCTGCGGCAGCACATCGCCCTCGCCGACCAGAAAGACCGCCCGGCGCTTGAGCGACGAGGCCATGACCAGGCTGTCGCGATAGAAGTCGCCCGGGTCGAACACCACCGCCGAGCCCAGGGTGAAGACCAGCGGCGGCGGCCCGTCGTCGAGGAACCGCGCCAGTTCCGGCGACAGGGTTTCGGCCTGGCCGCGCTCGCGATCGTAGAAGGTGAAGCCGCAGATGGTGGTGCGGGCGGGAAAGTCGGGCTGCAGCTCGCCGAACACCCGCGAATAGAGCGCGATGGTGCCGTAGGGCGAGAACTGGCCCTCGAACAGCGGATTGCTCAGGGTGCGGGAAAGGCCGAGCTCGCGGCGCAGCTGGCGCACCGGCGCGGTCCAGCCGGAGGTGGCGACGCGGGCCAGGCCCAGGAAGACCGCCGCCGCCGTGGCGCCGGAGCGGAACCAGGCCTCGGTCAGGCGCGGCGCGATGCCGAGCGGCGGCGGGTCATAGGCCGACATGAAGGCGAACGGCGCCAGCGCCGAGGAGATCCAGGGCAGGCCGCGCTTTTCGGCCGCCAGCCGGGCGCCGAAGGCGGCGGGGTGGGTGACCACCAGGCTCGCGCCCTCGCTGGCCGACATCATGTCCTGGAAGGAGCGGCGCAGGAACGGCATGGCGATGCGGCGGACGAGGAATTCCAGGCCCGAGCGCGCGTCGATCGAGCGCCGCACGATGCCCTGGTGGTCGAGACCAAGCTCGTCCTCGATGTCGCGAGCGCCCGGCCGCATCGGATGGAAGGCCAGCCCCTCGGCCTCGACCCGCGGTCCGAACTCGCTCTGGCTGGCGATGACCGGGAAATAGCCCCTGGCGCGCAGCTCCAGCGCGATGGCGATGAAGGGATTGAGGTCGCCGGAGGACCCGCAGGTTGAGAGTACGATCTTCCGCCTAGAAAGCATACCGTCCATCCACCCATCAGCCCTACGAAAACGCCGACCAAGAAGAACCGTTCACCCGCCAGCGGGGTCGGCGTCAAGACAAGGTGTACAGCCTGCGCCGTATAACGGCCAGTCCGGCGGTCGGCTCAGGTGGGCGCCGGCATCGCCGAATGCAACCGGTTCTTGCTGTCGTAGGACCGGTGGGCGAAGCGCCGCTTGTCGCCCTTCAGCACTTCCCACCGCGTTTCAGCCCCGTCCCGCCAGAAACGGATGTCGTGCCGTCCGCCCATAAAATGCAGGCCGATCAATGTGATATCCGGTAACCAGTCCGGCAGGGCGGGATCGAACCAGACGCACCCGGCCGGCGCATCGGGCTGGAAGCCCAGCAGGGACTGCATCAGGTGGAAGGCCGAGCCCGCCGCCCAGGCCTGCGGCGCGTTGGCGCCCAGGTACTGCACCGGAAAGTTGGTCGCCGAGCGATGAATGCCTGCATAGAGTTCGGGCGCCTGGTGCAGGGTGAAGAAGCTGACGGCTCCGGAAATGTCGCGGGCGATTCGCGCCGCCTCGGCGGCGAAGCCGTACCGGCGAAACCCCAGCGCGATCAGGCCGTTGTCGTGCGGCCAGACAGAGCCTGTCTGATAGGCCATGGGGTTGTAGGCCGGGTGGTCGGAGGAAAGGGTGCGGATGCCCCAGCCGCTCCACATGTCGGGCGCCATCAGGCGGCGCACGACCCGCTCCGCCCGTTCCGGCGGCACGATGCCGGACCACAGCAGGTGACCGGGGTTGGAGGCGACGCTCAGCACCGGCTTTTTGTCGCCGTCCAGCGCCAGGGCGTAGAAGCCGGACTCCTCGTCCCAGAAGGCCTCGTTGAAGCGGCGATAGAGCAGTTCGGCCTTCTCGTTCAGCATCCTGGCCCGGTCCGGCTTGCCGAGCGCCTCGAACACCTCGGCCATCCGCCGCCAGGCGTCATAGACATAGCCCTGCAGCTCGCAGAGCGCCTTGGGTCCCTTCACCAGCGTCCCGTCGGGATAGACGATCGCCTCGCCGGCGTCCTTCCAGCTCTGGTTCTCGTAACCGTGGCTTGAGCGGGTCTGGTATTCCTGGAAGCCGTCGCCGTCCCGGTCGCCATAGTTGTCGATCCAGCTCAGGCAGCCCTCGGCCGTCTCCAGGTGCTGCTTGACCAGGTCCAGGTCTCCCAGACAGCGCCAGGTGTGGTGCAGCAGGATGAGGTAGAGCGGCGTCGCATCGGCCGTGCCGTAGTAGGGCGTGTGCGGAATGAGCTTGAAATGGGCCAGCTCGCCCAGCCGCAGCTCATGCATGATCTTGCCCGGCTCGGCGTCGCGCTCGTCGTCGCGCGCCTTGGCCTGCCAGGCGCCGAGCGCGGTCAAGGTGGCGCGCGCGAACCTCGAATAGGACATGGCCGCCTGCAGCGAGGTGATGAGCGTGTCGCGGCCGAACAGCGCCACGAACCAGGGAACGCCGGCCGCCGGCACGAACTCGTGCGGACCCGTCTCGTCGGTCGGCAGCCGCAGCGAGGCGATGTCCTCGACCGCCTGGCGATAGAGCCGGTAGACCTCCTCGTTGGAGGTCTGGATCTTCAGCACCCGGTCGCTCCACGACTCCGCCTGCCGACCCGCCGAGGTCTCGCCGTGCTCGTCAATGCAGGAGCGCGGCGCGGCGTAGCGTTTGCGGCCGTCGTGGAATTCGTAGAGCAGGCAGGCGTGCCACGAGGCCCCCGGCTCCAGGTCGACGTCGAAGCTCAGCCGGCCGTTGGCGTAGACCGGCACATGGCCGTTGCGGCGCACCCGGACCACCAGTTCGCGCCGGAAGTCCTGGTTGCGGTACACCGCCCTAAGCTCGCTGCGGGCGCGCGACCACTCGCTGTGGATGTGGCCGCGCCGGACGATCTCGCCGGTCTTGACCTCGAACAGGTCCGCAAAGTCGGAGCGGATCAGGACCTCGAGATTGAACCTGACCCGCTTGGAGTGGCGGTTGGTGATGTCGAAGTCTTCATGCAAGCCGACGCCGATGGTGCGGCCGACCTCGAAACTCAGGCAGCGCCCGGGAATCTCGCCGTCCTCGGTCAGGATGCGCCGGTTGGTCAGGTAGATGCGGGAGGCGAAATGGGTGATGGCCGCCGATGAGAGCAGGTCCCAGGGGATGCCGTTGGCGAAGACCAGCCAGGCCGAGACCATGCGGGTGTCGAGGAAATAAAGCCCGCGGTTGGTGGGCCACGGCGCCTGGCCGTCGCGATCGGTGAGCAGGATCGAGTGTCCCTGGTGGATGACCAGCTGCTCGGGGCCGACCGTGATCTCTAGATTCATGGATTCATTCCCTGCCCAAGCTTCTGCTTAGCGTTCAAGCTGGGCGATCGATCCGCCGAAAACCGGTGTTCAGGCCGCCTTCAATCCAAGGCTTTCCGCCACCGCCGGATGCACGATGCGGCCGTCCAGCACGTTCAGGCCGTCGCGCAGGTGCGGGTCGCGGTCGAGCGCGCCGCGCCACCCGTGATCGGCGAGCGCCAGCACGAACGGCAGGGTGGCGTTGTTCAGCGCATAGGCCGAGGTGCGGGCCACCGCGCCGGGCATGTTGGTGACCGCGTAGTGCACGACACCGGCGACCACGAAGGTCGGGTTGTCGTGGGTGGTCGGCCGGCTGGTCTCGAAACAGCCGCCCTGGTCGATGGAGATGTCCACCACCACCGAGCCCGGCCGCATGGATTCGATCATGGCGCGGGTCACCAGCTTGGGCGCCGCGGCGCCCGGCACCAGCACCGCGCCGACGATCAGGTCGGCGCGGGCGACCTCGCGCTCGATATTGTCCACCGTGGCGTAGAGGGTCTGGATCTTGGAGCCGAACTGCAGGTCGAGCTCCTTCAGGCGGCGCATGGAGTTGTCGATGATGGTGACCTGCGCCTCCAGGCCCATGGCCATGCGCGCCGCGTTCGTGCCCGAAACGCCGCCGCCCAGCACCAGCACCTTGGCCGCCGGCACGCCGGGCACGCCGCCCAGCAGCACGCCGGCGCCGCCCTGCTCCTTCTCCAGGCAATGGGCGCCGACCTGGACGCTCATCCGCCCGGCCACCTCGCTCATCGGCGACAGCAGCGGCAGGCCGCCGCGATCGTCGGTGACGGTCTCATAGGCGATGGCGACGGCGCCGGACTGCATCAGCCCTTCCGCCTGGGCCGGATCGGCGGCCAGGTGCAGATAGGTGAACAGCACCTGGCCCGGGCGCAAAAGCGCGATCTCGCGGCTTTGCGGCTCCTTCACCTTCACGATCATGTCGGCGCTGGCGAAGACCTCGGCGGCGTCGGCGGCGACCGAGGCCCCCGCGGCGCGATAGGCGGCGTCAGCGTGGCCGATGCCGGCGCCGGCGCCCGTCTCCACCAGCACCCGGTGGCCGCGATGGACCAGTTCGCGCACGCTGCCGGGGGTCAGCCCGACGCGATGCTCCTGGACCTTGATCTCCTTGGGCGCGCCGACAAGCATCTTGCTTCCTCATTTGCGAATGACGACCATCGATCAGGGCGCTGTCCGGCCCGGGCCTGGACAGCAGATGGACACGACCGCCCTGCTTTACACCCATCCGTCCATGAAGCTCGTGACCGCGTGGTCCGATCGGCGTCGGTTTCATCCTGGGCGCGGTGGATTCCAGCGGCGCATCCCAATTTTCAACTCGACGGCGGCGTCAATCTCGGGCTGAACAATGCGACGCGGGCGGCTCAAGGCCTGTCGGCGTCTCACAACGATTCTAGGGAACGCGAATTTCAATGGATAGGGTATTGCCTCAACCGACCCCGGAAACACAGCATTTCTGGGATGGAACCAAGGCCGGCGAGATTCGCCTGCAGCGCTGCACCGAGTGCCGGACCGCGTATTTTCCGCCCCGCCCCTTTTGCCCGAAATGCGCCTCGCGCAACGTCGAGGTGTTCAAGGCCACCGGCCGCGGCTTCCTCTACAGCTACGTCATCAACCACCGCCCGCGCCCGGACCTGGGCACGGAGCCCCATTCGATCGCGGTCGTGCAGCTGGACGAGGGCCCGCGCATGATGACCAACATCGTCGGCTGTCCGCAGACGCCGGAGGCGCTCAAGCTCGACATGCCGGTCGAGGCCACCTTCGAGACCTTCGGCGACATCGCCCTGCCCTTCTTCCAGCCGGTGGGAGCCTGATCAGCATGAAACGCAATTCCGTTGCGGTCGTCGGCGCCGCCGAGACCACCCAGATGGGCCGCATCCCCGACATGTCGGTGATCGGCCTGCACGCCGACGCGGCCCTGAACGCGCTCGCGGACGCCGGCTTGAAGCCGACGGACATCGACGGCGTCGCCACCGCCGGCGCCAGCCCGGTGGAGCTGGCCCACTATCTGGGCATCACCCCGACCTATGCCGACGGCACCAGCGTCGGCGGCTGCTCCTTCATGCTGCACGTCCGCCACGCGGCGGCGGCGATCAATGAGGGCCTCTGCAACACCGTGCTGATCACCCACGGCGAGAGCGGCCGCTCCCGCGTCGGCGCCGGCGGCCGCTTCGGCGGCGGCGGCGGGGCGAGCCTGTCCGGCCAGTTCGAGGCGCCTTTCGGCCCGGTCGGGCCGCCCTCGATGTTCACCATCCCGGTGCTTCGCTACATGAAGACCAACGGCGTCACCGAGGAAGACCTGGCCATGGTCGCGGTGATCCAGCGCGAATGGGCGGCCATGAACCCGCGCGCCAGCATGAAGGACCCGATCACGGTCGACGACGTGCTGAACTCGCGCATGATCGCCTGGCCGTTCCGCATGCTGATGTGCTGCCTGGTCACCGACGGCGGCGGCGCCCTGATCATGACCAGCGCCGAGCGGGCCAGGGACTTCCCGCAAAAGCCGGTCTACATCCTGGGCACGGGCGAGAGCGTCGAGACGCCGATGGTCAGCCAGATGAACGACTTCAACTTCTCGACCGCCTTCCGGGTCTCCGGCAAGAAGGCGTTCGACGAGGCGGGCATCAGCCACGGCGACGTCGATCACCTGATGATCTACGACGCCTTCGCCCACCTGCCGCTCTACGGCCTCGAGGATCTCGGCTTCTGCAAGCCGGGCGAGGCCAAGGACTTCATCAACGAGCGGAACACCGCGCCGGGCGGCAAGCTGCCGCTGAACACCAACGGCGGCGGGCTCTCGTACATGCACTCGGGCATGTACGGCATGTACGCCATGCAGGAGAGCGTGCGGCAGATGCGCGGCATCGCGCCGGCCCAGGTGCCGGACGCCAAGATCTCGATCGCCCACGGCGTCGGCGGCATGTTCGCCGCCTCGGGGACGATCGTGTTCTCCAACGAGCAGGGGTGAACGGCCGACGCCGCACCGCCCCGGGGGCCCCGCGCACGCGGGGCCTCGCCGCGCTTGCGGCCGTCGCGGCGCTCGCCGCGGCGGTCGCCGGCTGCGCTCCTTCCCGGCTCGCTCAACCTGCTCCGCCGGCGCCCGTCGCTCCGCTCGTCCCCCCTGCCGCTCCCCCGGTTCCTGCGCCCGTCAGCGCCGCCGACAGCTGTGATCGAGCGCAGGCCTACGCGGCGGCGGCGGCGGCCAACGCGGCTTCGGAGACGAGCTTAGCGCTCAATCCCTTCGGCCGGCCGGAGCAAGGCTGGGCGGTCTATGCGCCCGCGATCGCAAATGAGGCGCGAACAGGCTGCTCGGCCGGTACACCGGGCTTCGCCGAGGCGGTCGCGGGCTGGCAATCGGTCCACGGCCTGACGCCGCACGGGACGGTGGATTTGCCCACCTTCGCGGCCATGAAGGCGGTCTGGCAGGGTCGGCGGCCATTCGTCGCCCTGCGCGAGCAGGGCATATGCCCAAATCCTCCCGCGGTGCTCGAGACGCTGACCCCCGAGGAAAGCCGCATCGATAAGCCCGTCCGCCTGCGGTCCGGCGCTCTGAAGGCCTTGCGCCAGATGGTCGCCGCCGCCCGGCGCGAGGTTCCCGAGATCGCGGCGGACCCTCAAGTGCTCACCGTCTTCTCCGGCTACCGCGACCCCGCCGCCGACGACGCTCGCTGCGCCCAGGAGCAGAACTGCCAGGGCCTGGCGCGCGCCGAATGCTCCGCCCACCGCACCGGACTAGCGGTCGATCTGGTGCTGGGCGTCACCCCCGGCTTTGCGGTAGACTCTTCCGACAATATCAACCGGCTCTATCAGTCGCGGACGCCGGCCTATCGCTGGCTGGTCGCCAACGCCGGCCGCTTCGGCTTCGTCAACTATGTCTTCGAGCCCTGGCACTGGGAGTGGACCGGGGAGGCGCCCTAGTGACCTCCCTGCTGCATCGGAAGACCGTCTCGCTCGAGGCGCTGCGCCCGGACCAGCGGCTGAAGCCCACCCTCGGTTGGCCCCACCTGATCCCGCTCGGCGTCGGCGCCATCGTCGGCACCGGCATCTACACGCTGATCGGGGTCGGCGCGAACCTCGCCGGCCCGGCGGTGCTGCTGTCCTTCCTGGTCGCCGGGATGGTCTGCGCCTGCGCGGCGCTGGCCTATGCCGAGGTCGCGACCCTGATCCCGGTCTCCGGCAGCGCCTATACCTACAGCTACGTGGTGCTCGGCGAGATCATCGCCTGGATCGTCGGCTGGAGCCTGATCCTGGAATATTCGCTGGTGGTCAGCGCGGTGGCGGTCGGCTGGTCAGGCTATGCGGTCGGCTTCCTGAACGCCATCGGCGCCCATCCGCCTCTGGCCCTGAGCGCCGGCATCGCCGCCGGCGGCGTCCTCAACCTGCCGGCCGTCGCGGTCATCGCCCTGGTGGCCGGCCTGCTGACGCTCGGCACGCGCGAGAGCGCCACCGTCAACGCGGCGCTGGTGGCGGTGAAGATCGTCGCGCTCGGCCTCTTCGTCGCCGTCGCCGCTCCGCATTTCCACGCCGCCAACTTCCACCCCTTCATGCCCTTCGGCTTCTTCGGCCGCGACGTCGCCGGGACCACCCACGGGGTGATGGCGGCGGCGGCGATCATCTTCTTCGCCTTCTATGGTTTCGACGCCCTTTCCACCGCCGCCGAGGAGACCCGGAACCCCGGCCGCGACCTGCCGATCGGCATCATCGGCTCCATGCTCGCCTGCACCGTCATCTATGTCACCGTCGCCGCCGTCGCGGTCGGCGCCATGCCGTTCCAGCGGTTCGCAAACAGCCCCGAGCCGCTGGCGCTGATCCTGCGCCAACTCGGGCAGGGCTGGACGGCCATCGCCATCGGGGCCGCCGCGGTCATCGCCCTGCCCACCGTGATCCTGGCCTTCCTCTACGGCCAGAGCCGCATCTTCTTCGCCATGGCCCGCGACGGCCTCTTGCCGCGCGGCCTCGCGACGGTGAACCCGCGCACGGGCACGCCGGTGCGGATAACCCTGGCCACCGCCGTCGTCGTCGCCATCCTGGCGGGCCTCGCCCCACTCGACCAGATCGCCTCGCTGGCCAACGCCGGCACGCTGGCGGCCTTCACCGCCGTCTCGGTCTGCCTCTTGGTGCTGCGCCGCCGCGCGCCGGACCAGCCGCGGATCTACGCACGCCGCTGGCCTGGATCGTCGGGCCGCTGGCCATCGCCGGTTGCCTCTATCTGTTCTGGAGCCTGCCGCTGAAGACCCGGCTGTTCTTCGCCGCCTGGAACCTGATCGGACTGGTCGGCTACTTCCTCTGGCGCTCACGGAGGCCGGACGCCGCAGCCGCCTAGCCGCCGGGCGACTCCATGTGCTGGTTGGCGGCGAGGACGCAGGCGGCGCGGCCATGCGAGATGACCACCGTCGCCGGCCGGGTGCGCGGCAGGTAGTAGGTGTGACCTTGGCCGGTGACGATATCCAGCGCGCCAGGATCGTTGAACTGACAGACGGGCGACTCGGCCGGACTGCGCCCGCCGTCCTCGTTGATGTCGGAACAGACGATGTAGCCGTAGGCCCTGGAGAAGCCGACGCCGTCGAAGTCGACCTGGTTGGCGGCCGTAAAGCCGGACGCCAGATAGGCCGCCCGCGAGATCACCGGGCACGGGGCCCCGGCCGGCGTCCACGCTCGCGCCTTCTCCTCGGCCGTGTGGCGCATCGCCACCAGCCACCCGCCGACGACCACCACCGCCAGAACGCCCATCGCCACGGCGATGATCGGCCCGTGGCGCCGCGTCCTCCCAGCATGGATTCGCGCGAAGGGGTCGGCGGACATGGGCGCTCCTCCAACATCGAACATCCCGACCCTACCCAGTCGCCCGCGTTCCGTCACCGGCCGATGCCGCCTCGGCGGCTCAGCTGCGCAGCCAGTCCGGCCCCAGATTGGCGGCGAGGACGCAGGACGGCCGGCCATGGGATAAGGTGACCGTGATCGGTCTGTACCTCGGCAGGTAATAGACTTGGCCGCGCGGCGTTCCGAGGACGACGGCGCCTGGATCGTTGAACTGACAGACGGGAACGGTCGCGGGGCTGCGCCCGCCGTCGTCGTGGATTTCGGCGCAACTGACGTAGCCATAGGCTCTGACCAGCCGAAGGCCCTGGAAATCGAAGCTGCGGGCGGCCGGAAAGCCGGAGGCCAGGTACTCCCGCCGCGAAACCGCCGGGCAAGGCGGCCCGGCCGGGACCCAGGCCCGCGCCTTGAGGACAGCCGCATACCGCACCGCACCGAGCACCAGACCCAGGGTGGCGAGGCCGAGCAGGCAGCCGCCGGCCATGCTGATCGCCCCCCAGCGTGCGCTGCGGTCGTCAAATCTGGCGCCGCCATGAATCGCCGTAGCCGGATCGCGCATCGCGCCGCCACAATTTAACGTCGTTAAGCTGTTATTTAACGCCGTTCAATAACATTGGCAACCCGTCGAAACCAGGCTAGTTCCGGACATGCCTCGCAGAGCCGGTCCACAGCTGACGCTCGATGAAGTGGTCTTGGCCGCCGCGACCGTGCTGGACAGGGACGGCTACGACCGCCTCACCATGCGCGCTGTCGCCGCCGAGATCGGCGTGCAGGCGCCCGCGCTCTATTGGCATGTGAAGAGCAAGGAGGACCTCAGCCTGCTGCTCTTCGATCACCTGATCGATAATCTCGACTATGGCGCGCCGACGGGAGACTGGCGCGGCGACATTCGGCGGATGGCCCAGCGCCTGCGCGCGCGCCTGGTCGGGACGCGCGATATCATCCGGCTTTTCCCGGAGAACTACACCGGTCCGCGCGCAAACCGTTCGCTGGAGCTGATGCTTGGCCTGCTGCGTCAGGCTGGCGTGCCCGCCGCCGAGGCGCTGCACGTCTACGGCGCCGCGCTGGCCTTCGTGGTCGGCTGGGCGCGGTTCGAGGTGACTCGCCGGGCGATCCAGAAGCGCCACCCGGTCATCGCGCCGCCGTTGCCTGAAATGCAGCCGAACCTGGCCTGGGCCGTCGCCGCGGCGGGAATGGATCCGGCCTACGACGAGGGGTTCCGTTACGGGGTCGACCTGCTGATGGCGGGCTTGGAGCAGCGGCTGGCCGAGGTGTCGGCGCAAACCGCCCCGAACTGAAGCGCCGGCGCCTGTCGTTGTCCCCTTATCGTGCCATCATGGGGGTTGAGGAGGAACGATGGTCGACCTGAAGCGGATCGAGGCCCTGCTGGACGAGCGACGGCCCGGCCATGCCCTGCCGCGCGCCTTCTATACCGATCCGGAGGTGTTCGAATTCGACCGGGAGGCCATCCACCGGCGTTCCTGGATCCTGGCCGGCTTCGAGGTGGAGCTGCCGCGCGTCGGCAGCCACCTGGCGCTGAGCATCGCCGGCGCGCCGGTGTTCGTGGTGCGAGGCCAGGACGGCGTGCTGCGCGGCTTCCACAACACCTGCCGCCACCGCGGCTCGCGCATCCTGGCCGACGGCAAGGGGGCCAGCGCCCGGCTGGTCTGCCCCTATCACCGCTGGACCTATGATCTCAGCGGCGAACTGGTGCACGCCGCGCGCATGGGCGAGGCCTTCGAGGCCTGCGAGCACGGTCTGCACCCCATCCAGGTCGAGACCTGCGCCGGCGCCGTCTATGTCTGCGCCGCCGAGGATGCGCCGGACTTCCAGGCCTTCCGCGACAAGCTCGCCCCGCTGCTGGCGCCCCACCGGCTGGGCGAGGCCAGGCTGGCGCACGAGAGCGTGCTGGTCGAGCGCGGCAACTGGAAGCTGGCCATGGAGAACGCTCGCGAGTGCTATCACTGCGCCACCAGCCATCCGGAGCTCTCCCTGACCTTCCCGACCGGGGTGTCCGGCAATTTCGACTATGGCGAGGAAGCCCGCCGCCATGCGGACTACAACGCCCGCATGGCCGGCGTCGGCCTGGAAGTCGGACCGCACGAGGGCGACTGGTGGCAGGCGATCCGCTTTCCGCTGAACGAGGGCTGCCGCTCCATGACCATGGACGGCCGGACAGCGGTGCGGAAGCTGATGGTGGAGGCCGGCGACGGTGACATCGGCTCGCTGCGCTGGGCCGTCGAGCCGCACGGCTTCGTCCACGCCACCGCCGACTTCCTCTTCATGTTCAGCGCCATGCCGCTGACCCCGCGCGAGACCCTGATCACCTCGAAATGGCTGGTGCACCGCGACGCCGAGGAAGGCGTCGACTATGACCTCGACCACCTGACCGAGCTCTGGAACCGCACCAACCTGCAGGATCTCGCCCTGGTGGAGAACAATCAGCAGGGGGTGGAGTCGCCGGCCTTCACGCCCGGCCCCTACTGCGCCGACGCCGAGGCCCTGACCATGCGCTTCACCGACTGGTACTGCGCCGCCGCCCGCGCCTATCTGGAGCGCCACAATGGCCGCTGACTCATCGCGCCCGCTGCATCCGGACACCCTCGCCATCACCCGCGGTTACGATCCGGCCAGCGGCCAGGGCGCGGCCAAGCCGCCGCTCTACCTGACCTCGACCTTCACCTACCGCTCGGCCGAACAGGCCAAGCAGATCCATCGCATCTTCTTCGAGGGACCCAGGCCCGGCGAGGTGGCCCCGCCGGCCCACATCTACATGCGCCTCGGCCATCCCAACCTCGACATGGTGGAAAGCCGGCTCGCGGCCCTCGACGGCGCCGAGGCCTCGGCCGGCTTCTGCAGCGGCATGGCGGCGATCTCGACCCTTTTGCTGGCGCACCTGAAGCCGGGCGATGGGGTGCTGCACAGCCTGCCCATCTATGGCGGCGCCGACGGCCTGCTCAACCGGGTGATGGGCGGCTTCGGCGTGCGCGCCTTCCACTTCACCGACGGCCTGGACGGCGCCGCCGTGCGCAAGGCGGCCGAGGCGGCCATGGCCGCCGGTCCCTTGAAGCTGATCTGGCTGGAATCGCCGGCCAATCCCACCGGCGCGGTGGTCGATATCGGCCTGGCGGCGGCGGTCGCCGGGGAAGTCGCCGAACGGCAAGGGTTCAAGCCATTGGTCGCCGTCGACAACACCTTCCTCGGCCCGCTGCTGCAGAGCCCGCTCCAGTGCGGCGCCGACCTCTGCATGACCTCGCTGACCAAGTATTGCGGCGGCCACAGCGACCTCTTGGCCGGCGGCGTCAGCGGCTCCGCCGAGCTGATCGGGCCGCTCCGCGCTCTCCGCACCTCGCTGGGCGGCACCATGGACCCGCACACGGCCTGGCTGCTGCTGCGGTCGCTGGAGACGCTGTCCCTGCGCACCGCCCGCGCCTGCGACAGCGCGCTCAAGGTCGCCCGCTTCCTGCAGGCCCATCCCAAGGTCGCCGGCGTCACCTTCATCGGCCTGGCCGAACCCGGCTCGCGCGAACACGCCCTGATGCAGCGCCAGACCCGCGGCTCCGGCTCGACCTTTTCCTTCCGGCTGCACGGCGGCGAGGCGGAGGCGTTCCGGCTGCTGGACGGCCTGCACCTTCTGCACCTGGCGGTCAGCCTGGGCGGCTCTGAGACCCTGATCTGCCATCCGGCCAGCACCACCCACTATTCGATCGCCCGCGAGCGGCTGGCGGAGGCCGGGGTCACCGAGTCCACCTTGCGGCTCTCGGTCGGGCTGGAGCATCCCGACGACCTGATCGCCGACCTGGCCGAGGCTCTGGACCAGGTCTGATGGCGCGGCCGACCGATCCCAGCGCCATCGACGGCAAGCTCGCGCCTCCCGAGGAGCGCGCCCAGGTGCTGGTGATCGGCGCGGGGCCGGCCGGCGCGGCGGCGGCGATCGAAGCGGCCGGCCGCGGCGCCGGCGTGGTGCTGGTCGACGAGAACCCGCTGGATCCGCAGCTGATGGGCCTGGACACGCCGCTGCTGTTCGGCGGCCGCATGAGCGGCGCGGTGCAGCGGCGCGGGCGGCTGGTGGAGCAGATCCTCACCGCCAATCCGGCGCTGGAAGCGGCCATCGAACTAGGCGTCGACGTGCGCCTCGGCGTCACCGCCTGGGGGCTCTATGTCAACGGTCCGGCCCTGCGCGCCCTGCCCGCGCCGATGGTCGGGCTGGCCGACGAGGAGCGCTCCTGGATGTGCGGCTTCGAGCGGCTGGTCCTGGCGACCGGCGCGCGCGACGTCGCCCTGGCCTTCCCGGGCTGGGATCAGCCGGGCGTGGTGGGCGCCGGCGGCCTCAGGGCCCTGGCGCAGCGCTATGACGCCTTCGCCGGCCGGCGGCTGGTCGTGCTGGGCTCCGGCGAACTGGGCGTCGCCACGGCGCTGATGGCGCTGGAACGCGGCCTGGACGTCGCCGCCGTCGTCGAGGTGGCGCGCCAGCCGCAGGCGAGCGCCGTCGCGGTGACGCAGCTGAAGGCGGCGGGCGTCCCGATCCTGACCGGGTACAGGCCGGTCCGCGCCGAGGGCGGCCGCGACGGCGTCGAACGGCTGCTGCTGAGCGACGCCTCGGGCCGTGAAACGGTCATCGAGTGCGACACCGTCTGCCTGGCGGTGGGCATGGCGCCGGCCATCGAACTGCTCAACGCCGCCGGCGGCCGCATCGTCCCCGACGGCCGGCGCGGCGGCCATGCGCCGGCCCTGCAGGGCTGGGCGACCTCGCTGCCCGGCGTGTTCGTCGCCGGCGACGCCGCCGGGCTGGCGCGCAACGCCGCCGAGGCCGCGCGGCAGGGCCGCCAGGCCGCCGCCCAGGCCCTGGGCGGCAAGGCCGAAGGCCATCCGCCCGCCGGACCCGACGCCTTCGCCTACCAGATGGCCTGGTTCGAGGCCCTGACCCGGGACGCCGACCCGGCGACCATCGTCTGCCAGTGCGAGGCGGTCAGCCGCGCCGACCTGCTGGAGGTGCGCGCGCCGCGCTATCTCGGCGAGCCGACCATCCCGGCCCTGGCCCGCGACATCGGCTCGCTGAAGGCCGACGGGCCGCTTAACCAGGACCAGGTCAAGCGCCTGACCCGCGCCGGCATGGGCCCCTGCCAGGGCCGCCGCTGCCGCGAGCAGATCGCCCTCACCCTGGCCCAGGCCGGCGGCGTCTCGCCGGCGGACGTTCCGCTCGCCCTGCATCGGGCGCCGGTGCGGCCCTTGCCGCTGAAGGTGATGGCCGACTGGAGCGAGACCCCGGAAATGACCGCCGGCTGGGAGATCTGGTTCGCCATCCCCGGCCAGTGGTCGGCCTATGAGGACATCGGCACCGAGCGCGAATTCATCACTCCCTTCGGCGGCGAGGCATGAGCGCGGCCGGCGCCTCGGTGGTGGTGGTGGGCGGCGGCGTCACCGGCCTCAGCGCCGCCTGGTGGCTGGCGCGCTCCGGCCTGGACGTGCTGGTGCTGGACAAGGGGGTGGTCGGCTGGGAGGCTTCGGGCCGCAACGGCGGCGGCGCCTCGCACTACCACAGCCCCTTGTTCCACGAGGAGCAGCGGCTATGGCCGCAGATGGACCAGCTGCTCGGCTATCCCACCGAATACCGCCGCGAGCGGGTGATCTTCGCCCTGACCGAGGCCGATCTGGCCGCCTATCGCGGCATGGCCGCCGAGGGCCGGCGGCTGGGCTATTCGGTCAGCGACCTCGATCCGCGGCAGGTGCGCGCCCTGGTCCCCATGGCCAACGAGGCCAATCTCGGCGGCGTGCATCTGCACTATGGCGGCCATGCCAATCCGCAGCGCACGGTGCAGGCCTATGCCTGGGCGCTGCAGGACCTGGGCGGCCGCATCGCCCAGCACACGCCGGC
This sequence comes from Caulobacteraceae bacterium, assembly GCA_036272595.1. Taxonomy (GTDB): domain Bacteria; phylum Pseudomonadota; class Alphaproteobacteria; order Caulobacterales; family Caulobacteraceae; genus Poindextera. Next base: position 33,034 of record DATAYM010000014.1, read on the forward strand.
GACCAGGATCGTCGCCGAGGGCGGCCGGGTGGTCGCGGTGGAGACGCCGCGCGGCCGGATCGGCCTCGACGCCCTGGTGGTCGCCGCCGGACCGCAGACCGGCATGCTGCTGAAGACCGTCGGCGTGCGCCTGCCACTGGGCTACGGCCGCGCCGAGATGATCGTCACCGAACCGGCGCCCCTGATGCGCATCGGCGGCGTCGACGGCAACGGCCTCTATGGCCGCCAGACCTTGCGCGGCAACCTGGCCTTCGGCGGCGGCCCGCACGAGTGGATCGAGCTGGACTTCGCGGGCCCGGCGGCGCGGCCGAGCAGCCCGCTGGCCCGCAACCTCGCCCGGCGGGTCGCCGAGCTGCTGCCCGGCGCGGCCAACCTGCGGCTGATCCGCAGCTGGGCCGGCGTGATCGAGAACACCCCCGACGGCCGCCCGGTGCTGGACCGGCTCGAGGACCCCGCCAATCTGACGGTGGCGACCATGTCCAGCGTCGGTTTCGGCCTGTCGCCGGCCAGCGGCCACGCCGTCCGCGACCTGGTGATCGACGGCCGCTGCAGCTTCGCCGACCTGGACAAGCTGAAGCTGAGCCGCTTCGCGAGCGTCGGCGACGACTGGCTGGAGGCTCGCGGCTGGCTGCCGCCGGCGCCGGCCGAGGCGCGGGCGGCGCCATGAGCTGGCGGCTGCCGCCGCAGCGCCCGGCGGGCGAGGCGGTCATCGCCTGGATCCCCATGGCCGACGGCGTGCGGCTGTCGGCGCGGCTGTGGATTCCTGAGGGGACCGCGCCGGTTCCGGCGGTGCTGGAATACATCCCCTACCGCAAGTCGGACGCCTACCGCGCCCATGACGACGTCTGGGGGCCGGCCCTGGCCGGCTACGGCGTCGCCTATGTCCGCGTCGACGTGCGCGGCAGCGGCGACTCCGAGGGGGTGCTGACCGACGAATATCAGGAGACGGAGCTTGACGACGGCTGTGCCGTCATCGCCTGGCTGGCGGCGCGCAACTGGTGCAGCGGCAAGGTCGGCATGCGCGGCCTGTCCTGGGGCGGCATCAACACGCTGCAGGTCGCCGCCCGCAATCCCCCGGCGCTGAAGGCCATCATGCCGATGGGCTGCATGGACGATCGGTATACGGACGATGCCCACTATATCGGCGGCGCGCTCGGCCACACCAACTTCCAGTGGGGCGTCGGCCTCAAGCTGGTGATGGCCGGCCCGCCCGACCCGCTGGTGGTCGGCGAGGCCTGGGAGGCCATGTGGCGCGAACGATTGGAGGCGACGCCCGCCATCCTGCGCACCTGGCTTGAGCACCAGCGCTATGACGCCTACTGGCGGCGCGGCTCGATCCGCGAGGACTGGGGCGCGATCGAGGTCCCGACCTACATCGTCGCCGGCTGGCAGGACACCTACGCCAACCCGGTCGGGCGGCTGCTCGCCAACCTGCAATGCCCGCGCAAGGCGCTGATCGGGCCCTGGGGCCACACCTATCCCTGGTCCGCCCAGCCGCACGGCCTCGACTGGGCGCACGAGGAGGTGCGCTGGTGGGAGCAGTGGCTGAAGGATGTCGACACCGGGATCATGGACGAGCCGATGCTGCGCGCCTTCATGCCCTATCGCGCGCCGTCGGCCATGGTCCCGGCCGAAGTCCCCGGACGCTGGATCGCCGAGCCGGCCTGGCCGCCCCGGGTGACGGAGCGGGCGCTGTATCTGACGGAGGGAGCGCTGTCGGATCGGCCCGGGCCGCCGGAAACGGCCTCCTATGTCGGCGATCGGATCGTCGGCCTGACCAAGCCGGAATGGCTGGACCGGCCGCCGGTCGAGCAGTCGGCCGACGACGCCAGATCGCTGCTCTTCCGCACAGAGCCTTTGGCCGAGGACCTCGAAATCTTTGGAAACCCGGTCCTGCGCATCCGGCTCAGCGCCGACCGGCCGGTGGCCAAGCTGGCCGCGCGGCTGCTGGAAATCGACGCCGACGGCCAGTCCTGGCTGGCGACCTCCGGCCTGCTCAACCTGACCCACCGCGACTCCCACGCCGCGCCCGAGCCGCTGGTCCCCGGCGAGCCCTGCGATGTGGAGCTGCGGCTGAGCGCGGCCGCCCATCGGTTCAGCGCCGGCGGCCGGATCGGGCTGGCGATCAGCGAGAGCCTCTGGCCGCTGGTCTGGCCGTCGCCGGAGATCGCCACCCTGACGCTGCACCTCGGCGAGGCCGCCCTGATCCTGCCCGTACGGCCGCCGGAGGCCGAACCGGCGCCCTTCCCCATCCCCGAGCGCCACATCCCGCCGCGCGACGGCGCGCCGCGCCCGGCCACGGTGACCTGGCCGGTCTCGCCCGGCGTCTACCGGCTCGAACTGTCGACCCCGCTCGCGCCAGGGCCGCCGAACGCCACCGGCGCGTCGCTGGGCCGCGGCCGGCTGGAGGTCAGCGAGCTGCGCGAGGACGATCCGAACAGCGGCGTCTGGAGCCATCGCGCCACCTCCAGCTGGACCCGCGGCGACTGGGACTGCGCCGTCGAGGCCGCCTGCGAGCTGCGCTCCACGGCCACGGACTTCCACCTGATCGAGAGCCTGGTCGCCCGGCGCGGCGGTGAGGTGGTGTTCGAGACGCTGACCGAAAGCACGATCCGCCGCGACCTGGTCTGAGCGCCCTACCAGGTCGGCGCGGCCGGAACCTCGGCCGGCGGCGGACAGGGATGGGCGGTGAACCAGGGCAGGTTCAGGAAGCCCGGATGCAGGTCGATGCACAGGCTGTCGCCGGGGTTGAGCGCATTGTAGACGCCGGAGGAGACCGAGATCGAGTTGGGCTGGGTTCGCGGTCCCCAGGGGCCGACGTCGAGGTAGTAGCGCGTCGAGCGGCCGCTGGAGATGTGCTTGCCCAGGATCGCGGCGGTGGTCGGCGTCGCGGGCGAGGCGTCGAACTGCATGTCGGCCAAAGCCGTCGCGCTGTAGCCGTAGAGCCCGGTGCAGACCACCACGAACACGAAGAAAAACCATGGCGAGGCGAGGCCCGGACGGCTCTTGCCCAGCCAGGCCACGGGCAGTAGCACGACCGCGACGACGGCGGCCGGGATCAGCGGCTTCAGCGGATCGACCTGGGCATGCCCGCTATTGGCGAACAGCATGGCGATGAACGGCAGCACGAGAAAGCCGTTGATCACGCGCCGTCCGCTGCGGGAGCGGCGGCTGGCGACTTCGAAACTGGTCGGCGCGCTGATCACCAGGACCAGCATGGCCAGCGGCGCCACCAGCAGGACGGCCGCGGCGATGAGGCTCGGACGGAACGTATCGTAGAGGGCGAGCGCCGCCGTCAGGCCGCAGAGGCCATAGGCCACCCACCGCGTAAAGCGCGGATCGGCGACGGAGCCGGCGGCGAGCACCAGATCGCCGAAGCCCACCCGATTGTCGGGCGGCGGCGGTTGCGCCGAATAGGCCGAAGCGTCCGACGGGTCGGGCCGTCGACGGAACGGCGACAGGAAAGACATCCGCGAGGCCCCCGGCAAGATCGGCCCCAGCATGCGGCGGATGGGTTTCGCAACCATGAAACGCCGGCCTGTCGCAACGGTAGGACACGGGCCGCGCGAAAGCGGGATACGAATGTTCACCGCGGAGCCCTTGGCCTCCTTGGCGAACTTGGCGGTTAACGCTCCCCCGCGCCGTTGAGCGGTGTTGGCTACACCACCGCCTCGCCGTTCAGGAAGGCCTCGGCCATGGCGCAGTGCATGGCGACGCCGCGCGCCATCACCCGTTCGTCCAGCACCATGCGGTTGGAGTGCAGGCCGCAGCAGCTGTGATAGTCGCCGCCCTCCGGCACGGCGCCCAGGAAGGCCATGGCGCCGGGCAGCTTCTGCAGCACATAGGCGAAGTCCTCGGCGCCCATCATCGGCGTCGGCATGGTGCGCCAGGCCGCCTCGCCGAACAGCTCGATCGCCGTCCGCTCCGCCAGGGCGACGATGCGGCCATCGCAGACAGTGACCGGAAAGCCCGAGGTGACCTCGACCTCGGCGCTCGCCCCATGGGCCAGCGCCACGTGGGTCGCCACCCGCTCGACGCCTTCGTGGATGAGGGTGCGGATGCGCTCGTCCAGGGTGCGGAGGGTGCCGATCATCATCGCGGTCTCGGGGATCACGTTGTCGGTGGTGCCGCTGAGGATCTTGCCGACGGTGACCACGGCCGACTCGTTCGGCGGCGTCTTGCGGCTGACCAGGGTCTGCAGCGCCAGCACGATCTCGGCGGCGATCGGCACCGGGTCGATGGTCTCGTGCGGCATGGCGCCGTGGCCGCCCTTGCCCTTGACGACGATCTCGAACTCGTCGGCCGAGGCCAGCAACGGGCCGGCGCGGCTGGCGAACATGCCGGCCGGCATGTTGGGCGAGATGTGCAGGGCGAAGGCCGCGTCCGGGGCCGGGTTGTCGAGCAGGCCGTCCTCGATCATGTAGCGGGCCCCGTGATAGCCCTCCTCGCCGGGCTGGAACATGAAGACCACGGTCCCGTTCAGCCGCTGGCGCTCGGCGCAGAGCGCCCGCGCCGCGCCGGCCAGCATGGCGACATGGGTGTCGTGGCCGCAGGCGTGCATGGCCCCCTCGGTCTGCGAATGGAAGTCGAGGCCGGTGTCCTCGTGCAGCGGCAGGGCGTCCATGTCGCCGCGCAGCAGCACCGTGCGCCCGTTCTCCGAGCCGCGCAGGATGGCGATCAGGCCGCTGGTCGACGGCCCCTCGCGCAGCTCCAGCGGCAGGCCCTCGAGCGCGCGCCGGATCTTGGCGGTGGTCTTCGGGCAGTCGAGGCCGATCTCCGGCTCGGCATGGATGGCGCGGCGAAGGGCGATGGCGTCGCCGAGCAGCGCTTCTCCCGAACGGGTCCAGAGTTCGCGGTCGACGACGAGAGCGTTCATGGCAGGTCCTTGTTCGGCGGCCGGTGAAGACAGGCGCGCGTTTTCCCCTGGCATCCATAGACCCTCTCCCCGCTCGCGGGGAGAGGGCAGGGCGACGAGCCGTCTTGATCCTCCCCCATCGGGGGAGGATCAAGGATCACTCCGGCATGAACAGCAGGGCGGGGTGTTCCAGCTTCGCCTTCACCGCCTGGATGAAGGCGGCGGCGTCGTAGCCGTCGACGACGCGGTGATCGAACGAGGAGGACAGGTTCATCATCTTGCGCACGACCACCTGGCCGCCCACCACCACCGGCCGCTCGACGATGCGGTTGGGGCCGATGATGGCGACCTCGGGGGCGTTGATGATCGGGGTGGTGGCGACGCCGCCCAGGGCGCCGAGGCTGGTCAGGGTGATGGTCGAGCCGGCCAGCTCCTCGCGCGTCGCCCTGCCGGCGCGCACCGCCGCCGCCAGCCGGGCGATCTCGGCGGAAAGCTCCCAGAGGTCGCGGGCCTCGGCGTTGCGGACCACCGGGACCATCAGCCCGTCCCGCGTCTGCACCGCGACACCCATGTGCACCGCGGCGTGGCGATGCACGACGCCGGCCTCGTCGTCGAACAGGGCGTTGATCTGTGGGAAGTCGGGCAGCACCCGGACCAGGGCCTGGATCAGGAACGGCGGCAGGCTGAGCGCCGGCCGGCCCTCGGCGCGGGTGGCGTTCAGGTGCGTGCGCAGGGCCTCCAGTTCGGTGACGTCCACCTCCTCGACATAGGCGAAGTGCGGAATGCGGCGCTTGGACTGCGACAGCCGCTCGGCGATGCGGCGGCGCAGGCCGACCACCTTGACGTCCTCGACGCCTTCGCGCGTGGCCAGGGCCGGGCTGGCGGCGGCCGGCCGCTTCAGGTCGGCGTCGAGGATGCGGCCGTCCGGGCCGCTGCCCTTGATGGCGGCGAGGTCGATGCCCTGCTCTCTGGCGCGGCGGCGGGTGGCCGGCGAGGCCAGCGGCCGGGCATAGGCCGGCAGGTCCTCGGACTCCTCCGGCTCGGCGGCCTCAGGCACGGTGGCGGACCCGGGCGCGGCTTCCGGCGCGGCCGCTGCCGCCTCGGACGGCGCCTCGGCGTCGGTCTCGAACACCACCAGGTCCGAGCCCACGGCGACGTCCTCGCCCTCCTCGCCGGTCAGGCCGGTGACCACCCCGGCGACCGGCGAGGTCAGCTCGACGGTGGCCTTGTCGGTCATCACGTCGACCAGCGGCTGTTCCTCGGCGACCGTGTCGCCGACGGCCACATGCCACTCGACGATCTCCGCCTCGGCGATGCCTTCGCCGACGTCGGGCAGCCGGAAGACGTAGCGCGCCATGGTCGTTCAGGCCTCCAGCGTCCGCCGCAGGGCGGCGGCGACCCGGCCCGGGCCTGGGAAATAGTCCCACTCGAAGGCGTGCGGATAGGGCGTGTCCCATCCGGTGACCCGCTCGATCGGCGCCTCCAGGTGATAGAAGCAGTGCTCCTGCACCAGGGCCGACAATTCCGCGCCATAGCCGGAGGTGCGGGTCGCCTCGTGCAGGATCACGCAGCGGCCGGTCTTCTCCACCGAGGCGACGATGGTCTCGATGTCGAGCGGCACCAGGGTGCGTAGGTCGATGACCTCGGCGTCGACCCCGGCGTCCTCCGCCGCCGCCAGCGCCACGTGCACCATGGCGCCATAGGCCAGCACGCTGACCGCCGCGCCGGCGCGCACCACCGCCGCCGAACCCAGCGGCACGGTGTAGTGCTCGGCCGGAACCTCGCTGGCCGGATGGCCGGCCCAGGACTTCACCGGCCGCTCGTAGTGGCCGTCGAACGGGCCGTTGTAGAGCCGCTTCGGCTCCAGGAAGATCACCGGGTCGTCGGATTCGATGGCGCTGATCAAGAGGCCCTTGGCGTCGTAGGGGTTGGACGGGATCACCGTCACCAGGCCGGCGACGTGAGTGAACAGCGCCTCGGGGCTCTGGCTGTGGGTCTGGCCGCCGAAGATGCCGCCGCCGTAGGGGGCGCGGATGGTCAACGGAGCGATGAAGTCGCCGGCCGAGCGGTAGCGCAGCCGCGCCGCCTCGGAGACCAGTTGGTCGTAGGCCGGGTAGATGTAGTCGGCGAACTGGATCTCGACCACGGGGCGCAGGCCATAGGCGCCCATGCCGATGGCCACCGCGACGATGCCCGCCTCGCCGATCGGCGTGTCGAAGCAGCGGCTGACGCCGTACTTCTTCTGCAGGCCCTCGGTGGCGCGGAAGACGCCGCCGAAATAGCCGACGTCCTCGCCGAAGACCAGCACCTCCGGATCGCGGCCCAGCATGACGTCCATCGCCGAGTTCAGCGCCTGGATCATGGTCAGCGACGCCATGGTCAGCCCTCGCCCAGCGCCTTGGCCTGCTCGCGCAGATGCCAGGGCGTCGTGGCGTAGACGTCGCCGAACATCGCCTGCGCCTTGATGGCCGGCGCGGCCTCGGCGAAGGAGCCGGCGGCTTCGGCGTCGCGCTGGGCCGCGCGCACCAGCGCCTCGACCTCGGCGGCCAGCGCCGCCTGCTGCTCTTCCGACCATTCGCCGAGGCCGATCAGGTGGTCCTTCAGCCGCTGGATCGGATCGCCCAGCGGCCAGGCCTTGGCCTCGTCGGCGGGGCGGTAGCGGCTGGGGTCGTCGCTGGTGGAGTGGCTTTCCGCCCGGTAGGTGAAGAGCTCGATCACCGTCGCGCCCAGGTTGGCGCGCGCCCGCTCGGCCGCCCAGGCGGTGACGGCGTAGACGGCCAAGAGGTCGTTGCCGTCCACCCTGAGCGCCGGCAGCCCGTGGCCGATGGCGCGGGCGGCGAAGGTGGTCGACTCGCCGCCGGCGAAGCCGTGGAAGGACGAGATCGCCCACTGGTTATTGACGATGTTGAGGATCACCGGCGCGCGGTAGACCGAGGCGAAGGTCAGCGCCTCGTGGAAGTCCGCCTCCGCGGTCGCGCCGTCGCCGATCCAGGCGGCGGCGATGCGGGTGTCGCCCTTGAGCGCCGAGGCCATGGCCCAGCCGACCGCCTGGCTGAACTGGGTGCCGAGATTGCCCGAGATGGTGAAGAAGCCGTGGGCGCGGCTGGAGTACATGCACGGCAGCTGGCGGCCCTGCACCGGATCGCTGCGGTCGGAATAGACCTGATGGACCATGGCGGCGACCGGATAGCCGCGGGCGATCAGCAGGCCCTGCTGGCGATAGGTCGGAAAGGCCATGTCGTCGGGGGCCAGCGCCAGGGCCTGGCCGGCGGCGATCGCCTCCTCGCCGGCGGACTTGGCGTAGAAGGTGATCTTGCCCTGCCGCTGCGCCCGGTACATGCGGTCGTCCAGGGCGCGGGTGGTCATCATGGTGCGCAGGCCGGAGCGCAGGGTCTCGGGGTCCAGGTGCGGGTCCCAGGCGCCTGCCGCCTTGCCTGCGTCGTCCAGCACCCGGATCAGCCCATAGGCCAGGTCGCGGATGGCGCTGGCCTCGACGTCGACCGGCGGCCGGTCCAGCGACCCCGGCGGCGCGGGTTTCAGGCCGCTGAAGTCCGGCGGCTCGCCGGGTCGGCGCGTCGGCTCGGGGATGTGCAGGCTGAGGCGCGCCATCGTCCTCACCTTACGCCCCCGGGCGGGCGAAGTTCCAGCCTCGGACGGCGCCGTCAGACCGTCCGTTGGGCGCGGTCCTTCTCGTTGGCGCCGCGGATCGAGGACCGCGCCGCCTCCCACTGCTGGTCGGACCAGCCGCGCAGGCCGGCGAATCCGCCGCCGCCGGCCTGGTGCGCCGCCCCGTCGATGGCGATGGTCTGGCCGTTGACGTATTCCGCCCCCGGCCCGAGCAGCAGCACCGCGAGGTTGCACAGCTCCGGCATCCTGCCGACCCGGCCCATGGGATTGCTGCTCCTGGCGCCGTCGCCCTCGCCCTCGCCCTCGCCCGACGTGGCCCGCTGGTCGCCCGGGTTCAGCCGCGCCCAGGCGCCTTCGGTCGGGAAGGGGCCCGGCGCGATGGCGTTCAGCCGGATGTTCTTGTCGCCCCACTCCACCGCCAGCGACTGGGTCATCACGTGCAGGCCGGCCTTGGACATGGCCGACGGCACCGTATAGGGGCCGCCGTTCCACACCCAGGTGGTCAGGATCGACAGCACCGAGCCCGGCTTCTTCTCGGCGATCCAGCGCTTGCCGCAGTCCAGGGTCACGAAGAAGGAGCCGCGGAAGACGATGTTGGCGATGGCGTCGAAGCCGCGCGGCGAGAGGTCCTCGGTGCGGCTGATGAAGTTGCCGGCGGCGTTGTTGACCAGGCCGGTGAGCGGGCCGCCGTCCGACCAGATGCGGTCGAGGGTCTCGCCGATCGCCTCGGGCACGCGGATGTCGCAGGCCTGGGCCACCACCTTGCCGCCATGGGCGGCCATCAGCTCGTCGGCGGTCTCCTGCAGCACCCCGCCGCGCCGGCCCCAGATGTAGACCTCCGCGCCCAGCATCAGGAAGGCCTCGCTCATCACCTTGCCGAGGCCGGTGCCGCCCCCGGTGACCAGGATGCGCTGGCCCTTCATCAGGCCGGGTTTGAACATCAGATCGTCAGGCGTCATGGCGTCCTCCTTGGCGTTTTCCCGACACTCCGCGACTGACGGTGCGGAAGGTCAAGGGATATGGCGCGGGGCCGGCACGGCATGATCGACGACGGCCAGCGCTTTCGTCCGGGTCGGCGGCGGGCGGCGTTGCTCAGTCGTCGTCGGTGCGCGGCTGTCCGTTGCGGCCGCCGATTTCGTACCGCAGCGTCGTGGTCAGGACCCGGTCGAACAGGGGCCGCCGGGAGAAGACGATTTCGAGGTTTCGCGGCGTGCGGCCGGATGCAAAGCCGGCGCGCACCTGCGCATAGATCTGCTCGAGCGCCGCCGCGTCCAGCGCCACCCCCTGCCGGCTCAGATCCCGTTTGGCCCAGCGATACAGGCCGTTGACGAGCCCGTTGAGGTATCGATCCGGGTTGGCGTAGTGGCGCGTGCGCAGCTGGTCGTCGTGCGCGATACAGGACATCAGCGTTCCGTCGAAGCAGGCGGCTCGGCGCCCAAGGGCCTCCAGACGATCGATCAGTTCACGGTCTTCGGCGCCCCAGCCCTGAAGGACCTCGTCATAGCCGCCGAGCTCGTCGAAATCGCCGCGACGCAGGAAGATCGTGCCGACAAGGTCGTAGGGCAGAGGATCGGCCACCAGGAAAACGTCCGGCTCCGGCCGGCTGTAGGGTCCCGCGTAGAGGTCCGGGGAGACGCGGACATCGGCGTCGATGAAGAGCAGCCAGGCGCCGGTCGCCGTCTCGGCGCCGCGGTTGCGCGCTGCGGAGATGTTGAGGATCGGCTGGTTTTCGATCCGCCGCACCTTCGCGGCCGGGAACTGGGCCGCCACCCAGTCGCCGCATCGATCGGGGCAGTCGTAGTCGACCACCACCACCTCGTGCAGCGGCAGCGCCATCAGGTGCGGCAGGGTCTCTTTCAGATGCGCCAGCCGGCCCTTGCAGACCACGACGGCGCTCACCTCCCCGGGCGGCGGCAGGCTGGCCGTGGGCCTGCCGGGCAGGGCCTTCGATCGGCCGGCCTGGGTTCGCCCCGTCTCGCCGTGCCCCCCCTCGCCATACATCGCCTCGCCCTGCATCAGGCCCGCCATTTCCAGCGATTCCGGTCCTGAGAAGGTGCGGCTCTCGGGGCCGACCAGCGGCTCGGCGCCGAGCAGGCGCGTGGCCAGGTCGAGAAACCGATAGTGCGCCGATCCCTTGGTGTACTGGCCTTCCTCGAGCGCCGTCCGGATCTTGGCGTCCAGGTCGGGATAGAATTTGAAGTGCGCCAGCGCGCCGGTCAGCGATGTCGAAGGCGCGAGGTTGAGCTCGTGGTCGCCGTTTCGGACGACGCCGACGCCGTTCTTGAGCAGCGGCGCCTTCCACGGAATCGGCACGCCCAGATCGTCGAAGTCGCCATAGATCTCGTCGAATTGCGCCCTGTGCCGGTCCCTGAGCATCCGGTGCAGCCGATGTCGAATCCCGGCGGGGAACCGGGTCGGTCCATGTTCGCCCGTCCATTCGTAGTAGGGGCCGACGTCGAACATCGGGCTGCCCTCGAACGGACTGAGGTGCCGCGGATAGTTCCTGTGGTTGAGGGTCGGACCATAGAAGTCGACCATCGGCGCGGACAGGTAGGGCTGACCGATCGCGTCCAGGCGCCGGGTCAACTGCTTCAGATCGGCAAAGCCGGGCGGCAGGACCAGAAACTCATCGGCGTCCACGGTCAGAACCCAGCGGTCCGGAAAGGCCCAGGGGGGAACGCTCTCCTTCAGGGCGGCCGGCAGCCGGCGCGGTTGGTCGTAGGCCCCTAAGCCGAAGGTGTCGCCGTAGGCGTTGGCGGAAGCCAGAATGCTGCAGTCGGCCTGGGCATGCAGAAAGGCCTCGGTGATGCTGTCCGAGCGATCGTCGTAGATGAGGAAATCTTCGATGCCGAGGGCGCGGTAGTGGGCGAAGAAATATGGGAGAAAATAGTCCTCATTCCGGACCATCGCGAAAAGGGCGAGACCGGTCGTGGGCGCCGCCTTCTTGACGACCTGGAGCTCAAGCGCGTGCGGCATCGACGGGTTTGGTTTCGCGGGACGGCGAGTGCGGCATAGCCAAAAGCCCGTGCACGGGAAGACGCCCAGTCTCGGCGGCGCGCCCGCCGCACGTCAAGTCAGGCTGGACCTGACGCTTGGTTCGATCGCGGGGGCGGCGCCGGCGTCAGCCCGCCCGGTCAAGGCAGGCGAGGAGGAAGCGGGACATGTGGGCGAAGGCCTCGTCGGTCTCCGGCGCCTCGATATAGGCCCAGAAGGCGTGGGGCAGGCGCTCGAAGACAATCAGTTCGGCCTCACGGCCGGCGGCGAGCAGGGCGCGGTGGAACATGGCCGAATGGCTGAGCAGCGGGTCGCGGGTGCTGGAGAGGACCAGGGTCGGCGGATAGTCGCCGAGGTCGCCGAAGATCGGCGACAGCGCCGGCAGCCGCCGCGGCGTATCGCCGGCGTAGGGCGCGAGCACCTCGACCAGCGAACCGCCGGCGACGCGCGGACTATAGGTCTCGCTGTCGCCGTCGCGCGCCATGTCCGCCGAGCCGGAGAAGAAGCCGAGGGCCGCGGGCATGGCCAGGCCGGCGTCCCGGACGCGCTGCAGCAGCTGCGCCGACAAGACCGCGCCGGCGGAGGTCCCATAGAGGCCGATCCGGCTGGCCGGCCGCTCCCGCAGCAGGGCGGCATAGACGGCCAGGGCGTCGTCGACGGCGGCGGGGAACGGGTGTTCCGGCGCGAGCCGATAGAGGGCGGAGACCACCGGCAGGCCGGTCGCGGCGGCCAGGGCGATGTTTTCGGTCATCGAGCCGGAATCGACCACGAAACCGCCGCCGTGGAGGTTGAACAGCACCGCGCCATCGGCCGGCGGCGCGCCGCCCGGCGGCGTGAAGGTCCGCACCGGAACGCCGGCGATCTCGTCCTGGCGGGTGGTGACGCCGAAACGCCGCAGCTGGGCCTCGCCCTGTTGGACCTGCACCCCGTCGGCGAACGCCCGGGTCTGCTCCAGGCTCGGCGCCTCGGTCGGCGGGGCGCCGGCCTGCAGCGCCGCCATGGCCGCGATGGCCTCGGCGCTGACCGTGTCGGGCGTGCTGGGCTGCATGGAGGTCCCCTACTGCTGCGCCTCCGGCAGGTCCGGAATGATGTGGAAGCCGTGCCAGAGGCCGCCGAAGATGTACAGCCGGCTCTCCACCTACGCCCGGGCGGCCCGCGCATGTTCGACGTGCGGCTGCGCTACCAGTTCACCGGCGAGCTCGGGGAGCGCCGCCTAGCTGGAAATCACCGCTTCCGCGGACGCCGCCGGCTTGCGCTCCAGCACCTGCCGCAGCTTCCGCGCCAGCTCTTCGCGCGTGTAGGGCTTGGACAACAGGTCCACCCCCTCGTCCAGCCGCCCGCCATGGACGATGGCGTCGTCGGTGTAGCCGGACGTGAACAACACCGGCAGGCCGGGCGAACGCTGCTGCGCCAGGCGCGCCAGGTCCCGGCTCGCGAGGACGCCGGGCATCACCACGTCGGTGAACAGAAGGTCGATCGCCGCGCCGCTGTCCAGGATCGCCAAGGCGGCGTCGGCGTCGCGCGCCTTCAACACCCGGTAGCCAAGCTCGCTCAGCAAGTCGGCGGTGGTGGCGCGCACGTCGTCGTCGTCTTCCACCACAAGCACCACCTCGCTGCCGCCGGTGGCGACGCCCGTGGCCACGTCGACGGAATCCTCGGTCTTCTCGCGCGAGCGGGGCAGGTAGATGCGGACCGTGGCGCCCTGCCCGGCCTCGCTGTAGATCTTGACGTGGCCGCCGGACTGCTTGACGAAGCCGTGCACCATCGAGAGGCCAAGGCCGGTGCCTTCGCCCTCGCGCTTGGTGGTGAAGAACGGGTCGAACACCCGCTCGATCAGGTCTGGCGCCATCCCGCATCCGGTGTCGCTGACCGCCAGCATGACGTACTGGCCCGGCGTCACCCCCAGGTGCTGGGCGCAGTAGGCGTCGTCCAGTCGCGCATTTCCCGCTTCGATGGTGAGCTTGCCGCGGCCCTGCATCGCATCGCGCGCGTTCACCGCCAGGTTCAGGATCGCCGTCTCCACCTGCACCGGATCGACGTCGGTGTTCCATAGCCCGCCGGCGATCACCGTCTCGATCTCCACCGCCTCGCCCAAGGCCCGCCGCAGCATGTCGTCGACGCCGCGGAGCAGGCGGCCGAGGTTGGTGACCCGCGGGGCCAGGGGTTGGCGACGGGCGTAGGCGAGCAGCTGGCTGGCCAGCTTGGAGCCTCGCCCGACGGCTTCCAACGCGTTCTGCAGCCGCCGCTGCGCCCGCTCGTCGCGCGGGATGTCCTTCTCCAGGAGCTGGAGATTGCCGCCGATCACCTGCAGCAGGTTGTTGAAGTCATGGGCGACGCCGCCGGTCAGCTTGCCGATGGCGTCCATCTTCTGCGCCTGCCGCAGCTGGGCTTCCATCGCGTTGAAGTCCGAGACGTCGATGCAGCTGCCGAAGTAGCCGGCGAACGCGCCGTTGCGGTGGAAGGGCGCGCCGTTGTCCAGGATTTCCCGGTAAACCCCGTCGCGCCGCTTCAGCCGATAGCTCATGGTGAAGGGCCGGCGGGCGTCGAATGAGGACCGATAGATTTCGAGGCACCGGTCGAAGTCCTCGCCATGGACATTCTCGGCCCAGCCGTTGCCGATCTCCTGCTCCAGGCCCCTGCCGACGAAGTCGAGCCACGGCTTGTTGAACCAATCGCAGAGGGCGTCCGGGCCCGAGCGCCAGATCATCACCGGCGCGAAATCGGCCAGCTCCTTGAAGAAACGCTCGCCAAGGTCATGGGAGGGGTGGTCGCTCTGTGACACGGGGTTCCTTTCGGGGGGCCCGGCAGTTTCGAGATATCACGGGTTTTTAAGCCCGAACACCGAGGGAACGCCAGATTGTAACGGCTCTGCGCCGCCTCTGAACGCGCGGTTGAACGGAGAGGTCCGAAAAGCCGCCGGCGCTCAGGCCAGCCTGATCTCCTCCAGCCGCTCGGCCAGGTAGGCGCGGGCGGTGATCGGCTCGGGGTAGCGGTCGGGCGAAGCCGCGTCGATGCAGCCCGGCAGGGTTTCGATCAGGTAGTCGGGCGCGAAGTGCAGGAAGAAAGGCATCGAATAGCGCGCCGCGCCGCTGCGCTCCGGCGTCGGGTTGACCACCCGGTGGGTGGTGGACGGCAGGCGGTGGTTGGTCAGCCGCTGCAGCATGTCGCCGATATTGACCACCAGCGAGCCGGGCGCCGGATTGACCGCCAGCCAGCGGCCGTCGCGGTCGAGCAGCTCAAGACCGGCCTCCTCGGCGCCGAGCAGGAGGGTGATGGCGTTGATGTCCTCGTGCGCGCCGGCGCGGAGGGCCGGGCCGGCGCCGGCGGTCGGCGGATAGTGCAGCAGGCGCAGGATCGACTCGCCGTCGGCCACCGCGGCGGCGAAATGCCCGCGCGGCAGGCCGAGGTGGCGGGCGATGGCCTCGAGCAGGCGCTGGCCCAGCCGGTCGAAGGCGGCGTAGAGGCCGCCGATGCGGGCCTGGAAACCGGCGATCTCGTCCGGCCAGACGTTGCCGGCGCGGCCGACGTGCCAGAATTCCTTCAGGTCGGCGTGCTCGGCGCCCTTGGCGGTCTCGACCGCGAACGGGGTGTAGCCGCGCTGGCCGGCGCCGCCGGCGATCCGGTAGCGCCGCTTGGCGGCCTCGGGCAGGGCGAAGAAGGCCTTGGCGTCGTCCAGCGCCGCCGCGACCATGGCGGGCGCGAGCCCATGGTCGGCGACCACGGCGAAGCCGTAGCGCTCGAACGAGCCGCCGAGCGCCTCGGCGAACCCGTCGAAACCCTGCTCGTAGAGGCGAAAGGAAACCGGCTGGATGGCCAAGACGAACCCGCGCGAACGATCGTCAGCCGATCATGCGCGATTCGCCGCCAGAAAACGCTCCGGGAAAACGCTTGCGGGAAAAAGCCTCGGGGGAAAACGCGCCGCCTACAGCGCCCGCACGCGCCTCAGGGTCTCGGCGCATTCCAGCTGCGCGCGGCGTTCGGCGATTTCCTGATAGAAGGCGGCATTCTCCGCTTCGACGCCCCAGGTCTCCGCCAGAGGCGAGTCATGGGCGGCGAACCGCGCGTTTGAATCGGGGACTTGGTCGAAGTCGATCGGATGATCCATCGCCTATAGTCTCCTTACTCACATGCTTAACGGAGTATTAGCAATTTTAGCTTGGCTCGCATTCTAACTCCGAACAACACCGTTCTCGCCAAATGGAGCCCGCCTCACGAAGACTTGACCGCGGGCTTGCGGGCGGAACGGCGCCGCGTTTCGGGGCGAAACGCCGCATGCGGCGGCCCGGGTGATCAACAATCAGATTGCATATTGGCTATCGCTTCACGACGGCGTTACCATGGGTGATGGACGCCGCGTCGGGGCGCTGTGGTCCGTCGTTCCGCGATGCGAGCGCCGGTCCGCCGATCCACGGGAGTAGAGCGTCGCCAGAGGAAGCCGCTTTGCAGCGTACCATTACCGAGG
The DNA here is from genome assembly GCA_036272595.1 of Caulobacteraceae bacterium. Classification (GTDB taxonomy): domain Bacteria; phylum Pseudomonadota; class Alphaproteobacteria; order Caulobacterales; family Caulobacteraceae; genus Poindextera. Next base: position 48,972 of record DATAYM010000014.1, read on the forward strand.
GGCCCGACTACTTCCACAAGGTGGTAGACTGCCAATGGGCCTGTCCGGCGCATACGCCGGTGCCGGAATACATCCGGCTGATCGCCGAGGGCCGGTACTCCGACGCCTACATGATCAACTGGAAGTCCAACGTCTTCCCCGGCATCCTGGGGCGGACCTGCGACCGGCCGTGCGAGCCGGCCTGCCGCCGCGGCCGGGTCGAGGACGAGCCGGTGGCCATCTGCCGGCTGAAGCGGGTCGCCGCCGATAACAAGGACGACATCACCGCCCGCCTGCCGAGCGCGCCGGCGCGCAAGAGCGGCAAGCGCGTCGCCTGCATCGGCGCCGGCCCGGCCAGCCTGGCCGTGGCCCGCGACCTCGCGCCTCTGGGCTATGAGGTCACCATCTTCGACGCCGACGCCAAGTCCGGCGGCATGATCAGGAGCCAGATCCCGCGCTTCCGCCTGCCGGAATCGGTGATCGACGAGGAGGTGGGCTACATCACCGGCCTCGGGCTCGAAATGCGCATGGGCGAGCGGATCGACAGCCTGAAGGGCCTCCTGACGCGAGGCTACGACGCCATCTTCGTCGGCTCCGGCGCCCCGCGCGGCCGCGACCTGGACATTCCGGGCCGCGCCGAGGCCGCCGCCAACATCCATATCGGCATCGACTGGCTGTCCTCGGTCTCGTTCGGCCACATCGAGTCGATCGGCAAGCGCGTCATCGTGCTCGGCGGCGGCAACACCGCCATGGACTGCTGCCGCACCTCGCGCCGCCTGGGCGGCGAGGACGTCAAGGTGATCGTCCGCTCCGGCTTCGAGGAAATGAAGGCGTCTCCCTGGGAGAAGGAGGACGCCATGCACGAGGACATTCCGATCCTCAACTTCCTCACCCCCAAGGCGTTCACCCACCAGGACGGCCGCCTGACCGGCGTGATGTTCGAGAAGGTGGCGGCCGAATACGACGACAAGGGCCGCCGGCGGCTGGCGCCCACGGGCGAGCCGGACCTCTGGCTGGAGTGCGACGACGTGCTGGTCGCCGTCGGCCAGGAGAACGCCTTCCCCTGGATCGAGCGCGACATCGGCATCGAGTTCGACGAGTGGGACATGCCCAGGGTCGACCCGGTGACCATGGGCTCGACCCTGCCCAACGTCTTCTTCGGCGGCGACGCCGCCTTCGGGCCGAAGAACATCATCTGGGCGGTGGCGCACGGCCACGACGCGGCCATCTCCATCGACCGGGTCTGCAACGGCGGCGACGTGCGCGAGCGGATGGCGCCGGGGATCACCCTGGTCAGCCAGAAGATGGGCATCCACGAGTGGAGCTACGACAACGACATCGTCAACGACCCGCGCTACCGCGTCCCGCTGCGCGACAAGGCCGAGGCGCTCGGCAACGTGCGGCTGGAGGTCGAGCTCGGCTTCGACCAGGCGCTAGGCTATCGCGAGGCCGAACGCTGCCTGAACTGCGACATCGAGACGGTGTTCGCCGAGCCGCTGTGCATCGAATGCGACGCCTGCGTCGACATCTGCCCGATGGACTGCATCACCTTCACCGAAAACGGCGACGAGGCGGATCTGCGCCGGCGTCTTAACGCTCCAGCTTTGAACCTGGAGCAGGATCTCTATGTATCGGATCAGCTGAAGACCGGTCGGATCATGGTCAAGGACGAGGATGTCTGCCTGCATTGCGGCCTCTGCGCCGAACGGTGCCCGACCGGCGCCTGGGACATGCAGAAGTTCCTGCTCGACATGACCTATGCGGAAGGACCCGCTCCAACGCCGGCGATCGCGGCGGAATGAGCGGAGATTAGATGAACGCCCAAACGCCCATCGTCGCCGACACCCTGACCCGCACCAACGATTTCGTGGTCAAGTTCGCCAATGTGAACGGCTCCGGCTCGGCCAGCGCCAACGGCATGTTCGCCAAGGCGATCCTGCGCATGGGCGTGCCGGTGGCGGCGCGCAACATCTTCCCGTCCAACATCCAGGGCCTGCCGACCTGGTTCGAGGTGCGCGTCTCCGAGGAGGGCCACCTGGGCCGGCGCGGCGGCGTCGACCTGATGGTGGCGATGAACCCGCAGACCTGGGACAAGGACCTGGCCGAGATCGAACCCGGCGGCTACCTGTTCTACGATTCCACCAAGCCGCTGCCGCCGGAGAAGTTTCGCGCCGACGTCCGCGTCGTCGGCGTGCCGCTGACCGCCATCTGCAACGCCGCCTATACCGATCCGAGGCAGCGGCAGCTGTTCAAGAACATCATCTATGTCGGCGCCCTGGCCGCCTTGCTGGACATCGACCTGACGGTGATGGAGCAGCTGGTCGGCGAGCAGTTCAAGGGCAAGGACCGGCTGATCGCGCCGAACATCGCCGCCCTGCACATGGGCCGCGACTATGTGGCCGAGCATATCGCGCCGCTCGGCCTCAGGGTGCGGCGCTCGGACAAGGTCGGCGACCGCATCTTCGTCGAGGGCAATTCGGCCGCGGCGCTGGGCGCGGTCTATGGCGGCGCCACGGTCTGCGCCTGGTATCCGATCACCCCGTCGACCTCCCTGGCCGAGGCCTTCACCGGCTATTGCGAGGACTTCCGCATCGAACCCGAAACCGGCAAGGCGCGCTACGCCATCATCCAGGCCGAGGACGAGATCGCCTCCATCGGCGTGGTCGTCGGCGCCGCCTGGAACGGCGCGCGGGCCTTCACCTGCACCTCCGGCCCCGGCGTCTCGCTGATGACCGAGTTCGTCGGCCTGAGCTATTTCGCCGAGGTTCCGGCGGTGATCTTCGACGTCCAGCGCGGCGGCCCCTCCACCGGCATGCCGACCCGGACGCAACAGGCCGACATCCTCGCCGCCGCCTACGCCTCCCACGGCGACACCAAGCACCCGCTGCTGTTCCCCGCCGATCCGGGCGAGTGCTTCACCATGGGCGCCCTGGCCTTCGATCTGGCCGACCGGCTGCAGACCACCATCTTCGTCATGCTGGACCTGGACATCGGCATGAACGAGTGGCTGACCGAGCCCTTCGCCTGGGACGACAACCGCCGCCTCGACCGCGGCAAGGTGATGACCTACGAGGACCTGGAGGCCGGCAAGGACTTCGGCCGCTATCTCGAGGTCGACGGCGACGGCATCGCCTACCGCACCTATCCCGGGACCCACCCCGAGCGCGGCGGCTATTTCACCCGCGGCACCTCGCGCAACCCCTACGCCCGCTATAGCGAGGAGGGCGCGGTCTATGTCGACAACATGCAGCGGCTGCTGCGCAAGTTCGAGACCGCCAAGAGCCTGATCCCGGCCCCGATCCGCCGCGACGCGCGCCGCGCCGCCAAGACCGGCGCGATCTATTTCGGCTCGACCACCCCCGCCATGCATGAAGCGCTGGAGACGCTGGAGGCCCAGGGCCGCCATGTCGACGCCATGCGCCTGCGCGGCTTTCCCTTCTCGAACGAGGTGATGGATTTCATCGCCGCCCACGAGCAGGTGTTCGTGGTCGAGCAGAACCGCGACGGCCAGCTGCGCACCCTGATCATGAACGAGGGCGGCGTCGACCCGGCGAAACTCATCGCCGTCAACCACTATGACGGCACGCCGATCACCGCCCGCTTCATCGCCGGCGAGATCGCCGCCAGGATCGCCGCCCATCCGCTCGTCGAGGCCGCCGAATGACCTACATCACCAAGCCCCGCCTGCACCATCCGGGCCTGGCCGAGAACGCCCTGGGCTTCACGCGCCGCGACTACGAGGGCTCGGTCTCCACCCTCTGCGCCGGCTGCGGCCACGATTCGATCAGCGCCTCGATCATCCAGGCCTGCTATGAGCTGGCCTTGCCGCCGCACCGCATCGCCAAGCTGTCCGGCATCGGCTGTTCGTCGAAGACCCCGGACTATTTCGTCGGCGCCGCGCACGGCTTCAACACCGTGCACGGCCGCATGCCTTCGGTGATGACCGGCGCCAACCTGGCCAACAAGGACCTGATCTATCTCGGGGTTTCCGGCGACGGCGATTCCGCCTCGATCGGGCTGGGCCAGTTCGCCCACTGCATCCGGCGCGGCGTCAACATGGTCTATATCGTCGAGAACAATGGGGTCTACGGCCTGACCAAGGGCCAGTTCTCCGCCACCTCCGACGCCGGCTCGAAGAGCAAGAAGGGCGTGGTCAACCACGACTCGGCCATCGACCTGGTCTCGCTGGCCCTGCAGCTCGGCGCGACCTTCGTGGCGCGCAGCTTCTCGGGCGACAAGACCCAGCTGGTGCCGCTGATCAAGGCGGCGCTCAGCCACAAGGGCTCGGCCTTCATCGACTGCATCAGCCCCTGCGTGCAGTTCAACAACCACCTGGGCTCGACCAAGAGCTTCGACTATGTGCGCGAGCACAATGCGGCGATGAACCGGCTGGACGTCATTGCGCCGCACGCCCCGATCGAGATCGACCACGCGCCCGGCACCGTGGAAATGGTCACCCAGCACGACGGCTCGGTCCTGGCCTTGCGCAAGCTCAGCGCCCACTACGATCCCAGCGACCGCTCCCAGGCGCTGGCCCACCTGCAGGAGCGCGCCGCCGCCGGCGAGATCGTCACCGGCCTGCTCTATGTCGATCCGACCCCCAGCGACCTGCACGACCACCTGGACACGGTCGACACCCCGCTGAACGCGCTGACCGACGCCGAGCTCACCCCCGGCGCCGGCGCCCTCGCGGCGCTGAACGCCAGCCTGCGCTAGAGCATGTCAGGCGAAATTGCTGGCGGTTTCGCCGCCCGGACATGCTCTAAACTAAAGATTCCAGACCCTTTTTGTCCGGTTCAGATAGCTCTATCTGAACCGGAAAGGGTCTAGCGCCAATGGCCGAAAAACTGCTGGTTCTCGGGGCCGGCATGGCCGGGCTGTTCACGGCCCTGGCCTTCGCGCCGGGGACGCGCGAGATCCTGATCCTGGAACGCGACCCGGCCCTGCCGGACGGCGGGGTCGAGGCGGCCTTCGCCGATTGGCATCGGCGCGGCGTCGGCCAGCTGCGCCACAGCCACGGCTTCCTCGCCCGCATGCGCAACGTCATCAAGCACCGGCATCCGGACCTGCTCGACCGGCTGCGCGAGGCGGGCTGCCGCGAGATCGGCTTCGCCGACCTGATGCCGACGGCCTTGCGCCAGACCTACACGCCGCGGCCCGGCGACGAGGACATGGTCATCCTGACCAGCCGCCGCACCAGTTTCGAGTTCATCGTCCGCCGCTATGTCGAGGCGCTGCCGGGCGTCGCCATCGTCTCGGACGCCTTCGTCCGTGAACTGATCATCGACGCCGAGCCCGGCGCGCCGTTGCGCGTCCTCGGCGCGCGCGGCGAACGGGACGGCCGGCCCGAAGAGTGGCGCGCCGACGTGACCGTCGACGCCCAGGGGCGGCTTTCCGAGGCCAAGGACCAGCTGATCGCCGCCGGCGCCGCCATCGCCGAGGAGGCCGAGGACTGCGGCATCCTCTATTTCACCCGCCACTACCGCCGGGTCGCCGCCGAGCCGGCGGCGTCCCGCGCCACCTCGACCGGCGACCTGGGCTACATAAAGTACGCCCGCTTTCCCGGCGACAACGGCTGCTTCTCCATCACCCTGGCCGTGCCCGAGGTCGAGACGGCGCTGCGCCAGGCGGTGCTGAAGCCCGAAGTGTTCGAGCAGGTCTGCGCCATGTTCCCGGGCATCGCCGACTGGGTCGGACCGCCCGCCTCCGAGCCGATCAGCCGGGTGTTCGGCATGGGCGACCTGAAAAGCCATTGGCGGCGGTTCGTCAGCCCCGAGCGCCGCGCCATCCTGGGTTTCTTCGCGCTCGGCGACAGCCTGATCCGCACCAATCCGCTCTATGGCCGCGGCTGCTCCTTCGCCGCCGTGGAATCCGAGATCCTTCAGAGCGTGCTGGACGAGACCGCCGACCCGGCGCTGCGGGCCCGGCTCTACGACGCCCGCATCGCCACGGCGCTGCGCCCCTATTTCGAGGACATGCGCGGGCAGGATCGCGCCGCCATCCGCCGCGCCGCGCGCGCCCTCGACCCCAGCTATCGCGCGCCGCTGCGGAGCCGGGTGCTGCAGAGCTTCATCGGCGACGGCGTCGGCATCGCCGTGCGCACCGATGTCGACCTGCTGCGCGAGGTGCTGCGCGAATTCAACATGGTCGATCCGCCGCGCGCCTGGCTGAAACGCCCTGAGAACATGCTGAAGGTGGTCGGCCGCTGGGCGCGCGGACGCACCGCCAACGCGCGCTACTACCCGCCGCCGCTCGGGCCGCGGCGCGGCGAGATGATGGCGGCGCTCGGCCTGGATCCGGTCGCCGCCAGCCCGGTCTTGCTCTTCGGCGCGCCTGCGGAGACAAAGGAGGCCTGAACGATCGGGGCTCGGGGTCGATGGCGCGGCAAGGCGAGAGCGTTCCAGCCTATCGGCCGAGACCCTGCCTGCGGGTCGGCGTCAGCGGCCACCGGACCGGCCCGAAACTGCCGGAAGAGGCCGAGCCGGCCATCCGCGCCACCGTCGCGCGGCTGTTCGACCAGCTGTCCCGCGCCTACGCCAGGTCCGCCGACGACGCGCTCTGGGCCTTCGGGCCCGAGCCGCCCCAACTGGTGGTGGTCTCGGCCCTGGCCGAGGGCGCCGACCGGATCGTCGCCGAGGTCGGGCTCGACCACGGCGCCGTGCTCGACGTGGTGCTTCCCGCCTCCCGCGACTATTACGCCCGCGATTTCACCAGCGCCGAGTCCCGGTCGCAGTATCGGCGGCTGCTGGGCAGGGCCCGCTCGGTGTTCGAGCTCGGAACGCCCGACGGAACCCTGGCCGAGAAGCGCGGCTATGAGGGCGCCGGCCTGATCATGCTGGCGCACGCCGACATCCTGATCGCCATCTGGGACGAGGGCGAGTCCGCCGGCATCGGCGGCACGGCCAACATGGTGCAGCAGGCGGTCAGCGAGGGCATGCCGATCCTGCTGATCAATCCGGCGACCCCGAGCGAGGCGAGGCTGCTCTGGACCGGCGGCATGGAGTTGCCGCCCGCCAGGGTACGCACCGAGGACCTGCCGGCCAGCGACGCCTTCGCCGCCCTGCCGGAGCTTGTCGAGACGCTCATCGCGCCGCCTGACGACGCCGCGACCCGCTCGTCGCTGCTGGTCTTCTATGGCGAGCCGCCGGCGTCCATGCCCCGCTGGCCGCTCTATTCGGCGCTGTTGCAGCTCTTGGCGGTGCGCCAGCTGCGCGCCACCGACTTCCTGCCCAGGGACGTGCAGCCCTATTCGCCGGACCAGTGGCGGGCCCTGTTTCCCGGCCCGCCGGAGCCGCTGACCGAAACGGTCTGCAACCTCTTGCTGCCGGCGATCACCCTGCCGAACCGGTACGCCATGCGTTATGGCGAGCTCTATCGCTCGGCCTTTGTCTTCAACTTCCTGGCCGCGGCCGTCGCCGTCACCCTGGCGCTCCTGGGACTGTCCGCCGAACTGCCCTGGCTGCACGACCGCTTCGACGAAAACGGCCGGCTGCTGATCAAGGTCTGGCTGGCGACCGGCGAGATCAGCCTGCTGGCGGCGATCGTGGTGATCTGGAGCCGGGGCGCCTCGGAAGGCTGGCACCGGCGCTGGCTGGACTACCGCCGCGCCGCCGAATGGCTGCGGCAGCTGCGCGTGCTCGGCCTGGTCGGCGCCCGTTCGCCGATACCGCGGCCGCGGCGAAGGCCGCCGATCCGCCCGGACGTCCCCTACGCCGCGCGACAGGACCAGGACGACTGGGTCGGCTGGTATGTCCGCGCCGTCGAGCGGCTGATGCCGCCGCCCAACCGCGCGGCCGACGCCGACTATCTGCAGGCCGCGCGCACGGCGGTGATCACCGTGGAGCTGCGCGGCCAGATCAACTACCACCACGACAACAGCCGGCACATGGAACTGGCCGCGCGGCGCCTGCACCGGAGCGGACAGGTGCTCTTCTGGACCCCGGCGCTGGTCGGAATCAGCTTCATCCTGGCCTATTTCGCCTACCGGATCTGGGGCCTGGGCCTCGCCTACGACGGCCGATTCTACGCGACGGCGGTGACCGCGGCCCTGCCGGCCTTTGGCGCGGCGCTGTACGCCATCCGCGTGCAGGGCGACTTCGAGACGGTCGCCGCCCGTTCGGAGGAGATGGCGGCGCGGCTGTCGACCATCCGCGAAGTCATGAATGACGAGCCCATCGATTTCTTCCGCCTTTCCGACCTGATCCAGCGGGCGGCGGCGGTGATGAGCGCCGAACAGTCGGAATGGCGCACCCTGTTCAGCACCCGTCCCTTGAGCCTGCCCGCCTGACCGGCTGGGCGGACGTCGGCCAGCACCACGGCGACGCCATGGCCTATTGACCTCGTTCGAACCCGCGCCTCATGCTGGCTCCGCGTCATTTGGGGGGCCTGGAATGCGCGCATCGGCAAGATGGCTGGCGTTGGCGTCGCTGTCGCTGGCGTTGGGCGGGTGCGTGTCCGCCGGTTCGCTGGCCAATCGCGGCGTCTCGATCGACGAGGGCGTCGGCAAGATGGCCAACCGCGGCATCCTGCTGAACCTGGCCAGGGCCAGCAAGGGCGAGCCGCTCTATTTCGTCTCGATCGGCAACGTCCAGGCCCAGGGCACCACAGACCTCAGGATCGGCGCGCCCGGCTTCACCGAGGGCGCCAGCCTGCCGCTGGCGGCGCGGCAGATCATCCAGAGCGGCACCTCGACCTTCCTCGACAACACCATCAACACCAACTTCCAGATGGGGGTGTTCAACACCCAGACCTTCTATGAAGGCATGCTGCAGCCGCTGGGCCTGAACGACATCGACCTTCTGCTGCACCAGGGCTTTTCGCGCGAGATGGTCTTCTACCTGGTGATCGAGAAGGCCAAGGTCACGCCCTGTCCGCTGTCCGCCAGCCCCGACCCCTGCATCCTCTACAACGACCCCGCCAACCCGTCCTACCTGCTGTTCCGGGGGGCCATCGAGGCGGCGATGGAGCATGGCCTGGTCACCGAGGTGCCGCAGAACCTGGACAGCTACGTCGCGCCGACCAGCCCGGTGACCGACCAGGGCGCCGCCGGCGCGCAGCAGCAGGCCAGAGCCGCCGCCGAGCAGGTCGCGGCGCAGTCCTCCGGCGGCAATATCGGCAACGCCGGCAAGATCGATTTCGTCCTGCGGCCGCCGACCGAGGAGCCGAAGGCGCAGCTCTGCTTCGAGCGCGCCCTGTCCACCGAAACCGCCAAGAAGCAGTTCGACCAGCTGAAGGCCGAGGGAAAACCGCCCTTCTATTGCGGCAGCGGCCACAAGCGCGGCAGCGCGCCGCTGACGGTGCGGCTGTTCGACGGCAAGGACTACCAGATCGTGGTCACCACCCGCTCGATCTACGGCATATTCAACTATCTGGGCGCGGTGATGGACGCTCCGCCGAGCGAACAGCCGATGCTGGTGGACTACAAGGTGCCGTCCGAGACCACCCCCGCCGGGCCGTTGCTGACGGTGAACCATACCGGGATCCTCGCCACCGGCTGCTTCACGGCGGTCAACTACGGCGGCAAGGGCTACTGCGTGCCGGAAGACGGCGCCCAGACCACCAAGCAGGTGTTCAATGTGTTGAGCGCGCTGGTGGCCCTGAAGCAGTCGCCCGGGGACCTGCCGGTGGCGCAGACCGTGCTGGTGGCGCCCTAGCCTCTGGCTAGTCCAGCCGTCGCCGGTAGCAGAGGATGGCGATGGAAAAGACCACGACGGTGAAGATGGCCACCGGTCCCATGTGCGACCAGACCGCCATCGGCCCCTCGTCGCGCAGCAAGACGTCGCGGGTGGCGCGGATGTAGTGGGTCAGCGGAATGGCCTCGCCGATCGCCCGCGCCCAGGCCGGCATGCCGTTGAACGGGAACATGAAGCCCGAGAGCAGGATCGACGGCAGGTAGGAGAAGGCCGAGGCCTGCACCGCCTGGATCTGGGTCTGGGCCAGGGCCGAGAAGGCGAACCCCATCACCAGGTAGGCGGCGACGAACAGCGGCGTCGCCGCCACCAGCGCCCAGGTGGACGCCGGCAGCGGCACGCCGAACAGCAGGTGGACGATGCCGAGCAGGCAGACGGTCTGCACGAAGCCGATGACCATGTAGGGCGCCAGCTTGCCGATCAGCGCCTCCGCCGGCCCGACCGGGGTGGCCAGAAGACTCTCCCAACTGCCCAGTTCGCGCTCGCGAACCAGGGTCAGCGCCCCGAGGAAGAGGCTGGTGATCATCACGATCACCCCGACCAGCCCCGGCGCGATCGAGGATATGGTCTTGGCCCCGGGGTCGTGCAGCCAGACCAGGTCGACGCTGGGGGTCTGGTCCTCGGCGTAGACCTGCGCCACCTGCTTCCAGATGCCGGTCTCCAGGGCGGCGATCACCGGCTGCACCTCGGCGGGGTCGCCGGCGTCGGCGATGATGCGCACCAGCACGCCGTGGGTCTGCGGGTCGCGCCCGACCTCGATGCCGATCATGGCCGCGCCGCTGCGCACGGCCTTCTCGGCGGTTCCCGCCGCCCCGATCCCGCCCTTGAGAATGACCGCCGGATTGCCGCGGATGGCGTCCATCGCCGGCGCCACCAGCCGCGGCTCGTCGGTGGCGATGGCCAGCGGCACGTTCTTCGGCTGCAGGCTGATGGCGTAGCCGTACAGCAGGATCTGCAGCACCGGCAGCACGAAGATCAGCACCAGGGCGGCGCGATCGGCGATCAGCTGCAGGGTCTCGACCCTGGCCACCGCGGCGCAGCGCCTGAAACGAAAGCTCATGCGCCCACCTTCACGCCTGGCCCCTGCCCGGCAGGCTTTCCTTGACCAGGACGAAGGCCGCGTCCTCCAGCCGCTTCGGCGCGTCCTCGGCGGCCAGGCCGGCGGCCTCGGCGCGGGCGCACACCCGCGCCAGGGCGTCCGGCCGTGTCAGCACCCTCAGGCGCTGACCCTGCACATAGGTGGCCATCACCCCGTCGAGGGCATCGAACAGATGCGCCGCGCGATGGATGTCGCCGCCGCCGATCACCACCGCCGAGAACGGCGCGGTCTGCGCCAGCGCGTGCGGATCGCCGAGCGCCAGCACGCAGCCGCGCGAGAACAGGGCGACGCGCGCGCACTGCTCGGCCTCGGCCAGGTCATGGGTGTTGATGATGACGCTGTCGCCGCGCGCGGCCAGGCCGGCGATGCGCCGCCAGACATCCTGGCGCGACTCGGCGTCGAGGCCGGCGGTGGGCTCGTCCAGCAGCACCAGCTTCGGCCGGTGGATGAGGGCGGCCGCCAGCAGCAGCCGCCGCGCCCAGCCGCCGGAAAGGCTGGAGGCGCGCTGGCCGCGGAAGGGGCCGAGGTCGAAGTCCTCGATCGCCGCCGCCACGGCGCGCCTGGGGTCGGGCAGTTCGTAGACGTCGGCGCGGAAACGCAGGTTCTCGGTCACGCTCAGCTCGCCGTAGAGGGCGAGCTTCTGCGGCATGTAGCCCACCAGCCGCCTTGCCGGGCCGCCGGCCATGATGTCGTGGCCGAGCACATGACCCTGGCCGGCGTCGGCGCGCAGCAGCCCGGCCAGGATGCGCAAGGTGGTGGTCTTGCCCGCCCCGTTCGGACCGACGAAGCCCAGGACCTCAGCCGGCCGCAGGTCGAGCGAGACGTCGACGATGGCCGGGCGGTGACCGAACCGCTTGGCCAGCCCGCGCACCGCCAGCACATCCTCCGTCGGCGCGGTCGCGCAATCCGACGAAGCCAGGATCTTGACCTCCGTCACGCGAAAAAAGATCCCGCCCCGAACCGCACCCGCGCGATCATCGCTTCCTTATCCTCCGGCCCCGCAGCGAGCCGCAATGACCGGCTCGCGGGCGAGTTAGGGCGCAAGCGGCGGCGCGGCGCAAGCCCGGGGGCTGTCCTGATCGCGTCATCAATCGGTCGGATCGCGTGACATCGGGGGCCTTTTCAGCCGACCCTCTTTGACAGCCGGAACGCAAAAGGGCGACCCCGCGGGCCGCCCTTAAGTTCGGCTCTGTCCGTTCCGCGGCCCGGAAAAGCGTCCTCGGACGCCTGTCCCGGGAGCCTTCCGCGGGACTCCCCTCGCCCCCGACGAAGTCGCAAGACGACCCCGCGAAGCTCAATTCGCTTATATTTCTGACTGATCCGCGGCGCGGAGCAAAGCGTGATCAGCCCCGAAGGTTGCGATGCCGGAAAACTGTTGCGCGGCGGGCACAGAGGCGGGGGCCGCGAAATGGCCTAATTCCGGTCGCGGCATGGCCTCATGCGCCGTCGATAAAACACCTGTCGGCTGATTGGCTGTTCCGCGGGTCCCGGATCCTGAACAGCCCCCCCAGCCCCCCTGGATCGGTGGACGCCGATCGGCCGACAACCCTTCCTCTTCAATCCGCGCTTTCGAGCCGCGCCCTCCGGCGCGGCTCTGTCGCATCCGGGCGCGAACTGTGGCATCTACCGCGCGACTGTCCCCGACGGAAACGTCGTCTGGAAGGATTTTCGAAGTGTCCGCCCTAGCCAAATCCGTGGTCGGCGACGTCGAGGCCGACGTCGCCGCGATCAAGGCGCAGATCGCCGCCAGCCTCGCCGCCGCGACGGTTTCCGAGACGCCCTATCATCACTGGACGCTCACCGACGTCTTTCCCGAAGCGACGGTGGAGGCGCTTTTCGACCTGCCCTTCAAAGCGCCGGCGCTGGGCGGGGTTTCCGGCAAGCGTGAGCTGCATAACGACACCCGCACTTATTTCGACGACGAGAATATCGCTCGCCGTCCGGTCTGCGAGGCCATCGCCCGCGCTTTCCATGACGGCGACACGGTGGCGACGCTCGCCGACGCCATCGGGGTGAACCTGGACGGCAGCTATCTGCGCATCGAGTTCGCCCAGGACATCGACGGCTTCTGGCTGCACCCACACACCGACCTGGGCGTCAAGCTGGTCACCCTGCTCTACTATCTGGCCGAACCGGGCCAGGAGGATCTGGGCACCGACATCTATCTCGCCGCCGATCGATGGGCCGCCCGCGCGCCCTTCCTGCGCAACCAGGCGCTGATGTTCGTGCCCACCGACCACACCTGGCACGGTTTCGAGCCGCGCAGGATCGACGGCGTGCGCAAGTCGGTGATCATCAACTACGTCACCCCCGAGTGGCGCGACCGCTCGCAGCTCGCCTACAACACCGAGACCGTGCGCGCCTCGACCAGCCGCCGCACCGCCTGAGCCGCGAAGTCCGTCGCATCGACCGGCCTGAGGGCGCGCATGACGGCCGGACCGCCGGTGAAAGGCGCGATCAGGCCGTCCGTCGTCAGGGTCTTGAGGAACTCGGCATGACGGCCGTTCTGCGGCTCGCCGAAGACGTCGACCGGATGGCCGGTGGCCAGGGCCTCGGAGATCATCGAGACGCTGTCGCTGGTGACCACCAGCCGCCCGGCCAGGGCGAGGATGCCGAGATAGGGGTTGTCGCTCTCGCGGTCCCAGACGAGGACGCCCGGATCGCCGGCGAACGCCGCCTCCACCGCGGCGAGCAGCGGCGCGGGCGTGCGGCGGGACGGGGCGATCGCCAGCCTCGCGCCGCCCTCGCGCCGCAGCCGCATCAGCGCCGCGACGAAGGCCTCGGTGGGAAAGGTGCGCCCGCCGGTCGGCCCGCCGATCAACACCCCGGCCAGCGGCTCCGGCCCGAAATCCAGCCGTCCGCGCCAGGCCTCGGCGGCTTGCGCCAGCTTGGCCGCGGTGACCCGGTGCAGGGCGGTGGCGACCTTCATCACGTTCGGCCCGGTCACCGCGTCGTGCTGCATGGCGACCACCAGGTCGAAGCCGCCCGGGCGCGCCAGCGGGTCCTGGACGTGGACGGTGATCGTCTTCCCGCCGCTGGCCTTGCGGATGGCCATCGAGAGCGCCGCCGTCCTGCGCCCGCAGCTGATCAGCAGCTCGGGCCAGGGCGGCGCCGGCCGTTCGCGCGCCGGATCGAGCAGCGCGAAGGGATCTGGCGTCAGCGCCACCGGCAGCCGGTTCCACGGGAAACGCAGGCCGACCACCAGCTCGCGCGGTTCCGTGGTCAGCCGCTCGGCCAGGCCAAGCGCCTGGCTGCGGAAACCGGCCTCGCCGGTGGTCATGACCCAGCAGGCTCCCGGGGTCATGTCGCAGGATCGCTCGGTGCGCCGCACATAACTCAGCCTATAGCCAAAGGATTCGGGGTTACGATATGGGACTGATGCATCGGGCGGGGCGGAAAGGAGCGGAAATGGGTTTTCTCGACATCGACGCGCTCGCCGCCGCGCCGCTGAGCCGCGATCCTTTCGACTATCTCGTCCTTGAGCGGTTCGTGCGGCCGGAAACGCGGCCACGGATCGCCGCGGACTATCCGACGATCGCCAAGCCGGGCTCCTTCACCCTCGAGGATGTCGAGGTCAAGGGCGCGCTGGCCGAGCTGATCGAGGAGCTGAAGGGCGAGACCTTCCGCCGCGCCATCGAACAGAAGTTCGGCCTGGACCTCGCCGACAAGGCCGTCACCTTCACCGTGCGCGGCATGTGCGGCGAGCGGGACGGCGACATCCACACCGACTCCAAGTCGAAGATCGTCACCATCCTGATCTATCTGAACGACGACTGGGCGCCCGACGGCGGCCGCCTGCGCCTGCTCAGGAACGACCACGACTTGGAGGACTATGTCACCGAGGCGCCGCCCAACTTCGGCGCCCTGGTCGCCTTTCGCCGGTCGGACAATTCCTGGCACGGCCACAAGCGCTTCATCGGCCCCCGGCGCGTCTTGCAGATGAACTGGGTCACGTCCGAAAGCGTCGCCCAGTGGCAGCGGCTGAAGCATCGGCTGTCCGCCGCGGTCAAACGCCTCAGCCCCGCCCGCTCCGCAAGCGCCGGCGCCGCCTAGGCGGCGCGCACGCTTCTGAATGGCCAGACCGCCGCGATCCCTGATCGTCTTCCTTGTCGCGGTGACGCTGGTGCGGCTCTGCGCCGCCGCCTTCATCCCGCTCAGCGAGGACGAGGCCTATTACCGCCTGTGGGCCGGCAGCCTGCAGTTCGGCTATTTCGACCATCCGCCGATGATCGCCTGGTGGGTGCGCGCCGGCATGAGCATCGCCGGCGACAACGCCCTGGGGGTGCGGCTGCTGCCGGTGCTGTCGTCGGGCCTGGCCAGCCTGGTGGTGTTCGACATCGCCGGCGGCATCGGGGCCGGCGAGCGGGTCGCGGCGCGGGCGGCGGTCTGGTTCAACGCCACCCTCCTGATCGGCGTCGGCGGCTTCCTGGCCATCCCCGACGCGCCGAACATCCTGTTCTGGGCCCTGACCCTGGCCTGCCTGACCCGGATCGACGGACCCGGGGGCGGCGCCTGGTGGCTGGCCGCGGGCGTCGCCGCGGGCCTGGCGACGCTGTCGAAATACTCCGCCCTGTTCATCGCCCCTGGCGTGCTGCTCTGGATCGCGCTGAAGCCCGGCGGCTGGCGCGAGCTGCGCCGGCCCTGGCCGTGGGGGGCGGCGCTGATCGCCGTGGCCATCTTCGGCGTCAACATCGCCTGGAACGCTGGGCACCACTGGGTCACCTTCATCAAGCAGTTCGGCCGCGCCGCGCCCGCCGCCTTCGCGCCGGAGAACCTGCTCTGGTTCCTCGGCGGCCAACTGGTGCTGCTCAATCCCTACATCGCCTGGTTCACCGGCCGTGGCGCGATCCTGGTCTGGCGGCGCAAGGCGCCGGCGCGGATCGATCTCGGCCTGGTGCTCAACACCGGCCTGCCCTTCATCGCCTACCTGCTGCTGCACAGCCTGCACGATCGGGTCGAGGCGCACTGGACCGCGCCGCTCTATCCGGCCCTGGCCATCCTGGGCGCCTGGGCGGCGGAAACCGTGCCGGCCGGGAGCTACCTGGGCGGGATCGGCCGCCGCGCCGGACCGATCGGCCTGGCCATCTGCGCCCTGGTCCTGGTCCACCTGGCTGTCCCGGCGACCGATGTCGGCCTCGCCGACCCGGCGCTGGCCTTCCGCGGCTGGCGCGATCTGGCCGCCAGGGTCGAGGCCCTGCGGCTGGCCAACAACGCCGCCTGGGTCGGGACCCTCAGCTACGCCACCACCGCCCAGCTGGCGGCCAGCGGCAAGATCCACAGCCCCGTCATCGAGCTTCGCGAGCGCGACCGCTATCCGCCCGGCGATCCCTCCTGGCGCGCCGACCTGACCCAGCCGGGGATCGTGGTCGATCTCGACCGTCGCGCCGCCGACCAGGGCCTTGGCGGCTGTTTCATGTCGATCAGGCCCTTGCCGCCGCTCACCCGCGGCGACCCCGGCAAGCCCGGCGTCGCCTACGCCACCTTGCTGGTCAGCGGCTCGCGCGCCGGGGCGGGCGGCGATTGCGATTCGCCGGCCACCCGCCAGCTGGCGCGATAGCGGAAGCCCTCGGGGGCGAACTCCTTGAGGGTCGAGGCTTCGGGCTCGTGGGCGAAGGCCCGGTCGAGCAGGCGCGAGCCGAAACCCGTGCGCGTCGGCGGCTTCACCCGCTTGCCGCCGCTCTCGATCCAGGCCAGGGCCACCACCCCGTCGGCGACCGACCAGCTGAGCGCCACCCGGCCGTCCGGCGAGGCCAGCGCCCCGTGCTTGCTGGCATTGGTGGCCAGCTCATGGAAGACCAGCGCCAGGTTGGTGGTGGTGATCGGCTTCAGGCTCACCGACGGCCCGTCGATGCGGATGCTGTCGGCATCCTCGTCCATGAAGGCGCGCAGCACCGTGCGCGCTACCTCGTCGATCGAGGCCAGGCCCCAGCTCTTGTCGGTCAGCAGCCCTTGCGCCTCCGACAGCGCGTTCAGCCGGCCGTTATAGGTCGCGACGAAGCCGCCCAGGGTGGTCGAATGGCGCGCGGTCTGGTCGCAGAGCGCGCGCACCACGGCCAGCGAGTTCTTCACCCGATGCTGCAGTTCGTGCAGCAGGTTGGCCTCCATCTCCTGGGCCAGCCGCTGCTCGTGGATGTCCATGAAGGCGCCCATCCACTCGCTCAGCGCCCCGTCGTCATCCACCACCGGCGCGATCTGCCAGGAGATCCAGCGATAGTCGCCGGACGGCGCGTGCCAATGGCGGAACTCGATCCGGCAGGCATGGCCCTCGGCCAGCGCCTCGCGCAGCTGAAACAAGACCCGCCCGCGGTCGTCCGGATGGATCTGCCCGCCCCATCGGCCGCCGCGCTGCTCTCGCCAGTCCAGGCCGGTATAGTCGCTCCAGGCCTGGTTGGACTCCGTGAACTCGCCGTTGCGGTCGGTGCGGAAGGTCACCGTGGTCGCCGCCTCGATCAGCGCCTTGTAGCGGGCCTGCGCCTTCCGCGCCGTCAGCAGCGCGCTGCGCAACAGGGCGCCGGCCACCACCACCAGGCCGCCTGAAAACAGATAGCCGGCCAAAAGGACGGCGAAGGCGCCGGACGCGGCGTGCAGCGAAAAATAGGGCGGGAAGAACGCATACCAGATGACCAGCGAACTCAGCGCCAGGACCGCGACGCCGGCGCGGGCGCCGCCCCAGACCGCCGCGACGATCACCGCCGGAAAATAGAACAGGAACTGGCCGCGATCGGGCAACAACGTCGAAACGCCGATTTTCAGCAGCGTCGGAACCAAAACGCAGACCAGGGCCAGCAGTTGTCCGCGCCAGAAGCGGCTTTTCGGCCGTATCGTGCCCAGCAGGATTTCCGAAAGGCTCAAAGCCGCCCTCTCCGACTGGATCGCCAGCGCCACCCGCGCCGACAGACATCGAACCTCGAGCCCGATCATTCAAGTGTTCATACTGTCGCTGGGGAAGACCCATAGGCGCGGCGGCGCCGCCGCGCTAAGCCAGGCTCAGTCGAGCAGCAGCCGGGTCTGCGGATGGCCGCCAAACCGGCTGAAGTTCAAACGATCGGATGGCGCGACCTGGTGGCGGACGGCCGCCTGCCGCGCTTCGCCCTGGTCTGCGCCGGGACCTGGCTGGGAGCGGCCGACGAACTGGTGACCGCCACCATCATGCCGAGCGCCGCCGCCGAGATCGGCGGCTATTCGGCCTTCGGCTGGGCCGTCGCCATCTTCCTGCTCGGCTCCATCCTCGGCGGCGCGACGGCCGGACGGCTTTCCCTGCGGCTGGGCTTGAGGTCGTCGATGGCGATGGCCGGCGCGGCCTACGCCCTCGGCTGCGCCGCCAGCGCCCTGGCGCCCGGCATGGCCTTCTTCCTGGCCGGCCGGCTCCTGCAGGGCCTCGGCGGCGGCTGGGTGGTCGGCCTTTGCTATGTCGCGGTGACCAGCCTCTTCCCGCAGGCGCTGTGGTCGCGGGTGCTGAGCGGCCTGGCCGCCGTCTGGGGCGTCGCCACCCTTGTCAGCCCGCTGATCGGCGGCCTGTTCGCCCAGGCCGGTTTCTGGCGCGGCGCCTTCTGGTTCTTCGCCGTGCAGGGCGTCGGCTTCATCGCCGCCATCAGCCTGCTGGTGCCGGCGTCGGCCGCGGCCGCAAAGACGCCGCCGGCCAGGGCGCCGTTCGCCCAGGTCGCCGTCCTGGCCGTGGCGATCATGGCGATCGGCGCGGCCGGCCTCTGGCGCGCGCCGCCCCTGGCGGCCGTCTCGGCCGTGGCGGGCCTGGCCTGCCTTGGGCTCTTCCTGCGCGTCGACACCCGCGCCCAGACCCACCTTCTGCCGCGCGCCGTCGGCGATGCGAAAAGCGCCGCGGCGGCCGGCCTGTTCATGATCTTCGCGCTGAACGTGGCGACGGTCAGCTTCTCGGTCTACGGCACGGCGCTGCTGCAAAAGCTCTATGGCGCGCCGCCGATCCTGGCCGGCTACATCCTCGGCGGCGGCGCCTTGGCCTGGACGCTGGCGGCCCTGGGGGTCGCCGGCCGTGGGTCCGGACGGGCCGCCATCCGCGCCGGCGTCGTGCTGATCGCGCTCGGCCAGGCGGGACTGATGGCCGCCGTTCCGCACGGATCGGTCGCCCTGATCGGGGCGCTGACCCTGACCACCGGGGCCGGTTTCGGCCTCGCCTGGGCGTTCGCGGCCAGCCGCATCGTCGCCAATACCGACGAGGCCGACCGGGCCCTGGCCTCGGCCTCGGTCCCGACCGCCTCGATGATCGGCGCGGCGGTCGGCGCGGCCGCCGCCGGCGCCATCGCCAGCAGCCTCGGCTTCGGGCGCGATATGTCCTTGAGCCACGCCAGCGCCGCCGGGTTCTGGCTGTTCGCCGCCTTCACCCCCTTCGCCGCGGCCGCCTGCGTCGCCGCCTGGCGTCTGACCTCCAGCCGGTTCGTCGCCGCCGCCTGAAGTCAGCGCGTCAGCGTGACCCGTCCGGAACGCGGGCCGACGCCGCCGGGGACCGGGACGCTGGACCCCGCGTAGTTGGCGTTGATGACCAGGTTCGGGCTGCCGGCCAGGCTGATCGCCTTGGCGACCACGACGGTCCAGGCCGACTGGTCGGCGACCTGGGTGTTGTTCCCGGAGACGGCCAGGGTGGCGTTCGGAATATAGATGGTCCCCAGCAACTGGTGGGCGGCGTCGCTGGATATGGTGAAGGTCTGGGTGTTGGACCGCGTCGTGGCGATGACGAAGCCGGCATAGGTCGACTTGCCCTGACGGCCCTGCAGGGAGATCTGCGAGCCGTCCTGGAAGGTGAAATTGGACTTGTCGTCGAACACCAGCACCACGTTCGAGCCGACCAGCTGCGAATTCTCCATCAGGATCAGGTGGCTGTTGATGAAGTAGTGCTCGCCGGGGAGCAGCTGGACCACCGCCGATTTGCGCGCGGTGAGGTTGCCGCAATGGATGCCCGGCGACAGCACGTTGACGCCGAGGTCGAAGACCAGGTCGAGCGGGTTGCAGAGCAGGCCGTTGGGATTGATCTGCATCGAGGCGAACGGGTCGGCGATCGCCGGCGCGCCGACCTGGGGAGCGGGCGAGATGGCGCCGCTGGCCGATCCCACCGCCTGCACGGCCCCGGCCTGCAGCGAGGCGGACCCCTGGACGTTGATGTCGCCGTTGGACTGGATCAGGCAGCCGGGAGCGGTGACCTGGGCGAGGTCGCTCATGACGATGTCGTCGGAGGCGCTCGCGCCGGAACTCAGCACGCAGAGCGGCATCAGGCCCAGCGAGGCGGCGGTGGCGCTGGCGTGGATCGACCAGCCGCCCGGCGGCAGGAGATTGCCGAAGAAGGAGGCCCGATGGCCGGCCAGGGTCACCGTGACGCTGGAATTGTCGGGGGCGAAGGTGGTGACGGCCGTGACGCCGTCGCTCCGGGCCATCTGCGGGATCTGGGCGGTCATGAACTGGCTGGCGCGGGCGGCGATGCCGGCGTCGTCGGCGATGCCCAGCTGCTTGGCCGCATCCAGGGCGGTGGCGTCGGCGGCGTCCTGCATGGCGCTGTAGTCGCCGCGCACGGACGACAGGTCGATCGCGCCGCAGCCCAGCACCAGGATGATCGGCAGGAGGACGGCGGCGATCACCGCCATCCCGCCGCCCCGATCGCGGGCGGTGGCGGCCAGGGAGATTTTCATCACGCCGCCACGGCCGGCCGGCGCGACAGGGGCTCGAGCATGGACTTCAGGTCGGCGGCCACCGAGCGATTGAGATCGCCCTTGGCGTCGATCGCCAGGGAGAGCAGGCGCGAGGTCTGGCCGGCCAGTTCCGCCAGCCGGCGGTCGGCCGCCTGCACCGCCGCGCGCGCCCTCTGCTCGGCCTCGTAGGCGCGCCGGACATAGCGGATCTGATAGCTCAACAGCCGCCAGTTCAACGGCTTGGAGACGAAGGAGGTCGCGCCCGCCGCATAGGCGCGGTCGATGGCGGCGATGTCCTCGCGCCCAGTCACCACGATCACCGGCAGGTCGCGAAGGCGCTGGGTTTCGCCCAGCCGGCGCAACACCTCGAAGCCGTCGACCCGCGGCATTTCCAGGTCGAGCAGCACGATATCCGCCGGCCAGTCGGCCAGCAGGGCGAGCGCCTCGTCGCCGTCGCCGACGGTCTTCACCTCCGCCGTATCGGTGCCCAGGTGGACCAGCGCGAACTCGCGCAGGATCGGATCGTCGTCCACGAACAGCACCCGCAGTTCCTCCTGCAGGACGTGGAAGAACGGCTGCTGTGGTTCGGACGACGCCGGCATGGCTTCCCGAAGGCCTCGAAATTCGCCGTCCAATTAAGCGTGCAGTCATTAATCCCCGGTAACTCTTGGAGAATTAGCCATTTTTCCCCAGCGCCCGCCCCAGCTTGTCCGCCTCAGAACCGATCCGTCGCCGCCGTGGTTCGATCCGCGCCAAGCTGACCGTTCTGGTCCTGGCGTCGGTCGGCATCGCCGTGGCCGTAGTCACCGGCGTCTCGGCCTGGCGCGATGGCCAGCGCGAGGCGGCGCTGCAGGTGGACCGGCTGTCGGCCGAGGCGGCGGTGGTCAGCTCGCTCACCAGCCAGGCCGCCTTCCAGCACGACCGGGTCCGGGCGTTCGAGGCCATCCGCTCCATCAGCCTGATGCCGGACGTCGCCTATGCCCGGGTCGAGACCGCGGACGGCGCTCTGCTCGCCGAGACCGGCTCCGGCGTTCGGCTGACCACCGACATCCGGTTGAGCCGCAACGCCGCCCCCTCGCTCTGGTCGATGCTGCGCTCGCGCACGGTCGAGGTCAGCGCGCCGGTGGTCTATGCACGCTCGCCGGTGGGACGGGTGGTGCTGGTCGGCCGGCTCGCCGGCGCCGGCCGGTTCGTCTCCAGCCTGTGGATCAGCCTGGCCGCGGCCCTGATCGCGTCGCTGGCCGGCCTCGCCGTCGCCTGGCGGCTCGGCCGGCGGGTCTCCGGCCCAATCGTGGCGCTCACCGAGGCCATGGCCGGGATCGAGGCCGACCACGACTATGCGCGCGCGGTCAGGATCGCCGCCGACGGCGAGGTCGGCCTCCTGGTCGACGGCTTCAACCGCATGCTCGACGAGATCCGGGCCCGCGACCTCGGCCTGGAGCGCACCGTCGCCATCCGCACCAGCGAGTTGCGCGTCGCCAAGGACCAGGCCGAGGGCGCCAACCGCGCCAAGTCCGACTTCCTGGCCACCATGAGCCACGAGATCCGCACGCCGATGAACGGGGTGATGGTGATGGCCGAGCTCCTGGCCGCCGGCGACCTCGCGCCGCGCCAGCGCCGCTTCGCCGAGGTGATCGCCAAGTCCGGCGCCAGCCTGATCGCGATCATCAACGACATCCTCGACTTTTCGAAGATCGAGGCCGGCAAGATGACGCTGGAGCAGGCGCCCACCGACCTGACCGAGATCGTCGAGGACGTGGTCAGCCTGTTCTGGGAGCGGGCGCGGGAAAAGGGCCTCGACCTGGCCGCCTATATCGATCCGCGGGTTCCGGCCCTGATCGAGGCCGATCCGGTGCGCCTGCGCCAGGTGATCGGCAACCTGGTCAACAATGCGCTGAAGTTCACCGAGACCGGCGGGGTCATGCTGTCGGCCGAACCGGCCCCCGAGGGCGGCCTGCGCATCGAGGTGCGCGACACCGGGGTCGGCGTCGCCAAGGACAAGATCGCCTCGCTGTTCAACGCCTTCAGCCAGGCCGACGCCTCGACCACGCGGCGATTCGGCGGCACCGGCCTTGGCCTGGCCATCTGCCGCAGGCTGGTCGAGGCCATGGGCGGCCGGCTGCTGGTGGCCAGCAATCCCGGCCGCGGGTCCACCTTCGGCTTCGAGTTCCGGCCGCCGGTGATCGAGCCGGGCGCGCCCTGGCCGGTCTTCGACGGCGCCCAGATCGCGGTTTCGCTGGCCGGGGTCGCCACCCGTTCTTCCGTTCGCCGCTACCTGGCCAGCGCCCACGCCGAGCTCTGCGCCAGCGTCGCCGGCGACGGCCAGGTCCCGCCCATGGCGGTGATCGGCGATCCCCAGGCCCTGGCGCCGCTCGCGCCCGGGCCGGTGCACACGGTCTGCATCGGCGAATATGGCGATCCCGCGCCCGCCAGGCTCAAGCACGCCGGCCTGGCCCAGGTGGTGCTGATCCAACCCTTCCGCCGCCGCGACCTGGCCGCCGTGCTGGCCCAGTTGGCCGCCGGCGGCGGCCTCTCCGACGCCCTGGTCGAGGAGGCGCGCGCCGAGGACGACGCCCTGCCCAGCTTCGCCGGCCGCCGGGTGCTGGTCGCCGACGACAGCGCGGTCAATCGCGAAGTGGCGATGGAGGCCCTGGCGCGGCTTGGGGTCAGCGCCGCCGTGGCCGCCGACGGCCGCGCCGCCGCCGAAGCCGCCTTTACCGAGCCGTTCGACCTGATCCTGATGGACGGCGGCATGCCGGTGATGGACGGCTACCAGGCCGCCCGCGCCATCCGCGCCGCCGAGGCTGAATTCCATCGCCCACGCACCCCGATCATCGCCCTGACCGCCGAGGTGCTCGGAACCCGCGCTGACGCCTGGCGCGACGCCGGCATGGACGGGGTGCTGCACAAGCCCTTCACCCTGGCCGGGCTCGCCCGCACCCTGGCGGCGGTGATGGACCCCCTGGCGGCCGGCGACGAGGCGGCGGCGCTGGAGCCGCTGGACGCCGGCGCGGCCAGCGTCTCGCCGGAGCTGATCGACGCCGCGGTCGCGGCCGAGCTGGCGCATATGGCCGACAGCGGCCGCGCCGACTTCGTCGCCCGGGTCATCCGCCTCTACCGCGAACACGCCCCGGTCGCGGTGCGCAGCATGGTCGAGGCCGTCGCCGCCGGCGACCGGGCCGAGACCGCGCGCGCAGCCCACGCCCTGAAGTCGATGAGCGGCAACATCGGCGCCCGCGCCGTCGCCGACATGGCCGGCCGCATCGAGGCCGCCGCCCGCGAGCGCGACGTCGCTCCCGCCGAGATCGAGACCCTGCACCGCCGGCTGCTGGCCACCCTGGACGCGCTGGACAATCCCGATGCGCCCGCCGGCGCGGCCGAGACCGAAGCCGCGCCGCTCAGCGACCAGGCGCGCCTGCTGCAGGACCTCAAACTGGCCAGGGAGCGCGGCGAGTTCTCGCTGGTCTACCAGAAGCAGGTCGACCGCGACGGCGAGGCCATCCTCGGCGTCGAGGCGCTGCTCAGATGGAACCATCCGACCCGCGGCGGCATCAGCCCGGCCCTGTTCATCCCGCTGGCCGAGCAGAACGGGCTGATCCGGGACATCACCGGCTGGGTGCTCGACCAGGCCATGGCCGAGACCAATGACCTGGACCTGGCGGTGGCGATCAACGCCTCGGCGGTGGAGTTCGGCGATCCGGCGTTCACCGACGAGCTGGCCGTGGTCGCCGCGCGCTACGACTTCGACCTGCGCCGCCTGGAGATCGAGGTGACCGAGACCGCCATCCTGTCCGAGGGCGACGAGATCCGCCGCAGCATGGACCGGCTGCACGCCATGGGGGTCAAGATCGCCCTGGACGATTTCGGCGTCGGCTATTCCAGCCTCAGCCACCTGCAGCTCTATCCGTTCGACAAGCTCAAGATCGACCGGATGTTCATCAACCGCTGCAGCGACGACGTGCAGTCGGCCACCCTGGTCCACGCCCTGGTCAGCATCGGCCGCGCCCTGGGCATGAAGGTGGTCGCCGAAGGGGTCGAGGACGAGATGCAGCGCAAGTTCCTGCGCGCCGCCGGCGCCCATTCCATGCAGGGCTTCCTGTTCGGCCGGCCGCTGCCGATCGCCGAGCTCAAGCGCGAACTCGGCGGCGGCATCGGGCCCGAAAGCCGAATGCTCGCGGCCGGCGGCCGTTAACCAGTTCGGAACCGGGCGCCGCGAATGTCTGCCGTGGGCGAAGAGGGGCGGCAGGTGGCGGCGGAAAGCGGTCTTGATCCATCCGACTGGCGCGAGGTCCGCGACCAGGGCCACCGCATGCTCGACGACCTGTTCGATCATCTGGAGAGCCTGCGCGACCAGCCGGTCTGGCGCCCGATCCCGCAGGCCGTGCGGCAGCGGTTTCGTGGCGCCCCGCCGACCGCGCCCAGTCCGCTGGCCGAGGCCCATGCCAGCTTCATGCGCGACGTGCTGCCCTACGCCGGCGGCAACCTGCACCCGGGCTTCATGGGCTGGGTCCAGGGCGCCGGAACCCCGGTGGGGATGCTGGCGGAGATGCTGGCCGGCGGTCTGAACGCCAACCTCGGCGGCCGCGACCACATGCCGATCGAAGTCGAGCGCGAGGTGATCGGCTGGATGCGCCAGCTGCTCGGCTTTCCGCAAGCCGCCAGCGGCCTTCTGGTCACCGGCGCCTCCATGGCCAACTTCATCGGCGTCCTGGTCGCCCGCCAGCGCGCCCTCGGCGCCGCCGGCCGGCGGCAGGGCGCGGATGGCGCGCGGCTGACCGCCTACGCCTCCACCGCCGCCCATGGCTGCGTGCCGCGCGCCATGGAGATGGCCGGGCTGGGCTCCGACGCCCTGCGCAAGGTCGCAACAACCGCCGACCATCGCATCGACCTCGAGGCGCTGCGCCAGGCGATCGCGGCCGACCGCCGCGCCGGCGCCAGGCCCTTCCTGCTGGTCGGCAATGCGGGGACGGTGGACGTCGGCGCGATCGACGACCTGGCCGCCCTGGCCGACCTGGCCCAGGCCGAGGGGCTGCATTTCCACATCGACGGCGCCTTCGGGGCGCTGGGCGTGCTGGCGCCGGAGATCAGGCCGCGGCTCGCGGGGCTGGAGCGCGCCGATTCGCTGGCCTTCGACTTCCACAAGTGGGGCCAGGTCCCCTATGACGCCGGCTGCGTCCTGGTGCGCGACCAGTCCCTGCACCGCGAGACCTTCGCCGCCGAGGCCGCCTACCTGCAACGCGAGCGGCGCGGCCTGGCCGGCGGCGACTGGTGGCCGTGCGACTATGGTCCGGACCTGTCGCGCGGCTTTCGGGCGCTGAAGACCTGGTTCACCCTCAAGGTCCACGGGACCGACGCCATCGGCGCGGCCGTCGCCCATGGCTGCGCCCTGGCCCGGGAGCTGGAACGGCGCGTCGCGGCGGCGCCGCGGCTGGAGCTGCTGGCGCCGGTGAGCCTCAACATCGTCTGCTTCCGCTACGTTTGCGACAACACCGACCAGGTCAACCGCGCCATCGTCGCCGACCTGCAGGAGGCCGGCGAGGTCGCCCCGTCGCTGACCACCGTCGACGGCAAGGCCGCCATCCGCGCCGCCCTGTTCAACCACCGCACCGACGAGCGCGATCTTGACGCCCTGGTTCGCGGCGCCGTCGCGTTCGGCGATGCGGCCTGCCGAGGCCGGGCGCAACCGGGCGCGGCGCAACGGGGGGCGGCGTGAGCGCCTCGCCCGCCGAGGTCATCGGCCTGGCGGCGCTCGGCCGCATGGTGTTCGAAGGGGTCGACGTGGTTCCGGTCTGGGACCGGCTGATGGCCCGCACCGGCGCCGATCCCGCCGACGCCGGCGCGATCATGGACCTGGCCACCCTGCTCCTGCTCTCCGGCCAGCGCGACTCCGGCCTGGCGGTCCAGGCCGAGGCCTTGGCGGTGCAAAAGCTCTTCCGCCGCCCGGCCGCCGACGCCGGTGCGCTCAGGCTGCTGGCCATCGTCACCCCCGGCGACCTGATGGCCAACACCCCGCTCGACTTCCTGCTGGAGGGCGCGAACGTCGAGCTGATCAGCCTCTATGTCGAACCCGGCGTCCCGATCCCCGAGCCGCCCGGGCACGACGTCGCCTTCCTGGCCATCGGCGAATCCGAGGCCAACCGCGCCGCCCTCGACGCCATCGAGCCGCTCCTGGCCGGGTGGCCGAGGCCGGTGCTGAACGGCAAGCCCGCCAACATCCGCGCCCTCACCCGCGACGGGGTCGCCGCGGCCATGGCCGGCGCCGCGCAGGTGCTGGCGCCCGCCGCCGCCCGCCTGGGCCGCGCCGATCTGGACGCCGTCGCCGCCGGCCGCTGCGGCCCTTGCGCCTTTCCCATGCTGGTCCGCCCGATCGCCTCCCACGCCGGCGATGGCCTCGCCAGGCTGGACGCGCCGGCCGCCATCCCGGCCTATCTGGCCGAGAGCGCCGAGGATCGGTTCTACGTCACGCCCTTCGTCGACTATGCCGGACCGGACGGCCTGTTTCGCAAGCAGCGCATCGTGCTGATCGAGGGGCGCCCCTTCATCTGCCACATGGCGGTCTCCGAGCGCTGGATGGTCCACTACATGAACGCCGGCATGACCGAGAGCGCCGACAAGCGCGCCGAGGAAGCCCGCTTCATGGCCGGGTTCGACGCCGATTTCGCAGCGCGGCACGCGGGCGCCTTCGCCCAGCTGCATGAGCGGCTCGGCCTCGACTATCTCGGCCTCGACTGCGCCGAGACCGCCGACGGCCGGCTGCTGCTGTTCGAGGCGGACGTGGCGATGATCGTCCACGCCATGGATCCGCCGGACCCGTTCGCCTACAAGAAAGCCCCGATGCACAAGCTGTTCGGCGCCTTCGAGACCATGCTGCGCAAGGCCGCGGCCTAGGGTCTGCACCTATAAATGAGCCGGTCGCCATCGGGATGGCGCGGCGACCGGCCCGTCCCATAAACGCCGAGCATCCGGCGCTTAGAAGGCTTTTCACCGGATCGCTGTGGACGGTTGCCGGTTCCGGGAGGAGGCTTGGGCGGATGTCCCGGTCAATTCGCCTGCTCGCCTTGCTCCAATTTTTACGCGGCCGGCGCGTGCCCGTCACCGCCAGCCAGATCGCGCACGAACTTCAGGTTTCGGAGCGGACCGTTTACCGCGACATCGCGACGCTGGTCGCCCAAGGCGCTCCCGTGAGGGGGGAAGGCGGGATCGGATATGTCCTGAAACCGGGACTGTTTCTTCCCCCGCTGATGTTGCAGGGCGAGGAGGTCGAAGCCGTCCTGTTGGGACTCAGATATGTCGATCAGCGTGGCGACGAGCCGCTCCGCAAGGCCGCCGCGGTCGCCGCTGCGAAGATTGACGCAGTTCTTTCGTCGGACGCCCGCGCGGCGGGCGAAGCTTCGATCACCTTGCCGGGTCCACCCAGACACTTCCCGACAAACGCCGTGCCGCTCTCGATCCTTCGTGACGCGATCAGGAAGCAGCACAGATTGACCATCGCCTACGCCGATGCCGAAGGCCGGCTTACCAGCCGGACGATATGGCCCTTCGCGCTCGCCTTTGCGGACAGCGCGCGCGTGCTCGCTGCCTGGTGTGAACTGCGCGTCGGCTTCCGCATGTTTCGGACTGACCGGATCGCTTCAGCCGAGATAGGAGACCGCTACCCCGAACATCGATCCGCCCTGCTCAAACGGTTCCAGGCACAGGTTGCGGCGGCCGACGAGGAGGCCGCTCAACCCCTGACAGAAACTGACGGATGAACTCTCCATATCGTCTTTCGTGACGGATGGAGATCATCGTGGAAGACATAACAGGCCCACTCCCCCCGGTGGTCGCGGCGAACATTCTGGCCCACAACAAGCCAGACCCGGACGCATTCATGGCGACCTTCGCCGACGACGCTCTATTGAACGATGCTCAGCGTGAATTCCTGGGCCACGACGCCATTCGGGCGTGGGCCGCCGAGGAAATCTTCGGCGACCACGTCACAATGGATGTTCTCAAGGCTTATCGGCACTATGGGGACGTCGTGTTGCATGCCAGGGTCGATGGCGACTTCGACAAGACCAATCTGCCTGACCCTCTCATTTTAAGCTATTATTTCAGCCTGCGGGACAATCGCATCACGCAGCTCATAATACTGCTGAATAAGTCCCCATGGGCACGGCTGGTCGCCAATTCGATTGGAGTGTCCTGATGTCATCGAACAACTCACCCGACGAGTTCGCCGGCAAGCGGGTCCTCGTGACAGGGGGTTCTCGCGGGATCGGCGCCGCCATCGCCCAGCGTTTCGGAGCCGGTGGAGCATCGGTAGCGGTGACAGCTCGCGGTTCTTCTGAGTCGATCGACAGCACCTGGATGTTTGTGCAGGCCGATCTTAGCACTGCGATCGGCGTCGCGGCGGTCGTAAGTCGTGTCCAGTCGGTCTGGGGCGGCGTTGACATCCTGGTCAACAACCTCGGGCAAGCGACGCGCCGGCCGGCGGTTTCGAGCAGCTTACGGATCAGTTCTGGGAAAACATCTTCAACGTCAACTTGCTCGCGCCGGTTCGCCTCGATCGCGCGTTCGTGCCCGGGATGATCGACAGGGGAGCCGGTGTCGTCGTTCATATCGGGTCGATCGCGCACATCATGCCGCAGAGCGGGTCCACCCTTCCTTATTCGACCGCCAAGGGAGCCTTGCGCACGTACAGCAAGGGTCTCGCGCGCGCCGTGGCGCCGCATGGCGTGCGCGTGAACATGGTGTCTCCAGGCTTCATCGAGACGTCTGGCGCAAAGAAGCAGATTGGTGAGATTCAGCGCAACACGGGCGGATCGGCCGACGAGGCGCGCCAGCAGATCATGGCTATGATCGGCGGCATTCCGCTCGGCCGGGTCGGGCGGCCGGAAGAAGTCGCCGAATTGGTCGCCTTTCTGGCGTCGGACCGAGGCGGCTTTGCCATCGGAGTCGACTATGTCTTGGACGGCGGCACCATACCAACAGTCTAAGGCGGCCAGCCGGGCAGCTGGCGAGCCGGGCAGCGCGATAAAGGTCCGACTCGGGTCGATCTCTGACCTTCAGCTTGGTCCAGAAAGCCGACGTTCGCCGGCGTGAGGGATCAGGCGCCGGAACCGGACCTGCGCAAGGTCGCAGATAGGTGGATCGTTGCCCTTCGCATGCCGCCGGAAAGCGGACTTGCCGCTCCGATGAGGACCGGCCGCCGAGCGCAAGTAGCCAACGTCCGCCATGGGCGGAAATCCATGCCCTGCTCGCCTCAGGCAATATGTTTGTCTGGTTAGCTTTCGACAACCGGGCGTCACTTCCGCCGCCTTTATTCGCCGTCACCGCTAGTTTGCGAGCCCGCTGCGACCAATCCATTGGCTGAAGGTGGAAGACAGGACCGGATCGCCGTCAAGCTCGATGCGCTTGGCGCGGAGTTCTGCTTCGAAGTCGCTCATCCCCATCCAGGCAGCAGTCATGGCGCGAAGCTCGGCCGTCACGAGCAGGTCGACGTCATGGCCGGGATCAATTGAGCAAAGATCGACAGGCGCGCCAGGCGCGACGATTAGCCAGTATCGCGCTTCGCCTTCTGGAAGCTGCGGATAGTGAAACTCGACCACGACGCGGCGGTCAGGAATCGGATCCGGCCGAAGATTGCGGCGCATGTTCCACATCAGGAGGCGCGCATCGAGATTTGCGAGCGAGCACTCCGAACTCACCCAGTGCAACGCCCAGCGCCCGAGTCCCTTGACGATAGGCGCGAGATCGCGGCCGGAGGCCGTCAGCACGTACTCGCCGCCGGAATGGATCAACACCCCGGCGGCCTCCAGTTCACGCAGCCGTTTTGATAAAAGTGCGGACGACATCCGTGGCACGCCATGACGAATCTCGTTGAACCGGGTCGAGCCGGATAACATTTCGCCCAGGACAACCAGCGTCCAGCGGGTCGCCAGCAATTCAGCGGCCATCGCCACCGGGCAAAACTGACCATAGAGCGAGGCCTCGCCGGACGGAATCTGGATTTGGTCGTCGTCGCGGTGAGTAAGCGCATGCGATCGCATCGGTTCAGTTCCTGAACTTGTGATCCCGGTCGATCCAGTCACTCTCGCGGCTTCGATGAGCAGGAGCAAGTCATGCCGCTGGTGGACATTCACGTGATCAGGGGCGTGTTCACGCCCGAACAAAAGTCGGCGATGATCACCAAGGTGACCGACGCGATGGTCGCGGTGGAGGGCGAGAACCTCCGCGGCGTCACCTGGGTGAAGATTAACGAAGTCGAAGGCGGCGACTGGGCCATCGGCGGTCAGCCACTGCAGGCGGCCGATGTGCAAAAGATGGCGGCGGGTTAGACCCTATTTCCGTCGCCCCCGACCAGCAGATATCCCTTACCGATCCAGACGCGCGGGCCATGGCCACCAACGGCAAGGGCACGGGGATGGTGGGCTACAACGTGCAGGTCGCCGTTGACGCCAAACATCACCTGATCGTGGCGCACGAGGTCACCAATGTCGGCCACGACCGCGGCCAGCTTGCCAACATGGCCGGGCAGACAAAGGCGGCGATGGGCTCAGACAAACTCGAGGTGTTGGCCGATCGCGGCTACTTCGACAGCGAAGAGGTCCTGGCCTGCGAGGCCCTGGGCGTCACCCCTTACGTACCCAAACCCCTGACCTCGGGCGCGAAGGCGGACGGGCGCTTCGGCAAGCAGGACTTCGTCTATCTGCCGGACGAGAACGCCTACCGCTGCCCCGCCGGCCAGCGGCTCCCGCACCATATGACGACGGTTGAGCGGGGGATGACGCTGCACCGCTACTGGGACCGCGCCAGTTGTCAGGCGTGCACCCTGAAAAGTCGATGCACGACCAGTGTGGAGCGACGGATCACGCGTTGGGAGCACGAGGCGGTCATCGAAGCCATGCAAGAGCGGCTCGACCGCCACCCCAAGGCCATGCGCATCCGAAGAGCCACCGTCGAGCACGCCTTCGGCACGCTCAAGGCCTGGATGGGCGCCACCCACTTCCAGACCCGGACCCTCGAAAAGGTGCAAACCGAGATGAGCCTCCAGGTTCTGGCCTACAATCTGAAGCGCGCCATCGCGATCCTCGGAGTCCAGTCACTCATGGTGGCGATGCGGGCATGAGCGACCAACTCGGCCTCCGCCCGACCATCCAGCCAAACCAACACGTTCTCACACAGCCTCGGTGGTTAGCGGACCTTCGCTTTGCCGAGGTCCCTTCCCCGCTCAGGCGAGAGGGAGGCTCACCCCCCTAACGCAGGCGCCTCGCTCGGCGCGCAGTCCTTCTGCGTGGCGGTCTAACTGGGCAGGGTCCGGATCGATGCCCATTTCCTGCGCCCCTCTAAGGATGCTGCGCGCTTTTCCTGCCTTGTCCAAGTTACCGTCCTGATAACTCGGCCACTTCGACCTTCGCCCACTGAAGGCTCGCGGATCTGAAGTCGGAATGGCCGATGAGCATCGGCGAGACCTCTTTCGTCCGAACGGCCTAGTTTAAGAGTCGGATTGAGCGATCGTCGGCTGCCGAGCGCGGCTGAGAACTGGCCTCGACCGGCAATACATCCGCGAAAAGATACCGATCGAACCATGTCGGAAACGCGCGGGCCAGATCGCGCTTTCCAGAAAGCTCGAGCCCCAGCCGTTTCGCTTCGATGAAGCTGACGTCCCCCCGCCACCACGCAACTAGAAC
>DATAYM010000015.1:0-40756 GCA_036272595.1 Caulobacteraceae bacterium
CACCGCGCCGCTGCCGGTCGAATAGGCGCGGACGCCGCTGCCGGCGGCCGCGACCACATTGCCGCCGACGTTGACGGTGTTGCTGCCGTTGACGGTGTGGGTGCGGATGCCGTTGCTGGCCAGGCCGGTCACGTTGGCGACCGTGCTGACGTTGACCGTGCCGTTGCCGGTGGTGCTGACGTCGATGCCGCCGACATTGCCGGTGATGGTCTCACCCGGAATCGTGCTGTTGCCGGTGGCGATGACGACGTTGCCGCCGCTGCTGGTGATGGTGACGGCGTTCCCCGCGCCGGTGATGTTCTGGGCGCCGGAGGTCGCGTTGCCGAGCACCAGGGTCAGGTTAGCCGCGGTCGCGCCGCCGGAGTCATTCAGCACCACGCCGTTAACGGTCCCGGGACCGGCGAGCGTCACCGACAGGTTTCCGCCCGTGGTCGTCTCGGTATAGCCGATGCCCGTGGCGTAGCTGCCGGTGCAGAACTGGCTGGCCGGGCCGATGGGCGCCGGCGCCGCCGCCGGTCCCTGGGTCGGGGGAGGCGTGCAGGTCTGCGCCAGGGCGATGCGCGGCGTGGCCATGGCCAGCACCGCCGCCGCCGCCGACAGGCCCGTGGTCATCAGAAGCCGCCGTCTGGCCGACAGTCTCGAAGCGCGGGTTTGACCGGCGTCAAGGCTCAGCGCGAGCGCGCTCTGCGACGAGAAATCCATGAGAACAACCCCTGATGCGACAAGACGTCGCTATTGGGTCTAAGATGGCGCCAGAGGATTGGTCAACCTGAGCAGTAGATAATTTTGCTGTATAGCGACGACTGTGGACATACAGCAACAGGTCCGTATAAATTAGACTTACATAATAACAAATGTTGCTTCAAGACAACAAATGTTAATTTGCGGATTGTTTGGGGTTATCAGTCGAGGTAGCTGGGATCGAACCCAGCCACCGTTTGCAACCGCTCCAGGTCCCTGGGCTGCACCAGCCCGCTCCTGACTTCGATCAGGCCCTCGTCGCGCAGGCGGCGGAGCACACGGTTGACGTGCACGCTGGTCAGGCCGAGCGCCCAGCCGAGTTCCTGCTGGGTCAGGGGCAGCTCGAACCCGCCGTTGGCGAACAGAAGGCCCCGGCTGGCCATCCGCTGGGCGACCTCGCAGATCAGGTGCGCCAGCCGCTCGTAGGCCGGACGCTGGCCGAGATTGGCCATCCAGGCGCGCAGGATCACCTCTTCCCTGGCGGCCGCCAGCTGCAGCGCCTGGGCGATGGCCGGGCGCCGCTCCAGCCGCCGGACGAAGCGGTCGACGGGAATGCGGCTGATCCGCGAGCGGGTGAGGGTCAGGACGCCGTAGTCCACCGGTCCGGACAAGGCGAAGTGGCCGTCGCACAGGTCTCCGGGAAAGCGCAGTCCGGTGATTTGCCGGCGGCCCGCGGCGAAGTCCTGGTGCTCATAGGCAAGACCGTCGAGCAGGGCGATGACCACGTCGGGATCGTCGCCCGCCTTGAGCAGCGCGACGTCCGGACCGACCCACTCGCTGTCGCGCACGAGATCCTCCAGCGCCTTGCAGTCGGCGGCTTCCAGCGGCCAGAGCCTCGCCAGCCGCCGGGTCAGCGGACTGGCGAACAGCAACGAACCGGAGGGGTACGAACGCTCAAGGGTCATCTGGAAGTCGTTACCGAACGCGCGGACTCTCCTGGACCGCGGGTCCCGCCATGACGGCGCGAACCGTAGCTTTAACTTGCCGCCGGAGAGATCGTTGCACGGACCAATCCGGCCGCCCCGTCGCGCCGGCGAATATCTTAAAGGTCCGGCCGGATCACCGCCTTGCCGACCACCTTGCGGTCGGCCAACAGGGCGAAGGCCGCGCGCCAGTCGGAAAGCGGCAGTTCGGCATGGACGCGGGGCTTGATCTTGCCTTCGTTAGCCAGGTCCCAGACCGCCTTGGCGTTTTCGCGGCCCTTTTCCGGGAACTGGCGGCCGTATTCGCCGGCGCGCACCCCCATGACCGAAAAGCCCTTGATCAGCGGCATGTTGACCGAGACGGTCGGGATGCGCCCCGAGGTAAAACCGACGATCAGCAGCCGGCCGTTGAAGGCGACGCAGCGGACGCTCTCGTCGAACACGTCGCCGCCCACCGGATCATAGATCACGTCGGCGCCGCGGCCGTCGGTGGTCTCCTTGACGAAGTCGCGGAAGCCGCCGGTGACGTTGACCACCGCGTCGGGGGCGTACTCGGCCTCGATCAGGCCGAGCTTCTCGTTCGAGGCGGAGGCGGCGATCACCTTGGCGTTCATCAGCTTGCCGAGGTCGACGGCGGCCAGGCCGACGCCGCCGGCCGCGCCGTGCACCAGGAGCCACTCGCCGGGCTCCATCTGGGCGCGCCGCACCAGCGAGACATAGGCCGTCAGATAGGCGGTCCCATAGGCCGAGGCCTGGGCGAAACTCAGCCGCTCGGGCTTGGGCCGCAGCGCCATGGCGTTGGTGACGGCATAGTCGGAAAAGCCGCCGATGCGCGCGCCGCCGACCACCGCGTCGCCGACCTTCCAGCGCTCGACACCGTCGCCCAGCGCCTCGACCTCGCCGGCCATCTCCAGGCCGGGGATGAAGGGCAGCGGCGGTTTGTGCTGGTACTCGCCGCGGGTCATCAGCAGGTCGGGAAAATTGACCGAGGCGGCGCGCACCTTGACCAGCACCTCGCCGGGCCCCGGCTTCGGCGTCTCGATCTCCTTCAGCACGCAGCCTTCGTAGTTCGGGGCCAGTTTCTCGACGACCAGTGCGCGCATCAGTGGATCCGTCCCTCGAAGCCTTCGCGGACGAGGCCGGCGACCTCGCGGCAGGCGATGTCGGCGGCCGGCGCCGCTCCGGTGAATGCGGTGAAGGCGTGGGCCAGGCCGTCATAGCAGCGATAGACCACCGGCACGCCGGCGTCGCGCAGCCGCTTGGCGTAGGCCTCGCCCTGGTCGACCAGCGGATCGAAGCCGGCGGTGACCACGATGGCGGGGCAGAGGCCGCTGAGGTCCTCGGCGCGGATCGGCGAGGCGCGTGGGTCGGTGGGGTCGCCGTCCGGACCCAGATACTGCGCCGCGAACCAGTCCATCAGCCCGCGCGACAGCGGATAGGCGGATGCGTAGGTGGTCATCGACTGGGTCTCGCTGGCCAGGTCGACGGCGGGATAGATCAGGAGCTGCAGCACCGGCTGCGGCTCGCCGGCGCGCTTGAGGTCCTGGGCGATGGCGGCGGCGAAATTGCCGCCCATGGAGTCGCCGCCGATCGCCGCCTTGCCGGCCGGCGCGCCGAACTGGGCGGCGTTGTCCCTGGCCCAGCGATAGGCGGCCGCGACGTCGTCCAGCCCGGCCGGAAACCGATGCTCGGGCGCCAGCCGGTAATCGATGGAGAGCACCGGACAGCGGGCGATCCGGGCCAGGATGGTGCAGAAGACGTCACAGGTCTCCAGGTCGCCGATCACCCCGCCGCCGAAATGGGCGAAGACCATGATCGGCGCCGCCGGATCCTGCCCCTCCGGGCGATAGGCGCGGGCGGAGACGGCGGCGTGGGGCGCCGGGATGCTCAGGCTCTCGGCGCGTACGCCCGGCTCCGGATCGCCGGCCACCAGGGCCAGGGAGGCGGCCGAGCCGGCGCGCAGCCGCTG
The DNA here is from genome assembly GCA_036272595.1 of Caulobacteraceae bacterium. Taxonomy (GTDB): domain Bacteria; phylum Pseudomonadota; class Alphaproteobacteria; order Caulobacterales; family Caulobacteraceae; genus Poindextera. Next base: position 3,634 of record DATAYM010000015.1, read on the forward strand.
CGGGGTGACGGCGCCTGCGCCGCCCTGGGCGCGCGCGGCGTTGGCCAGGTACTGCAGGCGCGGATCCAGCGTCCGGCCGCCCTGGAACACCACCCCACCGCCGGACAGCGCCCGCAGGATCGGAGTCGGCAGCGACAGTATCGCCCTCAGCGCGAATCTCCGGAAGGCGATGTCGGCCATTGCGCCTTGACTAGGGCTCCAGCCGGGGCAGGGCGGGCAGGCCGCCCAGGATCAGCTGCACGGCGAATTCCACCGCCGCCGGCACGTCGATCGGCCGGCGCTCCAGCATCAGCTCGCCCACCTCCCGCGCCACGGCGATGCAGGCGGCGGCCAAATAGTCCAGGTCGACCTTCGGACCGTGGCCGCGCTCCAGCACGTCGGATACCGACCACTTCACCTGTTCGAACACCGCCAGCATTTCCGGCGTCTCGATGCGCACATGCGGGTGCGCCCCCGGGCCGGGCGGCGGCTGCACCTGCTCCTGCTCCTCGACCAGGAAGTTGTAATAGGCCTCGATGGCGCGGCGGATATAGGTCTCGAAGTCGGCCGAAGCCTCGTACTGCGCCTGCAATATGGGCCGGAAGCGGCGCGCCCCGTCGTCGGACAGCGCCTCGTAGACCTCCTCCTTGGAGCGGTAATAGTTGTAGAAGGCGCCGACCGACAGGTGGGTGCGGCGGATGATGTCGCGCACGCTGGCGCTCTCATAGCCCAGCTCGGCGAACACCAGGCGCGCGGCGTCCAGGATGGCGCGGCGGTTGGCGGCCTTGGTCTGCTCGCGCTTGCCGGCTTGGCTGGTGTTCAAAAGATCGGTGTCGGTCACGAACGGCTCTTCACAAAATCCGCCGCATCTTCCGCCATCGGGGCCTAGCGGGGCAAGCATGCCTTTGCGGCAGGCGGCGCTCAGGGTTGGATCGGCGACCGCTCGCAGCCTGTGCGGCAACTGGTCCAGGTCTCGGGGCAGGACTCCGCGTCCTGGCCGGACAGGCAGAAATAATAGCTGTGGTCGCAGGCCATCCGGCACTGGCCGGGGTCGGCGGCCGAGGCGTCGCTCAGCGGCGAGGCGGCCGGCGCCAGCGGGGCTAGCGTCGCCGTCGGTTTGGCGGTCTTGCCGGATTGGGCGTTCTGGGGGTTTCGGCCGCCCTGCCCGCCGCGCACGACCTTCGCCGCCGGCCTCGCGGGCGCGGTGGGTTGCTCGGCCGGCGCGGCGCCGATCAGCGCCGCCGCCAGCACAGCCAGACAAAGACAAAATCCGATCCGCCGCATGGTCTCCCTGGTGCGGCCGCGCCGGTTAAGACCCCGTTAACCATAATTGCGGCGACCCGGCCCAATTCGTGAACGAAAGATGAATATTTGTCGCCGCCGCGGTCCCCGGCCGATTCAGGGGTTTGAAGGACTCCAGCCCTAGCGTCGCCGTGGGCCGTTGATCGATCGGAGCCGATGCATGGATGTCTATCTGGACTACGCCCGGCGTGGCCTGAACGCCTGGTGGCGCTACCTCGTGACCATCGTCCTGGCCCTGGTCATCTGGATCGTGCTGGACGTGGTCATCGTGGCCGGGCTGATGGTCAGCCGGCTGATGCCGGCGAACGCGGCGGCCGAGCTCACCAGGCCGACCCATCCGGTGATCTTCTTCACCGCCAACGGTCTGGCCTTCGCCACCATCGTCGCCGCTTTCACCATCGCCGCCCGGCTGGTGCAGCACAAGCGGTTCGTCGACATCATCGGCGAATGGCGCTGGCGGCGGTTCGCGGTGGGGGCGGGCGTCTGGACTGTCTGCACCGTCGCCACCACCCTGGCCGACTTCATCCTGCGCCCGGCCGGGTTCCGCTGGAGCGCGACCGGCGCCACCGCCGGTCTGGCCCTCGCGGCGTTGGTCGGGCTGGGCGTGCAGACCTTCGCCGAGGAGTTCGTCTTTCGCGGCTATCTCACCCAGGGGCTGCTGCTGGCCACCAAGCGGCCGCTGGTCGCCTCGGTGCTGAGCGGCCTGGCGTTCGGGGCGCTGCACATCCCCAACGGCGTTCCGCAGGCGCTGAACGCGGTGCTGTTCGGCGTCGTCGCCGCGCTGATCGCCATCCGCACCGGCGGCATCGCCTTCACCTACGGCCTGCACCTGGTCAACAACCTGTTTGGGGCGGTGATCGTGGTGTCCGCCGGCGACGTGTTCAACGGCGCGCCGGCGCTGGTCACCCAGTCGACGCCCGGCCTGGTCTGGTGGGACCTGATCGCCGGCGTCGCGGTGCTGGCCGTGCCGGCCCGGATGGTCCTGCGCCGCCCGCCGGCAAGCCGCGGCGGGGTCGCCTCGGTCTTCGACTAGATCAGTCGAAGGCCCAGCACCGCGACCACGTAGGGCAACAGGATGGTGAAGGCGACCAGCGCCAGGCCATAGAGGCCGGCGATGATCGGGCGGCCGTCGCGGAAATTATAGACGGCGCCGGCGACCAGCAGGCCGGAAATCGGCCCCAGCAGCAGGAACGGCGCAATCTTCCTGAAGCGCGAGAGCGCTTTGGAAGCCGGTTGCGGAACCTCGACGGTGACCATTCATCGAGATTAACAGTCTCTTAACAACCGGCCAACGCAAAACCCGCTAAGTATGGTTAACAAAAGCATAATTCATCCTCTGGGCGAGCCGCCGCGCGGATTCGGCTGAGCTTTTCGCTCAGCCGTGGCGGGCGGTTTCGCGCGCCAGGCGGCGGGCTTTCGCAGCGTCGGCGGCCAGGGTCTTGCGGCGTCTCCAGGGCCGCCAGGAATCGCCCGGTCCGGCGGGGTCGCCGAGGTGATAGGCGGCGATGAAGGCGGCCAGCGGATGCAGCGGCCGTGGGGTGATCGGGCGCAGGCGGCAGTAGCCGGCGTTGCGCAAGGACTCCAGGGCCTCGCCGACGCTGCCGGCCTCGGCGATCGCCGCCTCCAGCCGCTCTCGCGCACAGCCCAGCCAATGAGCCAGCAGGGTGTCGCGCAGGCGGGTGATCTGCGCCCGGTTCGCCGTATCGGCGGCCTCGAACGCCATGTCGCATTCGGTGTCGAAACCCAGCGAGCGGTTGTTCAGGTTGGCCGAGCCGATCCTCAACAGCACGTCGTCGACGATGGTCAGCTTGGCGTGCACGATGATGGTGCGGCCGAGCGTGGTCACCGGGCTGTAGGCGCGCATGCGGCCGTGCTTGTCGGCCGCCTTCAGCGTGCGGATGAAGTCCAGCCGGGTCTTGTCCATGGTGATCTGGTCGAAATAGCTCGGCGAGTGCTCGGTGGAGACCAGGATCACCTCAGGGCCCTTCGGCTCCGCCAGGCGCCTGGCCAACTCGCCGGCGATCAGGGGCGCGGTGAAGTACTGGTTTTCCATATAGATGCAGGCCCTGGCGGCGCGGATCGCCCGGACGTGCAGCGCTTCGGTCTCGCGCACCTCGGGGTATCTGCGCCAGGCCGCGACCGTGCGCGACAGGCCCACGTCGACATCGGTGAACTGCGGCTTGATATCCCCCGGCCAGCGGGGTCTGCGCACGGGCGGCGGGGGCTGCAGCACCTCGCCGGTGCAGCGCGCCCAGCGGTCGCGGAAGAGCTCCCCCAGCGCCTTGGCGGCGTCGCCGTCGACAATGCCCATCACCTCGTGGCGGCTGTCGAAATCCTTGTTGTCGCGGCGGGTCTTCTCGCGCCGGGGATCGTCGTCCAGGTGCAGCGGCGTGTCCCAGCGGTCCGGGCCGATGTCGCCGCCGCCGCAGAAGCCGATGGCGTCGTCGACCACGATGATCTTCTGGTGGTGGCAGGCGCCGATGGGCAGCTTGCCGTCCAGCACGAACCTCACCCCGGTGCCGGCGAAGGCCTTGCGGTCGGCGAACGGGAAGAAGTGCTGGGTCGCCGCCACCGGCATGGCCGATTTCCAGCACAGCAGCCGCACGTCGATGTCGCGGTTCCTGGCCAGCGCGATCAGGAAGTTGGCGAAGCGGTCGCTGTCCGGTCCGGACCCGCCGGGCTGCGGATGGAACAGGGTCTGCGGCTCGAACGCCCAGTTGAGCAGATGGACACTGTGCCTGGCGCGGCCCATGGCCTCCCAGGCGGCGTCGAAATAGGCCTGCATGTCGATCAGCAGGGCGGCGCGGCCGGCCTTCGCCGTACGCCACGCCGTGCGTCCTTCCTGCAACAGCACGTCAGGCCCCCTGTCTGGCTAAGCTTGTTCAATGTCCGGGTGGCGCTGGCGTTCCCGCATCGGACCTCAGAACAGGCTGCGCAATTGATGCAGGCCCAGTGTAACCCCGTGGACGCCCAAGGCGATCACCGCGATGGCCGCCAGGATCAATCCGTAGCCGGCCAGCACCATCAGGCCGTCCCGCCGCGTCAGGCCGAGCGCGAAGGCGCCCAGGGCGATCGACGGGACCAGGTTGGCGAACGGGATCGGCAGCACCAGGACCAGGGCGATCAGCGTACAGGCGATTCCGACCAGCCGCGAGCCTACCGGTCCGGTCAGGAAGCCCAGCCGCGGTTTCACGATCGATTCGAACCGCACCAGCGGCGGCAACACCCGCTTGAGCAGCTTGACCAGGTCCTTGCGGCTTATGGTCCGCTGCTCCAGCCAGTCGGGCATCCACAGACGTTGGCGGCCCAAGGCGATCTGCGGCGCGACCAGCAAGAGCGGCAGGGCCAGCACCATCGAGACGCCGGGCGGCATCGGCGTCAGCACCGGCAGGGTGAGCGCGAACAGCACCGGCCCCGGCCCATCGGCGTCCTCCAGCCGGGCCATCAGCTCGCCGACGCTCAAGCTTTCCTTGCGGCTGCGCAGCAGCGGCCGCATGGCGGCGACCAGGGACCGTCGATCGAGCTTGGGCGTTTTCGGCATCAGCCGGTAACTCGCCGCCAGCTCGATCGTTCAGGCGAAAGGGCGGCTGGATTCGCGCCGGATCAGGAGAGGCCGCGGCGTGTCCGCGCGCGGCGGCCGCCTCGCCTTGCCGGCCGAACGGCGTTATGCCAACCGATCGGGGTCTGGGGGGACGCCATGCGGTGCTTGGTTCTGATCGGCGCGGCGCTTCTGCTCGGCGGCTGCAACATGGTGGTCACCTCGACGCCGCTGTTCAGCAGGGCCGACGAGGCCGGGGCGGCCAGGCTGAAGCCGGGCGTCTGGGAAGGCACGCCCGACAGCGGCTGCGCCTTCGACGAGAAGACCCCGATCACCACCTGGCCGAGCTGCGCCAACGGCGGCGTGGTCGGCGCCGACGGCCGGATCGGCGGCTACCAGGGCGACCCGCCGACGCTGTCGCTGAACGACACCATCCTGGCCGCCGGCGATCCGCTGGTGATGCAGGTCCACAATTCCGAGGCAGTTCCCGGCTCGGGCCTGACCCTGACCGGCTACTTCTATATCGCCCTGCGCCCGACTGGCGCCGACGATCAAGGACGCGTCACCGCCTTCACCGCCTGGGCGGTGCAGTGCGGGCCGCCGCCGCCCAACCCGTCGGCGAACGCGTCAAAGATCGAGCTGGGCACGCGCCAGCCGCTGGCCGGCCTGGTGATGGACAAGGCGCACACCAACTGCACGACCCGTTCGGCCGCCGCCCTGCACAACGCCGCCAAGGTCAGCGAGCAGTGGGCGGCGTCGGGGCTGTCGTCGACCTCGCACTGGCTGCGCGGCGGCGTCCGCTAGTCGATCGGGCCTATTCGGCGGGCTTGAAGTCGTCCGCCTCGGCCCAGTAGCTCAGTGAGCGGTCGGACTGCGGCGAGATCTGGATCAGGCCGAGCTGGGCGTTGACCGAGGTCACCACATAGACCCCGTAGTGAAAGCCGCAGGCGCCCCGGCCCTCGAGCTCCTGGGTCACCTGGCATTCCTCGCGGCGGCCCATCTGGCAGATTTCCCGCGCCGAACTGTATCGCTCCAGCTCCGCCTGGTCGACGCAGGCCGCGTCGGCGAATCCGGGATTGGCGATGACCGTCTCGCCGGTCTGAAAAAACGACTGGGCCGCCGCCGGCGTTGCGAACGCCACGGCCAGGACGACCAGGCGACAGACTCTTGCGGACATGTTCAGAGCGATCCTCCCGGCGCGATCACGGTCTTCGCAATCCGACCGTTGGCGGAGAATTTCAACCCCCTTCCTCCGATGGCGTCGTTTCGCCCACGCGATTTACGGGCTGGCCGGCTCCCGGCGGCGCCCCTAAGATCAATCGCCCTTAGCCATATCCCGAGCTGGACCTTGAGCACCCTGCCGGTTTCGCGTCCCTCCGCGCTGCGGCGTCTTCGCGACGGAATCGTCCGCTTCGTCCGCGGACGCGGCGACGCGCTGGAACGCTGGCTGGCCAGCAAGTCCCTGGTGGAGACCAGCGAGATCATCTCGCCGGCGGCCTTTCCGTGGGTGGCCGAGCTCGAGGCGAACTGGCGGACCATCCGCGCCGAGCTGGTCGGGGTGCTCGGCGACCGCGCCGCGCTGCCGGCCATGCAGGACATCTCGCCGCTGCAGGGCGGCATCGTCCAGGAGCGGGTCTGGAAGGTGTTCGCCTTCCACGCCTATGGCGTGCGCTGCGACGAGAACTGCCGCCGGTGCCCCGAGACCGCCGGCCTGCTCGACGCCATCCCCGACCTGGAGGTGGCCTTCTTCTCGGTGCTGGAGCCGGGGGCTCACCTCTCGGCGCACCGCGGCGCCTACAAGGGCCTGGTGCGCGCCCACCTCGGCGTGATGGTCCCCGAACCCCGCGCCCAGGTGCGCATGCAGGTCGGCCAGCAGACGGTGGTCTGGGAGGAGGGCCGCTGCGTGCTGTTCGACGACACCTATCGCCACGAGGTGTGGAACGACACCGACGGCGTGCGGGTGGTGTTGCTGATCGACGTGCCCCGGCCTTTCCCGCCGCTGCTGGCGCGGATCAACCGCACCGGCCTTCGCCTGGCGCGCCTCACCCCCTTCGTCGCCGACGCCACCCGCAAGCTGCGCGCCTGGGAGGCGGCCTACTACAAGACGGGGACCGCCGCCGGCCCCGGCTAACGGTTCGCAAGCGCCGCGCGGGCGGCCCGTGCGGTCCTGCTTCGATCGATCCGCTGCTTTTCGACTTCCGAATTCAGTTCGGCCCCGAACAGCACGACGGTCACCGAAAGCCAGATCCAGGTCATGAACCCGATGACCGCGCCGAGCGAGCCGTAGGTGCGGTTGTAGTGGCCGAAATGGCCGACGTACCAGGAGAAGCCCAGCGACATCGCCAGCCAGGCCAGGGCGGCGGCCAGTCCACCCGGCGTGATCCAGCGCCAGCGGACCGGATGGCGGCAGGGCCCGTAGCGATAGAGCACCGACAACAGCGCCACCATCGCCGCCAGCAGGATCGGCCAGCGCAGCCAGGTGAGGCTTTCCAGCTGCTCCAGGCCCAGGGCGGCGAGAAGCGTCGGCGCGGCGACGGCGGCCGTGGCGGCGGCGACGGCGAACAAGACCACGCCGAAGGTGAAGCTGAGCGACAGGAGGTTGAGCGCGATGAAGCCACGCGTCTCGCGTTTCTCGTAGGCCGCGTTCAGCCCCGAGATCAGCGCCTTGACCCCGGCATTGGCGCTCCAGATCGACACCGCCAGACCGATGATGAAGGTCAGCCCCAGCCGCCCGTGGTCCATGGCGATCAGCCGGGTGATCTGGTCGCCGACCACCGCGATCGCGCCGTCGGGCAGGAAGCCGGCCATTTGCGCCAGTTGCCGCTCGGCCGCGTCGACGTCGCCGACCAGTCCGTAGAGCGAGACGAAGGCCCCGATCGCCGGAAACAGCGCCAGCAGGGCGAAGAAGGTCACCCCCGCCGCCACCGAGGGGATCTGGTCGGCGTTGAAGGCCTTGACGGTGCGGACCAGCACCTGTCGCCAGCCCTCGGGGTCGATCTTCAGCGGGCTCGACGGCATCACGCCGGACACCCCCGGCGCGCCTTCCCAATCGCCCCGCCGGGCCAGCCAGGAATCGACGGCCGGCGCGGCCAGGCCCAGCAGCAGCCCGAACGCCAGCGCGGTCAACCGGTCAAACCGCGCCTTGCCAACGCCGCCGCTCATCCGTCCCGCTCCAGCCCGAAGCCCGGGGCGTGTTCGTCCCGGCTGTCTGGCCAACGCGCCGCCGCGGCCCGGGTTTCCGCGCGGCGGCTGGAGCGGAGAAACGATCAGGTTTGAATTTGGATTGTTTCAATCCAAGTCAGCGTGATCTAGCGCGAATGGCTCGTCTTGCGCCGACGGTTTCGCTCCGCGTCCATCTCGGCGCGCACGGCCGCTTCGCCCATCCGGGACGCCGCGCACAGCTTGCGCAAGGCGCCGTAGAGGGCCGCGCCGGCGAAATGCCCGTCCACGCTGGCGTAGCCTTCGGCTTTCAGCTGCGACTTGACCTCGCCGACGGTGGCGTAGGCGCCGGACGCGGCGAGTTCATAGGCCCGTTCGATGATCGAGGTCTGGGGTGGCACCGGGCGAATCTAACGCAACCCGGGCCGGCGAAATGTCGATCGCCCGACACATCGGGGCGCGGCCGTCGGAGCGAGCTTGTTCGCCGGCGCCCGCTGACGTTAAGGTTCCAAAGCGGCGCCAGGCGGTTCAGGCGTTCGCCCGATGTCGAAGCGTCAGTGTGGGTTCGGGGAATGTTGGCCCTGGTTTTGATCGTCTCGCTCATTCCGCCCACCGAGCATCGGGCGGAATTGGAGCTTCGGGCCCTGGTCTGCGCGTTTCTGGCGGTCGTCGGCGCGGTCAGCCTGTTCGGGGGCTACTGGCTGTTCGCGAATGGACGGCGGGGGCCGCGCAACAACACCGCTGTCGCCAGCTTCTTCACCGGCTTCGGGGTCGTGCTGATCGCGCTGGTGGTCATCTTGACGGTCGGGCCATGGCGACTTCACCGCCCGCCGGTCTTCCCGATCCACCCGGAACCCACGGCGCCGGCCGCCGGGCCCTGAAACCCGCGCGGCCCGCCTCAGCCGCCTGGGGTGTCCTCGCGGCTCGCGCCCAGCCCCTGGCGACCGTCGGCAGCCGCCCTCGGATAGTCCTGGCCGCGCAGCCAGTGGCGAAGCGCGATGCCGGCCAGCCAGACCAGCGCCATGCCGCCGCCGACCACCGCTACGATGAGCGAGACCAGCGCTATCGCCGCATCGACCTCGATGACATGAGCCTGTGGCAACGGAGCCTCTTCGGGGTGGAGCAGGGTGGCGGCTATTTCATAAGCATCGGGATTGTTGCGCCGGGATGGCGACGCAGAAACCCGTGCGCCATCTCGGGCCTCACCGCTATTTGCAACGCTCGATCAGCGCCATCGCGCCCGCCGGGGCGCGCACCTTGCCCTCGTGGATGATGAAGGCGAAGACGTCGCGGGGCTTGCCGTCCGGTTTGTGGTCGGGATCGGCGGCCGGCAGGTCGGCGGGCCGTCCGCCCCCGGCCCAGTCCACCAGCCGCTTGGCCCAGCCGTCCAGCTCGGCCGCCGTATAGGCGGTCTCGACGTCGTCGGAGCCGGTCTGCAGGCGGGCATAGACGAAGTCGCCGGTGACGTCGGCCAGGGCCGGATAGGCGCTGTGGTCGGCGAAGACCACCGGGACCTTGTGCTTGCGCAGGAGGGCGGCGAAGACGGGGGTCGAGAAGCTGTCGTTGCGCACCTCGACGCAGTGACGGATCGCCAGCCCGTCGCGGGTCTTCGGCAAGAGCTCCAGGAAGGCCTCGAAGTCCGCCTCGTCGAACTTCTTGGTTGGGGCGAATTGCCACAGGATGGGGCCGAGCTTGCGGCCCAGTTCGGTCAGCCCCTGGTCGAAGAACCGGTCGATGGACTCGCCGGCCTCGGCCAGCACCCGGCGGTTGGTGGTGAAGCGCGAGCCCTTCAGCGTGAAGACGAAATCGTCCGGCGTTTCCTTGGCCCACTTGCGATAGCTGGCCGGTTTCTGCGAGCCGTAATAGGTGGCGTTGATCTCGATGGCGCTCATCCGCCGGCTCATGTAGCCAAGCTCGTCCTTCTGGGTCAGGTCGTCCGGATAGAAGACGCCGCGCCATGGGGCGAAGGTCCAACCGCCGACGCCGATGCGGATGTCGCCGCGCTTTTCCATTGCCCAGGTTCACCTTCGTCGTTTGAGCGCTTAAAATAGCGCCGTTTTCTCCGCCAACGAGGCGTGGTCGCATAGACACGACGTAAATATTTTCGCGCCTAACTGTCCGGATGACTTAATCTTAACGGGTAAATCGACCTCGACCCGGCTACCTCAGCGCTGACGCGGGGACTTGGGCGATGATCTGGCCGGGCGTCCGCGCCGGCCCTTTTTCGGAATTGACGAGCCTTTTGATGCGCCTTCGCCTTACGCCGCTCATGCTCCTGCCGATCTTGGCGGGCTGTGCGCTTGGCCCGGCCGTGCCGAAGCCGGACACCCGCCTTCCGGTCGCCTTCGAAGCGCCCGCCGACGTCACCCAGCCGGGCGCGCCGCTCGATCACTGGTGGACCGCCTACAACGATCCGCAGCTTGAGAGCCTGATCCAGCTGGCGCTGGTCAACGCGCCGGACGCGCGCACCGCCTACGCCAAGCTGGAAGACGCGCTCGCCGTCCGCGCCGGCGCGCTGGCGTCCTACGGCCCGCAAGGCGCCTTCCAGGGCTCGGCCACCGACACCTACACCAATGTCCTCCAAGGGCCGGCGCCCATCGTTCTGCCGATCGCGGGTTTCCCGCCGATTTCGTTCACGAATGCGGGCAATACCCAGGACTACCTGGCCAATTTCGACGTGAGCTGGGAGATCGACATCTTCGGCCGCAAGCGCGCCGCGCGCGGCAAGGCCAATGCCGACCTGGCGGTGGCGCGGCTGGACGACGTGGCCACCATCACCGAGCTGGAAGCCAGCGTCGCCGATCAGCTGTTCCAGGCCAGGGGCCTGGCGATCCAGCTGGACGACGCCCGCGAGGCCAACAGGATCGACCAGCAATTGGCCGACATCGCGCGCAAGAAGGCCGACCACGGCCTGGGCTCCAGCGCCGACGCCGATCAGGCCGCGGCGACGGCCGCCCAGAGCGCCGCCCAGGTCACCGATCTCGAAGGCCAGCTGCATGCCGCCCGCCGCACGCTTCTGGTGCTGGTCGGCAAGGGCGCCGAGCCGCTGGCGACGCTGCCGGCGGACGCCGAGGCCGGCACGCCGCCCGCCGTGCCGGCGACGGTGCCGAGCGAGCTGCTGGCCCGCCGTCCGGACGTGCGCGAGGCGGCGCAGCAGATCCGCTCGGCCACCGGCCAGCTGAAGCTGGACGAGCTGGCGCTGTTTCCCAAGTTCACCCTGTCGCCGGGCGTCGGCCTGACCTCCGAGCCGCTGTTCGGCGCCTCGCTGACCTCCGACGTCTGGTCGATCGGCGTCGGCATGGTCCAGCCCATTCTCGACCTGCCGCGCCTGAAGACGGTGATCCGGTCCAGGGGCGCCCAGGCCGACGAGGCGGTGATCGCCTATGAAAAGGCGGTGCAGACCGCCTATGGCGAATCGGAGAACGCCCTGGTGCAGCTCTCGGCCGACGAGCAGCGGGTCAAGATCCTGACCACCGGCGAGGCCCAGGCGCGCTCGGCCTACGACGCCGCGCGCAAGCGCTACGCCTATGGGATCGACGATCTGACCTCGACCCTTTCCGCCGAGCAGACCTGGCGGACCACGCGGGCCGCGCTGACCAGCGCCGAGGTGCAGGCGTTGCGGCGTTCGGTGACGGCCTTCAAGGCCCTCGGCGGCGGCTGGACGCCGGGCCCCGTGCCGACGCAACAGGCCGCGCGATGAGGACTTCGACTATGCGGATATCGGCAGCGCTGGCGCTGATGGCGGCGCTTGCGCTCGGCGGTTGTTCGAAGCCGCCGCCGGCGGCGGGCCCGCCAGGCGGCGTGCGCACGGTGCGCGTGGCCCTGGTCGAGCCGCGGCCCCTGACCGGCGGGCTGGAGACCTCCGGCGTGCTGATTTCGCGCGAAGAGGCCGCGGTCAACGCCGAGCAGCTGCTGGGCGGCTACCGCGTCATGAAGGTGTTCGTCGAAGCCGACGCCTATGTGAAGCAGGGCCAGCCGCTGGCCCAGCTCGACGACACCCTGCTGCGCTCGCAGATCGCCCAGGCCCAGGCCCAGGTCGACCAGCAGAAGGTCGCCGCCGACCAGGCCGACCTGCAGGCCAAGGACGTGCAGGGGCTCGACAAGGAAGGCATCATCTCCACCGAGCAGATCGACCAGCGCCGCTTCCAGGCCCGCAGCGCCCATGCCGCGGTGGACGCCGCGACCGCACAGTTGCGCGATCTGCAGACCCGCGATGCGCGGATGATCATCCGCGCGCCGGTGGCCGGCCTGGTCCTGACCCGCAACGTCCGGCCCGGCGACATCGCCGGCGGCGGGACCAGCCCGATGTTCACCCTGGCCCGCGACGGCCTGGTCGAGCTCGAAGCGCAGGTGGCCGAGGGCGACATTTCCGGCATCCATGTCGGCGACGCCGTCCAGGTGACGCTGCCGGACGGGTCTCAGGTCCGGGGCTCGGTGCGGCTGATCGAACCCAACATCGATCCGCAGACCAAGCTCGGCAAGGTCCACATCCAGTTGCCGGTGAACTCGGACCTGCGCCCGGGCGGCTTCGGCCGGGCCAGCTTCGTCGGCCTGACCCGCACCGTCTCGACCGCGCCGGAAACCGCCATCCGCTATGACGCCGACGGCGCCTCCGTCATGCTGGTCGGCCCTGACAACCATGTTCAGCAGGTTCCGGTGAAGACCGGCGCGCACGAGGGCGGCTATGTCGAGCTGGTCCGGGGGCCCCCCTCCGGCTCGCGGGTGCTGCTCGGCTCCTCGGCCTTCGTGCTGCCGGGCGATACGGTCAACCCCATCGCCGACACCACCCTGACGGCGGCGCCCTGATGGCTGAACTCAGGCTCTCAACCTGGGGCATCAAGAACCCGATCCCGGTGGCGCTGCTGTTCATCGCCGCGGTGATCGGCGGCGCCGTCGCGTACAATTTCCTGCCGATCAAGCAATTCCCGAACGTGGTCTTCCCGTCGGTGCTGGTGGTGGTCACCGACAACGGCGCGGCGCCGGCCGAGATCAAGACCCAGATCACCCGGCCGATCGAAGACGCCATGGCCGGCATCGCCGGCGTGCGCGACATGCAGTCGGAAGTCAGCCAGGGGGTCTCCACCACCCAGGTGCAGTTCGAGCTTGGCGAGGACCTGCAGAAGGTCACCGACGAGGTGCGCCAGCGGGTCGATCAGACCCGCGCCAACCTGCCGCGCGAGATCGATCCGCCGCAGGTGGAGCGGCTGGAGATCGATTCCAGCCCCATCCTGACCTACGCCGTCGCCTCGCCGACCATGTCGGCCAGCGAACTCTCCTGGTTCGTCGACGACACCATCTCCCGCTCGCTGCAGGACGAAAAGGGCGTCGCCCAGGTTTCCCGCGTCGGCGGCGTCGATCGCGAGATCAACGTCATCGTCGACCCGGACAAGATGGCCGCCCAGGGCCTGACCGCGACGGGGCTGAACACGGCGCTGGGCGCCTTCAACACCGACATCCCCGGAGGCCGCGTCGATGTCGGCGGCCGCGAGCAGACCGTGCGCGTCCTCGGCTCCGCCCTGACGGTCGCCCGGCTGCGCGACCTGACCATTCCCACCGTCGGCGGCCGCTTCGTGAAGCTGTCGGACATCGCCGACGTGGGCGACGGCGCCGGCGAGCCGCGCGGCTTCGCCCGCCTCGACAACCGGCCGGTGGTCGGCTTCCAGGTGCTGAAGACCAACGACGCCAGCGAGGTGCAGGTCGAGGACGCCGTCAAGGCCAACATCGCCAAACTGCGCAAGACCTATCCCGACGTCCAGTTCACCCCGATCTTCTCCACCGTCGACGGCACCCGCGACAGCTACGCGGCCACCATGCGCACCATGTTCGAAGGCATGCTGCTGGCGTCGCTGGTGGTGTTCCTGTTCCTGCGCGACTGGCGCTCGACCATGATCGTCGCCATCGCCATGCCGGTGTCGCTGATCCCGACCTTCCTGTTCATGGCCTTCTTCCATTTCAGCCTGAACGTCGTGACCCTGCTGGCCCTGACCCTGGTCATCGGCATCCTGGTCGACGACGCCATCGTCGAGATCGAGAACATCCAGAAGCGGGTGCAGGCGGGTGCGCGGCCCTATCGCGCCTCGATGGAAGGGGCCGACCAGATCGGCCTCGCCGTCGTCGCCACCACCGCCTCGATCGTCGTGGTGTTCGCGCCGGTCTCCTTCATGGGCTCTATTCCTGGCCAGTTCTTCAAGGAATTCGGCGTCACCGTGGTGATCTCGGTGCTGTTCTCGCTGCTGGTGGCGCGGCTTCTGACGCCGCTGCTGGCGGCCTATTTCCTTCAGGCCAACGTCGAGCCGCATCCGCGCGGGGAGCTCAGGCCCTTCTATCGCCGCAGCCTGGAGTGGGCTCTGTCCCACCGCTGGATCATGTCATTCATCGGCGCGGGCTTGGTGATCGTCACCGTGGGCGTGCTGGCCGTCGGCCTGCCGACCGGCGTGCAGCCGCCGGCCAATAACGACTACACCTTCATCGGCATCCAGGGCCCGCCCGGCGCGACCCTCGCCGACATGCAGCGGATCACCGAAGAAACCACCGACCTGGTCCACCAGAAGATCCCCGAAGCCACCAAGGTTTTCGCCCAGGTGGGTTCGGTGGCCGGCGAGGGCTTCGGCGGCGGCAACACCGGGTCGATCTCCGAGGGCACCGCCACCGTGGTGCTCAACGACAAGCGCAGCCGCACCGTCACCCAGATCCAGGACGCCATCCGCCCCTACCTGAACAGCATCCCCGACGCGCGCGTCACCATCCAGGGCGGCGGCTTCGGCGCGGCGGAGCTGCAGGTGGTGCTGACCGGCGAGGACGAGGCGGTGCTGAACAAGGCGGGCGAGGATCTCGAACGCCAGATGCGCAACTTGAAAGGGGTCGCCGATCCCAGGCCCTCGGCGCCGCCGATCGGCCCGGAAATCGCCATCCGGCCCAAGCCCGATCAGGCCTCGCGTCTCGGCGTGACGGTGGAGTCCATCGCCAGCATCGCCCGGGTCGCCACCCTAGGTGATATCGACGCCAACGTGCCCAAGCTCACCCAGGGCGAGCGTCGGGTGCCGATCCGCGTGCGGCTGCCGGTCCAGGCTCGCTCCAACATCGACATGATCCGCGCCCTGCAGGTGCCGACGGCCAACGGCGGCACGACGCCGCTCTCGTCGGTCGCGGATGTCGACTTCCAGGCCGGTCCGGCGGTGATCCAGCGCTACAATCGGCGCGACATGCTGGCCGTCGACGCCGACCTGACCAACAACACCCAGATCGGCCAGGGACTGCACGAGGTTCACAATCTTCCGATCATGCGGCGCCTGCCGTCGGGGGTCCAGGAAGCCGCCGTCGGTCAGACCCAGCAGATCCAGGAGCTGTTCGGCGCCCTCGGCCTGGCCTTCTTCACCGGCACCGCCATGATCTACGGCGTGCTGGTGCTGTTGTTCCGCAGCTTCTTCAAGCCGCTGATCATCATCTCGGCCCTGCCGCTGGCCATATTCGGCGCGGCGATCGCCCTCTTCCTGACCCGCGAGTCGCTGTCCATTCCGTCGTTGATCGGGGTCTTGATGCTGCTCGGCATCGCGGCCAAGAACTCGATCCTGCTGGTCGAATACGCCATCGAGCGCGAGCGCGAGGGCATGCCCCAGCGCCAAGCCCTGATGGAGGCCTGTCGCGAGCGGGCCCGCCCGATCATCATGACCAGCCTGGCCATGATCGCCGGCATGATCCCCACGGCCTTCGCGCTCGGCAAAGGCTCGGAGTTCCGCCAGCCCATGGCCATCGCGGTGATCGGCGGCCTGATCACCTCGACCATCCTGGCCCTGGTCATGGTGCCGGTGATCTACGAGGTCATCGAAGATATCGAGCACTGGCTGACGCCCAAGCTCGGCCGGTTCGTCACGCCGCGCGATGCGCCGCTGCCGCCGCTCGAGCCCGAGGGCCGCCAGGCCCCGATCGTCGAGTCCCCCGTCGTCGGGGGCCGGGTCATCGAGGCCGCCGCCGAATAGGCCGGTGCGATTGGCCTTGCCCGGCCGCCCTGTTCCGTGGCGGAATGAGCGTGCGGCCAATTTTATTTGACCATTCATCCGACCGGACGCGTCAGACGCCGGCGGGACATTTTGAGGAGACGAGACGATGACCGACGTCCAGAACGCGGTGCGCGAGCTTGATCGCACGGGCATCGTGCAGACCACGAACGGCCCGGTGCGGGGCTATCGCGAAGACGGGCTGCAGGTGTTCAAGGGTCTGCGTTACGGCGCGCCGCCGATCGGCCGCCTGCGCTTCCAGCCGCCGCAAAAGCCCGAGCCCTGGAGCGAGGTCGCCGACGCGGTCGCGCTCGGCGCCCCGGCCATCCAGGCCGGCGTCGCGCCCGGAGAGACCACCGGCGGCCGTTCCAGCGGCGATCCGGCCGCGCCGGGCCAGCCGGGAACGGACGAGGACTGCCTGTTCATCAATGTCTGGACGCCCGGGCTGAGCGGCAAGCGGCCGGTGATGGTCTGGCTGCACGGCGGCGGTTTCTCCAACGGCTCCGGCGGCGCGGCCATGTATGACGGCGGCAATCTGGCGCGGCGGGGCGACGTGGTGACGGTCACCGTCAACCACCGCCTGAACGTCTTCGGCTACCTGCATCTGGCCGAACTCGGCGGCCACAGGTCCTCCGGCGAGGCGGGCATGCTGGACATCGTCCTGGTGCTGGAATGGGTGCGCGACAACATCGCGGCCTTCGGCGGCGATCCCGCCAACGTCACCATCTTCGGCGAGAGCGGCGGCGGCATGAAGGTCTCGATCCTGCAGGCCATGCCGGCCGCCCATGGCCTGTTCCACAAGGCCATCGTCCAGAGCGGTCCCGGCCTGCGCGCGGTCAGCGCCGAGGCGGCCACCCGCAACGCCAGGGCGGTGCTGGACGCGCTGGGGATCGCGCCGGGCGACCTCGGCAGGCTCGAGAGCCTTTCCGCCGCCGAGATCCAGGACGTCGCCGCCGGCGATCCGATGCAGGGCTTCAGCCCCTGCGTCGACGGCGAGGCGCTGCCGCGCGATCCCTTCCATCCCGACGCCCCGGCGATCTCCGCCGAAGTCCCGGTGATGATCGGCTCCAACAAGGACGAGGCGACCCTCTTCATCCGCGGCCATCCCAAATTCGGCGAATTCACCGAAGAGGACCTTGAGAAACGCGCTCGCGACGCGGTCGGCGACAAGGCGCCGGCCCTGGTCGCGGCGCTGCGCAAGCTCTTCCCCGACTATTCGCCCACCCACCTGATCGCCGCCGTGCAGACGGTCCAGGGCATGTGGGCCGGCTCGATCACCCTGGCCGAACGCAAGGCCGCGCAGGGCGCCGCGCCGGTCTATATGTACATGCTGACCTGGGAGACTCCGGTGGCGCGCGGCTCGCTCCGCTGCCCGCACGCCCTGGAGATCCCGCTGGTGTTCGACAATGTCGAGCGCGCCCGCGACTTCGTCGGCCGCGGCGAGGATCCGCAAGCGCTGGCCGAGCAGATGTCCGCTGCCTGGCTCGCCTTCGCCCGCACGGGAAACCCGAGCACGGCCGCGCTCCCCGACTGGCCCGCCTACGAGCCTGGCCGCCGCGCCACCATGATCTTCGACGTCGAGAGCAGCGTCGGCGACGATCCGACGGCCGAGGTGCGGAAGATTTTGCAGGCCTAGAAACCCCCTCTCTGCAGGGCGAAGAGTTCTATCTCTGGTTTGTTGACAAAGATAGTTAGGCAACCTAACTAATCGGGCATGACCACCGCATCGCTTCGTCCGCCTCCGGACGTTTCCGCCCTGGCCGAGGGCTTGCGCTCGCCGTTGCTGAAGCTTGGCCGGCTACTGCGCCGCGAGGCGCAGCCGCTCGGCCTCTCGCCGCTGGATTCGGCCCTGCTGGGCGCGATCTCCAAGCGCGAGGGCGTCGGCGTCTCCGAGCTCGCCGAGTTGGAACAGACCTCGCGCCCGACCATGAGCGCCCACGTCAAGCGGCTGGAGGCGGCCGGCTGGATCAAGCGCCTGCCGCCTCCGCAGGACGATCGCCGCCGCTTCGGCCTGATGATCACCCCGGCCGGCCGCCGGGCCCAGGACGCCGTGCGTCGCCGCCGCACCGATTGGCTGGCCGTCCGCCTGGCCGCCCTCGACCCCGCCGCGCGCGAGGCGCTGGAACGCGCCGTCGGCCCGCTGGTTCAGATCGCCGGAGGCCAGCCGTGAGCCCGATCATCAGCGAAGTCGCCGTCGAAAAGCCGAAATTCATGGCCGGGGCGCTGGCGCCGATGATCATCGGCTGCGCCCTGTTCATGCAGACGCTGGATTCCACCATCATCTCCAACGCCCTGCCGACCATGGCGCGGGCGCTGCACGAAGACCCGGTGACGCTGAACTTGGCGATCACCGCCTATCTGCTCAGCGCCGCGGTCTTCCTGCCGATCAGCGGCTGGGCCGCCGACCGCTTCGGCGCCAAGAACATCTTCCGCATCGCCATCGTCACCTTCGCGCTCTCATCGCTGTTCTGCGGCCTGGCCAACAGCCTGCCGGAACTGGTCGCCGCGCGGATGTTCCAGGGCATGGCCGGGGCGATGATGGCGCCGGTCGGACGGCTGGTGCTGCTGCGGTCGGTGCCCAAGTCCGACCTGGTGCGGGCCATGTCCTACCTGACCATGCCGGCCATGCTCGGGCCGGTGCTGGGCCCGCCGGTCGGCGGCTTCATCGTCACCTATTTCTCCTGGCGCTGGATCTTCTTCATCAACCTGCCGGTGGCCATCCTCGGCGTGGTGCTGGTGAGCATCTTCATCGACAATGTCCGCGAGGAGACGGTGACGCCCCTGGACTGGCGCGGCTTCATCCTCACCGGCTTCGGCCTGGCCGGGGTCGTCTACGGGTTCGAGAACCTGGGCCGCAACGCGCTGCCGTTCACCACCGTGCTTGGCATGCTGGTCGGCGGCGCGGTCTGCCTGGTCGTCTATGGCTGGCACTCCAAGCGCACTCCCCACGCCATCCTCGACCTCAGCGTCTTCCGGCTGCCGTCGTTCATGACCGCCACCATCGGCGGCACGCCCTTGCGCATGGCCATGGGTGCGACGCCCTTCCTGCTGGCCCTCTTGCTGCAGATGGGCTTTGGCCTCAGCGCGCTCGAAGCCGGGCTGATCACCTTCACCAGCGCCGCCGGCGCGCTTTTGATGAAGGCCACCGCCCGGCCGATCATCGCCCGCTTCGGCTTCAAGAGCGTGCTGGTCTGGAACACCCTGATCACCAGCACGGTGTTCATGGGCTACGGCCTGTTCCGCGCCTCGACGCCGCACTGGCTGATCATCGCCACCCTGCTGGTCGGCGGCTTCTTCCGCTCGCTGCAGTTCACCGCCCTGAACGCCCTGGCCTATGCCGACATCGAGCAGGCCGGCATGAGCCGCGCCTCCAGCCTGGCCAGCGTCGGCCAGCAGCTGTCGCAGAGCCTCGGCATCGGCTTCGCCGCCATCTTGCTCGGCCTACTACGGCACGGCCATGGGGCCGCCAGCCTCCATGCCCTGCGCGCCTCTGACATCTCGCCGGCCTTTGTGATCATTGGGGCGATCTCGTTCTTAGGCCTCGCCTTCTTCCTGCCGCTGCCTCACGATGTGGGCGCCGAGGTCAGCGGCCGGCGGCCGCGCGAGGACAGAGGTCCGGCGCCGCTCACGACGCTGACCCCGGTCGAGGACTGAAAGGTCCCGCGCACAAGAAACGGCCGCTTCGGGAGGCGTCATGGACTTCGAAATCGCCGAAGAGCACCGCATGCTCAAGGATCTGGTCGCCCATTTCGTGGCCGACGAGCTGATCCCACTGGAGCCGGCGGTGCTGGCCCGCGAGGACGCCGGCCAGGGCCTCGGCATCGGCGAGGCCGAGCGGATGCGCATCGACGCGGTGTCCAAGACGCTCGGCCTCTGGGGCCTGGACGCGCCGGAGGACATCGGCGGCGCCGACCTGCCGGCCGTGGCCATGGTCGGGGTCAACGAGGAACTGGGCAAGACCATCACTCCTTACACGTTGCCGCCGGACTCGCCGAACCTGCGCATGCTGATGGCGACGGTGAACGCGCGGCAGAAGGCGGCCTATCTGGACCCCTACGTCCGTGGCGAAACCGTCTCTGCGATCGCCATCTCGGAGCCCGGCGCCGGCGGCGATCCGGCCGGCATGATCACCCACGCCGAACGCATTCCAGGCAAGGATGGCGGCGACGACTGGGTGATCAACGGCCGCAAGATCTGGATCAGCCGCGCCGCCGAAGCCGACTTCACCATCCTGATGGCGGTGACGGACAAGGAAAAGCGCGCTCGCGGCGGCATCTCCGCCTTCCTGGTCGACAAGGGCGCGCCGGGCTTCAACGTGCTGCGCCGCATCCCGATGATCGGCGGCGCGGCGACCTACGAGATCGCCCTGGAGGACTGCCGCGTCGAAGGCTGGAAGCTGCTCGGCACGGAAGGGCAGGGGTTCGCGCCGATGCAGCTTCGCCTGGGCACGCGGCGGATCGAGATGGCCTCCTGGTCCATCGGCATGGCCCAGCGGGCCCTGGACATGATCGTCGAATACGCCCCGCAGCGGGTTACCTTCGGCCAGCCGCTGTCCGACCGCCAGGCCATCCAGTGGTGGATCGCCGACGCCGCCACCAAGATCCACGCCGCCCGGCTGATGACCTACGATTGCGCCTGGAAGCTCGACCAGGGCCGCGACGTCCGCGTCGAGATCTCGATGATCAAGGCCTACGCCACCGAGATGGCCTACGAGGTGGTCGACCACGCCATGCAGACCTTCGGCGCCATGGGCATGACCAAGGAACTGCCGCTGCAGCAGATGTCGGCCAAGCTGCGCATCATGCGCATCTACGAGGGCCCGACCGAGGTGCATAAGTGGGTGGTGGCGCGCAATCTCCTGGGCGGCCGCCGATGAGCCTGGCGGCCGATCCCGTCCTGGCGGGCGACCTCTACGCCGCCGCGCACCTGACCGGCCGCTTCGTGCTGCGCTCGGGGGCGGTGTCGGCCGAGTATTTCGACAAGTTCCGCTTCGAGTCCGATCCGGTCCTGCTGCGCCGCGTCGCCAGGCGCATGCTGGCGCTGATCGCGCCGGACACCGACGCCCTGGCCGGACTGGAGTTGGGGGGCGTGCCGATCGCCACCGCCATGGCCCTGGAAAGCGGCCTGCCGGCGGTGTTCGTGCGCAAGGCGGCCAAGACCTACGGCACCTGCCGCGCCGTCGAGGGCCGCGAGGTCAAGGGCCTGAACTTGGCCATCGTCGAGGACGTCATCTCCACCGGCGGCGCCATCGCCGACGGCGCCGCGCATCTGCGCGGCGAAGGCGCGAGCCTCACCAGCGTGGTCTGCGCCGTCTGGCGCGGCGCCGGCGTGCCCTCCATCGCGGCCCTTCCCGGCGTTCCGGTCCGGGCCGCCTTCCTGCAATCGGAGCTCAGCGAATGAAAACCCGATACGGCGAGGTCGCCATCGCCATGGACGGCCATGTGGCCATCGCCGAGGTCAACCGGCCGCCGAACAACCATGTCACCGTCGAGCTGATGCGCGACCTGGCCGACGCCCTGGCCGACCTGGATGCGGAACCCCAGTGCCGCGCGGTGGTGCTGGCCACGGCCGGGCGGGTCTTCTGCGGCGGCGCCGACCTGACCTCGCCGACCGGCATCGGCGGGACCGCCATGGAGGGCATCAACCCGCTCTATGTCGAGGCGGTGCGGTTGTTCTCCAACAAGAAGCCGATCGTCGCCGCCGTCCAGGGCGCGGCCATCGGCGCCGGACTCGGCCTGGCCCTGGTCGCCGATTTCCGCATCGCCGCGCCCGAGGCGCGCTTCGCCGCCAACTTCGTCAAGCTGGGCTTCCACGCCGGCTTCGGCATTTCCCATACCCTGCCGCGGCTGATCGGCCTGCAGCGCGCCGCCCTGATGCTGGAGACCGGCCGGCGCATCCAGGGCGAACAGGCGGTGGATTGGGGCCTGGCCGACGAACTCGCGCCGCTGGACGAGGTCCGCGCCGCCGCCGTCCGGCTGGCGACCGAGATCGCCGAGAACGCGCCGCTGGCGGTGCAATCCACCCGCGCCACCCTGCGCCAGGGCCTGGCCGAGGCGGTGAAGGCGATCACCGACCACGAGTTCATCGAGCAGTCGCGCCTGCGCAAGACCGCCGACTACAAGGAAGGCGTCTCCAGCGTCTTCGAACGCCGGCCCGGCAGGTTCATCGGCGCCTGAAGGAGGATCCCCCATGGCCAAGCTCAACCGAGACGGCGTCCAAATCTATTACGAGGTGCACGGCGAGGGGCCGGTGCTCCTGCTCAGCCACGGCTATTCGTCCACCAGCGGCATGTGGAAGGGCCAGGTCGAGGCGCTGTCGGCCAGGCACAGACTGGTCATCTGGGACATGCGCGGCCATGGCGAGAGCGACTATCCGCAGGACCAGGCCGCCTACAGCGAAGCGGCCACCGTCGCCGACATGGCGGCGCTCCTGGATACGGTGGGGGCGGACAAGGCGATCGTCGGCGGCCTGTCGCTCGGCGGCTACATGTCGCTGGCCTTCAACCGCGCCCATCCGGAGCGGGTCGCGGCCCTGCTGATCATCGACACCGGCCCTGGCTACCGCAACGACGAGGCGCGCGAGGGCTGGAACAAGAACGCCATCGCCCGCGCCGAACGGCTGGAGCGCGACGGCCTGCCCAACCTCGCCAACGCCAGCGCCGAGGTGCGCCAGGTGCGCCACCGCTCCGCCGACGGCCTGGCCAAGGCCGCGCGCGGCATGCTGACCCAGCGCGACGCCGGGGTGATGAACTCGCTGGCCACGATCGCCGTCCCGTCGCTGATCGTCGTCGGCGCCGACGACACGCCCTTCATGGCCGCCAGCGACTACATGGCCGCCAAGATTCCCGGCGCGAAAAAGGTGGTGATCCCCGGCGCCGGCCACGCCGCCAATATCGATCAGCCGCAGGCGTTCAACCACGCCGTGACCGCCTTCCTCGACGGTCTGGGCCGATAGGCGAGGCGGCGGCGGACATGGCGAAGACAGCCAAGCTGGCGAGGCAAGCCACCGGCCCCCTGAAAGGGGTGCGCATCGTCGATCTGACCAGCGTGGTCTTCGGCGCCTACGCCACCCAGATGCTCGGCGACCTGGGCGCCGATGTGATCAAGGTCGAGTTCCCCGGCGGCCGCCGCGGCGCCGGCGGCGACATCATGCGCTGGGCCGGCGGCACGCCCGAGGGCGCACCCAGCGACCTTGGTCCCATCTACATGACCATCAACCGCAACAAGCGCTCGATCCTGCTCGACCTGCGCGAGGAGAAGGCGGCCAAGGCGCTGCGCAAGCTGGTCGGGACCGCCGACGTCTTCACCACCTCGGTCCGCTACGAGGGCATGAAGCGGCTGGGCATCGACTACGACCAGGTCAGGGCGATCAAGCCGGACATCGTCTATGTGCACGGCGCCGGCTACGGCGCCGGCGGGCCCTATGCCGGCGAGCCGGCCTATGACGACCTCGTGCAGTCCGCGTCCGGCTTCGCCGACCTGCTCGGCCGCACCGACGGGCGGCCGGAACCGCGCCTGCTGCCCTCGCTGATCGCCGACAAGGTCTCGGGCCTGTTCATGACCCAGGCGGTGCTGGCGGCGCTGTTCCATCGCCAGAAGACCGGCGAAGGCCAGTTCGTCGAGGTGCCGATGCTGGAATGCGTCACCAGCTTCAACCTGGCCGAACATTTCTACGGCCATGTCTACGACCCGCCCACCGGCCAGTGGGGCTATCCGCGGGTGGTCAACCCGACCCGCAAGCCCTTCCCGACCAAGGACGGCTTCATCGGCCTGCTGCCCTATACCGACCAGCAGTGGGACCAGTTCTTCGAGATCGCCGGCTGGAAGGAGACCATCGGCGCCGATCCGCGCTTCGCCGACTACCGCACCCGCGGCCAGCACGTGCGCGAGCTCTACGGCATGGTCGACCAGGTCACCGTGACCAAGACCACCGACGAATGGCTGGCGCTGCTGAAGCCGCTGCAGATCCCGGTGGTGAAGATGAACCGGATGGACGACCTTATGACCGATCCGCACCTCGAGGCGGTCGGCTTCTTCCAGCGCTACGAGCATCCCGAGGCCGGGCCCTATTTCGGCATGAAGCCGCCGATCGCCTACGCCGCCACCCCGGCCAATGTGCGCCGCCATCCGCCGCGCATGGGCGAGCACACCGACGAGATCCTGGCCGAACTGGCCGGGCGCGACCCGGTCGAATAGGAAAACCCAGTAATGCGTCTGCGCCAGATCGCCTTCATCGCTCGCAAGATCGCCCCGGTGGCCGAGCAGCTCGAGCAGGTGTTCGGCCTCAAGGTCGGCTTCCGCGACCCGGCGGTTGAGGTGTTCGGGCTGAAGAACGTGGTCATGCCGGTGGGCGGCGAATTCCTCGAAGTATTGGAGCCCTTCCGCGACGACGCCTCGGGCGCCCGCTACCTGGCCCGGCGCGGCGGCGACGCCGGTTACATGGTCATCCTGCAGGACGCCGACGCCCTGGCGCACCGGGCGCGCCTTGAAGCCGAGGGCGTGCGGGTCATCGCCGCCGACCGCGGCGGCCGCTACCGGTTCACCCATTTCCATCCGGGCGACTGCGCCGGCGTTTTGCTGTCGATCGACTCCGTCGACGGCGACGAGGCCTGGCGCGCGTCGAAGAGCGAATGGCCGCCGGCCGGACCGGATTGGCGCAGCTTCCAGAGCGAGACCAGTCTCGGCATCACCTCGGTGACCATCCAGGCGCGCGACCCGCTGGCCGCCGCCGAGCGCTGGTCGATGCTGCTGGGCCGGCGCGCCACCCGGGTGGGCCGGGCGCTGGAGTTCACCCTCGATCCCGGCCTGATCCGCTTCGTCGGCGCGGTCGACCAGGACGGCACCGGCGTTGTCGGCATGGACATCCGCGTCGAAGACCCGCCGGCCATCCTGGCCAAGGCCCGCAGCCTCGGCCTGCCGGTCGACCGCGACGCGGTCACCATCGGCGGCGTCGCCATCTGGCCGGTGGCCTAGCGAAAGCGCGGGAGAGGCAAGATGCGTGCAGTCGTCGCCCGGAGCGGCAAGCTTGCCTGCGAGGAGATCGCCGAGCTGGAGCCCCAGGCCGGTCACGCGCTGGTCAGGACCCTGAGCTGCGGCATCTGCGGTTCGGACCTGCATGCGCTGCATCACTTGGACCACATGGTCGAGCTCGGCCGCCGTGTCGGGGCCATCGGCGGTGGCCTGGACCCCGCGGCCGGGGTGGTGTTCGGCCACGAGTTCTCCGCCGAGGTGCTGGACTATGGGCCGGGCTCCGAGCGGCGCTTCAAGCCGGGGACGCGGGTAGTCACCGTGCCGGTGCTGCCGACCGCGACCGGCATGGCCTCGATCGGCTATTCCAACGCCTATCCCGGCGGCTTCGCCGAACGCATGCTGCTGGCCGAAGCCATGCTGCTGGAGGTGCCCAACGGCCTTTCCGACCGCCAGGCGGCGATGACCGAGCCGTTCGCCGTCGGCGCCCATGCCGTCGCCAAGGCGGCCATCGACGAGCCGAACGCGGCCCTGGTGGTCGGCTGCGGTCCGGTGGGCCTGGCGGTGATCGCCTGCCTCAAGTCCAAGGGCTACGGCCCGGTGGCGGCCGCCGACTTCTCGCCGGCGCGGCGCAGGATGGCCGAGCGCATGGGCGCCGACATCGTCATCGACCCCGCCGCGGAGTCGCCGCACGAGAAATGGACCGGGATGGGCGTCGCCAGGACCGGCATGGAGCAGGCCATGGCCCGCATGAGCGGCCAGACCGTCAAGCGCGCCATCATCTTCGAATGCGTCGGGGTGCCCGGCGTGCTGCAAAGCCTGCTCGACGCCGCGCCGAACGGCTCGCAGATCATCGTCGCCGGGGTCTGCATGGTCCCCGACACCATCGAACCCTTCATCGCCATCACCAAGCAGATCGATTTCCGCTTCGTGTTCGGCTACACGCCCGAGGAATTCGCCGGCACGCTCGGCGATATCGCCGAAGGCCGCATCGACGTCGAGCCGGTGATCACCCAGGCGGTCGGCCTTGATGGCGTCGCCGACGCCTTCGCGGCCCTCGCCGACCCCGAAAGCCAGGTCAAGATCGTCGTCGAGCCCCAAGACGGGGCATAACGCACAATTCTTGCATGTCTTACTCTATTATACTGCGAGGTACGCAGTTCAAGCTTGAGAAGCTCAGCAGGAATTTACTGGTTCGAACTATTCCGACAGAGCTTGTTGAAGAAGACAGAACAGAGGCGTGATCTACAGCCATACGGCTTGAGATTCTATCGCCGATGACCACATCGATCGTAGCTTCGGCTGAGTTCCTAGTTTTTTCTGCTTGATGGAACATATCGCTGGCCGGGCTCGGATCCAGCACAGTGATCTCGATCCGTCCGCCGTTGGGATAGCCGCAGCCTATGGGGAGAGTGGCGCCAGGATTCGGGCTGCTGCCAAAGCCCCGCAGATCAATCCAGCCGACGTGATCCGGCGCGGTCACGTCGCCCTTGAAGTCGCCAAATTTCATGTACATGGACATCGGAGGTGAATCAGGCCGGGGCGGGGGAATATCGGTCGCGCGATATGATTGTGCGGTCGCGCCCGACGAGATGACCGTGGCAAGAGCGGCAGCGATTGCTGAGATATTCCGCATCCTAAGGGCTACTCCGCCGCGTCCGGCTTCTTGGCCATGCCCATGACCTCCAGGATCTCGGGGCGGATGTTCTCGGTCCCCTTCTCCTGGATGTGCTTGAAGATGCTGGCGCCCACCGCCGCGCGGGCCTGGCCCATGGCGGCTTCGCGGCCGGCGCCGACGCGGGCGTAGGACTCTTCGCGGTTGAGGTTGGAGCCCTGGAACCTCGGCGCCACATGCCGGGCGATCAGCTCGTAGGAGCGCTGGGTCTCGCGCCAGTCGGCCCAGTTGTGCGCCATCTGCAGGAAGCAGCCGAAGCCGCCGGACTGGCTCTGCAGCCGCTCGAGCTGGGCGATGGCGTCGTCGGGCGTGCCGATCACGGCCAGGCCCGAATCCACCATGGCGTCGACCGGGTCGCCGTCACCGTCCGCGACCAGCGGCAGGGCGGCCACGTCGCGGAAATAGGCGATCCATCTGGCCAGGCCGAACCGGACGTTCTCGCGCGCCTTTTCGCGGGTCTCGGCGACGTGCATCGGCCCGACCAGCCGCCAGGCGTCGCGGTCGACGCTTGCGCCGTGCTCCCTGGCCTGCTCCTCGGCGATCGCCCAGTTGGAGGCCAGGGCGTTGAAGCCGCCGGCGGAGGTGGCGCCGATCGACAGCAGCCCCACCCCATGCTTGCCCGCCGCGCGCGCCCCGGTCGGCGAGACCTGGCTGGCCACGGCGATCTCCAGGTGCGGGCGGCTGAACGGCGTCAGCTGCAGCCGCGCCTCGTTGAGCTCGAACCAGTCGGTCTTGTGGGTGACGGTCTCGCCCTTCAGCAGCCGCACGATGACGTCCAGCGCCTCGTCCATCATGTCGCGCTGCCTGACCGGCTCGATGCCCATCATCAGGGCGTCCGAGGGCAGGGCGCCGGGGCCGACGCCGAACATGGTGCGGCCGCGGGTCATGTGGTCCAGCTGGTTGATGCGGTCGGCCAGCATCAGCGGGTGGTGATAGGGCAGGGACGAGACCCCGGTGCCGAGCCGGATGTGCCGGGTGCGCTCGGCGGCGGCGGCGATGAACACCTCGGGGCTGGCGATGATCTCGAAGCCGGCCGAATGGTGTTCGCCGATCCAGGCCTCCTCATAGCCCAGCCGGTCCATCAGCTGCACCAGCTCCAGGTCACGCTCGATGGCCAGGGTGGGGTTCTCGTCCAGCGGATGGAAGGGGGCGATGAAGGCGCCGAAGCGCAGCTTGGCGGGCGACATGGAGCGAGTCCCTCTCAAGTGATCGCCGATACCCTAGGACGCGGTTCAGCTGAGGTCGAGCCGGGCCTGGAGCTGCGCCGGCCGGTCTTGCGCGGCGGACGCGGGGGGCGCCTAGTTGGCGGCTTGATCCTGGGGGGAAGCGATGGGGCTCTGGCTCGGCCATACCGGCCTGGCGATCGGCTATCTGGTGCTGGCGCTGATCGCCGTCGGCGTGTTTTGGCAAACCGTCGCCGAGCGCCGCGACGCGAGCCGCTATCCGGCTCCGGGCCGGCTCATCGACCTTGGCGGCAGACGCCTGCATCTGCGCTTCGAGGGTGCCGGCTCTGGCCCCACCGTGGTGATGATCGCCGGTGGCGGAACGCCGTCGGTCGTGTCCTACGATCTGCAGGACCGCATCGCGGCCTTCGCCAAGGTCTGCAGTTATGATCGCCCCGGCCTTGGCTGGAGCGCGCCGGCCAGGAGGCCGCTCTCGCTCGATGACCATATCGACGATCTGCACGGCCTGCTCGAAAAGGCGGGCGTCGCCGGGCCGCTGGTTCTGGTCCCGGAATCCTTCGGCGGCCTGATCGCCCTCGGCTATGCCCAACGTTATCCGCAGGCGGTGGCGGGGACGGTTTTCGTGGACAGTGTTGAGCCCGAGGCCTGGTTCGAGGCGATGAAGACCGTCAGTCCGTTTCGCTCGCGGTTGACCAGGGTCCTGCTCGAAATCGGCTGGCGGGTGGGCGCCGTTCGCGCCCTGGTCGCGGTCCTTTCGCCTCCCTGGACCGCCAACCTGCCGGCGCTCATTCAGGGGCAATTGCGCGCCGTCTATTCGCGCGCCGCGCCCGGCCTCACCGAAGCGCTGACGGTGTACGAACACACGCCCGAGGCGCGGCGGCCGCGCTCGGCGCCCGGTCTGCTCGGCGATCTGCCGGTCATGGTCATCCGCCACGGCAAGACGGCGCGGCAGATGGAAGCGCCGTTCGAGGCTACGTGGCCAGCCGCCCAGGCGCGGCTGGCCAGCCTGTCGGCGAACAGCGAGGTCATCGTCGCGGACGGCGCCGGCCATGCGGTGGCCCAGGAACGGCCAGACCTGGTCGCCGCGGCGGTTCAGGACTTGATGGCCAGGCTGCTCGCCGCGACCTGACCGGTTGGCGGCTCAATCCAGGTCGAGCAGGTCCGGCGCCGAGCAATGGACGCTGACCGGCGCGTTGTCCTCGGCGCTGCGGCTGAGGATCAGGTCGACCCGCTTCGCGCCGACGGCCAGGTCGTTCAGGGTCAGCCGATCGACCCCTTGCGGCAGCTGCGGATTGTTCAGCCGCAGGCGCCCGGCCCAGCCGTCGATGCTGAGGCCGAGGCAGGCTTCCAGCAGCATGAAGACCGAGCCCGCGGCCCAGGCCTGCGGCATGCAGGCGACCGGATAGGCGATGGGCGGCTCGCCCGGCGAACGGGCGAAGCCGCAGAACAGCTCCGGCAGCCGCATGTTGAACTTGGTCGCCGACCGGCCGAGACTGTCCAGCACCGAGGCCGCCGCCGTCCGGTGCCCATAGCGCGACAGGCCGGCGGCGCAGATGGCCGTGTCGTGCGGCCAGACCGAGCCGTTGTGATAGGACATCGGATTGAACCGCACGGCGCTGGAAGCCAGGGTGCGCAGGCCCCAGCCGGTATCGAAGTCGCCGGAAACCAGCCGCGCGCGCACCCGCTCGGCCCGTTCCGGCGACGGCAGCCCGACGAACAACAGGTGGCCAGCGTTGGAGGCCAGCGGCCGGCAGAGGCGGCCTTCGCCGTCGATGGCGATGCCGTAGAAGCCTTCGTCCTCCATCCAGAACCGCGACTCGACCGCCTCGCGGATCGCTTCGGCGCGCTCGGCCCAGGCGGCGGCGCGCTCGTCGCCGAGCCGCATCCCCAGCCCGGCCATGGCGCGGAAGGCGGCGAAGGCATAGCCCTGCACCTCGACCAGGGCGATCGGTCCGTCCGGGAAACGGCCGTCGGCATGGAAGATGGAGTCTTCCGAATCCTTCCAGCCCTGGTTGGAGAGGCCGCTGGCCTCGCCGCGGGCGTAGTCGATCAACCCGTCGCCGTTCGAGTCGCCATAGGTCTCGATCCAGCCCAGCGCCCCGATCAGCGCCGGCCAGAGTTCGCGGATCAGGTCGAGGTCGCCGGTGCGGTCGGCATAGGCGCCGGCCAGGGCGACGAACAGCGGGGTGGAATCGACGCTGCCGTAATAGAGGCCGAACGGCACCTCGCCGGTGTTCGACATCTCGCCGCGGCGGGTCTCGTGCATGATCTTGCCGGGCGCGGCGTCGCGGAAGGCGGAGACCTCGTGCGCCTGATAGGCGGCGAGGTAGCGCAGCACGCCGCGGGCGAGGCCGGGGTCGATCGACAGCATCTGCCATGCGGTGATCACCCCGTCGCGGCCGAACGGGGTCGAGAACCAGGGAATGCCGGCATAGGGGTAGGGCCCGGTGGGCAGGTTGCTGGTCAGCAGGGCCAGATCGGCGCGCGACTGCTCCAGCCAGGCGTTGAAGCGCGGTCCGCGTGCGCGGATCCGCGCGCCCCGTCGGCGGCGCTGGCGGGCGTCGCGGATGGCCGCCGCCGCGGCGGTGCGGAACCGGTGGCGGCTGGGCGGCTCGTCGACCCCGCGCCCCACCTCGATATAAAGCTCGAAGCGGAAGCGCGGCGACAGCGAGAACAGGAACTCCGCCCGGTGGGCGCTGAACCGGCCAGGCGGTTCGGAAAAGGCGACGACGCTGGCCCGCTCGATATCGTCGAGACCGCGATAGCCGAAGATGATCTGCCGCCCGTCGATCACCGGCGCGACCAGCCGGCCATGGGCGGCGCGGCCGATGCCGCGGATCTCGAACATGTCGCGGAAGTCGGCGGCGAACTCGATCACCAGCGGCAGCAGTTCGTCATCGAGGCTGTGATTGGTCACCCGCACCCGCTCGTAGAGCCGCCGGTCCCACAGGAAGCGCCGCCGCTCCACGTGCATGACGCCAGGCGGCGTCGCCTTCTGGCCCATCACCGGCAGCGGCCGGTTGGCGCCGTGGAAGGTGAAGGCGACATTGTCGCGACTGACTGCCGAGCCCAGGCCCGAGGGCGGCCGTTCGCCGACCAGCAGCCGGAACCGCGACAGCAGCCGGGTGTCGTCGTCGAAGAAGCCGTCGGTGGCGCCCAGGATGTCGCCGTTGGCGTCGGCGACGATGAAGGCGTTCCCGTCCTTCAGCGACAGAAGCTGGCCAAGCCCATCGGCTTCCCGCCGATCGACCTCGACATGGTCGACGAACGCTGAGTCATCCATGGACGCGGTTTAGGCGATTCTCATCAGCTCCGGGTCAAGCCTTTTCGCCGCGGAATCGACCCGGGGATTGGCCGGCGCCAGGCCGCCATACAGGTTGACATACTGGCTGGCCATGACCGCCGAGGAGAAGCGCTGGTCGAACCGGCGGCGCACGGCGGCGCGGTCGAGGCTCTTGGCGCGCCAGACCGCATGGTCGGCCTCGGCGTCGGAATTGACGATGAAGCCGGTCAGTCCGTTCTCCACCACCTCGGGGGTCGAGCCGCAGCGCCAGGCGATCACCGGCGTGCCGCAGGCCATGGCCTCGATCATCACCAGGCCGAAGGGCTCGGGCCAGTCGATCGGGAACAGCAGGGCGTCGGCGCCGCCGAGGAAGGCCGACTTCTGGTGGTCGCCGATCTCGCCGATGAACTCGATCAGCGGATCGTCGAGCAACGGTTCGATCTCATTCCTGAAGTAGTTGAAGTCGGCGCTGTCGACCTTGGCGGCGATCTTCAGCCGCCGGCCGGCCCGCTTGGCGATGGCGATGGCCCGGTCCGGGCGCTTCTCCGGCGAGATGCGGCCGAGGAAGGCCAGGTAGCCGTCGGAACGCGGGCTGAAGCGGTAGAGGTCCGGGTCCATGCCGTGATGGACCGTGCCGGCCCAGTTGGCCCCGGGCAGGTAGCGGCGCTGGTCGTTGGAGATCGAGACCAGCGGGTATTGCCGCCAGCGGCTGTAGACCCCGGGCAGGTCCTTCATGTCCAGGCGGCCGTGCAGGGTGGTCAGGGTGCGTCCGGCGATCTGCTCGAAGAAGGGGAAGTGGATCATGTCGACGTGGAAGTGCAGCACGTCGAACTCGTCGGCGCGCTGGCGCACCTGGTCCAGCATCGACATGTGGGCGGCCAGGTCCGACTTCAGCGGCGCCGGGTCGAGCCGGATCGCCTGGTCGCGGACCGGGGCCAACTCGGCGCGGGTCTTGGCGTCGGCGGAGGTGAACAGCACCGTCTCGTGGCCCTGGTCGACCAGGGCGTCGCACAGGTGGGCCACCACCCTTTCGGTGCCGCCATAGAGCTTCGGCGGCACGGCTTCATACAGTGGGGCGATCTGCGCGATCTTCATGTTCGGCCTCATGAGCTGGGCGCTACGGTCGCCCCCGACTTTAAGGCCAAGATTTTGGACGCCGATTGGTTCCCAAGCGCTGCAGATTCATTCGCCGCGACGCGAAATCACCACCGGATGCGAACTTGAGAGGCCCCCGTCGACCACGATTGCCTGACCGTTGACATAAGATGCGTCGTCGGAGGCCAGGAACAAGGCCGCGCCGGCGATCTCTTCCGGAACCCCGGCGCGCTTCAGCGGATTGAGCTGGCCGATGCGGTCCTCGGTGCCGCGGGCCCGCGCCCGGTCGAACACCGGTTTGGTCATGCCGGTCTCGATCAGGCCCGGGCAGATGGCGTTGACCCGCACGCCGGTGCCGGAAAGCAGCTGGGCGGTGGTCTGCACCAGATTGATGACCCCGGCCTTGCTGGCGCTGTAGGCCGGACCGCCGGCGCCCGAGCGCAGGCCGGCCACCGAGGCGGTGCAGATGATCGAGCCCTTGCCCGCCTCCCGCATCGGCCGGGAGGCGTGCTTGATGGCCAGGTAAGGCCCGACCAGGTTGATGCGCAGCAGGGCCAGCCACTGCTCGCCGCTCTGTTCCAGCGGCGGATCCAGGCTCATGGTCGCCACCCCGGCGTTGGCGTAGCAGACATCCAGGCCGCCGAACTTTTCCAGCGCCGTCGCCACCGCCTTGGCCACGTCCTCCTCGGCGCCGGCGTCGCCGGTCAGCGCGACCGCCTCGCCGCCGGCCTGGCGGATGGCCTCGGCCGTCTCCTCGATCGCCGGGGCGCGGTCGAACACCACCACCCTCGCGCCCTCGGCCGCGAACAGCTTGGCGCTGGCCCGCCCGATGCCGCTGGCCGCGCCGGTGACCAGCGCGACCCTGTCCTGAAGCCGTCCCATGTCGCGTCTTCCCGCTTTTGCTTTCCGGCCGCGATTTAGGCGGCGGCGGACGGCGCCGGCAAGCGCGTTCGCCGGCCGATCAGCCCAGGCGGAACCTCGCCGCCAATCCCGAGCGGACCGGCGGCTCCGGCGCGAGCGCCGCGGGCTCGGGCTTGCGGCCCAGCTTGCGGCCGCCGAAGAAGGCCGCGCCCGCCGCCAGGCCCGCCAGCACCGCCAGCGCCAGGGTCGCTTTCGGCCGCATCTGGGCGGCGGAATAGAGGCTGGTCTCGCGAACGCCCTTGTAATAGGCGCGCTCGCGCAGGTCTTGGCCGGCTTGGTGCAGATTGTCGTGGCGGGCGCCGCGCCGGCCTTCCGCGTCCCGCTGCAGCATCGGCGCGGCGAAGGCCAGGATCGGTTCGGCCGCCCAGGGCGCGATGGCGCCCAGCGCGGCCAGGATCGGCCCGCTGGCCCCCACCGACAGCTCACGCGTCCTGTGTTCGGCGGCATAGAGGATGGCCTGGGCCACCAGCGGCGCGGCATAGACGGGGGCCGGGTTCTTCACCGGCGCGCCGGTCAGGTTGCGGGCGTGGTCCTTGTACGGACTGTCGATCGCCGATGGCCGGATCAGCGTCACCGACACCGGGGCGCGCTCGCGCATCAGCTCCATGCGCAGCACGTTGGTGAAGCCCTTCACCGCGTGCTTGGAGGCCGAATAGGCGCCCTGCAGCGGAATCGCCAGGTCGCCGAGCACCGAGCCCATGTTGATCAGCGCCCCGCCGCCCGGACGGCCGCGGAAGTGCTCGACCGCGACCAGGGAGCCATAGACCACGCCCCAATAGTTGGTCTCGAACAGCCGGCGCTGGTCGGCGATCGGGGTCTGGGTGATATCGCCGAAGATCGAGACGCCGGCGTCGTTGACCCAGGTGTCGAAGCCGCCGAAACGGGCGATCGCCGCCTCGGCGATGGCGCGGACATCGGCCTCGACGCCGACGTCGGCGACCACATAGGCGGTCTTGGCGCCCTTGCCGGCCAGGTCGTCGCAGACGCTCTTCAGCGCTTCTTCGTTGCGCGCGGCCAGCATCAGGCTGGCGCCTCGCGCGGCGGCGGCGCGGGCGGTGGAAAGGCCGATGCCGGACGTCGCCCCGGTGATCACCACCACCTGGCGATCCAGCGGCTTCAGCTTCAGCGGCGTGTAGGTCATAGGCGTCCTCCCGAGCGTTCGGACGCAACGACCTACCGCCATGCCGGTTCCAGGGGAAGGAGGAACCCTCGCCCCCGCTCTCGCGGGGAAGAGGGTTCCTGTTCTAGTACCCGTTCAGCCGAGCGTAGCGGTCGCGGTGGTAGGACTGGCCGCCGTAGCTGGCTTCGGCGGCGCGGGCGCGCTTCAGGTACAGGCCGGCGTCGTGGGCGTCGGTCATGCCGATGCCGCCGTGCATCTGCACCATCTCGTTGGAGACCAGGTGCAGGGTGTCGCCCATCTTCGCCTTGGCCAGCGAGACCAGCTCGGCGGTGTCCGGCGCGCCGTTGTCGATGGCGGTCAGGGCCGCCTCGACGCAGGAGCGAGCCAGCTCAAGGTCGGTGAACATCTTGGCGGCGCGGTGCTGTAGCGCCTGGAAGGCGCCGATGACCTGGCCGAACTGCACGCGGGTCTTCAGATAGTCGAGGGTGACGTCGAAGGCCTGGCTGGCGGCGCCGAGCATTTCGGCGGCGAGACCCGCGCGGGCTCGGTCGAGCACCTTCTCGAGCAGGTCCAAGCCCTTGTCGGCTTCGCCGAGCACGGCGTCGGCGCCGACCTCGACATTGTCGAACGACACATTCGCCGCGCCGCGGCTGTCGGCCAGCTTCAGCGCCTTGCGGCTGACGCCCTTGGCGTCGGCGTCGACCAGGAAGAGGGTGATGCCCTCCTTGTCGCCCGGCTTGCCCGAGGTGCGCGCCGAGACCACGTAGAGGCCGGCCGCCATGCCTTCGAGCACGAAGGTCTTGTGGCCGTGCAGGGTGTAGCCCGAACCGCTCTTCCTGGCTTCCAGGGCGACCTTTTCCGGGTTGTGGTGCGGGCCTTCATCGATGGCCAGGGTGGCGACCAGTTCGCCTGAGGCGATCTTCGGCAGATAGGCGCTCTTCTGCGCGTCCGAGCCGCCGAGGATGATGGCCGAGGCCGCCGCCAGGGCCGAGGAAAGCAGCGGAGAGGCGGTCAGGGTGCGGCCGGTCTCTTCCAGGATCAGGCCGAGGCTCAGATAGCCGAAGTCCGATCCGCCGTATTCCTCGGGGATGATGACGCCGGTCCAGCCCATCTCGGCCATTTCGGCGAAGGCCGCGGGGTCGTAGCCCAGCGGCGCGCCGGAATCGCGCATCTTGCGGAAGGCGGTGACGGGCGACTTTTCTTGCGTCCAGGTGCGGGCTGCGTCGCGCAGCATGCTCTGTTCTTCAGTTAAAACGGCCATTTTTGAATCGTCCCTAGTTTGAAGTGACCGGATCGGGCAGGCCCAGGATC
The DNA here is from genome assembly GCA_036272595.1 of Caulobacteraceae bacterium. Taxonomy (GTDB): domain Bacteria; phylum Pseudomonadota; class Alphaproteobacteria; order Caulobacterales; family Caulobacteraceae; genus Poindextera. The sequence continues at coordinate 39,161 of DATAYM010000015.1, forward strand.
CGTTTTGAGATGATGTTGTTCTGGATTTCCTGGCTGCCGCCGAAAATGGTGGTCGCCTTGCCGCCGAGCCAGCCGCGGACGGCCTGCAGCTCTTCGCTCGTAAAGTCTTCGCCCTCCCAGCCGAGACCCTGGTGGCCCATGATCTCGAGGGTGAGCTCGGCCTGATCCTGGCCGATCTTGGTGCCGGCGTTCTTCATGATCGAGGTCGCGGCGCTGGGCCCCTGGTTGGAGCGGGACTCGACGATGGTGCGCATGGCGGTGAGCTGGAAGGCCCGCCGGTCCATGTCGTGGGCGGCGATGCGGCTGCGCAGGTCGGCATCGGCGATGCGTCCCGTCTCGTCGACGCCGACATAGGTCTTGGCCAGGTTGGGCGCCGAGCCGGAGACGCCGAACATGCCGCCGCCCCCGCCACCGCCGCCGCCACCGGAAAGGCCGCTGCGCTCGTGCTGCAGCAGCCGCTTGGCGATGGTCCAGCCGCCGTTGAGCGGCCCGACCAGGTTCTCCTTCGGCACCTTCACGTCGGTGAAGAAGGTCTCGCAGAAGGGCGAGGCGCCGGCGATCAGCTTGATCGGGCGCACTTCGACGCCGGGGGCGTGCATGTCGATGAGCAGGAAGCTGATGCCCTCGTGCTTCTTGGTGGTGTCGGTTCGCACCAGGCAGAAGCACATGTCGGCCCACTGGCCGCCGGAGGTCCAGATCTTCGAGCCATTGACCAGGTAGTGGTCGCCCTTGTCCTCGGCCTTGCATTGCAGGCTGGCGAGGTCGGAGCCGGCGCCCGGCTCGGAGAAGCCCTGGCACCAGCGCACTTCCTGCCTGGCGATGGCGCGGATGTGCTGCTGCTTCTGCGCCTCGTTGCCGTACTCGAGCAGGGTCGGGCCGAACATCATCGTGCCCATGCCGCCAATCGGGTTCCAGGCCCCGGCGCGCTGCATCTCCTGCTGCAGCACCCGAGCCTGCTCGCGATTGAGGCCGCCGCCGCCGTACTGGGCGGGCCAGGTCGGCACGCCCCAGCCCTTGTCGCCCATGGCCTTGGTCCAGGCCTTCACGTCCGCATCGTCGGGACCGGCGTCCTCGATGTAGCCGAAGCCGCTCTTGCCCTTCAGCGACGGCGGGAAGTTGGCTTCCAGCCAGGTCCTCGCCTCGGCGCGGAAGGCGTCCAGATCGCCTCCGAAATCAGCCATTTAGTTCAATCTCCAGGTAGCCGCGCCACCCTTGGAGGCGCCGGTAGATGATCGACGTTTAGGTGGAATGGGTGGTGTCGGGAAGTCCCAGGATGCGTTTTGCGATGATGTTGTTCTGCACCTCCTGCGAGCCACCGGCGATGGTGCCGGACTTGCTGCGCAGCATCACCCGCATGGCGCTAACTTCGTGCTCGCTGAACGCATCGCCGCCCCAGCCTATGCCCTGGCTGCCCATGATCTCGACCGCCAGTTCGGCCTTCTCCTTGCGCAGCATGGTGCCGGCGTTTTTCATGATCGACGAGGTGGCGCTGGGGCCGCGGTTGGACTTGGCTTCCAGGGCGATCCGCTCGCCGGTGAGGGCGTGCGCCTTGCTGTCCATCAGGTGATGGGTGATGCGGCTGCGCAGGTCGGCGTC
>DATAYM010000016.1:0-31781 GCA_036272595.1 Caulobacteraceae bacterium
ATCGACCTGCGCCGCCGCCTGGGTCTGCCGCCGGCGGCCGTCGGTCAGAAGCGGATGTCGGTCGTGGCCGATCAGGCGGGCGAGCTCTATGCCCTGCTGGTCGACCAGGTCTCGGAAGTCATGAGCCTGCGGGCCAGCACGTTCGAGCGCAATCCGCCGACGCTGGAAAAGCGCTGGGCCGCGTTCAGCACCGGGATCTATCGCCTGGAGGGACGGCTGCTGGTGGTGCTTGACGTCGCCAAGCTGCTCGCGCTGTCCGGGGAGGGCTGAGCCGATGCCCCGCACCTGCCTGGTCGTGGATGACAGCCGGGTCGTCCGCAAGGTCGCCCGACGCATCCTGGAAAGCCTGGACTTCGAGATCGCCGAGGCCGGCGACGGGATGGAGGCCCTGGCCTTCTGCCGCGCGGCCATGCCGGACGCGGTGCTGCTGGACTGGGCCATGCCGGTCATGGACGGGCTGGAGTTCGTGCGCCGCCTGCGCCAGGAGCCGGGCGGGGAAGCGCCGGTGGTGGTGTTCTGCACCAGCGAGAACGAGCCCGCCCGCATCGCCGAGGCCCTGGAGGACGGGGCCGACGAATACATCATGAAGCCGTTCGACGGCGACATCCTGGAGGCCAAGCTCACCGAAGCGGGGCTGGTCACATGAGGCCGGAGGACGTCGAGACCGTCCGCGTCCTGGTCCATGCCCGCTCGGGCGTGGTGATCGATCCGGGCAAGACCTATCAGATCGAGACGCGGCTGGCGCCGGTGGCGCGCCGGGCCGGATTCGCCAGCCTGCCGGACCTGGTGCAGGCGATCCGCCTGCAGCGCGACGAAAAGCTGATGTGGGCGGCGACCGAGGCGCTGACCAGCGGCGAGACCTGCTTCTTCCGCGACCGCGCCCCCTTCGCCCAGTTCCGCGAGGAGATCCTGCCCGAACTGGCCGCCAAGCGCGGCGAGCGGCCGATCCGCGTCTGGAGCGCCGCCTGCGCCGCCGGCCAGGAGCCCTATTCCCTGGCCATGATCATCGACGACGAGCGGTCCAAGCTGCCGGGCGCCCGCGTCGAGCTGTTCGGCTCGGACATCTCCGAGCGCGCGCTGGAAAAGGCGCAGAGCGGCCTCTACACCCAGTTCGAGGTGCAGCGCGGCCTGCCGATCCGCCTTCTGGTGCGGCATTTCGAGAAGGTCGACGAGATGTGGGGCCTGAAGGCCCGCATCCGGCAGATGGTGCGCTGGCGGCGGATCAACCTGCTGGCCGACCTGCGCGGGCTTGGCCAGTTCGACGTGATCTTCTGCCGCAACGTGATCTCCGGCTTCGACGAGCCGACCCGGCGCCGCGTGCTCGACCAGCTGGCCCGCGCCCTGCCCAGCGACGGCCGGCTGGTGCTCGGCTTCGACGAGACCGTCTCCGGCCTCACCGAGACCCTGGCGCCGGTCCCCGGCCGCCGCGGCGTCTACGCCCCCACCGCCGCCCGCATCGCCGCCTAGGGCGAGCCCGCGCGCCGCCAGCGCGCATTCGGCTCTCGGACGCAAGACGGTCCAGGATCGGGCGGCGTCGCGGTGCTCGCAGACTTCTCCGGACCGGCCATTCGACACCGGCGAACAGGCGGCGCTAAGTTCCAGGGCGGCGGGGCCGAGCCTGTCCCCTCGGTTTGACCTGACAACACCGTCCTGGCTCACGCCTCTCAACGATGGAGCGCGAAACGATGCCTGAAGCTGACATCCGCGACGCGCAGCCGCCTGGACCGGACGTCGCCCTCATCGTCGGGGGCGGTCCCGGCATCAGCGCCAGCTGCGCCAGGCTGTTCGCGCAGAATCACATGCGCGTCGCGATCGCCGCCAGGAATCCGGACAAGCCGGTGCTGCAGACGCTGGAGACGTCGTACGGCGTGCGCCGATACGGATGTGACGCCACCGACCCGGCGGCCGTGGCGGCGTTGTTCGAGACTGTTGTTCGAGACCTCGGCCCGCCGAGGCTTGTGGTGCACAACATCGATGGCCGCGTCGCCGGGATCTTCCGCAAGGGCATCACCGAGGCCGACCCGGTCCTGGCGTCGGAGACCCTCAAGAACGCCGCGTTCAGCGCTTTTCTGGTCGGTCAGCAGGCCGCGCGCCTGATGCGCGATAACCCCCTCGACGCGAACGGCGCGAAGGGGACGATCATTTTCACGAACGCCAGCGCGGCGCTCAAAGGCTTTCCAATGAGCGGCGCCTTCGCCATGGCGTGCCAGGCCAAGGCCGGACTCGCGCAGAGCATGGCGCGGGAATTGATGCCTCAAGGCATCCACATCGCCAATGTGCCGATCGACGCGGCGATCGGCTGGACCCAGGACGACGGCAGCCGCGCGCACCGACTGGCGGGCACGACGGTCGATGACAACATGGCCGACCCGGATCGGATCGCGGAGACCTATCTGCAGCTGCATCGTCAGCACCGGTCGACCTGGGCCTTCGAAGTCGTGCTGCGGCCGTGGGCCGAGACATGGTGATTGAGCGCTCTGGCGGCTTGACCTCTACGTTCTGCGTTCAGAACCGCTTGGTGGTGAGATGCGTGGCCGATTGCGGTGCGGGAAGCATGGGCCGGGCCCCTAGGCTTGGCGCTCCATCACCGAACGCGCGGCGCTTCGAATAAGGTCGAGCACCGCCGCGGGCTGGGACAGCATCGGGACGTGGCTTGAGTCCAGTTCGACCGTGGTGGCGCTCATCCGCTTGGCGACGAAACGCTCCAGCTCCGGATTGACCGTGTGATCCTGCTTTCCAACCACGTACCAGCTGGGCTTGGAGCGCCATGCGACGCCGTCGTGCTTCTGCATGAAGAGGTCCGGAACCGGCACGGCCTGGGTGGCCCAGACCAGCTTCTGGTCCGCCGAGGACAGGTCGCCGCAGAAGTCGGGCGTTCCGTCCGGTTGCAGCCAGATCCGGCCATCGGCGACGTCGATATGTGAAAACACCGAGGTGACCGGGAACTGCTCCTGCAGGCTCTGCGAGGTCTCCGACTCATCCGGAGCCAGGGCGCAGAGAAAGACCAGGGCGGCGACGCGCGGGTCGACGCCGGCATGGGTTATCAGCGTGCCGCCGTAGGAGTGGCCGACGAGGACGACCGGGCCGCTGACCCGGCCGAAACAACGGACCACGCAGTCAACGTCGCCCTTCAGGGAATCGAGGCCGTGCTGGGAGCAAATCACCTCATGTCCCTCGGCCTGCAGCGTCGGGATCAGCTTCTCGAAGCAGGAACCATCGGCCCAAAGGCCGTGGGCGAAAACGATGCTCGGCTTGTCGGCCATGGGTCGCTCCTGGCGTGAAGGGTGAGTGGGGTCCGCAGCGGCGGTTGTCCCGGCGCCAAGGCCCAAGCCGGCGACGCCAGCGAGGATGGCGCGCCGCGAGGCAGAGGGCGGGTTTTCAGTCATGCGAGCCTCGTGACGAGGGATTCGACCGACGAGCCCGGAGTCTGCGGCCTCCAGGCTCACCAGCACCTCGTCATGCCTCGGCGTTGCGATCTTGCCGATACGGCAGGTTTTGGCCGATCTGTTCAGCTATGGCCCGCGCCGAAGCGAAATGTTCTCTGGTTACCCTGCGGAGACCTTCGACGAGCCGACCCGGCGCCGCGGCGTCTACGCCCCGACCCCGCCCCGCATCGCCGCCTAGGACGAGCCCGCGCGCCGCCAGCGCGCATCGGAGCGCGGGCGTTGAAGGTCCAGGGCCAGGCGGACTCGGCCGTTGTCCAGGGGAAAGGATGGCTAGCGGCGTTTGTCGTTGTGGTGGTGGTGGTGGTTGCCGCCGGCCATCCTTGCCTCTGGACAATCGGTGTCCGTGAACGCCTCTAAACTCACGAGATCGAGGGCTCGAACGCGATGAACGCCCCGTTCGTCACGCATCCAGCCAGGCAGTTCGGGCGAGGGGAACCGCAGTTGACCCGGTTGGCGGTCATGACCACGCCGCCCGAGTTGAACCGCACCGCATCCCCTGCCCGCGCTTTCCGCGCCTGGCCAGCCCTTAGAGCATCCCGAGCCGGCGCCGCCGAAACGCGCGCTGCAGACGCGCTGTCCGAACGGATCGATCGACCGGGGCTGTGACGGCTGAACATGCGCAGAGTTAAGCACGCGGCGAAGGGCGGTCAGGAATTTCCTGAACGGACGCGGGAGGGGGCCCGGCGCGGACCTTTTCCGACGGCGCGGACGAACGACCAACGCTGACTCATCTGCGACGTTGGCAACGTCCGCTAGTTGGCAGGCCGGTTAGCTCGGCTGACCCTGACAGTTGAACGGGGAAAATGGTCTCTTAGGAGACGATAACATTGCCTGCTTTGGGCTCGTTGCCAGGGGACTGGGGCGCTGCCTGCCAACGCCGCTTACGTCGTTAATTTGGCGACGGTTGTTCCGACGACTCCCTTCGAGGTGGGCTACGATCAACCGTCCTTCAATTTTGTAATAGGAAGCAAGACCACTCTCGTTGAGGGACTCAGAACCAATTTCCAAGTCGTCGCAAGAACCGCGAGGAGGTCGCCTCCGAGCACGACCAGCGCGTTCATGGACAATGAGGCTGAAAACGCGGCGTGATTTAATAGGACGAAGCCGCAGGTAGCGGCGACCAAGACCAAGAGTGCTAGTCCAGAATAACCCATGGTGAGGCGCAGCAAGAACCACGACGAGGCATGTCGTTTTCGCAAGTCGAACGCCTCACGCTCCTGCCGCAACTGCTCCGCCTGGACCTCGGTCATTCCTCCTCCAGCAGTTTGGAGGCTTCCAAGGTTTCGTCGATGCTCCGCTGCGCCGACGCCTTGATAATGGTGTAAAGCCGATGGGCGGGATCGAGGCGCGAAAGCTTCGCGAGAACGAGATCGGCCTGGGCGACGTCTTGAAGGTCCTTGGGCATCGGCTTTCCGGCTTGACCCGAACGAACCCCGCTCGTGGCGCTTGCATAGAGTTGGATGATGGCGTGCTCGACAAGGCCAGGGTCAACTGTTTGGCACCGGCGAAGGAAACTGAGGACAAACGCGGTTTGGCTGAAGACGAACGTCGGCCGGGCCCGGCGCAGCAAGCCGGCGAGCTGGCGCAGGGACGAAGATGTGGCCTTAGGCAGGATCGGTCCGAAGAAGTTCACCAGCGCCTGATCGTCGAAAGCGAACATGGCCTCGAAAATCGAGCTGGCCGCGTACTCGAAGACATGACCCCGATCACCGTTTTGGGTCAGCCAAGTCCACACCCGTCCAAGGCTCGCGACGCCAGCGCTGGTTTCGAGGAACCGGAGCCGCTTTTGACTGTAGGGGCCGTAGTTGGCGGGGCGGATCTCATAGCTGTCGGCTGCGGCGGCGGCCTCCGCCCGCCGCATGAAGAAGTTCGCGGTCTCATCTGGGAATTTATACGACAGCATGGCCAGGAGCTCGTTGATCCAGTGGCCGCTGAGCTGCGGAATGGGCTCAAGCGCAGCTAGCACCCGATCCGTGTCGGCGCGCCCGAAGATCTCCCAGAGGTCTTTCTCGCCCGCGCGGAGGACCATGGCCAAGTCATCGGCGAGCCGCGCATTGCCCAAATTGGCGCTGAGCAGTAGGTCGAGTTTGACGCGGGGGTCGACGCCTCTCCACTGGAAAAGGGCGGTGATCGCCCTCGACACCACGAACGGCGTCGTCGATGCCAATACACTTTTAAGGATCTCAACATCCTCACGGTTCGGTTGGCGCCCGAGCGCGCCATAGCCAGCCGCCACTGCGCCGATCAGCTCATCATCTTCCGAGGCGAGAAGCCGCCGGGCCAGGAGGCGGCCCTCAGACTCGCTATTCTGCAGGAGAGTGTTGAGTGCGAGGGCGCTGTATTGGCGCAAAAGCCCGCCTGGGTGCGCCATCGCATCCGTCAACAGAGCGCGGGCGAAGCCCAAGTCCGAGCGCGCGAGCGCGCCGATGAGCATGTGACCGGAGTTCGCGGCCCGCCCTGCGCGGGACAAATCCTCCAAGGCCGTCTCAATATACGCGCACCGCGCCTCAGGCTCTGGGAGCTCAACGTCAATCGCGTCGGCGATGCCTTGAAGCCAAGCTTCAAGGTCGAATTGCCATGTGTTGGCGTCGACGATCGGAACGTAGATCTGCCCCCAACCGTCGGCAAGCGCCGTCAGCGTGCGAAAGCGGAGATCGGTCGGCAGGGCTTTCATGACGGCGCGAGCCGCCGTTTTCACGGGCCCAACCCCGTGCTCAGCATGCCAATAGGTGGACTTGGCGAGCCCGAGCGCGGCCACGGGGTGAATACCCGCCTTAAGGGCGCGGGCGAGCGACTTGAGGGTCTTTGGGAATTCCGCGTTCAACGCCTCGCGAAGGCCGTCAGGTGGACCGCTATTGAAGGCACCGATCGGCGTCTGGAGGGCGCTATCGAAGAAACTCGCCGCGTCGGCGGCGACGCGCGGATTGGCGTGAGCAAGCAAGGCGATGGCGCGCGCGATGACCTTCTGCCGCCAGGGCTGAACGAAGTCGTAGTTCACGTAAAAGGGCGACATACTGATGTTGTGGCCGACCGCTTCGGTGTGGATGCCCTCCACGCTCATGATCGGCTTGAGGAGGTCGAGCGGTGTCGGCGCTGAAGGCCAATTGTCCTCATCCTCGGTGAGCTTCAGCCCGTATTCGGCGATGGTCTCCGCGAACCCGTGGGGATTGTGTTGATTGATCTCGCCGAGATCGGTCAAGACCTTGAAGGGATTCCCGTGGCCAGGCTTGTCCTTGTCGGGATCCCCATGGGCAAGGTCCCAAAGGAGGGTCAGTATCTCATCGAAGAGGCTGCCAGAGTAGGCGATGTTTCGAGCGATCTCATCGAAGACGGCAAGGCGCTGGCCCCGTTGCGCCAAGCGAGTGATGAAATCCAAGGCCTGATGAGGTTGGTAAAGGGCGACCGCCTTGATGGCGTCCAGGCGCGGGTCCCAGTTCTCTACGATGTCGTCGAAGCTACGCCAGACAGCGTCCAGCAGGCGGCTGTTCGCCGTGTCGCCGACGCTGCGCCGCCAGTCCAACCGGCCGAGATTGACCAGGGCGTTTTTCAAAACGCTGGTCGGCATCGCCTCCAGCAGGCGGATAGCGAACGGAGAGAGGGCGCCCTGGCTGTCGAGACAAGCGCGCTCGATCAGGAAGTCCCCGAGAACGTCGGGCATCAGGCGACAGGAAGGTCCCCGTTTGAATGCGACCCCGCCATCGACGAGAACCTTTAGGGTCCGGCTAACCTGATCCTTGTCCAGGTCGCGAACCTCAACGATGAGGTCGCGGACTTGAGCGTCGTCGAGGTTGAACGGTTGCACCACCGCCAAAACCTCCAGCACCGCGCGGTGGACGTGCTCCTCCCCCCGCACGGCGAGGTCGCCCTCCATGACCCGCGCGAACTTACCCTGGATATACTGGCGCACATCGTCATTGGTGCGGGCGCTCTCCAAGGCCACCTGCTCCAATGCGATGACGCGCGACACCATGGCGACGAAGAGCGGCGAGTCGCCGGATGCGTGCACGATCGGCTCAGCCCATTCCTTCGGTGCCCCGAATTGGCCAAGGACCTCCCGGGCCAAATCGGTCAGCCGCAGCTTGGACAGTCGATCAAGGGGAATCGGAGTGGAAGTCGAGACGCCGTATACGGCCGCCTCGCCCAAAATCCTGTCCTTGGCGTAGGGACGGGTCGCCAAGACCAGCTTCATTAGGCGCGCAGGATCGCTCGCAAATTCAAAGAGGATCCCCAGCCCGTCGCGATCGTGGGCGTCGTCTACAACCAGGATTTTCGGTCCTGGCCCAAGGTCCTCCAGGGATTGCGGCGTCAGGGTTGCGGTGTGGGAGAGGAACCGCAGCAGGGTCGCCGGCTCTGCGACCGCGACGCTTTGCGCGACCGTCTTCAGCAGACGCGATTTTCCCATGCCGCCCGGCGCCACGAGGAGAGTCAACGGCCCCGGCGCCGCGATTGCCTTGAGGAGCTGGTCCTGTTCAAGTTCGCGCCCGTAAAGGCCCCAGCTATGGCTGAAGGGCTTCTCGCGCCCGTCGTAGGGTCGGAAGAAATCGTCTGCGGAAAGCCATGGACCCGGTTCGGCTCGCCCTAAAAGTGCCTGCCGTTGACCGGGCCAGTAGAGGTCGACCAATTGCTCCTGATCATGCATCGGCAGGGCGCGGATGATCCGCGAGAGATCATCGCTGTCCCAAAGTGACCACCCATGGGCCCGACTGACTGCCTCCGCGGTCTGAGGGCTCGCAACGCGGCTCAGCACGAGAATTTTCTCATCCGCCTCGGCCGTGCAGGCCTCGAAGGCGCGCCTCACCTCGGCGGGGCCGAACTTTGCCGCGCGCTTGCACTGGAACCCAATCCGCCGGCCGCCGGGGAGCACGGCTAGGACGTCCAGGCCGTCTTGTTTGTGGCCAGATGATCCGGCCCGTCGCACCTCAGCGTCGCGATGCGACCGCTGGACGACATCCGCGGTGAAGTATTCGAAGGTGACAGGGTCGAGGTGCTCGATCGGAAATGGCTGCACCGCACCGACCGTCGGAACGGCGGCGTATCCCGCCATGCGGCTGACGTCCCCAGTCTTGAGCTTCAGCGCAGCCGCCAAGTCGCCGACCTGTTCGAGGCGCGGGCGGTGGGTTCCAGCCTCCCAGCGACTAACGGTCTGCTGGGATATATTCAGTCGAAGAGCGAGGTCTCGCTGGTTGGTGAGCCCCAGCCCCATACGGGCGCGGACGATGGCACCACCAAGTCGTTGATAACGAGATTCCATCCGCACACATTACATGAGTACGAACGTTCGCACAACCGGCATGCGTACCAGCTCCTACGGATTCGCAGCAAGGTCGCCCTGTTAGAGTGGAGGCCAGCCGCGCAGATCGCTTGGGCGAGCAAAGTTCGCTTGGCTGTCGACCTAGTTCTGATGACCAGCCGCTAGCTGGCGGGCGACGAAATGTCCGGAAACCGGCGCCAATCCAAGGTCCGGTCATGGCGAATTCAGCCGTTGGGCGGCGGCAAAAGCGTAATATCCCGCTGGCCGCGCCGCGGAGACCTTTGACAAGCCGCTTGTCGGCAACCCGGCGCCACTCCCCTGTGAGCCCACCGCCTAAGCCGCCGCCCGGTTTCCCTTCGACTTGGCCGGCGTCCTCGCCGGCCCGGCGCCCCGGGCCTGCGGGGTGGGGAAGACCAGTTTGGCGGTGACGCCGCCGTGGTCGTTGGGGGCCAGTTCCATGCGGCCGCGCAGCTGGCGGGCGAAGGCCATCATCAGGGCGCGGCCGACGCCGGTTCCGGCCAGCTCGGGCGCGGCGCCGGAGCCCTCGTCGATGATGGCCAGCTCCGCCTCCTCACCCGCCACGGTGAACTTCACCCTGAGCAGGCCGCCGCGCAGGGCGAGCGCGTGCTTTTGCGCGTTGCTGATCGCCTCGACCGCGAACAGGGCGAGCGGGGCGAGCTTGTCCGGATCGATGATCAGCTCGTCCGCCTCCAGCTCGGTGGCGATCAGCTCGCCATGCTCCTGCTGCTCGACGATCAGCTGGGCGACCAGGTCGCCGAGGAACTGGCGGATGTCGACCCGCTTCAGGTCGACGCCCTGGTAGAGGGCCCGATAGATCAGGGCGAGCGCATTGATCCGCTGGCGGGTGTCGAACATCGCCTCGCGCGCGGCCGGGTCGGCCAGGGCGCGCTGCTGCATCGACAGAAGCGATGAGATCACCTGCAGATTGTTGCGCACCCGGTGGTGGATTTCGCGCATCAGCGCGTCTTTCTGCGCCAGCGTGTCCAGCAGCGAGGTGTCGCGGGTCTCGATCGCCTCGGCCATGGTGGCCATGGAGTGGGCGAGGTCGCGGATCTCCGGCGGGGCGCGGTCGGCCTGCACCGGGCGCACCGTGAAGCGGCCGCGGGCATAGATGAGGGCGATCCGCCGCAGGTAATGCAGCCAGCGCACCACGACCCGCTCGGTGACCATCATCACCGCGACCAGGGCGGTGACGAAGGCCAGCAGCGGGAAGGCCACGCCCGAGAGCGGGTTGAGCTTGGCCCAGGAGAACCAGCCCTCCGACGGCGCCGACAGCACCACGAAGACGTCGCCCATCAGCGGCGCGGCCGAATAGACCCTGGGATCGCCGCGCTGGTCGGGGCCAAAGCCGATGACCGAGCCCTGCGCCTTGACCTTCTGCAGATCGAGCACCGGATTGGCCGGGAAGGCCGCCGCGTCGGTGCGGGTCAGCAGGTGGCCCTGGGCGTCGGCCAGCGCCACCTCGGCGCCGGGCGGCAGGGCCGGGTCGGACTGGGTGGGGCGCAGGCTCTGCAGGCTGATGACGGCGGCGACGACGCCCTCGAAATCGCCTTCGGGCGAGGCGAGGCGTTCCCCCGCCAGCAGCCCCGGCGCGCCGGGGCTCAAGTTGTCCGGCGCGCGCACCGCCAGCGACGGCTCGCCGGCGGCCAGGCGCGAGAACCAGTCGCTGGCGCGGCGGGTCGGGTCGGGCGGGACCGGGGCCGCCGAACAGGTCACGACGGCGTCGGGGCCGAAGCGGATGAGGTTTTCGTAGCCGCCGAGCCGGTGGCTGATCTCGGCAAGCCGCTCGGCGCAGGCCGGACCGATGGACTGGGGCGCCAAGGTCTCCAGCAGCACGCTGGCGCTTTCCATCCGCGCCCGCGCCGTCGCGGCGCTGCGGGCGGCGGCCAGCGCCAGGTTGGTGCGCTGGGCGTCGGAATCCTTGTGGAAGGCGACGGTGACCTGGATCACGCCGAGGAACAGGACGGGCAGGAGGGCAAGCGCCAGCGCCGCGCCCAGCCGGAAGCGGATGGTGGTCAGCGCGGCCGCCAACCTGTGCATGGCTCCATCGTCCTTAACGGCTCTGTCCCTAACGGCTTTGGCCCAGATGCTCGGCCGCGGCCATGATCGACTTCATCGCATCGCCCGCCGAGCGCCCGTCGCGGTCGTAGGCGCCGGTCTCCAATATCGCCTGCAAGGCGCGCCTGGCGCGGCTGACGCGGCTTTTCACCGTGCCGACGGCGCAGCCGCAGATCTCGGCCGCCTCTTCGTAGGCGAAGCCGCCGGCGCCGACCAGGATCAGGGCCTCGCGCTGCTCCGGCGGCAGCATGCCCAGCCCCAGGCGCAGCTCGTCCAGCGCCACGGGCGCCTGCGGGTCGTCGACCGCGACCAGGGTCCGCTCGGCGGCGTCCTGGTCGAGCTGGGTCTGGCGCCAGGAGCGGCGCTTTTCCGAATAGAACTGGTTGCGCAGGATCATGAAGGTCCAGGCCTTCATGTTGGTGCCCATCTGGTAGCTGGCGCGCGCGTCCCAGGCTTTCATCAAGGCGTCCTGGGCGAGATCGTCGGCGCTGGCCTGGTCGCCGGTAAGCGTGCGGGCGAAGGCGCGCAGGTGCGGGATCAACGCCACCAGCTCGCGCTTGAACCGTCCCTCCATGGCCGGATCCGCGCCGCCGGTCGCGACGGCTTCAGTTGTCATCGCGGCCCTGCGCCTTGTCGTCGGCGCGACGCAAGATATTGAGAAACTCATCCGGAACCGGTTCGTTGACGACCCGGTCGAACATCTGGCGCAGCTTCACGCCGATGGCCTGCTGCCTGAGCCGCGCCTCGTCGAGCGCGCGGCGCGGCGCGCGCTTGGCGGCCTCGGCCAACTCGTCGTCGACCCCTGCCTTGGCGTTCCGCCGTTCCAAACTAGGCCCCCCTTGGTTTTGACAGATCATCACAAACACTCATCCGGCCACCGCCAACGCGCTGGAACGTCGATGGTTCCAAGAAAACAAGCCTGGCCGGGAACCAATGACCAAGCGTGGCGTTTGATCTCCCTGCGGCAGCCTTGCTGGCGCCATCATCGTGTGATCGTAGTCTTCGCGCCCCGCCCAGGATGCGAAAGGGGAATAAATGAGTCTTTTAGCCCGACTGGCGCCGCACCTGCCTTATGTGCGCCGATACGCCCGCGCGCTCACCGGCGACCAGCCGGCCGGGGACGCCTATGTGCGGGTGGCGCTGGAGGCGCTGGCCGCCGGCGAGCGGACCCTCGAGCCGAACATGAGCCCCCGGGTGGCGCTCTATCACGTCTTCCACACCATCTGGTGTTCCACCGGGGCGCAGCTCGAGGCCCGCCCGGATGACGTCGTGGCCACCGGCGGCGACGCCTCGTCGCGGCTGATGCGCATCGCGCCGCGCTCGCGCCAGGCCTTCCTGCTCACCGCGCTCGAGGGCTTCACCCCCAGCGAGACCGCGCAGATCCTGGAAACCGACTTCGCCGAGGTCGAGCAGCTGATCGCCGAGGCGCAGCGGGAGATCGACGCCGAACTGGCCACCGACGTGCTGATCATCGAGGACGAACCGGTGATCGCCGCCGACATCGAGGCGCTGGCCCGCGAGCTCGGCCACAACGTCGTCGACATCGCCGCCACCCGCGGCGAGGCCGTCGAGGCGGTAGCCAAGCACAAGCCCGGCCTGATCCTGGCCGACATCCAGCTGGCCGACGGCTCTTCCGGCATCGACGCGGTGCGCGAGATCCTCGGGCGGTTCGACGTGCCGGTGATCTTCATCACCGCCTTCCCCGAGCGGTTGCTGACCGGCGAGCGGCCCGAGCCGACCTTCCTGATCACCAAGCCCTTCCAGCCGGAAACGGTGAAGGCGGCGATCGGCCAGGCCCTGTTCTTCCATCCGGTGCGCAGCAAGGCCGCGGCCTAGGGCCCTGGCGCCGCGCCTCGGCGGAAAGCCTATCGGAACGTCCCTCGGAACGTCTATGGCGCAAGCCGCGTTCTGGCGCTGAAGCCGCTCGCCCTGGGGGGCGGCCGTCACGCCAAGGAGACGACCCATGCTCGGCTGGGCCCTGACTTTTCTCATTCTCGCCATCGTCGCCGGCCTGCTGGGTTTCGTGGCCCTGGCCGGCATCGCCGCCTCGATCGCCAAGATCCTCTTCCTGGTCTTCCTGGTGCTGCTGGTGGTCAGCTTCATCGTCCGCGCCGTGCGGGGCCAGTCCGTGGTGTAGAGCAACGTGCGTTCAAGCCGAAGCTCCAGGCGAAATTCCTTCTCCCCTTGCGGGAGAAGGTGGCCTCCGAAGGAGGTCGGATGAGGGGTCTTGCTCCGCTCACCGATGTGGCTTCGACGCTACCTGAAGCCGGAGTGCGACCCCTCATCCGTCGGCTTCGCCGCCACCTTCTCCCGCAAGGGGAGAAGGACCAGCGCTATATCTTCGCCGATGATCGTCACGCCGACTGCGCCAGCCTGAGCGGATGATGCATGGGCGACCCGCTCAGGGCGACGGCGCGGCGCCCTGGACCGGTTGCGACGGCGGGGCGTGGAAGGTCTGGGCCAGCGCCGGGCGCTTGCCGTTGTTGATCTCGCTGGCCGACAGTTGCGGCGCGCGCCAGATCCAGGCGACCGTCAGGGCCGCGGCGGCCAGGACCACCGAAATGACCAGCACCCAGAAAACGTCGCGGCCCATGCGGCCCTGGCGCGCCCTGGTGGCCGAAACGTCGGGGGCGTGCTGGGTCGGATATCGGGATTGCGCCATGGTCGATCTCCCTTCCAGAGCGGCGGATACTGCCTGAATCAACGTCCGGACGGCCAAGAACGATCCGCCGCAAATCCGCGCCGGCGGCGTCGGCCCGGCCTTCTAAAATTTTTGCGGGGTTGGGGAACTGATCGGGCGGCCGATCCGTTCTTGGGTTGCGGAGGCGGCGACGCCCCCCCGACTTGAGGCTGGTGAGAGCCAGCCAGCCGTCTCCGCACCTTTTCTCGATGATGCAGACTTCCCGGGCGGCTCCTCTGGAGCCGCCCCTCTTTTGCGTCCAGGATGGCGGCTCCCACGAGC
The DNA here is from genome assembly GCA_036272595.1 of Caulobacteraceae bacterium. Classification (GTDB taxonomy): domain Bacteria; phylum Pseudomonadota; class Alphaproteobacteria; order Caulobacterales; family Caulobacteraceae; genus Poindextera. Next base: position 13,739 of record DATAYM010000016.1, read on the forward strand.
CGCCCTTCTTTATCCGCCGCTACGGCGCGACGAAGCGGACGCTGACCCGCGAGCTGTGGCGCAACAGGCCCAGGCCATGGCTCGGCTGGTCGGGCTGCACCACCGGCGCCGGCGAGGCCAAGCCGTCGGCCGCCAGGGCCTTGGCCACCGCCGCCGCGCGCCTGGAGGCCAGGCCGGTGTCGCCGCCGAGACCGCTGATGGCCAGACTGGCGACCGGACAGGCTTCGGCCCGGCTGGCCGAGGCGGCGATCACCTGCAAGGCTCCGGTGCTCAGTTCGTCCGAGCGCTCCTCGAAATAGACCGGGAAGCTGAAATCGACGCAGGTCGACTTGACCAGCGGCTTGGGCTGCATGTTCGAGCAGGCGGGAAGACCAAGGCCGAGCGCCGCGATCGCGGCCGCGCCGGCCATGCGCCCAGCCCATGAGCGCCGGCACGGTGAGTGAACGTCCATCAAAGCCCTCCCTTAAACAGCCTGCTCAGCGGCCCTGGAGCCGGATCCCATGGTGACCGGAACCTTGGCCTCGGCCAACCCGTTTGATTGGCGCAGATCGTCGCTCATGGCGACGTCCTCGGAGATCAAGTCATGGCCTTCTGGAGTTTCGGCCACCGCACCGCCACCGCCCAGCCCGCCACCGCGGTGGAACCGGCCGCCTATGACGCCGACGTCAAGCGCGCCTACGAGCATGGCCGTCTCGACGAGCGGTCGCGCCGCCGCCGCGGCGGCTTTGGACCCCTGAGCTTCATCCTCCTCCTGGCCGCCGTCATCGGCGTGGTGCTGATCGTCTTCGCGGTCCGCGAGGGCTCGTTCTCGGCCGGGGGGGCGGTGGTGGACAACAAGCTGGACCAGGCGACCAGCGGCGTCGCGCCGGCGATCGACAACGCCGCGTCGAAGACCGGCACGGCGATGGAGACGGCGGGACAGAATCTGAAGGACCAGGGCGCGGCCATCGCCGGCAACGCGCCGGACAGCGGCGCGCCGGCCAATACCGCCCAATAGACGGGCTCCAGCAGACGCGGCTCTCGCAGACCGAGGCTAGTGTCCGTCGGAGCCGGCGGCGGCCTGCAGCAGGGCGGCGATGCGGTCGGTCGACGATCCGGCGGCCTGGGTGAAGGCCCGGGCCGGATTGGCCCCGGGGGTGGGGACCGCTGCGGCCAGTTGGCTGATCGCGGTCTGGGCCACCGTGCGGACGGCGGAGGCGGCGGCGCTGGCCGCGGCGGTCTGCGTCGTCTGATAGATGAAGCCGTAGGTCGGGTAGACGGTCTTGCCGAGGTCGCGGACCGGATCGTACCAGACCTTGACCTGGCTCCAGTCGCCCTGGGGCGAGACGTCGATGACGGTCACGTCGCGTTCGACCTGGCCGCGATGGCCCTGGATGATCGACCAGTTGGCCTGGGTCACCTGGATGACCCGGTCGGTGAGCACCTGGCTGACCACGGCGACATGGCCCTTGTCCATCACCCCGTTGGGCTTGAACACCAGGACCGCGCCGGCCTTGGGCGTGAAGCCCTGGGCGTATTTGCCGGCCGCCTGCTGCCACCAGGTCCACGCGTCGCCGAAGATCTCGATGCCCGAGATCATCCTGGCGAAGGGAACGCACTGCCAATAGTCTCCCGCCTGCGCCTGGCCGGCGCAAAGAGTCAGCGCGACGGCCATGGCAAGCGAGCCGCAGATGGCTCTTGTCCCTCGACTCATACTCTTGGGTCTCCCCACCCGTACTGGCCTGTCGATAACCATCTCGGGCAAAGATGAAAAGAAAAATAATTTCCCCTCGTGCCCTTTAAGCCACGCTTATTAACGCTTTCGTACCGGCGGCCCGGCGACGCCGCCGCCGAGCGCGAAAAACCGCGCGTCCAGATGAGCGCGGCCGCCGGAAAGCTGTATAACGGCAGCATACATCGCCGGCCGCAGGTGCAGGGCGGCGCGCGCCCTATCCAGATTGGCCAGATCAGCAACACGTCTTACGAATAACAGCTTCCCGGCGACACAGAACGGCGCCTGCCCACGACTGAGCTCGCCGGCGTCGGCCATTCGCGGCTCATTTTACTGTCGGTTTTGGCCCTATTCCGTACATAGAACGCGAAATCGGCTCGCCGGCGCGGGCGGCCGCGCCCGCCGAATCAGGTTGGAAGCGTCGCAACAGGCGCTGCGGCGCCTGGAAAAAAGGCGCCCGATCGCGCCGATCTGCGACCTTCCACCACGGCGGAAGGTTAACGGCCCCGGGCGAGGCCGGACCCGCGCCGGCGCGGCTCAACCCGCCAGCCGGTAGGACCGCTCCAGCCGATAGCGGGACCCCCCGACGCCGCGCCGGCTGGAATAGAGGCCGAAGGCGTCGATGCGGAAGGGCGGCGAGCGCAGCAGGTTGTTGGCCTGGGTCCAGGCGGCGACCGCCGCGGGCTCGGCCCGGTTCAGATAGGCCAGCGTCAGGTGCGGCCGCCAGGACCGGGTTTCCGGTTTCAGCCCGGCGCGCCGGGCCGCCGTCTCGCAACGGCGGGCGAGCCGGCCGAGGGCGGGGTTTTCCGCGACCCCGGCCCAGACGGCGTGGATGTCGGCGCCGTCGGCGAACGCGCCGACGCCCTGCAGCTCGATCGTCAGCGGCGCGCCGCCGACCCGGGTGAGCTCGGCGTCGAGGTCGTCGGCGGTGGTCTCGGGCATCTCGCCGAAGAAACGCAAGGTGACGTGCAGGGCCTCGACCGGCCGCCAGGCCGCGCCGGCCAGGCCGGACTGGCGCGAGGCCAGGGCTTCGGCGATCTGGGGCGGCGGCGCCAGCGCCGCGAACAGGCGGATCATGCGCCGTCTTATGCCGGGCGGAAGGCCCCCGGCTCAAGCGCGACGCTTTGCCGGACCCTCGGCCCGCGCCCTTGGCCGCGCGCCGATCCGGCTTGCCCGGCCTTGCGGCAAGGCGCATCCTTGCCGATATCTAGCCACGCCCCTTGAGGGGCGTCATTCAAGGACCAAAACTCAAATGAGCGACTTCAACCGCGACTATCCGCGCCCCGCCACGGCGGGCGCCGCCGACATGGCGGTGGACGCGGGCCTGCGCGCGTTCATGCTCGGCGTCTACAACAAGGTGGGCCTTGGCCTGCTGATCTCGGCGGCGCTCGCCTATGTCACCTCCAGCGTCGCGCCGGTGCGCGACCTGCTGTTCGTGGTCAGCCCCGACGGACGCCTCGTCGGCATGACCATCCTGGGCATGATCGTGGCCTTCTCGCCGCTGGCCGTGCTGCTGATCGGCCGGCTGGCGTTCAAGCAGAGTCCGCGCTCAAGCGGCGTCGTCTACTGGCTGGTGGTCGCCCTGTTCGGCGCCTCGCTCGGCGACATCGCGCTGATCTACCAGGTCAGCTCTATCTTCATGACCTTCCTGATCACCGCCGCCGCGTTCGGGGGCCTGAGCCTGATCGGCTATACCACCAAGCGGGACCTGACCGCCTTCGGCAGCTTCCTGATCGTCGGCCTGATCGGGCTGATCATCGCCTCGGTGGTCAACATCTTCCTGCACTCGTCGGCCCTGGCCTTCGCGGTCAACATCATCGGCGTGCTGATCTTCGCCGGCCTGATCGCCTTCGACACCCAGCGGCTGAAGATGACCTATTACCAGCTCGGCGGCGACCAGGCGGCCATGGGCGTGGCGACCAACTATGGCGCGCTCAGCCTCTATCTGGACTTCCTGAACCTGTTCCTCTTCCTGCTGCGCCTGATGGGCGGCCGCCGCTAGACGAACAAGGACCCTCGACCGGACATCGGCCCCGGCGGACCCTCCGCCGGGGCTTTTGTTTGGTATGAGGCTTCGTGCGGGGGAGCGGGACATGAGCGCGATTTCCGGCATCGAGATGTCGCGCCGCTTCTACGGCGAGCTGGTCGCGCCGTGGCTGGCGCGCGCCTTCCCACCTGCGGCACGCCGCGGCCCTGATCGGCTACGGCTCGGAGCTGCTCGGCTACGACGACGCGATGTCGCGCGACCACAACTGGGGGCCGAGGGTCGGCCTGTTCGTCACCCCGGCGGACTTCGAGACCCATGCCCAGGCCGTGGTCGAGCGGTTCGCCGGCTTCGCGCCCGAGGACTTCCTCGGCTTTCCCATCGGCATGAGCAGCAGGCCTGGACAGGGCGCGCAGGGCGATGGCGATCTGGGCGACGGCGCGCGCGCCGACCCGCGGCACGGGCTGGAGGTGCGGACGATCGAGACCATGCTGCGGCGGGAGCTGGCGCTGGGTCCGGACGAGCCCCGCGACGCCCTGACCTGGCTCGGCCTGTCCGAGCAGCAGCTGCTGGTGGTCACCGCCGGCGCGGTGTTCCACGACGACGACGGCGCGCTGACCCGGCTGCGCCGCCGCCTGAGCGCCTTTCCGCGCGATGTCCGGCTCTACAAGCTGGCCTGCCAGTGGCGGCGCATCGCCGAGGAGCAGGCCTTTGTCGGCCGCACCGGCCTGGGCGGCGACGAGCTGGGCTCGCGGGTCATCGCCGCGCGCCTGGTCCGCGACGCCATGCGCATGGCCTTCCTGATCGAGGACCGCTACGCCCCCTATCCGAAATGGTTCGGCAAGGCCTTCGCGGCGCTGCCGTGCGCGGCCGAACTAGCGCCGATGCTGGGTCGCGCCCTGGCCGCCGCCGACTGGCGGACGCGGGAAGCGGCGCTGGCCGAGGCCTGTCTGGCGCTGGCGAAACTGCACCGGGCGCGCGGGCTGCCCGGGCGCTTCGAGCCGGCCGTCGGACCCTTCCACGACCGGCCGTTCACGGTGATCAACGCCGACGCCATCGGCCAGGCGATCCACGCCGAGATCGCCGACCCGGCGCTGGCGGCCCTGCCGGTCATCGGCTCGCTCGACCAGGTGACGGACTCGACGCCGCTGACCCAGGCGCCGGCGCGGGCGCGCCGGGCGATGAGCGCCCTATTTGACGACGGAGAAGCGGCCGCGGTCGAAGAAGCGTAGCACCTGCTCGAGCTCGTGGCCGCGCTTCAGGACCACGCCGCCATGGCCGATGATCGCCCACTGACCCTGGCGCCGCGCCAGGGCCGGGCGCTTCTCGATGCGGTAGGCGGGCGCCTCGGCGGCGCGGCGGAACACCGAAAACACCGCGGCCTCGGCCAGGCCGTCGATGGCGTAGTCGCGCCATTCGCCGGCGGCCACCCGCATGCCATAGAGCCCGAGCAGCCGGTCAAGCTCGCGGCGCTCGAAGAAGACCAGGGCCGGGGCCCTGGTCGATGGCTGGCTGTCGAGACTCATCCGGCGCCACTCTAATCCCAATCGGGGCCAAACGACGAGGGGGGCGAGAAGTGGCGAGGCGGCTTCTCCGAAAAGCCGTCGGCCACGAAAAGACCTTATTTCCGACGCGGCCTCGCCGGCTTGGGCCGCCAGTTTGCAGGGGTCGGTCGGTCGGGGCCCCTCTCGCCCTGGAACTCTGATCAGCCCCCCAGCCCCTCCGGGGTCTGAGACCCGGTTCGATCGACGAACGAAAAGACCAAGCCCGCGCGACCATTTGCCCCCCGGTCGCGCGGGCTATTCTTTTGCCCCCGGGCCTCCCCATCCAGAACCCGCCGGTCAGCCCCGCCGGTCAGGAGGAGCGGCTGACCGCCAGGATCCGCCCGGACCGCACCCCCTGAACGATCACCACCGTCTTCAGGCCGCTGTCGCCCGGCGCCGGCAGGTGGAAGCGCACGGGACGGCCGCGCCAGCCGCCCAGCCGGCTAAGCTCGCGCACCACATTATGCTCGACGATGGTCTTGCCGCGGTTCTCGCCGGCCAGCACCCGCACCGACTGGTCGCCCGGCAGGTAGCGGATCAGCCATACGTCGGCGCCGCCCGCCGGCGCCTCGCCGGCGCCGACGGAGAGCCTGGCCTTGCTCAGGGCCAGCCGCGGCGGATCGGCGGGGCTGTGGACGGCGGTCTTGACCAGCTTCTCGACCGCGGCGCGATCGACCGCCGCGGCCTGCAGCCGGCCGTTCACCACCACCTGCGGCGTATAGACGTCACGCAGGGCGAAGGCGCGCATATAGGCGTGCTGGCGGTCGTCGAAGGCCGGCATGGCCAGGGTGTCGCGCCAGCCGAGATAGTCCCAGTAGCCGACCGGGAAGGTCAGGGTCAGCACCCGGGACCGCTGGTCGAGGGCGGCGATCAGCTGGCCTGAATTGACGCAGGACGAACAGCCCTGGCTGGTGAACAGCTCCACCACCACGGGCGGCAGCGCGAAGGCCGCGCCGGCGCCCGCCGCCAGCGAGACGCCCAGGATGAAAGCAAGCGCGGCCTTTCGCATCGTGACTTAGTTAAGCGGCTTTCGGGGCTGGACGCGCCTCACGAGGCCGTGAGGCGCGCCGGAGCCTCACTCGGCCGCCTCCGCGCGCGCCAGGTTGCGCAGCACGTAGTTGAGCACGCCGCCGGCCTTGAAATAGTCGAGCTCGGTCGGCGTATCGATGCGGCAGATCACCGGGAAGCGGGCGATGCGGCCGTCGGAGGCGCGGTAGACCTCGATGGTCAGGGTCCGCCGCGGGCTGAGCTCGTTCAGGCCGCGGATGGTGACGATCTCCTCGCCGGTCAGGTTCAGCTTGCGCCAGCCCTCGACTTTGAACTGCAGCGGCAGGACGCCCATCTGCACCAGGTTGGAGCGGTGGATGCGCTCGAAGGTCTCGGCCACCACGGCGCGGACGCCGAGCAGCTTGGTGCCCTTGGCCGCCCAGTCGCGCGACGAGCCGGTGCCGTATTCCTTGCCGGCGAAGATCACCATCGGGTGGGCCTCCGACTGGTAGCGCATGGCCGCGTCGTAGATGCTCATCACCTCGCCCGACGGGAAGTGCTTGGTCACCCCGCCCTCGATGTCGGCGGTGATGCGGTTGCGGATGCGGATGTTGGCGAAGGTGCCGCGCATCATCACCTCGTGGTTGCCGCGCCGCGAGCCGTAGGAGTTGAAGTCGTTCTGGCCGACCTGGTGCTCCTGCAGATAGCGCCCGGCGGGCGAGGTGGCGCGGATGGAGCCGGCCGGCGAGATGTGGTCGGTGGTGATGGAATCGCCGAAGATGGCCAGGATGCGCGCCTCGATGATGTCGGTGACCGGCGCCGGGGTCATGGTCATGCCCTCGAAATAGGGCGGGTTCTGCACATAGGTCGAGCCGACGTCCCAGGCGTAGGTCTGGCCGCCGGCGACCTTGATGCCCTGCCACTGCTTGTCGCCCTTGAAGACGTCGCCGTAGCGCTTGGCGAACATGGCGCTGGTCACCGACTTGCGCTGCACCTCGGCGATCTCGGCCGAACTCGGCCAGATGTCGCGCAGGAAGACCTGCTCGCCGTCCTTGCCCTGGCCCAGCGGCTGGGTGGTCAGGTCGAGGTTCATCGAGCCGGCCAGGGCGTAGGCGACCACCAGCGGCGGCGAGGCCAGGTAGTTGGCCCGGGTGTCCGGATTGACCCGGCCTTCGAAGTTGCGGTTGCCGGACAGCACGCTGACCGCGACCAGGTCGCCAGCCTGGATGGCCTCGGAGATGGCCGGCGCCAGCGGCCCCGAATTGCCGATGCAGGTGGTGCAGCCATAGCCGACCAGGTTGAAGCCGAGGGCGTCCAGCGACTTCTGCAGGCCGGCCTTGGCCAGGTAGTCGGTGACAACTTGAGAGCCCGGCGCGAGTGAGGTCTTCACCCAGGGCTTCACGCTCAGCCCCTTTTCCAGCGCCTTCTTGGCCAAGAGGCCGGCGGCGATCAGCACGCTGGGATTGGAGGTGTTGGTGCACGAGGTGATCGCCGCGATCACCACGTCGCCGTCGCCGAGGTCGAAGGCCTCGCCGTCCACCGGGGTGCGGGCGTGCTGGCCGGTCTTGGCGAACTCCGAACCGAGCGCGGCGGCGAAGGACTGCGCCGAGTCGGTCAGGGCCACCCGGTCCTGCGGCCGCTTCGGGCCGGCCATGGACGGGGTCACATTGGCCAGGTCCAGTTCCAGGGTGTCGGTGAACACCGGCTCGGCGGCGTCCGGCTCGTGCCACATGCCCTGCGCCTTCGCGTAGGCCTCGACCAGGGCGACCCGGTCGGGAGACCGGCCGGTGGCGAGCAGATAGTCGATGGTCGCCTGGCCGATCGGGAAGAAGCCGCAGGTGGCGCCATATTCGGGCGCCATGTTGGCGATGGTGGCGCGGTCCTCGATGGTCAGGCCGGCGAGGCCCGGGCCGAAGAATTCGACGAACTTGCCGACCACGCCCTTCTTGCGCAGCATCTGGGTGACGGTCAGCACCAGGTCGGTGGCCGTCGCGCCTTCCGGCAGGGCGCCGTCGAAGCGAAAGCCGATCACTTCCGGGATCAGCATCGGGATCGGCTGGCCGAGCATGGCCGCCTCCGCCTCGATGCCGCCGACGCCCCAGCCGAGCACCGAAAGGCCGTTGACCATGGTGGTGTGGCTGTCGGTGCCGACCACCGTGTCGGGATAGGCGACCTCACCTTCGCCGTCTGGCGCGGTCCACACCGTCTGGGCCAGATATTCCAGGTTCACCTGGTGGCAGATGCCGGTGCCGGGGGGCACCACGCGGAAGTTGTTGAAGGCCGACGAGCCCCAGCGCAGGAAGCGGTAGCGTTCGAGATTGCGCTGATACTCGCGCTCGACGTTCTCGCCGAACGCCTTGGCGGTGCCGAAATAGTCGACCATCACCGAGTGGTCGATGACCAGGTCGACCGGGCTGAGCGGATTGATCTTCTCCGCATCGCCGCCCAGCCGGGTCATGGCGTCGCGCATGGCGGCCAGGTCGACCACCGCCGGCACGCCGGTGAAGTCCTGCATCAGCACCCGCGCGGGGCGGAAGCTGATCTCGTGCTGGACGGCGCCGCGGTTTTCCACCCAGGCGGCGATCGCCTGCAGGTCGTCCGGCCCGGTGGAGCGGCCGTCCTCGTTGCGCAAAAGGTTCTCCAGGAGGACCTTCATCGACACCGGCAGGCGGGAGATGCCGGACAGTCCGGCTTCCTCGGCGGCGGCGAGGCTGTAATAAGCGTAGGTTTTCTCGCCCGCCACGAGGTCGCGGCGGGTGTGCAAGCTATCGTTCGATGGCATGGAAGGACGCCTTTCTCTGTTCTGGGCCGCCCGAAAACCGGTCGCGGGATCGCGCGCATTGAAGGACGGACACACAGCGTCCGGCCTCGCGCGGCGTTGGGCCCGCACGGCCGCGCCCTCCATAACGCCGAGATCGTTCGCCGTCCATGAAGGCCGCGGGCATTGATCACCGCGATCTCGATCGAGTCGCTGGCCGTGGCGCGCGGCGACCGGCCGTTGATCAGCGGCTTCAGCCTGGCGCTGGAGGCCGGCGAAGCGGTGGCCCTGGCCGGCCGCAACGGCGCCGGCAAGACCAGCCTGCTGCGCGCCATCGCCGGCCTGATCCGCCCGAGCGCCGGCAAGGTGACCTTCAGGGGCGACGGCGGCGAGATCGCGCCGGAGGACGCCGTCGCCCGCGACGCCCACCTGATCGGCCACCAGGACGGCCTGAAACTTTCGCGGACCGCCTGGGACGAGGTGCGGTTCCAGGCCGAGTGGAGCGGCGGCACGGCCGCGGCGGCCAGGGCGGCCTGCGCCCGGCTCGGCCTGAGCAGCCTTTTGAACCTGCAGGTGCGCAAGCTTTCGGCCGGCCAGCGGCGCCGGCTGGCCCTGGCGCGGCTGGCGGCCAGTCCGCGCAGCCTCTGGCTGCTGGACGAGCCGCTGGCACCGCTGGACCGGGACCAGCGCGGCGTGTTCGGCGACCTGATGGCCGAGCACCTGGCCGGCGGCGGGCTGATCCTGGCCGCGGCGCACGATCCGCTGCCGATCGCGGCGCGGGCCGTGGAAATCGGCGGGGGCCAGATCGGCGGGGGGGAGATCGGCGGGTGAGGGCGTTTTCGCTGATCTTCCGCCGCGAGCTGGCGCTGAGCTGGACCGGCGGCGGCGGGCCGGTCCTGGCCCTGGGTTTCTACCTCGCCATGGCCAGCCTGCTGCCGCTGGCCCTGGGCGCCGATCCGGCGCGGATGACCGCCGTCGCGCCCGGCTTCGCCTGGCTGGTGCTGGCCCTGGCCTCGCTGCTGTCGCTGGAGCGGATGTTCGAGCGCGACTTCGAGGACGGCGCCCTTGACCTGATCGCCCTCGGTCCCGCGCCGCTGGAGATGACCGCCCTGGCCAAGGGGCTGGCGCAATGGATCGCCATCGCCGCGCCGCTGGCGCTGCTGGCGCCGGTCGTGGTCACCGCCCTGGGCGCGCCGGTCGGGCTGGCGCCCATCGTCGTCGCCTGCGGCCTGATCGGGGGCCTGGGCTTCTGCTTCCTCGGCGGCGTGGGCGCGGCGCTCAGCCTGGGCAGCCGGCGCGGCGGGGTGCTGATCGCCCTGATCGTGCTGCCGCTGTTCACCCCGCCGGTGATCTTCGGCGCCGGCGCCATCGAGGCCTTCGCCGCCGGCCTGGATTGGCGGACGCCGCTCCTGCTGCTCTGCGCCTACAGCCTGGCGGCCGGCGCCCTTTGCCCGTTCGCCATGGCCGCGGCGGCGCGCAACGCGCTATCTTAAGAGAGCCCCGATGTTGCAGTTCCTCGTCAATCCCGAACGGTTCATGGCCTTCTCGCGCTGGGCCGCGCCGCTGCTCGGCCTCATCGCCCTGGGCCTGGCGGCCGCCGGCCTGGCGCTCGATTTCCAGGCCCCGCCGGACTACCAGCAGGGCTACACCGTCCACATCATGTTCATCCACGTGCCGGCGGCGTTCATGAGCGAGTTCGTCTATGCCTGCCTGGGCGTGGCCAGCTTCCTCAGCCTCATCTTCCGCCACGCCCTGGCCGCCGCCGCCGCCCGCGCCGCCGCGCCGCTGGGGACGGGCTTCACGGCGCTGGCCCTGATCACCGGCTCGCTCTGGGGCCGCCCGACCTGGGGGACCTGGTGGGTGTGGGATCCGCGCCTGACCTCGGTCCTGGTGCTGTTCCTCTTCTATGTCGGCTACATGGCGCTGGAGGGCGCGATCGAGGACGAGGCCAAGGCGGCGCGCGCCGCGGCCATCCTCGCCCTGGTCGGGCTGATCAACCTGCCGATCGTGCATTACTCCGTGGTCTGGTGGAACAGCCTGCACCAGGGATCGAGCCTGTTGCGCGCCGGCGGCCCGGACATGCCGGCGGTCTATCTGGCGCCGCTGCTGCTGATGGTGTTCGCCTATATGGCCGGGTTCGGAGCGCTCTGGCTGGTGCGCATCCGCGGCGAGGTCTGGCGCCGCCGCGCGGCGGTCGCGGCCATGCGGGCGGCGGGTTGAGATCGATGTTCGACTTCGACGCCGGCCGCTACGCCGTTTTCGTCTGGCCCGCCTATGCGGTGACCGGACTGGTCTTCGCGGTGCTGATCCTCGACAGCCTGCTGCGCGCCCGGCGCTGGCGGCGCGCGGCCGAGGCGCCGAAGCCGGAGGATCCGGCATGAGGCGCTGGATCGCGTTCGCGCCCCTGGCCGCGCTGACGACGCTGGCGCTGCTGTTCGTCGGCTCGTCGCTGCGCCGCGACCCGCATTACGCCCCGGCGGCGCTGGTCGGCCAGCCGCTGCCGGCCGACGCCCTGTCGCCGCTGGCCGGCGGCCCCGCCCGGCCGATCAGGGTCGACGCGCCGCCGGGCAGCCTGGTCAACTTCTTCGCGTCCTGGTGCGCCCCCTGCCGCGAGGAGCATCCGGTGCTGCTGGCCCTGAAGGCGCAAGGGGTCCGCATCGTCGGCGTCGCCTACAAGGACAACCCCGCGCACATCAAGACGCTGCTGGCCGAGAACGGCGACCCCTACGCCGCCGTGCTCGCCGACCCGGACGGCCGCGCCGGCCTGGACTTCGGCGTCTCCGGCGTGCCGGAGACCTTCCTGGTCGGGCCGGGCGGGCGGATCGTCGCCAAGGTCGCCCTGCCGCTGACGCCGGACAGCGCCGCGGCCCTGCTCGCCCACGACGGCGGGCCGCGTTAAGACGGCGTTAACCATAATCCGTCGAAGGCTGGGCCCGCACGCACCAGAGGTTTCGCCTTGGCCCTGCCGCCCATCTCCGGCCAGCCCATCCCGCCGACGCGACCGATCGCCGACCCGCGCGCGGCGGCGCAACGGGCCTTCTTCCAGGCGGCGCTGGGCCAGGCCCAGGCGCCCGCCGCGCCGCTGCCGGCCCGCATGCAGGCGCCGGAACCCGCGGCGCGCGTCCACACCGACGCTCAGGCGCCCGATCGGTCGGCCCGCCCGGGATCGCTGTTGAATATCAGGGTCTAGGCCGAGGCGGAGACCGTGGCCTTTTTCGGCTTCTTGGCTTTCGCCGGCTTCGCGGCGAGGGCTTTCGCCGGCTTCGCGGCCTTGGCCAGTTTCGGCGGCTTGGCCGGGCTGGCGGGCCTGGCGGCCTTGGCCAGCTTCAGCGGCTTTTCAGCCTTGGCCTTTTTCTTCTTCTTGGCCTTGGTCTCGGCGGGCGTGTCGTCCGCGTCGGCCATGGCCTCGGCCACCCGGCCCATGTCGCGCAGCACGCCGAGGAAGGCGTCGCGCTTGCGGGTCGGCAGCAGCTTGAGGATGCGCGCGTCGGCGGCGGCGACCTTCGGCTTGGCGAGCTCCAGGGCGGCGCGGCCGGCGTCGGTCAGGCTGACGGTGTTGGCGCGCGCGTCGGCGGTGGAGCGCTGGCGGGCCAGCAGGCTCTTGCCGATCATCCGCGCCACCAGGTCGGCCAGGGTGGAGCGGTCGATGCCGGTGGAGCGCACCAGGTCGGTCTGGGTCAGGCCCTCATGGGCGGCGACGGCGGCCAGCACCGCGTACTGCCGCTGGGTGACGGCGTCCGGACCGGTCTCCTCGGCATAGATGTCCAGAGCAAGCTGCAAAGCGCGATGCAGGAGATGGCTGGGCGAACGCTCCAACGTCTTGCCGGCTTCGATTTTCCGGCCGGCCTTCTTGCCCCCTGGCTTCATCTTGAGCTTCGCCATCACCCGGTCCCAAGTCAAACCCGCCCGTATATTGCCAGGATAGTAGCGCGACTGTACGTCGATTTAAAGACATACCTTCCGTGTACGCTACAAGGGGGTCAGCGAGGTTTAGTCGGTGGGCGGCGGCGGCGCCTCACTGGTCTTCATGTATTTCATCATGAACGGAACCTGGCTGATCGAGAACAGCACCACGCAGATCCATTGGCCCCAGACGTGGAAGTTCACCCAGACCGCGTCCGACTGGGTGCGCCAGACCAGTTCGTTGAGGCCGGCCATGGCGATGAAGTAGACGGCATAACGGACGATCAGCTTGCGCCACGCCTCGTCCGGCATGGCCAGGGACTCGCCGAGCAGCCATTTCAACGGGTTGCGGCCGAGCCAGAACCCGATCAGCAGGCCCGAGCCGAAGATGAGGTTCACCGCGGTCGGCTTGATCTTGATGAAACGCGGATCGTGAAAGAAGAGCGTCAGTCCACCGAAGACCAGGGCGAAGGCGCCGGCGATCAGCGGCATGGGCGCGAGCCGCCGCTCGGCCGCCAGGCCGACCAGCAGCGACACCGCCGAGCCGCCCATCAGCCACCAGGTCGCGGCGGTGAGGTCGCGCGGGCCGTGGCCGCCCATGGCCAGCGTCCAGCCGAGCGGGCCCGCCGCGTGGACAAAACGAAGGCGGAGGAAATAGGCGAGGCCGAAGGCGGCCAGGCCGCCATAGTCGACCACCAGGCGGATCGCCTTGTGCGCCTGGGAGGCGGGCGGCGGCGTGGCCAGGTCGTTCACGCGGCGTCCAGCCCGACCAGGGTGCGGGAAAAGGCGCGCGCGTCGAAATCCTGCAGGTCCTCGATCCCCTCGCCGACCCCGATCAGCTTGATCGGCGCGTCGGAGGCCTGGGCGACCGGCACCAGGACCCCGCCGCGCGCGGTGCCGTCCAGCTTGGTCATGACGATGCCGGTGACGCCGGCGGTGTTGCCGAAGATGTTCTCCTGGGCCAGGGCATTGCGGCCCACCGTGGCGTCCAGCACCAAGAGGGTCTCATGCGGGGCGTCCGGATCGACCTTCTTCAGCACCCGCACGATCTTCAGGAGCTCGTCCATCAGCCCGGTCTTGTTCTGCAGCCGGCCGGCGGTGTCGATCAGCACCACGTCGTAGCCCTCCGCCCTGGCCCTCTCGCAGGCGTCGAAGGCCAGGGCCGCCGCGTCGGAGCCGGTGGGCCGCGAGATGAAGCCGGCGTGGGCGCGGTCGGCCCAGACCTTCAACTGTTCCACCGCCGCGGCGCGGAAGGTGTCGCCGGCCACCACCAGCACCTTGGCGCCGCGGCCGGTGAGGTCGGCGGCGATCTTGCCGAGGGTGGTGGTCTTGCCCGAGCCGTTCACCCCGACGAACAGCACGATGTAGGGCCTGGGTCCGCCGAGGGCGTCGAACCGGCCCTGGCGCGGCAGGAGCTCGGCGGCGATGGCCTCGGACAGGGCCTGCTTGACCTCGGCCTCGTCCGACTCGCGGCCGAACCGCTGTTCGGCGAAGCGCTGGGCGATGCGGCCGGCGGCGTGGGGGCCGAGGTCGGCCTCGATCAGCATGTCCTCGAGCGCGTCCAGCTGCTCCTGGTCGAGCGGCTTCCTGACGAAGGTCGAGACCACCTGTTCCGACATCTGCCGCGACGAGCGCGACAGGCCGTCGGCCAGGCGGCGGAACCAGCCGGGCTTGCGGTCGCCGGCGTCGCTCATGCGCCGCCGTCCGCGGGCGGCCAGGCATCGGTGTCGTGGTCGGGGTGCTGGTAGGAGACCAGCTCGGCCTGCCAGGGCGCCTCGTCCTCAGCGCGGCTGGGCAGGCCATGGAGATCGGCGAACCAGGGCATGCGGCTCGGGGAGTCCAGCTGGATCGCCGGCGGGATGCGGGCCGGCTCGTCGAAGGCGCCGATGGCCAGCTGGATGGTCCGCGCGTTCCACTCGAAGGTCAGCGGCGTGCCGCAGGCGGCGCAGAAGCCGCGGGCGACCTTGTTCGAACTCTGGAAATGCGCCGGCGCGCCGCGCGTCCAGCGCAGGTTCCCGCCGCTGACGAAGGCGCCGAAGACGCCGCCGCCGGCCTTCTGGCACATGCGGCAGTGGCAGATCGAGGCGCGGCCGAGCGGCGCGTCGACGGCGAAGCGCACCGCGCCGCACTGGCAGCCGCCGGTGAAGGTCTCGCTCATGCCAGCGCCCCGATCGCGCGCGCGCCGTCATGGGCCGTGACCGTGATCGGAACGATGGCGCCGGTCGCCGCCTCGCCGTCGAACGCGATCTCGGTGAAGTCGCCGGCGCGGGCCAGGCCGGCGCGTTCGACCAGGCCCTCGACGGTGCGGCCGACTTTCGCGGCCAGGTGACGGTCCAGGCCGGCCGCGCCGGCGCCGCGCAGGCGCTCGGCGCGCGCCTTGACGGTGGCGCGGTCCACGGCCGGCATGCGCGCGGCGGGCGTGCCGGGGCGGGGGCTGAAGGGGAAGACGTGCAGATAGGCGAGCCCCGCCTCCGCGACCAGCGCGAGCGTGTTTTCGAACATCGCATCGGTCTCGGTCGGGAAGCCGGCGATGAGGTCGGCGCCGAAGGCGGTCTCCGGGCGCACGGCGCGGACCTGGGCGATCAGGTCCAGCGCCTGGGCGCGGCTGTGGCGGCGCTTCATCCGCTTCAGGATCATGTCGTCGCCGGCCTGCAGCGACAGGTGCAGGTGCGGGCACAAGCGGGGCTCGTCGGCCAGGCAGGCCAGCAGCTCGGCGTCGATCTCGGCGGCGTCGATGGAGGAGAGGCGAAGACGCGGCAGGTCCGGGGCCAGGCGCAGGATGCGGCGGACCAGATGGCCGAGACTGGGGGCGCCCGGCAGGTCGGCGCCCCAGGAGGTCAGGTCGACCCCGGTCAGCACCACCTCGGCGCAACCCTCCGCGGCCAGACGGCGCACCGCCTCGACCACCGCGCCGGCGCCCACCGAGCGCGAATTCCCCCGCCCGTACGGGATGATGCAGAAGGTGCAGCGGTGATCGCAGCCGTTCTGGATCTCGACGTGGGCGCGAGCGCGGCCGTTGCGATCGGTGACCGCCGGCGCTTCGGATTCGTGCACGGAGAAGATGTCGGCGACATTGATCCGGGCCGTCGGCGGCGCGGCGGCATAGGCGCTGGTTTGCGTCTTCTCCGCATTGCCCAGCACCAGGTCGACCTCGGCCATGTCGGCGAAGCTGAGCGGATCGATCTGGGCGGCGCAGCCGGTGACGATCAGCCGCGCGCCCGGCCGCTCGCGCCGCGCCTTGCGGATGGCCTGGCGCGCCTGGCGCACGGCCTCAGCCGTAACGGCGCAGGTGTTGAAGACGACCGCGTCGGACAGGCCGGCGGCGTTGGCCCGGGCGCGGACGACGTCGGACTCATAGGCGTTCAGCCGGCAGCCGAACGTGACGACGTCGAGCCCGCTCACGGCAGGGTTCCGGTGAATTCGACCGCGGTCGGACCGGTCATCAGCACGTGGCCGTCGGCCTCGCGCCATTCGACGGTCAGCTCGCCGTTGGTCAGTTCAAGGACGGCCTTGCGGTCGGTCAGACCGCGTCGCGAAGCCGCCACCAGCGCCGCGCAGGCGCCGGTGCCGCAGGCCTTCGTCTCGCCGACGCCGCGTTCCCAGACGCGCAGGCGAATGCGGTCGCGCGCGGCGATCTCGGCGAAACCGACATTGGTCCGTTCCGGGAACAGCGGGTGGTTCTCGATCAGCGGGCCGACCTCGGCCACCGGCGCGGCGGCGACGTCGGGCACGAAGAAGACCACGTGCGGATTCCCCATGCTGACGCAAGCCGGCGTGTGCAGGACCGGATCGTCGATCGGCCCGACCTGCAGCTCGATATTGCGGGTGTCCATCGGCTCGCTGAGCGGAATATCGCTCCAGTCCAGCCCGGGCTCGCCCATGTCGATGGTGACGATACGCCCCTCGGCCCGGCGCACGTGCAAGAGGCCGGCGGCGGTTTCGAACACCGCCTCGTCGCGACCGGAGGCCTCCATCAAGAGCCAGCCGACGCAGCGCGAGCCGTTGCCGCAGGCGCCGATCTCGCCGCCGTCGGCGTTCCAGAAGCGCACGAAGGCCTCGGCGCGGCTGGACGGTTCGATGGCGATGAGCTGGTCGCAGCCGATGCCGCGGTCGCGGTCGGCGATGGCCCGCACCTCGGCCGTCCCCGGCGCGAAGGCGCCGAAGGGGCTGTCGGAGCGGGCCTCGACCACGACGAAATCGTTGCCGAGCCCGTTCATCTTGAGGAACGGGCGGTTCATGGCCGCCGCATATAGGCCGGCCGGCCTGAAAAATCACGCGGACACGGCGGCCGGGGTTTGGGACGCTCGCGCCCGCGGTTCGGCTCAGGCGTTCTCGATGGCGCCGGCGGCGGCGTCGAGGGCGGCGGCGATGGCCTGGACCTGGGTCTCGTCGAGCGGCCCGCGGCCGAGGCGGAAGCGCAGGGCGACCTGCAGGTTCTGCATGGCGCGCAGGATCTGCGGGGCGCTGCGGCCGCGATTGTTGGTCGCCACCTCGGCCATGCGGGCGAAGAGGGCCTCGACCGCCTTGGCCTGTTCGGCCAGCAGGGCCTCGCCCTCCGGGGTGACCGAATAGAGCTTCTTGCCGCCGTCGCCTTCGGCCTGGACCTTGGCGTAGCCCATGTCCTCCAGCAGGGTCAGGGTCGGATAGACCACGCCGGGGCTGGGCGCATAGGCGCCGCCGACGGCCTCCTCGACCGCCTTGATCAGTTCGTAGCCGTGCCGGGGCTTGTCGGCGATCAGCTTCAGCAGAACCAGGCGCAGGTCGCCCTGTTCGAAGACCCGGTCGGGGCGGCCATGGCGGCCGAAGCCGCGCGGGCCGTGCTCCGCCCAGCCGAAGCCGTGGCGGGCGCGGTGTTCATGACGAAAACGATGCATGTTTGATCCTTGTTAGATATATCGTTGTGTTAGATATATCGGACTTGCATCGAATTGCAAGCGACGGATTCGGGAAAAGTGGAATTTGACATCGGGCCAGGGGAATCGTCCTCATCCCCAGCGTAATTCCCCTCCCCCTTGCGGGCAGGGCTATCGCATATGACTGAGGAGTGAGAGCAGGAAGCTGTCGTCCCATCCGGCGCGCTTGATCTTGCCCTTGATGGATCCTTTGTCTGGATGTTGGCGCAGGAGGTTGAGGGCGAGCTTTCTGAGCAGGGCGAG
>DATAYM010000017.1:0-125407 GCA_036272595.1 Caulobacteraceae bacterium
TGCGGCTTCTGCACCGGCTTGGGCACGATGTTGCGCGCCGGCATGGAGAAGAACTGGCCGTCGAAGCCGGGATAGGGGTCCATGGCCAGCATGTTGGCGCACTGCTCCACCGCCTCGCGCCAGGCGTTGCGCTTGTCCGCCAGCGGCACCCCGTAGCCGCCCAGCTCCAGTAGCGCCGAGCTTTCGCCGGTGCCCCACTCCACCCGGCCTTTGGAAACCAGGTCGAGGGTGGCGATGCGCTCGGCGACGCGGGCCGGATGGTTGTAGCCCGGCGGCATCAGCACGATGCCGTGGCCAAGCCGGATCTGCTTGGTGCGCTGCGAGCAGGCGGCCAGGAAGATCTCCGGCGCCGAGGAATGGGAATATTCCTCCAGGAAGTGGTGTTCGACCTCCCAGACATTGTCCAGGCCCAGCCTGTCGGCCAGTTCGACCTGGTCCAGCGCGTCCTGGAAGAGTTTCAGTTCGAGCCCTTCAGTCCAGGGCCGGGGCAGCTGATGCTCGTAGAAAATGCCGAACCGCATGGGAAAATCTCCCGGTTTTCAGATCCAAATCGTCAGGACACCGCGACCGGCCTTCCGACGGGCTGCGCCGGCGGGGCGTCGTCGTCCTCGTGCGGGTCCATCTGCGGCGTCGAAAGCGGCGTGTCCGGAACAGACCCGCCCGCTTCCGGCGTGATCAGGCGCACCTTCCGCCAGCCGCCGAACTTGTAATAGAGGGCCGACAGGATGCTCGACGTCAGGGTGCCGAGCGGGAAGCTCCACCAGATCGCCTCGGCGCCGTAATGGCGCGTCATCACCGCCGCGAACGGCACGCGGATGACCAGCATGGAGAACACCAGGATGGCCAGCGGCGGCCAGACGGCGCCGGTGGAGCGGACGATGCCGGTCAGGGCGAAGGTGGCGTTGAACAGCACGAAGGCCCAGAGCACGGTCTGGTTGATGTGCAGGGCGATGGGAATGGTCGGCGAGCCCATCGGCAGGAAGATGTAGAGCGGCAGCGGGCCCAGCAGGTAGATGACCACCGCGATCGAGCCGGTCACCGCCAGGCTGCAGGCGAGGCCGACGCCGGCGATCTTCGAGACCCGGTCCCAGCGGCCCGCGCCGACGTTCTGGCCCGCCATGGAGGAGACCGAGGCGCCGACCGCCATGCCGGGCATCTGGATGTAGTTCCAGACCTGCTGGGCGCCGACGAAGGCGGCCGAGGTGACGGCGCCATAGCCGTTGACGAAGCCGAGCATGACCATCGAAGCGCCGGACATGACGAACATCTGCAGGCTCATCGGCAGGCCGCGCACCAGCAGCGGACGCAGGATGCGCCAGTCCGGCATGAGCAGGCCCAACTCGTGCGGCCGCAGCATCAGGACGCTGTGCTTGCGGTAGAGGTAGATGAGCAGCAGCAGCAGCGATACGCCCTGCCCGATCAGGGTCGAGGTGGCCGAGCCGGCGATGCCCAGCTTCGGAAACGGCCCGATCCCCGCGATCAGCAGGGGGTTGAGGATCACATCAAGAACCACCGCCAAGGCCATGAAGTAGAACGGTGTTCTTGAATCCCCCGCGCCGCGCTGGGCCATCTGGATGAACATGAAGAAGTACATGAACGGCATCGCCGAGAAGACGATGCGCAGATAGATGATCGCCTCCGCCCTGGCCGCCGCGGGGGTGCGCATGGCGGTGAGGATGTGCGGCGCGAAGGTCCAGCCCAGGAAGGCGAGGATCACCGACAGCACGAAGAAGAACGAGATCGCCGTGCCCATGACCCGCTTGACCATGCGCAGGTCGCCGGCCCCGACCGACTGGGCGATCAGGATGTTGGCGGCCATGGTGGCGCCGAAGATGGCGCCCTGCGCCAGGAAGCCGATCGCGTTGGAGTTGCCGATGGCGGTGATGGCGGTGACGCCGAGCAGATGGGCGACCCAGAACTGGTTCGCGGTCAGGTTCAGCGACTGCAGCACGTTGGTGCCCAGCAGCGGCAGCGAGAACATGATCAGCGTCTGGGTGATCGGCCCTTCGGTGAGGTCGCGCTTCAGGTGAGGAGCCCCGCCCCGCCGCTGAGTCGGGAATTCGGGCTCGGACATGACTTCGGAATCGGACATGTATCTATTGTAACGCCTGAATCGGATGATCCGGCCCCGCGGAAATGCGCGGGCGGCCGCTAGCAACTGAACGCCATTCACCGTTCCGAATAGCACCCGTTTCGCCGGGTGGCTACGCCGCCGGACCGGGTAAATCGCCGAAGATCAGGCCGGGTGGATGACCGCGCCGGGTCCGTCGGCTGTCTCGAGACTGGCGTCGCCCGCCTCCTCCAGCGCCGCGGCGTCCTGCAGCCGTCTGAGGTTGTCCTCGTGCTGGCCACGATCGATGCGGTAGAACATCAGCGCGCTGGTCGAGCACAGGGTCAGCACCGTGTAGGTCGGCAGGTAGATCAGGATCAGGTGCTTCAAGGTCTCGGCCGGGACCTGGCCCGGCCTTACGTGGGCCGGGAAAGCCACCGCGGCGAGCAGCAGTCCGGGGACCAGGGCGGCGAAGCTGGTGGAGATTTTCTGCACAAGCGATTCCGCCGCATAGAGCAGGCCCTCGGAGCGGCGGCCGGTCCGAAGCTGGCTCGCCTCGACCACGTCGGAGATCATCGACGAGACGATGATGAACCCGGTGGTCGCCAGCGCCGTTATCGCCATCCTGTCGACGATCAGCACCGGCAGGACCCAGGGCGCGTGAGGCGGCATGAGGCCGAGCAGCCAGCCGCCGAGCGGGACCACGGTCGAGGCGATGGCCGTGAAGAAGACCACGAGGCAGGCGCGTTTCTTGTCGAGGGCTCGACCGATCACCGGCGCCAGCAAGACGCCGGCCAGGGCGGCCGGCAGCACCCACAGCCTCAGCACGAACAGCGCCTTCGAACCCAGTTCGAAGACATAGGTGTCGAAATAAAATCCGAGGCCGCCCGAAATGCCCACGGCGACCCCGAAAATGAGCGAGGACGAAGCCAGGGAGACGAAGTTGCGATTGGAGAGCGCGGTGCCCATGACGCGGCCCATGGCCAGAAAATCGGTCTTCCGCCGCGGTGGGCGATGCAGATACGGGATGTAGCGCTGGGTGGCCATGGCCGAGGCGACCACCACGATGACGCTGATCACCGCGATGCTGACCGCATAGGGTGCGTAGCCCGCCCGGTTGAACTGGCCGAAGGCCTCGGTCCTGGTCGCGCGCAAGAAATAGCCGAACCCGAGCAGCGTCGCCACCAGGCCGCCGACGACGGTCTGGAACAGGAAGCGATAGCTCTGCACGGTCGTGCGTTCGTCGTAGTTTTGCGTCAGCTCGGGGGCCAGCGCCCTGGCCGGGATCTCGCAAAGGCTGCCGAACAGCCGCATGCCGAGGACCATCACCAGCAGGTACAGGAACACGGCCTGGTTCGACCACCCGTGCGGCGGCATGAACAAAAGCGCGAAGCAGATCGCCGCCGGCAGGATCGCCCCGTAGATGTAGGGATGGCGGCGCCCCCAGCGGGTATGGGTGTTGTCCGACATCTGGCCGACGACCGGATCCCAGAAGGCGTCGATGAAGATGGAAATGGCCAGGGCGGCGCTCACCCAGGGCGCCGGCAGGCCGACCAGCTGATTGTAGAAGATCAGCAACAGCCCGAGCAGCTGGGCCTGGGCGGCGGACCCCATGGCGCCCATGCCGTAGAAGAACTTGGTCGCTCGGGTCAGGGGCGGCCGCGTCGTCGGATCGGCGGCGTTTTGCGGATCGTGCGTGAGGCTCGCCGTCACGTGCCCGTCGACAGGCGCATCGCCCGACCTCCTGAAAACCGACCCGGGCAACTGCGTCCGGATCCTTCCTCCCGATGATGGCGCGGCCCTTGCCGTGGCGGGGACCGTCCTTGTTGGATTCTAGCCTGGGGTATGTTTCCGGGGAGGTCAATCGCCCGACGCCCCCGTCCGGCGGGTTTGAAATTAAGCTTTTGTCAGGCCGCGCCAGGGAGGGGCATAGTCGGCGGATCGGCCCGCGACCGGCCGTGACAGCCGGCGCAAGCCCGGGAGGAAAACCATGACCTACGCCCCAGCGGCCAGGCCCTATTACGACGCCGACAGCCACATCATGGAGCTGCCCGACTTCCTGAAGGCCTACGCCGATCCGAAGCTGCGCGAGCAGATCCCCGAGGTCAGCTATTCGGCCTCGATCGTCACCGACGAGGAGGTGGCGGTGATCATGGCCCAGGGTGGCCGGCACAGCCCCGAGCATGTGGCGGCGCAGATCGCGCTGGGCGACAAGCTGATCGAATCCTCCAAGGAGATCCAGGCGCTGGGGGCCTTCGACAGCGCCGACCGGACCACGGCGCTCGACCTGCTGGGCTTCAAGAAGCAGCTGGTGTTCGCCACCCACAGCGTCGCCATGCCCTTCTCGGCCAGCTCCAAGCTCGACCGGACGCTGCGCTACGCCGCCGCCCGCGCGCACAACCGGCACATGGCCGACTTCTGCGTCGCCGACGATCGTCTGCTGGGCGTCGCCGTCGTGCCGCTGGACGAGCCGGACCTGGCGCTGGCCGAGCTCGACTTCGTGCTGGCCAGCGGGCTGAAGGCGGTCTGGGTGCCACACCGCCCCTGCGGCGACCGCTCGCCCGGCCACGTCGACCTCGACCCGTTCTGGGCCCGGCTGGCGGAAAGCGGCACGCCCTTCGTGCTGCACGTCGGCGGCGCGCCGCTGCAGCTGGCCAGGGCCTGGATGAACAACGGCCGGGCCCCGACCAAGGACTGGCTGGGCGGCGGCGAGAATCTGCGCACCAAGGACATCGCCCTGCTGCACGAGGGGCCAGAGGCCTTCCTGACCATGATGGTGCTGGACGGCGTGCTGGAGCGGCATCCGGACCTGCGCGGCGCCTCGGTCGAACTGGGCGCCGGATGGGTGCCGGAGCTGCTGCGGCGGCTGGACTGGGTGGTCAAGCACTGGAGCCGCAGCGACGCCAACCTGCAGGGCCTGAGCCGCACCCCGTCGCGGCAGATCACCGACCAGCTGGCCTTCACCCCCTTCGTGTTCGAGGCGGTGGGCGACCTGATCGACCAGTCGAATCCCGACCTCTACCTGTTCTCCACCGACTATCCGCACATCGAGGGCGGCCGAAACCCGATCGGCCGGTTCGAGTCGGCGCTGGGCGAGCGCGGCGATGCGGTGCGGGAGAAGTTCTACGCCGAGAACTTCCTGCGCATCTTCCCGGGCGAGCGGGTCCACGCGTCCCGCCTGGAAGCCGCGAGCGCTTAGGTCGCCGAGAACGGATAGGGCGAGATCGACTTGGCGAAGTCGTCGACGGTCAGGGTGCGGTTGATCGGCTCGGCGGCGCGCTGCGGACAGGCCGGCCGCTCACAGATGCGGCAGGCCGGACCGATGCCGACCGCGACCGGCGAGACCAGGTCCAGGCCGCGCGAATAGACCAGCCGGCTGGCGTATTTCAGCTCGCAGCCCAGCCCGACGGCCAGGTCGGAATCCTCCGTGGCGTAGGGCGCCGAGGCCCGCCGCACGGTCCTGGACAGGGTGAAATAGCGCGCCCCGTCCGGCGTCTCGACCACCTGGGTGATGATGCGGCCCGGGGTCTTGAAGCTCTGGTGCAGGTTCCAGCGCGGGCAGGTGCCGCCGAAGCGCGAAAATGGAAAGGCGGCGCTGGCGAAGCGCTTGGAGATGTTGCCGGCGGAATCCACCCGCAGCATGAAGAATGGGACGCCGCGCGCCCCCGGCTTGGCCAGGGTGGTCAGCCGGTGACAGGCCTGCTCGAAACTGACCCCGAACCGCGCACCCATCAGGCCGATGTCGTAGCCGCTGCGCTCGGCGGTGTCGTGGAAGGCGGCGTAGGGCATCAGGGCCGCCGCGGCCAGGTAGTTGGCCAGGGAGACCCGTAGCAGGCCGCGCGTCGGCGCGTCCGGCGGCTCGCCGCGGTCGGCGATGGCGTTGATGGCCTCGGCATGCTCGAGCAGGGCCAGCTGATAGGCCAGGGCGAAGGCGCGGCCGTGGGCGTCCAGCACCTCGGACAGGAAGAGCCGCTTGCGATGGTGGTCGTAGCGGCGCAGGGCGTCCGGCAGCACGTCCAGCGGCACGACGCGCACCTCGATCCTGTGCCGTTCGGCCAGCCGCTCGCGGGCGGCGGCGGTGAAGTCCTGCTCGGCGCTCATCGCCTCGGCGAGGCCCTCCCCGGCCTCCTCCAGCTCGGCGAAATAGTTGCGCTGGCCCTGGATGAAGTCGCGCACCCAGTCCGACGGCGTCATCGCCCCGCCGGCGAACGGCGTGTCCTCCGGCCGGTCATAGGCGTTCAGGCCCGCCAGGCTGCGACCGTCGAGATAGGCGCGGTAGAGCCGGGTGATGGCCTCCGCGACGCCGGGGGCGTTCTCGGCCACCTCGGTCAGCTCGTGGCGGGCGACCCCCAGGTCGCGGAACATCTGGTCGGCGAACACTTCGTTCAGTCCGGTGGCGCCGGACCCTTGCGCGTCGTTGGACAGCGAGCGCAGGTCGAGGTCGTAGGTCTCGGCCAGCCGCAGCAGCACCTGGGCGGTGACCGGCCGCTGGTTCCGCTCCAGCAGATTGAGGTAGCTGGCGGAAACGCCGAGGTCCTCGGCCATCCGCAACTGGGTGACGCCGAGGTCGCGCCGCAGCCGCTTGAGCCGCGCGCCGAGGAACAGCTTCTTCTGACCGCCGATCGCCATTCGGTTGTCTTGTCACAAATTTACAAAACTGCCTAGGTCTGGTTTGTACTAAACGGCCTTTTCTGTCGCGCTTCGCAGGTGCGAAACACAGCCATTCGGTCTAGGTGAGGCTTGGTAGAACACGGCCTCGGCGCTGCGGCGCGCCCGGCCGCGCGTCAGTTGTGGATTTAAAGGCCGCCCAAGGACCTCGCCGATGCCTTACGCCGAACAGACCGCCAAGCTGGACCAGCTCATCAAGAGCAAGAATGGAACCTGGGACGGCATCGACGCGGAAGCCGTGGCCCGCATGCGGCTGCAGAACCGCTTCCTCACCGGCCTGGACATCGCCCGCTACACCGCCGGGGTCATGCGCAAGGACATGGCCGCCTATGACGCCGATCCGGCCAACTACACCCAGAGCCTCGGCTGCTGGCACGGCTTCATCGCCCAGCAGAAGATGATCTCGATCAAGAAGCATTTCGGGACCACCCACGGCCGCTACATCTACCTGTCCGGCTGGATGGTCGCGGCGCTGCGCTCCGAGTTCGGCCCCCTGCCCGACCAGTCGATGCATGAGAAGACCTCGGTGCCGGCGCTGATCGAGGAGATCTACACCTTCCTCAAGCAGGCCGACGCGCGCGAGCTCGGCATGCTGTTCCGCGACCTCGACGCCGCCCGCGAGGCCGGCGACGCGGTGAAGGAAAAGAAGGTCCAGGGCCAGATCGACAACTTCCAGACCCACGTCGTGCCGATCATCGCCGACATCGACGCCGGTTTCGGCAACGCCGAGGCCACCTATCTCCTGGCCAAGAAGATGATCCTGGCCGGCGCCTGCGCCCTGCAGATCGAAAACCAGGTCTCCGACGAAAAGCAGTGCGGCCACCAGGACGGCAAGGTCACCGTGCCGCACGAGGTCTTCCTGGCCAAGGTGCGCGCCTGCCGCTACGCCTTCCTGGAACTGGGCGTCGATGACGGGATCATCGTCACCCGCACCGACTCGCTGGGCGCCGGCCTGACCCAGCAGATCGCCGTCAGCCGCGAGCCCGGCGACATCGGCGACCAGTACAACAGCTTCCTGGACTGCGAGGAGGTCGCCCCCGGCGACGCCCGCAACGGCGACGTGATCATCAACCGCGGCGGCAAGCTCTTGCGGCCCAAGCGGCTGGCCTCCAACCTCTACCAGTTCCGCCCCGGCACCGGTGAAGACCGCTGCGTGCTCGACTCCATCACCTCGCTGCAGAACGGCGCGGACCTGCTCTGGATCGAGACCGAGAAGCCCCACGTCGAGCAGATCGCCGGCATGGTCGACCGCATCCGCGAAGTCGTGCCGAACGCCAAGCTGGCCTACAACAACTCGCCGTCGTTCAACTGGACGCTGAACTTCCGCCAGCAGGTCTATGACGCCTGGAAGGCGGCCGGCAAGGACGTCTCGGCCTACGAGCGCGACGGCCTGATGAGCGTGGCCTATGACGAGACCGACCTGGCCGACGAGGCCGACGAGCGCATCCGCACCTTCCAGGCGGACGCGGCCAAGCGGGCGGGCATCTTCCACCACCTGATCACCCTGCCGACCTATCACACGGCAGCCCTCTCCACCGACAACCTGGCCCGCGAGTACTTCGGCAAGGAAGGCATGCTGGGCTACGTCAAGAACGTCCAGCGCGAGGAGATCCGCCAGGGCATCGCCTGCGTAAAGCACCAGAACATGTCCGGCTCCGACATCGGCGACGACCACAAGGAGTACTTCGCCGGCGAAGCGGCCCTGAAGGCCGGCGGCGCCAACAACACCATGAACCAGTTCGCCGCCGAATAGCGCGCAGGACGGACCACAAAACTGGCGGCCCGGAGCACCCCTCCGGGCCGTCTTCGTTTATCCGCTCATCCCGCGCACGCGGGATCCAGGTTTTGAACCACCAAGCACGCCAAGCACGCCAAGGGTCAGAGCTGACCTGGTCCTTCTTGGTGTGCTTGGTGTGCTTGGTGGTCGATCTTCGGCTAGGCCTCTACCAACAGCTCGAGATCGAGGTCGTCGGCCGCGGCCGCCAGGCGGTCGGACCAGCAGTCGAACAGCGCCACGGTGCGCTGATTTTCCCTGTCGATCACCGGATACCCCTCGACCCAATAGACAAGGCTGAAAAGCATCGCGCGGCGATAGTCGCGGTGGCATTGGTCGAAGCTGTAGCCGGCCACGCCGCTACGGGTGAGCTTGTCGTGGTAGCGGCGCAGCAGCGCCGTCTCCTTGGCGCGGCGCAGCGCCGTCGGAACCGCGCCGCCCATCAGGTAGCCGACGTCGAACGGTCCGCGCGCCTGCATGACCACCTGCCAATCGATCACCGTCAGCTCCGGACCGGCCGGCGTCTGGCGGAACATCAGATTGTCCACCCGGAAGTCACCGTGGTTGAGGGTGAGCGGCTCGGCGGCGATGGCGGCCAGCAGCGTCTCGATCGCATGGCCGACCTTCGCGGCGATCCGGGCAAGCCCTGCATGGCCGCGGCCCTTCAGGCCCTCAAGCGCGGCGGGCAGGCAGGCGCGATAATTCTCGGCCACATGGGCATAGGGCGCCTCGGCGACCGGGGGCATCACCGGCCGCAGCTCCGCCAGCCGCGGATCGGCCCACCAGCGCGCATGCAGGGTGGCGATGCCGTCGATGGCCGCGGTCAGCTCGTCCAACGAAATGCCGGCCACCTGGTCGGGGCTGACGGCGGGCGCAAGGTCTTCCATCAGGATCACGAAATCGCCGGTGGCGGAATTGAACGCGGAAAAGTAGTGCGCCGGCGTCCGAAGCGCGATGGCGCCGGCGACCTCCTGGTAGAAGCGGGTTTCGCGCTCGTACATGCCATAGGCGGCGCAGACCTCGCGGATCTCGGGGCTCGACGAGCGGAGCTTGGCGATCAGTGTGGCCGGCCCGGCGCCGCCGTTCGGCGCGTAGCTCAGCCGCAACCGGTGCAGCTCGGCGACGACGCCGATCCCTTCGCCGATCCGTTCCATTTCGACGGCGACGACATGGGCGTCGGGACGTCCGCCCGCGGCGAGCGCCTGGGTGACCCATGCGGCGGTCAGGCCGTCGGGCGCCTGGGGGATGACCGGGGTCGCCGCATCCAGGCGGGCGGCGGTCGCCGGGGGGCTCATGTGCGGGCCCCCGCGGCGGCCACGCGGCGGCCCAGCACGATGAAGGCGGCGAGGCCGATGGCCGTGGTGGCGGCGAACAGGGCGTAGAGCGGCAGATAGCCGTGGCCGCCCGTCAGCAGCGCGCCGGCCAGCATCGGTCCAAGCGCTCCGCCGACGGCGAGCGCGGCGGGCATCAGCACCGCGACGTGGCCACGCTCATCGGCCGAGGCGATGATGCCCATCTGGTAGGCGAGCTGGAAGTTCCACAGTCCGGCCGCGAGCAGCAGGCCGGCGAAGTAGGCCGCCAGGCCATGGCCGAACTGCAAGGTGCCGACGCCGACCAGCGCCAGGCCCATCCCCGTCGCCAGCGGTTTGATGCGCCCGAACCGGTCGCCGAGGCCGGCGGCGGCGAGGCCGGCGAGGCCGCTGACCGCCAGGCCGATGGTCAGCAGCACCGCGCCGGTGCGGCTGTCGACGCCGAAGCTGGGCGCCATCTGCGAGACGAAGGCCCAGAGCGCCGAGAGACCGGCGAAGGAGACGAACAGGGCCGAGAGGCCGAGCCACGGCGCCCAGTCACGCAGCAAGGGAGCGCCTCCGCCGGCGCGGCGAGCCATGCCGAACCGCTCCGCCGGGGGCGTCAGCGCGCGGCCGGACGGGATGGCGGGCAGGCCGATCAGCGAGACCACGCCGACCACGCCCGCAAGCGTCAGCGCCGTGCCGGCGAATCCCCAGCGCGCCGTCACGAAGGCGGTCAGGCCCATCAAGGCCGCGACCGCGAGGAAGACCTCGCTGGCGAGCTTCACCCCGAAGGCGCGGTCGGGTTTGTGGTTCTCCGACACCACGGCGATGCTGACGGTGTAGAGCAGCCCAAGCCCCGCGCCCGCCGCGACCAGGGCGGCCAGCAGCGCGCCATAGGAGCTGATCGCCGCGCAACCGGCGAGCCCCGCCACCGCGACCGCCGTTCCCACGCCGACGATGTGTCGCCAGTTGAAGCGGCCGATCCACTGGTTGGAGGTTGCGGCGACCAAGCCGAATCCCGCCAGGAAGCTGGAGCCGACCATGCCGATCTCGCCGTCGGTGAGCGAGAAGCGCGCGGCCGCCGCCGCCAGCAACGCCGGCATCACGTTGAACAGCAGTCCGCCGGCGGCGGACACCGTGCACGCCGCGGCCAGCGCCGCCAATGGCTGGCGATAGAGGGTGGGCCGGCTGAGCGGCGGCCGTGTCGCCGCGTCCGCCGGCTCCGGCCGCGCCGGCTGCGTCTCGGACGGCGGAATCCGCACCTCGAGACTCGCGTAGCCCTTGATGAAGGGGTTGGCCAGCCGCACGGGTTCGCCGACCACCTCGATCACCGGATAGCGCTTGAGGATTTCTTCCCAGACGATGCGCAGCTGCATCTCGGCCAGCCGGTTGCCGACGCAGCGGTGGATGCCGAAGCCGAACGACATGTGCTGGCGAGGCCGTTCACGGTCGATGAGGTATTCGTCGGCCCGCTCGATCACCGCCTCGTCACGGTTGCCCGAGACGTACCACATGATCACCTTGTCGCCCTTGGCGATGCGCTTTCCGCCAAGCACGGTGTCCTGGGTCGCGGTGCGCCGCATGTGCGCCAGCGGCGTCTGCCAGCGGATGGTCTCGGAGACCATCGAGGCGATCAGCTCCGGATGGTCGCGGAGCTTCTGGTACTGGTCCGGGTTCTGATTGAGCGCCAGGACGCTGCCGGTGATGGTGTTGCGGGTGGTGTCGTTGCCGCCGACGATCAGCAGGATGACGTTCCCCAGGTACTCCATCGGCGTCATGTCCCTGGTCGCCTCGGCGTGCGCCAGCATCGAGATCAGGTCGCCGGTCGGCTCGGCGTTCACCCGCTCGTTCCAGAGCCTGACGAAGTATTCGAGGCACTCCATGAGCACCGCGATCTGCTCTTCCTCTGTCTCGACCAGCTCGCCGGGCGCGGGGAGGACGCTGGAGACGTCGGACCAGTAGGTCAGCTTGCGCCGGTCCTCGAACGGGAAGTCGAACAGGGTCGCCAGCATCTGCGTCGTGAGTTCGACCGAGACCTTCTCCACCCAGTCGAAGCTCTCCCCGATGGGCAGTTCGTCGAGGATCCTGGCCGCGCGGGATCGGATCAGCTCCTCCATGCGCTTCAGGTTCGCTGGCGCGACGATCGGGGCCACCGCCTTGCGCTGGGCGTCGTGCCGGGGCGGGTCCATGGCGATGAACATCGGCAAGGCGACGTCTTCGGCCTCGTCCAGAATGGTGATGTTGCGGTGCGACGAGAACAGCTCGTGGTTGGTGTCCACCGCCATGATGTCGTTGAACCTGGTCACCGACCAATAGGGGCCGAACTGGCTCTCGCGGCAGAAGTGGACCGGGTCTTCCCGGCGCAGCCGCTCGAAATAGGGCCAGTGGCTGTCGGTCCGCCAAAGCTCCAGGTCGCTGACGTCGATGTCCTCGAGCGGGATGGTCGCCGCATCCTGCATCGCCTTGATCTTCGGGGCGACGCCGCCGTCATCCGCCATGGGGTTGCTCCGTGCGATTTTGCGTTGCGATCAGGCGAGCGCCGAGCCGGCGACGGCGACGGCGCGGATTTCGACCAGGAAGTCCGGGCTGGCGAGTTGGGTCACGCCCACCGCCGTCCACGACGGGTAGTTCTCGGGGAAGAACTCGTCCTTGACGGCGCTGAACGCGCGCATGCCGCCGCGCAGGTCGGTATGGAAGGTGTTGAGGTCGACGACATCGCCGAGCGTGGCGCCGGCCTGCGCCAGCACGGCCTTCAGGCCCTCGAACGCCAGCCGCGCCTGGGCGGCCATGTCCGCGCCCGGCTTGCCGGCCGCGTCGATGCCCACCTGGCCGGAGACCCAGATCAGGTCGCCGACGCGCGTCGCTTGCGAGAAATGGTAGCGGTCGTAGAAGCCGCCTTCGCCCTTGATCAGTGTCCGCTGCATGGGTCCCTCCCTTCGTTTCTTAATTGCCGATTACGGCCGCTCAGTCCGCCGATCGGTCGCGCGCGAAGCGGCCGACCATCAGTCCTTGGATCCGCGAGCCCTTGTCGACCAGCGTCGGCCGCAAGCGCCGATAAAGGCGCGCGTAGTTGTAGAAGGGCACGCTCGGCCAAAGGTGATGCATCAGATGCAGGTTCTGCTGCAGGGTCAGCAGCGCCCCGCCCGGCCAGAGGCTGATGCGTGTATTGAGATACCGCTCAGTGTGATCGAACGGGTAATGCGGCAGCCACTGGAAGAACACCGCCAGCAGCAGGGCGGCGATGCGGGTCGGGATGAAGAACAGGCAAAGCCAGTCCAGGGTGTGACCCGACCAGACGGCGAGGCCGAGCGACGCCAGGGTCGCCAGCGAGACCAGCGTGTCCTGCGCCACCTCGGCGGGCTGCATGGCGCCGGCCAGGCTCTGGTATTGCGCCGGGTCCAGGCGCCGCGCGAGCGGCAGCGGGATCAGCGACGTCGGCACATAGATCAGCATTTTGACCAGCAGCTGAGCGAAGGTCCCTTTGACGAAGATGTCCGGGTCCTGGTCGGTGTTGGTGTGGGCGTGATGCAGCAGGTGCGTGCGCATCAGCATCGGCCAGCTTAGCCCCATCCCCAGCGCGCCGACCCAGCCGACCAGGCTGTTCAGCCAGCGCAGACGCGGCGCGCCCGGCGCGAGGTTGCCGTGGATGCTCTCGTGAACCAGGGTGTAGTGCGCGTAGGAGACGAGCGACAGGACCGGCGTGCAGACCCACAGCGGCAGCTGGCGGCTGAGACCGGCCGCGACCAGCGACCAGAACAGCGCCGGCAGCGCCACGGCGAGCGCCAGGGTCGGCCAGGCGACGGCGGGCGACAGCTCCTTGGCGAGGCGCTTTTCCTCGGCCGGGGTGGACGTCGCCCGGACGGCGGTCAAGACGCTCATCTGAGTTGCTCGAACACCGGCGAGCGGAACGGCTCGCCGTCGGTCAGATGCGCCAGCTCCTCGCGATAGAGCACGCCCTGGCGCGGATAGCGCGCCTTGCTCTTCGCCGGCAGCGAGCGGAACTTCGCATCGTCGCCGAAGAAGCGCAGCACCAGGGTGTGCCGGTCGGGGAAGTCCTGGTCGACCGGTCCGCCGCCGTGCAGCGAACCCGGATGCAGCACCACGATGTCGCCAGGCTGGCCGGCCCAGGAGAGGATGTCGTAGGCGTTCGGGTCCAGCCTGCGCTCGGCCTCGATGTCCGGCAGCCGCGGCAGGCCGGATTCGCTCCCGTGCAAGGGCGCGGTGGGGTCGTTGGCGTCCCGGAAGTCCGTGCCGTCGTAGAGCACGCCGCGGTGCGAGCCCCTGACGATCTCCAGCGAGTTGGCCTTCGGCACCGCCTCGAAGCTGATCCAGGCGTTGGCCCAGTGGTCGCCGGCCCAGGGAAGGTAGGAGGTATCCTGGTGCCAGGGCGAGCGGCCGCCGACGCCGCCCTTCTTCATGAACACCTCTTCGGCGAAGTACCAGACGTGCCGGGAGCCCCAGAGGTCGGCGAACAGGTCGCCGAACGGGATCGCCGCCGCCAGCCTCTTCAGATGCTCGGCCGCGCGCGGGTTGGCGTTGTCGTTGTGATGCTCCTTGTCCGTGCCCGGAAAGAGGGTGTGGGCCGCGGGACCCGGATTGGCGATGTTCCAGTCGAAGGCGGCCCGGCACATGGCCAGTTGTTGCCGGTCGAGAAACCCCTCGATCATCACCGCGCCGTCACGGGCGAAGGCTTCGCGTTTGGATGGGTCCATTGTTTCGCTCCCGAGCGATGCGATAACCACGGCCTAGCACCGTTCATTGATTTACACAACATATGTCGTGTTAAATAGATGGCCATGCGGCGAGAGACGACGGAGGAGAATCGCGTGTCGGACGCAGGAACGAAATCGGCCGATGCGCCCGCGCCGCCACGCAAGCGCGGGCGGCCGGTCGGCAATCGGGAGGCCAGGAGCGGTGAGTTGATCTCGGCGGCGCGCGCCGTCATCGCTCGCCACGGCTATAGCGGCGCGACCGTGCGCAAGGTGGCGGAGGAGATCGGCGCGACCACCGGCGCGGTCAGCTACTATTTCGAGAACAAGGAGGCGATGGTCCTCGCCGTGGCCGAGGCGCTGTTCGACGAGTTCGATGCCTGGCTCCTGGCCCAGGGCGACGCTTGCGACCCCAAGGCGCTCTGCGGCAGCCTGATCAATTGGACCACCCTCGGCGGCGGCGAGGCCTGGCTGGTCTGCCTGCAGTTGCTGGTGGGCGCCCGGGGCGACGCTGCGCTGGCCGGCGTGATCGCGCGACGCAACAGCAACTTCATGGCCAATCTGACCCGGCTTCTCGAACGCGGTCAGGCGCAGGGCCTGATCCGCCGCGACTTCCCGGCCGACGTGCTGGCCGACCAGCTCAGCGCCATGGGCGACGGCTGGGCGCTGACCTATCCGCTGGAGCCCGAGCGCTTCGCGCACGGCCGCATCCAGCACCTGGTGGACAGCGCCGCGGCGATGCTGGCGCCCCCACGCTGACAGCTTTGGGCCGAGAGCTTTAGGCCGGCGCGTGGTTCCTGGCGCCGACGCCTTGCAGCGCCGGGCCGCCCCGGTCCCGCAGCAGGTGGATCGGATCGACCATCTGCCCGTCGACCTCCACCCAGCCCATGTGGTTGGTCCCGGCCGACCAGCCGAGCAGGCGCTGGATATCCTCCGGGTAGCTGGCGACGACCTCCGGCGTCAGCGCCAGGTACATGTTCTCCTCCTGCCGCACGTTGGCGGCGTCGAGCGCCAGGCCGGCCGCCGCCCGCCACTCGCCGGCCGTCACGTTCGCCCCGCCGGCGTGGAAGGTCGAGCCGAGGAAGATCAGCGCCGAGCCGGCCTTCATTTCGGTCGGAATCGCCTCCGACCTGTCCGGCCGGCGCTCGTCGTCCCAGAGATGGCTTCCGGGAATGACCAGCGTGCCGCCGTTCTCGACCGTGAAGTCGGTGACGGCGCAGATCACCTGCAACCGCCCCTCGCGGCCGCCGGTCGGATGGCGCCAGAGGAAGGCGGTGTCGTCACGGTGCAGCGGCTGCGCCGCCTGCCCCGGCCCGAGCTGGATGGCTTGGGTCACCCCGATGCGGATGTCGGCCGCGACCGGCCGGCGACGGTCGCCCACCCACACGTCGCGCGGACGGCACAGGAAGTGTTTCGCCGCCGGCAGGTAGAGCGGATGGGTGGCGATGGCGACGCAGTGGCGCGTATGGGCGAACAGGGCGCCCAGCCGCCGCGTCCGGAAGCCGGAGAAAGCATCGCGCCCCTCCGCCTGGCGCTGCAGGAGCGGGATAAGGTCGGCGCGCAGTCCGGCCAGGGTTTCCGGCGCCAGGAAGCCTTCGATCACCACGCCGCCGTCCGCCTCCAGCGCCGCCACGACGTCGTCGACCGAAGCGGCTTCGGAAAGCCTGCTTAACCCAGCCATGATGCGCTCCCTTGCCGACGCCGCGGACGTCATGCGTAGCAGGAAAGTCAATTTAACACAACAGATGTTGTCTAAAACATCACACCTGCTCGGCGCCGCCTTCCGCACCGTGGGCCTTGGCCACCCGCCGCCACTTGTGCAGCAGGGGTTCGGTGTAGCCGTTGGGCTGGGCGGCGCCTTCCAGCACCAGTTCGCGGGCGGCGGCGAAGGCCGGGCCGTCGAAGGCCGGGGCCATCGGACGGTACGCCGGATCGTCGGCGTTCTGGCGGTCGACCACCAGGGCCATGCGCCTGAGGCTGGCCTCGACCTCCTCGGCGCTCAGCACGCCGTGGCGCAGCCAGTTGGCCAAGAGCTGCGAGGAAATGCGCAAGGTGGCGCGGTCCTCCATCAGGCCGACCTCGTGGATGTCCGGCACCTTGGAGCAGCCGACGCCCTGGTCCACCCAGCGCACCACGTAACCCAGGATGCTCTGGATGTTGTCGTCCAGCTCTTCCCTCACCTCCTCCGGCGCGAAGTTGCGCCCGATCGCCAGCGGCGGCGTCAGCAGCGCGTCCAGGCCCTCGGTCGCGGCGCCGGCCAGCTCCTCCTGGCGCTTCAGCACGTCGACTTGGTGATAGTGCAGCGCGTGCAGGGTCGCGGCGGTGGGCGACGGCACCCAGGCGGTGGTGGCGCCGCTCTTCGGATGGGCGATCTTCTGCTCCAGCATGTCGGCCATCCGATCGGGCGCCGCCCACATGCCCTTGCCGATCTGCGCCCGGCCCTTCAGGCCCGTCGCCAGGCCGATCTCGACGTTGCGCTGCTCATAGGCCTTGATCCAGGGCGCGCCCCTCATCTCGCCTTTGCGGATCATCGGGCCGCCTTCCATGGCGGTGTGGATCTCGTCGCCGGTGCGGTCGAGGAAGCCGGTGTTGATGAAGACGATCCGGTGGCGCGCCGCGTGGATGCAGGCGGCGAGATTGGCCGAGGTGCGCCGCTCCTCGTCCATCACCCCGATCTTCAGGGTGTTTTCCGGCAGGCCGAGGAGGGTCTCGACGCCGGCGAACAGCTCGACCGCGTGCAGCACCTCCTCCGGCCCGTGCATCTTCGGCTTGACGATATAGACCGAGCCGGCGCGGCTGTTGCGGAAGGCGCCCGTCCCGCGCAGGTCGTGCACCGCCGCCGTGCTGGTCACCAGCGCGTCGAGGAAGCCTTCCGGGATCGGCGCGCCGTCCGGCCCGCGCACCGCGTCGGTGTACATGTGGTGGCCGACATTGCGCACCAGCAGCAGCGCCCGGCCCGGCAGCACGAGCTCGCCCCCGTCGGGCCTGGTATAGGTGCGGTCGGGCGCCAGACGCCGCGAGATCACGCGGCCGTCCTTTTCCAGGTCGGCGTTCAGGTCGCCCTTCATCAGGCCGAGCCAGTTGCGATAGACCAGCACCTTGTCCTCGGCGTCGACCGCCGAGACCGAGTCCTCGCAATCGATGATGGTCGAGACCGCCGATTCCAGGATCACGTCGGCGACCCCGGCCGGATCGTCCTTGCCGATCGAGTGGGTGCGGTCGATGAGGATCTCCAGGTGCAGGCCGTGCACGCGCAGCAGGATCGCCGACGGCGCCGCGGCCTCGCCGCGATAGCCGACGAAGCGCCCAGGTTCGGCCAGGGCCCGTTCGCCGCCGGCGGTCGCGACCACCAGGGCGCCGTCGCGCACGGAATAGCCGGTGGCGTCGGCATGGCTGGCGCCGGCCAGCGGCGCGGCCTGGTCCAGCGCCGCCCTGGCCCGGGCGATCACCTTGGCGCCGCGGACGGGATTGTAGCCGCGACCA
Source organism: Caulobacteraceae bacterium (assembly GCA_036272595.1). GTDB lineage: Bacteria > Pseudomonadota > Alphaproteobacteria > Caulobacterales > Caulobacteraceae > Poindextera. Next base: position 17,977 of record DATAYM010000017.1, read on the forward strand.
CGGGTGGCCCCGTCGGCCTCGTCGATGGCGTCGGTGCCGTAGAGGGCGTCGTAGAGGCTGCCCCAGCGGGCGTTGGCGGCGTTCAGCGCATAGCGGGCGTTGGTGATCGGCACCACCAGCTGCGGTCCGGGCGTCTGGCTGAACTCGCGGTCGACCTTCTCGGTGGCGATGGTGAACGGCATCGGCTCGGCGGTCAGATAGCCGATCGACTTCAGGAAGGTCTGCTCGGCCGCGACGTCGAAGGCGGCGCCGCGATTGGCGCGATACCACTCGTCGATCCTGGCTTGCATCTCGTCGCGCTGGTCGAGCAGCGCGCGGTTGCGCGGGCCGAGCTCGGCGACCAGTTTCGCCAGCCCGTCCCAGAACCGCTCCGTCGATACGTCCAGGCCCGGCAGCAGTTCGGTTTCGACGAACGCGGCGAGGCGGGGATCGACGGAAAGATCGGCTCGGCTGGTCATGGGCGCTCCTGACAATGTCCAGATCAGCCGATAAGGGCCCCGGGCGCTTCCGTCCAGTTTGCGGCGCTGTTCCGGGCTCCCGAACCCTGTGCCGCAACGAAGCTTTCATCCGCCGGATGCGGGATGAGGATGATCCTTCCCCATTGACGCCGCCCACCTCGGCAGGGCCTATAACAACTGTTTGAAATCGGGGCCGCCATACGCTGCGACCCCTGTTGCACAAAGCATCATAGAGGAAACGCCATGACCGCGATCAACGCCGTGACCGACTTCGCCGTCGAGGGCGACGTCGGCGTCATCACGCTCAACTCGCCGCCGGTGAACGCGCTTTCGGCCGCGGTCCGCGACGGCCTGGCCGGCGGCATGGCCGCGGCCGCGGCCGACGACGCGGTCAAGGCGGTGGTGATCATCTGCGACGGCCGCACCTTCATCGCCGGCGCCGACATCACCGAGTTCGGCGGCGCCCAGAAGGGCGCCAGCCTGTACGACGTGCAGGAGGCCATCGAGGGCTCGTCCAAGCCGGTGATCGCCGCCATCCACGGCACCGCCCTTGGCGGCGGCCTGGAGGTCGCCCTGACCTGCCACTACCGCGTCGCCGTCCCGTCGGCCCGCTGCGGCCTGCCGGAGGTGAACCTGGGCCTCCTGCCCGGCGCCGGCGGCACCCAGCGGCTGCCGCGCATCGTCGGCGTCGAAAAGGCGCTGGAGATGATGACCAGCGGCCAGCATGTCCCCGCGAAGTCATGCCTGGAGATGGGCCTGGTCGACGAGCTGGTCGAGGAAGGCAAGCTGCGCGAGGGCGCCATCGCCTTTGCGAACAAGGTGATCGCCGAGAAGCGGCCGCTGAAGAAGGTCCGCGACCTGAACGAGAAGGTCGAGGCGGCGCGCGGCCATCCCGAGATCTTCGCCGCTTTCCGCAAGGCCAACGCCCGCAAGTTCCGCGGCTTCCTGGCCCCCGAATACAACATCCGCTGCATCGAGGCGGCGGTGAACGAGCCGTTCGAGGACGGGCTGAAGACCGAGCGCAAGCTGTTCGGCGAGCTGATGAGCGGCTCGCAGTCGGCCGCCCAGCGCTACGCCTTCTTCGCCGAGCGCCAGGCGGCCAAGGTGCCGGACGTGCCCGACGACACCGCGGTGATCCCGGTGAACAAGGTCGGCATCATCGGCGCCGGCACCATGGGCGGCGGCATCGCCATGAACTTCCTTAATGCCGGCGTCCCGGTCACCATCGTCGAGGTGAAGCAGGAGGCGCTGGACCGCGGCCTGAAGGTGGTGCGCAGCAACTATGAGCGCTCGCGCACCGCCAAGCCGGAGGAGACCGAGGCGCGGATGAGCCGCCTGACCGGCTCGCTCGACATGAGCGCGCTGGCCGACTGCGACCTGATCATCGAGGCGGTGTTCGAGCGCATGGACATCAAGAAGGACATCTTCGCCAAGCTGGACGCCATCTGCAAACCCGGCGCGATCCTGGCCACCAACACCTCGGGCCTGAACATCGACGAGATCGCCTCGGTGACCAAGCGGCCGGAAGCGGTGATCGGCCTGCACTTCTTCTCGCCGGCCAACGTGATGAAGCTCCTGGAGATCGTCCGCGCCGACCACACCTCCAAGGAGGTGATCAACACCTGCATGAAGCTGGCGCGGAAGATCGGCAAGATCGCCGTGCTGGTCGGCGTCTGCCCCGGCTTCGTCGGCAACCGAATCCTGGGCGCGCGTCAGCGCGAGGCCAACAAGCTGATCATGGAAGGCGCCATGCCCTGGGACGTCGACCGGGTGCTCTACGACTTCGGCTTCCCCATGGGCCCCTTCGCCATGAGCGACCTGGCCGGCCTCGACATCGGCTGGGTGAAGGAAAAGTCCAACGGCGAGACCATCCGCGACGTGCTCTGCGAGATGGACCGCCGCGGCCAGAAGACCGGCGCCGGCTGGTACGACTACGACGAAAACCGCAACGCCAAGCCCTCGCCGGTCACCGAGAAGATCCTGCACGACTTCATCGTCAAGTCGGGCGCCAATCCGCGCCATGTCTCCGACGACGAGATCCACGAGCGCTGCCTCTATCCGATGATCAACGAGGGGGCGAAGATCCTCGAGGAGGGCAAGGCCATCCGCGCCTCCGACATCGATGTGGTCTGGGAGAACGGCTACGGCTGGCCGGTCTATGAGGGCGGCCCCATGTGGTACGGCGACAAGGTCGGCCCGGACAAGGTGCTGGCCAAGATGCGCGAGTTCCAGGCGACCATGGGCGATGCGTTCAAGCCGGCCGCCCTGCTGGAAAAGCTGGTCGCCGAAGGCAAGAAGTTCGAAAGCGTCAGATAGGAAAAATCATGCGCGAAGCCGTCATCGTCTCCTCCGCCCGCACCCCGATCGGGCGGGCCTATCGGGGTGCGTTCAACAATACCAATGGCGCGACCATGGGCGGTCACGTGATCGCCGAGGCGGTCAAGCGCGCCGGCATCGAGCCCGGCTCGGTGGACGACGTGGCCATGGGCTGCGCCCTGCAGCAGGGAACCACGGGCAACAACATCGCCCGCTCGTCGCTGCTGCGCGCCGGCCTGCCCAACACCGTCGCCGGCATGACGATCGACCGGCAGTGCTCCTCGGGCCTGATGGCGGTGGCGACGGCGGCCAAGTACATCATCAGCGACGGCGCCCCGATCGCCATCGGCGCCGGCATCGAGTCCATCTCGCTGGTGCAGAACGCCCAGATGAACATGGCCCGCTCCGGCGACGCCTGGCTGCGCGAGCACGTCCCGGAACTTAACACCTCGATGATCGAGACCGCCGAGGTGGTGGCCGAGCGCTATGGCGTCAGCCGCGAGCGCCAGGACGCATACGCCCTGCAATCGCAGCAGCGCACCGCCCAGGCCCAGTCCGAGGGCCGTTTCGCCGACGAGATCGCGCCGCTGAAGACCACCATGACGGTCACCGACCGCGCCACCGGCGAGACCTCCGAGCGCGAGGTCGAGCTGACCAACGACGAGGGCAACCGCCCGCAGACCACCCTGGCCGACCTGCAGAAGCTGGAGCCGGTGTTCAAGGGCGGCCGCTTCGTCAAGGAAGGCAAGTTCGTCACCGCCGGCAACGCCTCCCAGCTGTCCGACGGCGCCGCCGCGGTGGTGCTGATGGAGGCCAAGGAGGCCGAACGGCGCGGCCTGACGCCCCTGGGCGCCTATCGCGGCATGGCGGTGGCCGGCTGCGGGCCCGAGGAGATGGGCATCGGGCCGGTGTTCGCCGTGCCGAAACTGCTGGAGCGCAACGGCCTGACCGTCGACGACATCGACATCTGGGAGCTGAACGAGGCCTTCGCCAGCCAGGTGCTCTATTGCCAGGACACGCTGGGCATCCCGAACGAGAAGCTGAACGTCTCCGGCGGCGCCATCTCCATCGGCCACCCCTATGGCATGACCGGGGCGCGCTGCGTCGGCCACATCGTGCGCGAGGGCAAGCGCCGCGGCGCCAAATACGGCGTCGTCACCATGTGCGTCGGCGGCGGCATGGGCGCGGCCGGCCTGTTCGAGATCTTCTAGGCGAGAGCGGCCGGGGCCGAGCTTTCGACTAGCCGGCCCGGCGCAGCTCCTCGGCGTTCATCGGCGGCGTGTAGGCGCCGAGCAGTTCGGCGTGCTCGCGCCGGCGCACGGCGGCCGTGATGTTCAGCCGGGTGTAGAGGCCGCTGGCGCCTTGGCTGCGCTCGGCCTCGGCCCAGCGATCCTGGGCATGCTTGGCCAGGTTGTCGGTCTCGCCGACATAGACCACTTCCAGGGCCTCGTCCTCGCCGCGCACATAGACGAAATTACCCGCCATGGGCGAAAGCGGCCGACCCTCCTTGAACAGAGCAAATCGCAGGAACTCGCCGGTGGTGCTGCGGCAGTCGATCTGATCTTTCACGGGTGTCCCCCTCCAGACTCATACTGCCCATCATGTGTGCGCCCCACGGCGGCCCGATGGTGGCCTGTTTCAGGCGGAATCAAGGCGATGGCCGCGACCATTGGCCCCTCCCCCACGTCCGCCCGGCGGCCGGGCCCTTTCGGCGTAAGGGATTGAGCGCGGGAGCGCGCTTACGGGGCGGGTGCGAAAAATCTGAATTGAGGCCGAGGCGGCCGCCTAGACCGCCACCGCCGCCGCCTCGTTGTCCTGGGCGTCGACGGCCGTCTGCAGGGCCTCGAACAGACGGCCGGCCTCGATCGGCTTGGCGACATGGTCGTCCATGCCGGCGGCCAGGTAGTCGGCCACATGGTGCGACATGGCGTTGGCGGTCAGGGCGATGATCGGGGTGCGGCCGCGCCCGGTCTCGCGCTCGCGCTCGCGGATGCGGCGGGTCGCGGTCGGCCCGTCCATCACCGGCATCTGCACGTCCATCAGGATGACGTCCCAGTGGCCGGCCTCCCAGGCCTCCAGCACCGCCGCGCCGTCGGCGACCACCGCCGGCTCGACGCCGATCTGGTGCAGCAGGGTCTTCAGCACCAGCTGGTTGACCGTATTGTCCTCGGCCGCCAGCACCCTGAGGCCCGACGCGGACTCCTCGGGTTGCGCGTCGGGCGGCGACGGCAGCGGGATGGCCGGCCGCGCCTCACCGACCCGCCGCATGGGCAGGATCACCGTGAAGGTCGAGCCGCGGCCAGGCTCGCTCTCGACCTCGATCGAGCCGCCCATCAGCCGCGACAGCTGCTGGCAGATGGCCAGGCCCAGGCCCGTGCCGCCGAACCGCCTTGTGGTCGAGGCGTCGACCTGGGCGAACTTGTTGAACAGCTGGCCCATCGCCTCGGGCGGGATGCCGACCCCGCTGTCGGCGACCGCGAAGCGCAGGCCCTCGTCGGTGCGCAGGGCGGTGACGCGGATCTCGCCGGCTTCCGTGAACTTCAGGGCGTTGGAGATCAGGTTGTAGAGGATCTGGCGCAGCCGCGTCGGGTCGCCGCGATAGACGCCGCGCGCCTGGTCGATGTCGAGGGCGAAGGACAGGCCCTTGCGGTTGGCGATGGCGGTGAAGGCCGAATGGGCCCCGCGCGCCACGTCGCCGAGGTCGAACTCGATCTCCTCCAGCTCCAGCTTGCCCGCCTCGATCTTCGACAGGTCGAGGATGTCGTTGAGGATCGCCAGCAGCGCCTTGCCGGACTGGTCGATGATGTCCAGCCGCTCGCGCTGCACCGGCGACAGGGTCTCGGCGGCCATGGCCTGGGCCATGCCGAGCACGCCGTTCAGCGGCGTCCTGATCTCATGGCTCATGGTGGCCAGGAAGGCGCTCTTGGCCTCGTTGGCGCCCTCGGCCGCCTGCTCGCCGGCCCGCGCCCTGGCCCGCGCCTGGCGCAGCGCCGTGCGCGAACGGTCCAGGGTCATGCGCGACAGGTGGAAGAAATTGACCAGCGAGGTGACGGCGGCGATGACGATCACCGCCGCGGCCAGGCTCGGCCGCCGCCCGTCGACCATGTCGAAGCCGATCACCCCCAGCGCCGCCACATAGGGCGTCATCAGCACCAGGAAGGTGTTGAGGTTGGCGTAGTACTGCAGCAGCACATAGGCCGCGCCGATGAACAGGGTGATCAGGCCATAGGTCCCGGCCAGCGCGTCGCCGGTGAACCACAGGGCCACTGGCAGGGTCGCCGAGATCGAGCCGCTGACCACATTGACCAGGGTCAGCGCCCGGTTGAGCCAGTCCGCCCGCGGCCCCTCCCGCGCGGCCTGGATCAGCCGCATCAGGCCCATGCCGGCGAACACCACCGTCCAGGTGGCGGCAAACCAGGCCCCGGCCCAGACCGGCCCGAGCACCAGCAGGCCGACGAGCGTCGTACAAAGGCTGCTGATCAGCCGCGGAACCAGGTTGCGCGCCGAGGCCGCGATCGGATGGTTAACGGTGCCGTAAGATGGGGGCGGCTCGATGAAAAAGGGCGAAGGCCAAGTCGAGGACAATCAGAGCCCACCGGCTGGCGGCATAGGCTGTGGCTAGCCCCGCTGGCTCGCCCCTCGTCTAGGCTACCTTCGGCGACTGAGTCGCGGCATGCCCGGCCTGCAACGCGCTTACGATTGCGCCGACCAGCGTCTCGGCCCGGATGGGTTTGCCGAGGTGGCCATCGGCGCCGGCCGTGCACGACGCGGCGACCTGCTCCGGCATCGCGTTGGCGCTGACGACAATGATCGGCAGGCGCGGCAGGCCGTGAGCCGCTTCCCGCGCGCGAATGGCGCGGATGGCGGTCAGGCCGTCCATTACCGGCATTTGCAGGTCCATCAGCACGACATCGAACGCTTCGCGCTCGACGGCCTGGACGGCCTCGAGCCCATTCTGGGCGAACGCCACGTCGGCGCCGACCGCCCCGAGGATCGCCTCGGCCACCTTGCGGTTGGTGGCGTTGTCGTCGGTGACCAGCACCCGTAGCGGCTGTGAATCGTCAACCTCGGTGACCTCCCCCGAAGCAGGGGGCGGCGCCAACTCGTCCGCGGCTGGCAACGGCAGGACCAGGCTGAACGTCGACCCGCACCCTCGCATCGAGGTGGCCGAGATGCGGCCGCCCATCAGGCCTGCGAGCTCGCGACAAATGGCGAGGCCGAGACCCGTCCCACCGTATCTGCGGGTGATCGACCCGTCCGCCTGCACGAAGCGCTCGAACAGGTGATCGGCGTCGGCCGGATCGAACCCGATGCCGGTGTCGCGGACGTCGATTTGGTATGAATCGGGGGCGAGGGTGGTCACGCTGACGGTGATCTCGCCGGCCGGCGTGAACTTCAGCGCGTTGCTGAGGAGGTTGGTCAGGATCTGCCGTAGCCGCGCGGGATCGCCGCGCACCGTCTGGTCCGCGCCCTCCCCGAGATGCACGCTGAACCCGAGGCCCTTTTCGCGCGCGGCAGGCTCGAAAAGGGCGCCGCTCTCGGCGATCACCTCGCCGAGCCGGAAGGTCTTTTCGACGATCTCGATCTCACCCGACTCCAGGCGGCTGAAGTCGAGCACGTCGACGAGCAGCGAATTCAGGGCGCCCGCCGAATGGGCGATGGTCCGAGCCAGATCGCGTTGCGAGGGGGTCAGCTTAGCGCCGCTCAAAGCGTCGACCAAGCCCAGCACGCCGTTCAGCGGCGTGCGGATTTCATGACTGAGATTGGCCAGGAACTCGGTCTTGGCCTGTTCGGCCGAGGCGGCGGCCTGGGAGCGCGCGCGTTGGACCCAGCCAACGATGTTGCTGGAGAGCAGGGCGGAAAGCGCCAGCACCGCCACGACAGCCGGCAGGATCGACAGCAGGATGAGGTCGTGGATGCCGGCGCTCGCCTGATCGGCCTCGACCTTCGCCCGCTCCGTCGCCGCGCTCTCGGTATCGGCCAAGCCGTCGATTTGGCCGGCGGCGGCGGTGAAGTCCGGCCCCGCCGTCCCGGCTTGGAGCCGCGCTTGCAGATCCCGAACGGCCCCGACGGCCGCTTCAGCCTGGGCCCGCACGTCGGGCTGTGTGGCCGCTCGCCCGGCCGCCGACAGCTCGGCGCGCGCCGTCGCCAACGGGGCAATGACCGTGGCTGGCGCTCCCCCACTCGCCCGCGCCAGCCGCGCGTCGTTGAACGCGGCCTGCGCCGACTTCAAGTGGCCGCCCACGGCGATGACCTCGGCGAAGGCGGCTGCGCTCTGCCGGCCGGCCGCCTTGGTGTTGGCGACCGCATAGAACCCGATGCCGAAGGTGAGGCAGAGCAGGACCAGGCAGACCGTGAGGACCTGGCTCCAGATCGGCAGCCGGTTCACCAGCGGGCCGAAGTCCGGCGCCACGAACATCCGTCGCAACACGTCACGCTTGGCGACGATCCGGTGATAGCCGACAGCCCCGAGGTGGACCGCGAGGAGCGCTGCGAACGATCCGCCGATCATCCGATGGAAGGTCAGTAGCTGATCGGCCCGATCGGCGTCGTAGGCGACGAGCGGCGGCAGGTCGACCAGGCCAAAGAGCGAGACCTGGTCGCCGCGCGCGCCGGCAAGGACCAGGCCCGCGGCTGATTGGACGACCAGCAAGAGCAGCAGGCCCGCGTGAACCGCCTTGGCGGCCCGGCGCTGCCATTTGGGAACGTCGGCAATCGGCGCCGGCGGCTTGACCACGAAGCCGGCGGCGAGGCGCGCGGCGACCAGGATCAGAATGAGGACCCCGACGGACCGGTGCCAGGTGAGGGCGAACTGGCCATAGGCGAGCGATTCAAGCTGACCGAAGCCAAGGATCAGGCCCAGCTGCACCAGCACCAGACCGGCGAGCAGCCAGTGGAAGAGCCGCAGCGGCCAAGCGTATCGTTCCATCGTCCAGCATTCCAGGCGCCGCGCAGGGGTATGTTGCGGCGAAACCTTCCAAGAAACCTTAACTGCTGCTTGCAGCTCGTCGCGGCATAGCTGGCGTTAACCCTCCGGCGTTAAGGTCAGGCTGATATTGGCCAGCATCGGGTCCGAACGGTGATGAACCGGCGCAGCGTGCCGCTGAAACAATGGGCGCCGATCCTCGCCACGGCGCTGTTGATCCCGATCGCGGCGCTTGCCTCCGACGCGGGCCTCGTCGTCGTCGACCAGCACAAGCTGCAATTCAGCCTGAGCACGGTGACCATGCGGGTTGGCGACCGGCTCAGGTTCGACAATTCCGACCGGGTCAACCACAATGTACTGATCTCGCTCGGCGGGGTGCGCACCAACAGCGGCCTGCAAAAGCCGGGCGAGCCGTTCGAGGTGCCGATGCTGCGCGCTGGGGTCTACCAAGTCACCTGCGGCATTCACCCGCGCATGCGGATGACGGTGATCGTCGAACAATAGCCGCGGCTGCGATGGTTCCGCGCGGTAACCAAGGTTTCATGCGTCGCGAATATTACAGTCGAGCAATGCTTGTCTGGGGGGCGAGTCCGCCATGTCGGCCTTTCGCCGTCATCTCGAAGCGGTGCGCCGCGGGGCCCGGGCGCGGGCCGGCGAGATCGCCTGCGCGGCGGCCGGCGCGCTCGCCTTTGCCGGGCTGATCGCCGCCTTCAGCCTCTTCCCGCCGCGGCGCGCCGAGGCCGTGCCGTCGTTCGCCCAACAGACCGGACTGCCCTGCGCGGCCTGTCACGTGGGCGCGTTCGGTCCGCAGCTCAAGCCCTATGCGCGTGACTTCAAGCTGTTCGGCTACGTCAACGGCGATGGCCGCAACACCCTGCCGCCCATCGCACTCGTGATGCTGTCGTCCTTCAACCATACCCAGGCGCCCCAGGACCTGGGCGTCGCGCACTACGGGCCGAACGACAACCTCACCATCGATCAGATCAATCTGATCTACGGCGGCGCCTTGCCGGGCGGCGCCGGGACCTTCGCCGAAGTCACCTACGACGGGGTCCATCGCGCATTCACGATCGACAATCTCGACATCAAGCGCGCGATCAATCCACGGTTCGGCGGACATGAGGCGGTGCTTGGCCTCGATCTCAACAACCGGCCGACCGTCCAGGACCTGTGGAATTCCACCCCGACCTGGGGATTTCCGTACAACGCTTCGGCGCTTGCCCCGACGCTGGCCGCCTCGACGCTGCTGGACGGCCAACTGGCGCAGCGCGTGCTCGGCGTCGGCGCCTACGGCATGTGGGACAATACGCTCTATACCGAATTCACCGCCTACGCCCCCGTCGCGAACAGCACGCTCGTGCATCTAGGGGTCCGCACCGATCCGGGCGCGGACGTCTATGACGGGATGCTGCCCTACTGGCGCGTGGCGCTGCAGCATGCGCTCGGCGACGACCACTATTTCGAGGTGGGCGCCTACGGCCTCTCCGCCCAGAGATATCCTGGCGGCGAGCGGTCGGCGGGGCTCGATCGCCTCACCGACGTCGCCCTGGATGGCACCTACCAGTTCACCGGCAGCGACGACCATTTCGTCTCCGCCCACGCCACCTGGATCCATGAGCGGGAAAAACTGGACGCCAGCACTCGGCTGCTCGGGACAAACCCGTCCAATCACCTCGACACCGTGCGGGCGGATGTGTCGTACAGCTACAAGGACACCCTGACGCCGTCGGTGCAGGTGTTCCGGACCTGGGGATCGCACGATCCGGCGCTCTACGGCGGACCGGGCGGCGATCCGTCCAGTCAGGGCTACATCGTCGAGTTGGCCTACGTGCCACTCGGCAAGCCGGGCTCCCGGATCAAATGGGCCAACGCCCGCTTCACCGTGCAGTACGTCGGCTATTCGAAATTCGACGGTGTGACCCGCGGAGCCGCGGGTCACAACACGCTCTACATCAGTACCCGCATCGCCCTGGCCCCATTCGGCGCGCTGGTGCAGCGCTGAGCCTGCGCTCCTCCTGGTTTTCATGGGCGTCGGCCCCGCCGGCCTAGTCTAAAATCGGATGGTTAACGGGTGCGGTAAGATTGGGGCGGGCGGCTCAGCGGAACGCCCGCGTCGGCTTCATTAAGCCTGCCGGGTTCCTCACGGGCGACGCCGACGGCGAAGGGCAGACCACCGCCCTTCCGCGTCTGTGGCGCGATCGTCTTGCGGCGGCATGATCGCCGTCAAGCGGCCTCGGCGAGAACATCGTTCAGGGTTTCGATCAGCACCTGGGCGCCGACCGGCTTGCCGAGGTGCCGCTGGGCCCCCGCCTCCTTGCCGCTCGCCACCTGTTCGGGCTGGCAGTTGGCGGAAACGATGACGATCGGCGCCATCGCGCGGCCGGCTTCGCGCTCCAGTTTGCGGATCTCGCGGGTCGCGGTCAGGCCGTCCATCACCGGCATCTGAATGTCCATGAGGATTGCGGCGAAAGCCTGCCCGCGCGCGGCCTCGACCGCCTGGCGACCGTCCTCGACCGACACCCAGGCGGCCCCGACCTGATCGAGGATCGTCTCCAGGACCTTTCGGTTGGTCGCGTTGTCGTCGACGATGAGTATGCACAGCGGCGCCTCGACCTCATTCGTCGCCCCGGCGGCGGGCGTCTCGGCGCCCGCCGCCGGCTCGCGGCCCAAATCCTTCAACGGGATATCGAAGAAGAACGTCGATCCGACGCCAGGCGTCGAATGCGCGTCGAGCGTTCCGCCGAGTGCGGCGACGACGCGGCTGGCCAGGGCGAGGCCAAGGCCCGCGCCGCCATGCTGCCGGGTTTCGCTGTCGTCGATTTGGCTGAATGTGTCGAAAAGCTGCGCTTTGAACCCTTGGTCGAAGCCTTCGCCGGTGTCCGCGACCGCGAAGCGGTAGCGGTCGTCGCCGAGGGCCTCTGCGGTCAATCGCACACCGCCGCGGGCGGTGAACTTGATGGCGTTCGACAGAAGGCAGGCAAGAATCTGCGCCACAGCTTCCGCGTCGCCCTCAACGTCGCCGTCCTCGACGACCTCGACCTCAAAGGTCAACGCCTTAGCCTTGGCCTGCGTCATGAAGGGACGGGCGATAGCCGCCAAAGTCGGCTGAAGCTGGAACTCGCCAACGGCGTGGGGCTCGTCGTGTGGCGCCTGGCCGCGCGCGAGCGCCAAAAGGTCCCCGATCAGATGGTCGAGCGTCGCCGCCGAGAACCGAATGCCGTCGACCAGTTCCCGTTCTTCCGGCGGCAGGTCCCTTCGGGAAAGCGCCTCGCTGAGACCAACGACGCCGTTCAGGGGCGTGCGCATCTCGTGGCTCATATTGGCCAGGAACCGCACCTTGGCGCGTTCCGCGGCCTGGGCGCCCTGCAACGCGGTCTCCAGCGCCGTGGCCGAAGCCAAGAGCAGGCGTCGCTCCTGGGTCAATTGCAAGATCGTGCGGCCAACGATGAAAAGGGCGAAGGCCAGGCCGAGGACCGAGCCCACAATGAGAGCCCACCGGCTGGCGGCATAGGCCGTGGCGAGCGTCTGGACGCGAATCGCCAGCGTGCGGCCTTCGCCCGCGCGCAGACCATTGATGGCCCCCTTTATCGCGTCTACGTCGCCGATTGCCGACGCGGGCGTAGCGGGGGGAACCAGGCCGAGGGAGAGGTCGCGCAGCCTTCTTTTTCTCATCCTCTGCATGGGGGCCGGTGATACAAAACAGCCTATAGTGGCAGGTTAACCGCGCTACACCTTGCCGGCGACATAGTGTCGCGCCTTCCCGAGCTGGCCCGCGGCGCGACGCCCAATGCCCCGGCGACCGCGCGCGTTGTCCAGGCATGCTCCTCCACGCCATTGGTCCTTCTTAGGGCCGCGTCGGACGTCGGGTGGCGGGTTAGCTTCGGAATGAAGGTGGTGCGGGCGGCCGGGGTCGAACCGGCACGGGGTTGCCCCCAACGGATTTTAAGTCCGTTGCGTCTACCGATTCCGCCACGCCCGCACGGGGCTCAGCATAGCCCAGGCCCGCCCGCGGCGCCAAAAGCCTAGAGCCAGCCGCGCCATTTGAACCAGGCAAGCGGGATAATGGTCGACAGCACGATGGCGCCGATGCCGAACTGGTAGCCGTAGGCCCAGCCGTATTCCGGCATGTTGTGGAAGTTCATGCCGTACCAGCCGGCCACCAGGGTCGGGAAGATGCCGACCACCGAGAACACCGTCAGCACCTTGAAGATGTCGTTCTGCTCGATGCCGATGAAGCCGACGATGGCGTCCAGCAGGAACTGGACCTTGTTCGACAGGTGCTCCTCGAACTGGTTCAGCGAATCGATGTCCAGGCTCACGGCGTGCAGCCGGGTCAGGAAATCCGGCGCGATCCAGGCCTTGGCGTTCTCCTGGGCGAAGCCGGCGATGCGCCCCACCCCCAGCATGCCGTCGCGGATGATCGAGATGCGCTCGCCGATGCCGCCGAGCTTGCGCAGCAGGCCGCGCAACTGCTCGTTGGAGCGCGCCACCTTGCGCAATTGCTCGGGCGAGGCGCGGAAGACGCCGTGGGAGATGTCGACTAGCTGCTCGCGCGCATTTTCCAAAAGGTCGGCTTGACGGTCGACAAACCCCTCCAGCAGCGCGGTGAAGATCTCGACGGCGTCCACCGCGCGGCCCGGCGGACAGACCCGCGCCGCTACGGCCTCGAACGCCTTCAGCGCCGTGAAACGCACGGTGACCAGGAGTTTCGGGGTCAGGATCATGCCGACGTGCGACACCGAGGGATGGTCGGTCTCGGCGTCGGCGATCACCGGGCAGGACAGCCGAAGCTGCTGGCCCTCGACGATCAGCTGGCTGGAGCGCTCGATGGCGCTGAGGTCCTCCAGCGTCGGCAGCGGGTAGCCGAGATGCGCCTCGATCTGGCGCAGCTCCGCCTCGGTCGGACTGAGCAGGTCGATCCAGGCCGTCTCGGCCGACAGCTGGTCGCCGGGCGGCTGCCAGCTGATCATCAGCCGGCCTTCTCCGGCGGGTCGGGGATGATGTTGGCGACCCCGACCGCTTTCAGCGCCGCAATGAGCGCCTCAACCGTCGCAGCCACCTCGGCCTCGTCGCGGCCGCGGATGACCAGGTTGGCGCCGAAGCCGGTCTCCTCGCCATAGAACGGATAGCTGCCCAGCGACAGGGCCGGGTGGGCTTTGGCGACGGCCTCCAGCGGCGCGGCGATGACCCCCTCGCCCGTGCCCTGCACCCGCACGGTGCGGGCGATCACCACCTTGCCGGTGCGCAGGCGCGGGCCGACGTCCTCCATCATGCCGCGCATGATCGCCGGCACCCCGGCCAGCACGAAGACGTTGCCGATCTGGAAGCCCGGCGGGCCCTGCACCGCGTTCTTCACCAGGCTGCCGCCCTCGGGCACCCGGGCCATGCGCCGGCGCGCGGCGTTCAGCTCGCCGGCCCAGCGCGCCGTCATCATGGCGATGATCTCGGGGTGCTCGTACAGCGGCACGCCGAAGGCCTTGGCGACGGAATCGGCGGTGATGTCGTCATGGGTCGGCCCGATGCCGCCGGTGGTGATCACATAGTCGTAGCGCCGGCGCAGGTGGTTCAGCGCATCGATGATCTCGTCCTCGATGTCGGGCACCACCCGCGCCTCGGCCAGGTCGACGCCATAGGTCCCCAGATAGCGGGCGATGAAGTTCAGATTGGTGTCCTGGGTGCGGCCGGACAGGATCTCGTCGCCGATGATCAGCACGGCGGCGGTGACCCGATCGCTGCTCGCCATACCTCACCGCCTCTGGACGCCTTGAGCCTTCCCCGGCAATAGGGCGCCCATGCTTTTGCCGCAACCGATGCTGCGCGGGGTTCTGGTCCAGCGCTACAAGCGCTTCCTGGCCGACGTGGTGCTGGAGGACGGCGGCGCGCTCACCGTCCACTGCCCCAATCCCGGCGCCATGCTGGGGCTGAACGCGCCGGGCCTGACCGTGTGGGTTTCGGTCTCGCCCGACCCGAAGCGGAAACTGCCGCACACCCTGGAGCTGGTCGAGGTCGACGGCGGCCTGGTCGGCATCAACACCATGGCGCCCAACCGGCTGGTCGCCGAGGCGCTGGCGGCGGACGCCATCCCCGAGCTGGCCGGCTATGAGACCATCCGCCGCGAGGTCCGTTACGGCGAGAACAGCCGGGTGGATTTCCGGCTGTCGGCGCCGGACCGGCCGGACTGCTTCGTCGAGGTGAAGAACTGCCACCTGCTGCGCGGCGGCCGGCTGGCGGAGTTCCCCGACTGCGTCACCGCGCGCGGCCTGAAGCACCTGGGCGATCTGGCGCGCGAAGTCCGAGGGGGAAACCGCGCCGTGATGCTGTTCGTTATCCAGCGCACCGACTGCGACGCGTTTGAGACCGCCGCCGACCTGGACCCGGCCTATGCGGCGGGCCTGCGGGACGCCGCGCGGGCCGGCGTTGAAGTTTTGTGCTACGGTTGCGACATAGAGAAGGACGCCATCCGGATCGGCGCGCGCATGGCCTGGCGCTCGGCGAACCTAGGGATTTAGAGAGCATGACCGACACTGAGGTGATCACGACCCCGGCGGCCAACCGCCGCTCATCGACGATCAAGATCCATACCGAGGAAGACTTCGAAGGCATGCGCCGCGCCGGCCGCATCGCGGCGGAGTGCCTCGACATGCTGACCGAGCACGTCAAGCCCGGCGTGGTCACCGACGACCTGGACAAGCTGGCGCGCGAGTTCACGCTCGACCACGGCGCCCTGCCCGCCTGCCTGTTCTATCGCGGCTATTCCAAGACCGTGTGCATCTCGCCCAACCACGTGGTCTGCCACGGCATCCCCGGTCCGCGCGCGCTGCGCGACGGCGAGATCGCCAATATCGACGTCACGGTCGTCGTCGACGGCTGGCACGGCGACACCAGCCGCATGTACCTGATCGGCGACGTGCCGGCCCGCGCCCGGCGGCTGGTGGACGTGACCTACGACGCCTTCGAGCGCGGCCTGGCGGTGGTCAAGCCCGGCGCGCGGTTCGGCGACATCGGCCACGCCATCCAGTCCTATGTGGAGAGCCAGCGCTGTTCGGTGGTGCGCGATTTCTGCGGCCACGGCGTCGGGCGGGTGTTCCACGACGCGCCGAACGTGCTGCACTTCGGCCGCCGCGGCGAAGGCGCGGTGCTGGAGGCCGGCATGATCTTCACCATCGAACCGATGGTGAACCTGGGCAAATACCAGGTGAAGCTGCTCGCCGACGGCTGGACGGCGGTGACTCGCGACAAGTCGCTGTCGGCCCAGTGCGAGCACTCCATCGGCGTCACCGAGACCGGCGCGGAGCTGTTCACCGCCTCCCCCGCCGGCCTGTTCCGGCCCGTCACCCAGGCCTGAGCCGTCCATTCGCCCGGCGGCTTCGCCGGGCGTTGACTCCAGGCCGCGCATGGAACAAACATCGAACATGGCTTCGCGGTTCGTCGATTCCGGTTCGCTCCAGCGCCAGTTCCCGCTCGGCATGGCCGATGTGGGCTTAAGCCTCGGACGCCTTCCCGACCGCCCGAAGCCCGAAATGCCCGAAGCGGAGCCGGCGGTCGACGACGAGCCCAAGCCGCATCATCTCGGTCATCGCGACCGGCTGCGCGAGCGGGCGCGCAAGGGCGGCCTGGCCGCCCTGCCCGATTATGAGCTGCTCGAGCTCTACCTGTTCCGCTCCATCCCCATGCGCGACGTCAAGCCGCTGGCCAAGGCGCTGCTGACCCGGTTCGGCAGCCTGTCGGGCGTGCTGGCGGCCTCGGTCTTCGACCTGCGCACCGTGCCGGGCGTCGGCGACAGCGTGGCGCTGGACCTGACCCTGCTGCACGAGGCGATCCTGCGGACGGTGCGCGAGCCGGTGGTCAAGCGGACGCTGATCTCGTCGTGGAGCGCGCTTTTGTCTTACGTCCGCATCGCCCTGGCCAACGAGCCGCGCGAGCAGTTCCGCGTGCTGTTCCTCGACCGCAAGAACCAGCTGATCGCCGACGAGGTGATGAACCGCGGCACCATCGACCACGCCCCGGTCTATCCGCGCGAGGTGGTGCGCCGGGCGCTGGAGCTGTCGTCCTCGTCGATCATCCTGGTGCACAACCATCCCTCGGGCGATCCGACCCCCAGCGCCGCCGACGTCGAGATGACCCGCCACGTGGTCGAGGCCGGCCGGCCCCTGCGCGTCGCTGTCCACGACCACCTGATCGTCGGCCGCGAAGGCGTGGTCAGCCTGAAAGAGCTGAAACTGTTCTAGTCAGGCGCTGATCCTCAACAGGGGCGCAGCGCGCTGAACAGCGGCGAGCTGGACCACGCATCGACAAAAGCTGTGCTCGGCGGCGCGTGGTCGAGACCAAGACGTGGCCGGTGCGGGCCAGATGAAGGCGCCGCGGATGAACTCATCATGCCCGGAAAATGAAGAGATTTTCATCTTCACGCGTCCTACTTTTACTGACTGGACAGGCGCCTATCTGTGGTCCCGTGAGGCGGACATCGCGCCCATAACCTGACCGTCGGCCATCGTGGCTCCCGGCCTCTGAAGGAGGTCCAGATGAAGAAGTTTCTCGCAGCTGTCGCCAGCATAGCGCTCCTTGCGGCGCCCTTGGCGTCCCTATCCAGCCCCGCGTCGGCTCGCCCCGGCGGCGGTGGCGGCGGTTTCCACGGTGGCGGTGGAGGCTTCCATGGCGGCGGCTTCCACGGAGGGGGCTTCCATGGCGGCGGCTTCCATAACGGCGGCGGTTTCCGCGGCGGCGGCCATCGCGGCGGCTACGGCGGCTATTACCTTGGCGCGGGCGCCCTTGGGTTCGCGCTCGGCCTGGACTACGCCGATCCCGGCTTCTACGGCGATCCCGACTACTATGACGACTATGCCGGTTACGATGGCGGGCCCTATGACGACTATGGTCCCGACAGCGCGCCGCCGGCGGCGTACCCGCAGCCGCCCTCCCAGGCCCAATCGCCGCAGGCGTGCGGATCCTGGTCATGGGACCCCGCGCGTTCAGCCTACAACTGGGCGCCCTGCTAGATCCGCCAGCGACGGCCGCTAGCCGAAAGCAATGACCAGCCACGGGCGCGCCCAGCAAGGCCGCCCGTGGCGCCGGCCGCGCCGGCGCCGGTCCGTGCCGGCGGGCCGTCATCCGTGCTAAAGTCTATGCGCTTGATGCATCAATCGCGGACTGACGGCGGAGCGGCCCGGCTTCATGAAGGATATCGCTTCTCTCAGGCTCTACACGCGTGTCGCCCGGCTCGGCAGCTTCTCGGCGGCCGCGCGGGAATGTGGTCTGTCGCAGTCCCAGGCTTCGCGGATCGTCGCCGACCTTGAGGCCGAGCTCGGCGTCAGGCTGCTGACGCGCACCACCCGGGCCGTCGTGCCGACCGAAGCGGGCGGCGAGTTCCTGGCCCGCATCGAATCCGTGCTCGCGGCCCTGGACGAGGCGGAGCACAGTGTTCGCGAGGGCGGCGAGCTTCGCGGGCTGCTCAGGATGAGCATGCCGACAAGTTTCGGCGTCCGCGACGTCATTCCCCGCCTCGCCGCCTTCGCCGATCGGCATCCGAACCTGCATATCCAGCTGCAGCTCGGCGACCGGCGGCAGGATCTGGTCCGCGATGCGGTCGACGTGGCGATCCGGCTCGGCCGGCTGCCCGACTCGACCGCGACATCGAAGCTCATCGCCACGATCCCGCGCGTCGTCGTCGCCTCGCCGGACTATCTCGCCCGCCACGGAACGCCGCGGTCGCCCGACGATCTGGCCCGGCACCGCATCGTCGGCGGCAGCGCCGCGGCCGTGCCGGCGGCCTGGCGGTTCCAGCGCGACGGCCGGGACGTGGCGGTCAAGCTCGAAGCGCATTTCTCCACCGACGAGAATGAAGGCGCCATCGCCGCCGCCGTGGCCGGGTTCGGCGTCACCTCGACCAGCGGCTGGGCCTGCCGCCGCGAACTCGAGAACGGCTCGCTGGTCCGCCTGTTGCCCGAGTGGGCGCTCGCCGACATCCCGGTCCACGCCTACTTCCCCATGGGCCGGGCGACGCGGGCGGCGGCACGCGCCGCCATCGATCACCTGGTCGCGGCCTTCGAGCGCAGTCCGTCGGCCCTGCCGATCTGAACCCGCCAAAGGCCGCCGATTGATGTATCCGACGCATAGAAGCTAGCGGAAATCCCGGCCTACCGCCCTGGACGGCCACGCACGATGTTCGCCTTCGCAAAGCAGCGCGAGGGTTTTCGTCATGAGCCGTTCAGTCCGCATCCACGAATTCGGCGATGCCGACGTGCTGCGCATCGAGGACGTCGAGGTCGGTGAGCCGGCCGCCGGCGAAGTGCGCCTGCGCATCCACGCGATCGGCCTCAACCGTACCGAGGTCACGCTGCGCTCCGGCCGCTCGCCGGCGAAACCGTCGCTCCCCACCGGCCTCGGTTTCGAGGCGGCCGGCGTCGTCGAGGCGGTCGGTCCGGGCGCCTCCGGCGTGGCGGTCGGCGATCGGGTCGCCCTGGTTCCCGCTTACGGCGCCGCGCAATATGCGCTCTATGGCGAGGTCGCCATCGCCCCGGCGCGGTCGCTGGTCGCGATCCCCGATCCGGTCAGCTTCACCGACGCCGCGGCCACCTGGGCGGCCTATGGCGCGGCCTGGGGCGGCCTGGTCGCGGTCGGCGCGCTCGCCGCCGGCCAGACGGTGCTGATCTCCGCCGCGTCGAGCAGCGTCGGGCTGGCCGCCATCCAGATCGCCAACCGGATCGGCGCGCGTCCGGTGGCGCTGACCCGCACATCGGCGAAGGCCGACGAGCTTCGCCGGCTCGGCGCCTCGGCCGTGGTCGCCACCGCCGAGCAGGACGTCGTCGCCGAGGTCAAGGCCCTGACCGGCGGCAAGGGCGCGGACCTGGTCTTCGATCCGGTCGGCGGCCCGGAATTCGCCACCCTGGCCAAGGCCACGGCATCCGGCGGCGCGCTGATCCTCTACGGCGCGCTCGACCCGCGGCCGACGATCGTGCCGCCGTTCGACATCTTCGCCCGCGATCTGACGATCCGCGGCCTGGCGCTGACCGCCCTCACCCGCGACGACGCGATGCTCGCGGCGCTGAAGCGGTTCGTCGGCGATGGCCTCGCCGACGGCGCCCTGCATCCGACCATCGCCAGAACCTTCCAATTCGACAAGATCGCCGACGCTCATCGCTTCATGGAAGCGGGCGAACAGGTCGGCAAGATCGTCGTCACGCTCTGATCCCCGAGCTCCGAGGAGGCCTCCCATGACCACCCAGCCGCCGCTGTTCACCCCCTACCGCATGGGCGACCTTGATCTGCCCAACCGGATCGTGATGGCGCCGCTCACCCGCATGCGCGCCCGCTCGCACGATCACGTGCCGACCGCCCTGCAGGCGGAATACTACGCGCAGCGCGCTTCGGCCGGCCTCATCGTCGCCGAAGCCACCGCGATCAGCCCCGACGGCTTCGGCTGGGCCGACACGCCGGGGCTCTGGAGCGCCGAGCAGGTGCGGGGCTGGCGACGGGTCACCGACGCCGTCCACGCCGCCGGCGGGCGGATCATCGCCCAGCTCTGGCACACCGGGGCCATCGCCCATCCGGATGTGCGCGGCGGCGCGGCGCCGCTCTCGGCGTCGGACGTCGACCTGCTGTTCGAGACGGTGACGCCGAGCGGCCGCAAGCCGACGGTCCCGCCGCGCCCGATGACCACCGACGAGATCCGCCAGACCGTCGGCGACTTCGCCCGCGCCGCCCGCAACGCCCGCGAGGCGGGTTTCGACGGCGTGGAGATCCTCGCCAACTACCTCTACCTGCTGGCCCAGTTCCTGAACCGCACCACCAATCGCCGCACCGACGACTATGGCGGCGAGATCGAAAACCGGGCGCGCATCCTGTTTGAAGTGGTCGAGGCGGTGCTCGACGAACTCGAGCCCGCCCGCGTCGGCGTCAAGCTCAGCCCCATGCACGAAGGCGGTCCGATGGCCGCCCACGACGAGACCCTGCCGATGGCGGAATACGCCATCCGCGAGCTGAGCGGCTACGGCCTGTCGCACCTGCTGCTGATGGGGAACACCACCGACTTCACCGGCACGCCGCTCGAACCGCTGATGGGCGACGGCATGTTCCGGCATTTTCGGCCGATCTTCCGCGGCGCGCTGATCGCCAACGTGCAGATGGACGCCGAGCGCGGCAACCGCCTGATCGCCGAAGGCCTCGCCGACCTGGTGGCGTTCGGCCGCCCGTACATCGCCAATCCCGACCTGGTCGAGCGCCTCCGGACCGGCGCGCCGCTCGCCGAGATCGACTGGACCGGCGTCTATGCGTCCGGCCCCAAGGGCTATTCCGACTACCCGGCGCTGCAGCCGGCCGGCGCCTGACGCGTCCCGCACCCCGAAAAACACAGGAGACCTTCCATGTCCAAGACCACGCCCGAACAGAACAAGGCGCTCGTCCTTCAAGCCTTCGACACGCTTTTCAACAAACGCGACTATCCGGCCGCCGAACGGTTCTGGTCGGATCGCTACATCCAGCACAGCGCCCACATCGCGCCGGGCCGCGACGGCCTGTTCGACCTCATCCGCTCGCTGCCGAGGACGCTGAAGTACGAGAACCACCTCATCGTCGCCGAGGGCGACTACGTGATCGCGCACGGGCGGTTCTCCGGCCATGGCCGACCCGCCGCCTGGGTCGCCGCCGACGTGGTGCGCATGGAGGACGGCAAGCTCGCCGAGCATTGGGACGTCATCGAGGACGAAGCGACCAAGGCTCAATCCGTTAGCGGGCTGCCGATGTTCGGCGACCGCTTCCCCGGCTGATCCTTTCCCTTCACCCTCGAATAGTCGGAACCCAGGCCATGAAACTTACGGGCAACACCCTCTTCATCACCGGCGGCGGCTCGGGCATCGGGCGCGGGCTCGCCGAAGCGTTCCACCAGCGCGGCAACACGGTGATCATCTCCGGGCGCCGGCGCGCCGCGCTCGACGAGGTGGTCGCCGCCAACCCCGGCATGATCGCGGTCGAGCTCGACGTCACCAATCCGGCCAGCATCGACGGCGTGGCGGCCAGGCTGATCGCCGACCATCCGGACCTCAACGTCCTGATCAACAATGCCGGCATCATGCTGCCGGACCGGGCCGCCGGCCGGATCGACGACCGGCTGCTGGTCGACACCGTCGACACCAACCTGCTGGGCCCGATCCGCATGACGGCGGCGCTGGTCGAGCACCTGAAGGGCAGGGACGACGCGGTCATCGCCTATACGAGTTCGGTGCTGGGCTTCGTTCCGATGGCGGTCACCGCGGTCTATTCGGCGACCAAGGCGGCGCTGCATTCCTATGCGCTGTCGCAACGGTTCCTGCTGAAGGACGCCGGCGTCCGGGTGCTGGAGATCGCCCCGCCCTGGGTGCGCACCGACCTGATGAAAAGCCGCGAGGCGGAGGCGGCCATGCCGCTCGACCAGTTCATCGCCGAGGCGATGTCGGTCTTCGCCACCGACGCCGACGAGATCCTGGTGGACGGGGCCAAGGCGTTCCGCGCCAACGTCGGCCCGAACGAGCACGCCCTGGTCAACGGCTTCAATCAGGAGGCGATAGCCCGCTTCGGCTGACCTTGCGGCGGCCTCACAGGCCCCGTCTCTTTTCCGTAAGGCTCAGCTGGCTGCGCCGGCCTGAGCCGGCGCGGCCAGCACGCCCTGTTCGGTCATGAAGATCTTCAACTCGCCGGCTTCGAACATCTGGCGGATGATGTCGCAGCCGCCGACGAACTCGCCGTTGACGTAGAGCTGCGGAATGGTCGGCCAGTCGGAAAACGCCTTGATGCCCTGGCGCAGGTCGTCGCTCTGCAACACGTCGACTCCGACGAAATCGGCGCCGAGATGGTCGAGGATCTGCACCACGATGGCGGAAAAGCCGCACTGCGGCTGGTCGGGCACGCCCTTCATGAACACGGTCACCGGATTTTCGGCGATGGTGCGCGCGATGAAGTCGTGGATGCGGGTTTCGGTCTCGGTGGCGACGTCGGTCACGTTCGGGCTCCGCCCAATGAATCTCAAGCCTATCAGCTAGGAAGCTTGCCGGTCCGGGTCAAGCGCGGCGGGCGGTTTGGGCCGGCTCATCGTGGCCGGGCTCCGGTTGACCGGGCGGGGGCGCGAACCGCGCCATCTCGATCTGCGCCGGCACGCCCGACGGCAGTTCGCGCTCGCACACCGCGGCCATCAGCTCGACCCGGTCGATGCGGTCGGCCGGCACCTGCACGGTGCACAGCGACGGCTCGGTCATCGCATAGGCCAGGCAGATCTCCTCGCCCGACCAGTGCGGCGTCCGCTCGAGAAAGGCATAGGTTCCGGCCCCGGCGAGCGGCTTGGCGGCCGTCCGGCCCCACAGCCCGCCCTTCCCCGGCTCCTGGCCCATGGGCTCGCGGATGGTCTGCGGATAGTAGCCGTAGCCGAGCACCACCATGTCGCGGTCGACGGCGGCCTTGACGCGCAGCCGCTCCTTCCAGCCCGACATCAGGCTGAACGGCGTGGCGACCAGATCGAAGGAGCCCGAGGAAATATAGGCGTCGATCGCGTCGTCGCGCCCGGTGACCCCCAGCAGGCGGATGCGGCCCATGTCCTTCAGGCGCCGGAGCATGTCCAGGGCCCGCGGCGAGAGCTCGTCGGCGGCCGGATCGTCCAGAACGGTGGCGTCGAGATAGGTCAGGCCGGTGCGGGCGACGACGGATTCGACGACCCGCGCCAGCGCCTCGGGCGAGAAGTCGCGCACTGGCTGGCCCGAAGTGCCGATCGACCACCCCAGCCGCCAGGCCACGAACACCAGCCGCCGGTCGATCGCCTGCAGCGCCTGGCCGACTCCGTCGATCAGGGTCGGCTGGGCGCCGACCACCTCGAAGGCGTTGACGCCGCTTTCCAGCGCCGCATAGATCAGCCCGATCCAGTCGGCCTCGCGCATGCCGGCGCACGAGCCGTCCAGCACAAGCGACATGGCCGAGACCGACATGCCGGTATTGCCGAGCGGCCGGTAGCGCACGGTCAGTCCTTCGCCGGGGGTGGCGGCGCTGTTTCCAGCGCCAGGGCGTGCAGCACGCCGCCGACCTTGCCCTTCAACGCCTGGTAGACCAGCTGGTGCTGGCGCACCCGCGTCAGTCCGGCGAAGGCGGTCGAGGTGATGCGGGCGCGATAGTGGTCGCCATCGCCGGCCAGGTCGTCGATGGCGATTTCAGCGTCGGGAAACGCCGCGCGCAGTTCGGATTCCAGGGCGGCGGCGGACATGGGCATGGCGAATCGGCGACCAATCGTACGGATGGGCGTAGTCCATTTTACGCCTAACAATACTTAAGATTTGACGATGCTGGACCTCGTTGAATTAGGACATCGGCGCCATTGTCGCCAGCGGGCGTTTTTCAGGAGGACAGGATGCGGATCGTGGCGTTGATCGGGCTTGGCGCGCTGCTGGCCGGCTGCAACATGGTCACCTCGACGTCGCCGCTGTTTTCCAGCGCCGACGTCCGGGGCCAGCCGCAGCCGCGCCCCGGCGTCTGGATGGACGAAGACAACACCTGCATCTTCGACACCGCCAAGCCGATCGGCCAATGGCCCGGCTGCGCCGACGCCTGGGTGGTGCATCCGGGCGCGATCCTGGCCGGCCGCGATCCGGGCACGCCGATCTCGGCCTGGACCAGCTACAAGACCACCCTGGCCAAGGGCGACCCCGCCGTTCTGCAGATCGAGGTCGGCGCCGACAACCCGCCGAAGGGCTACATCTATGTCGGCCTTCGGACGCTGAAGTCGGACTCGCACGGCCGGGTGATCGAATACAAGGCCTGGCCGGCCCTGTGCGGTCCGCCGGCGCCGCCCGATCCCACCGGCCAGCAGCCCCCCGCCGTCACCCAGCAGCCGATCGCGGGCCTGGTCATCGACAAGGACCACCACGACTGCACCGCCAGCGCCAAGGGGCCGGTGCTGGCGGCGGTGAAAGCCAGCGAAGCCTGGGGCGGCGACGCCGACGGCCGCGGCCGCGACCACGCCCGCTGGGTCCGCGACGGCGACCAGTAGCTAGCCCATAAAGGTCGGCATCCAGCCCTCGTGGGCTTCGCGCAGGGTGGCGAGCGGAAGGCTGAACAGGCCCTCTTCCGAGGCGAAGACATCGCCGCCGACGCGGCCGGCGACCGAGGCGTGCAGGCCGGCGACCTGGGCCCTGGCGATCAGGGCGTCGGGGTCGGCGGTGGCGATCAGATAGCGGCCCTGGTCCTCGCCGAACAGGTAGAAGTGGGCGTGCTCGTGGCTGGTGGCGTTCAGGGTGATCCCGACGTCCGAGGCCAGCGCCATCTCGGCCGCGGCGGCGATGAGGCCGCCGTCGGAAAGGTCGTGGACCACGGAAATCTCGCCGGCCCGGATCAGCCCGCGCACCAAATCGCCCGCCCGCCGCTCATGGTCCAGGTCGACCGGCGGCGGCGCCCCCTCCTCGCGGCCCAGGACCTCGCGCAGGTAGAGGCTGGAGCCCATCTCGCCGTGGGTCTCGCCGATCAGGACCAGCACTTCGCCGGCCTTCAGGCCGCCGAAGCCGGCCCGCCGGTCGTAGTCCGGGATCAGGCCGACGCCGCCGACCGCCGGGGTCGGCGGGATGCCGGCGCCGTTGGTCTCGTTGTAGAGGCTGACGTTGCCGCTCACCACCGGGAAGTCTAGCGCCTGGCAGGCCTCGGCCATGCCGTCGATGGCGCGGACGATCTGGCCCATGGTGTCGGGCCGCTCGGGGTTGCCGAAATTCAGGTTGTCGGTGATGGCGATGGGATCGGCGCCGACCGCCGACAGGTTGCGCCAGGCCTCGGCCACCGCCTGCTTGCCGCCCTCGAACGGGTTGGCCTGCACGTAGCGCGGCGTGCAGTCCGAGGTCATGGCCAGCGCCTTTCTCGAGCCGTGCACCCGCACGATGCCGGCGTCCGACGGCGTGCCGCTCTCGGCCAGGGTGTCGGCCATCACGTGGCGGTCGTACTGCTCCCAGAGCCAGCGCTTCGAAGCCATGTCGGGACTGCTCATCAGCTTCAGCACCGCGGCGCCGTAGTCGGCCGGGGCCGGAACCTCGGCCGGGGTCAGCCGCGGCGCCAGCACCGGCTCGACCCAGTCGCGGTCATAGAGCGGCGCGTCGTCGGTCAGCGGCGCCAGCGGCAGGTCGCAGACCACCTGGCCGTGGTGGCGCAGCACGATGCGGCCGGTGTCGGTGGTCCGGCCGATCAGCGCCGCGTCCAGGCCCCATTTCTCGAAGATGCGATAGCCGTCTTGCTCGCGGCCGGGCTTCAGGATGGCCAGCATCCGCTCCTGGCTCTCCGACAGCATCATCTCGTAGGCGCTCATCGCCTCCTCGCGCTGCGGCACGGCGTCGAGGTCGAGCTCGATCCCCACCCCGCCCTTGCCGGCCATCTCCACCGAGGACGAGGTCAGGCCGGCGGCGCCCATGTCCTGGATGGCGGCGACCGCGCCCGAGGCCATCAGCTCCAGCGTCGCCTCGATCAGGAGCTTCTCGGCGAACGGATCGCCGACCTGGACGGTGGGTCGCTTTTCCTCCGAATCGTCGTCGAAGGCGGCCGAGGCCATGGTCGCGCCATGGATGCCGTCGCGGCCGGTCCTGGAGCCGAAATAGACCACCGACAGCCCGGCCGAGGGCGCGGCCGAATAGAAGATTTTGTCGGCGTCGGCCAGGCCGACGCACATGGCGTTGACCATGATGTTGCCGTCGTAGCCGGAGTGGAAGTTGGTCTCGCCGGCCACGGTCGGCACGCCGACGCAATTGCCGTAGCCGCCGATGCCGGCGACCACCCCGGCCACCAGCCGCCGGGTCTTCGGGTGCTTGGGATCGCCGAAGCGCAGGGCGTTGAGCAGCGCGATCGGCCGCGCCCCCATGGTGAAGACGTCGCGCATGATGCCGCCGACCCCGGTCGCCGCGCCCTGGTAGGGCTCGATGAAGCTGGGGTGGTTGTGGCTTTCCATCTTGAAGACGCAGGCCTGGCCGTCGCCGATGTCGACCACGCCGGCGTTCTCGCCCGGTCCCTGGATCACCGCCGGCCCCTTGGTCGGGAACTTGGCCAGGTGCTTGCGGCTGGACTTGTAGGAGCAGTGTTCCGACCACATGACGCTGAACACGCCCAGCTCCAGCGGATTGGGCTCGCGGTTCAGGCGGCGGACGATCAGGTCGTACTCGTCGGGTTTGAGGCCGTATTCGCGGGCGAGCTCGGCCATCGGCGGGGCGGAAGCGTCGGTCATGGCGGGCTTCTAGCGGGGAAAGCCGGGCGATGCGATAGGCGCCGCGGATGCTTGCGCCCGCCGCCGCGCCGTCGCTTAATTTCAAGCCGGCGGGAGGCGGTCTGCATGGCGAGCTTTGATCCGGCGGCGGCGACCGCGGCCTATATGGCGCAGCTGTCGCCCGCCGCCCACGCCAAGGCCACGGCCTACACCCAGGGCGGCCATTGGCTTTTGCTGTGGGGCTGGCTGGTGACGGTGGCCGCCTGCGTGCTGATCGCCAGATCGCGGGTGCTGGACAGGGTCCGGACCGGCCTTCAGCGGCGCCAGCCGCGGCCGCTGCTGGCCGCCCTCGTGGTCAGCATCCTGTTCATGGCGTTCGACTGGCTGCTGGAGCTGCCCTGGTCCAGCTATGCCGACTGGTGGCGCGAGCGTCAGTACGGCCTGACCAGCCAGCCCTGGATCGGCTGGCTGGTCGACAACGCCCTGGTCTTCGCGGTGACGCTGCCGCTGGTCGGGGTGTTCTTCGTCGCGCTCTACGCGCTGGTGCGGCGCGCGCCGCGCACCTGGCCGCTGTGGACCGGCGTCGTCGTCGGCGCCTTCCTGGTCTTCGGCGCCTGGGCGCAGCCGGCGGTGGTCGAGCCGATGGTCAACCACTATGCGCCGGCGCCGCCCGGGCCGGTGCGCGACCTGGTGGTCGCCATGGGCAAGGCCTACGGCGTGCCGACCGACCGCATCTTCGTCTACAACGGCTCGAAGCAGTCGAACCGCTACACCGCCAACGTCGCCGGCCTGTTCGGCAGCGCCCGCGTGGCGCTCAGCGACACCATGTTCGCCCAGGGCGCCGACCTGGCCGAGGTGCGCGGCGTGGTCGGCCACGAGATGGGCCACTACGTCATGCACCACGTGCTGTGGGGCTCGCTGTTCCAGGCGGTGATGGCCGTGCTGGCCGCGCTCGGCGTGCGCTGGCTCTTCCCGGTCGTGCGCGGCTGGGTCGGCGCCCGGGGGGTGATGGGGATCGACGATCCGGCCGGCCTGCCGATCGTCTTCCTGGTCTTCGTCACCTTAAGCCTGCTGGCGACCCCGATCCTCAACACCTGGACCCGGATGCAGGAGGCGGCGGCCGACTCCTTCTCGCTCGAGCACGCCCACGAGCCCGACGGCCTGGCCAGGGCGCTGGTCAAGACCATCGCCTACCGCGCCTCCTCGCCCTCCGACCTTGAGGCGTTCCTCTTCTACAACCACCCCAGCGTCGAACACCGCGTCCGCAAGGCGATGGACTGGAAAGCGGCGCATCCGAACGAAAAGCCGGCGCCGTAGAACCGAGCGGACTTGATAATCCGCTCATCCCGCGAAGGCGGGAATTCAGGCTTTTGACCGCCAAGGACGCCAAGCTCGCCAAGAAGAAAAAGGGGAGAGCCGCTGTCTTGGCGTCCTTGGCGTCCTTGGCGGTGAATCTTAGGTCCTACGACCCGCGTTCGCGGGGACGAGCGCGTGCGGGATGCTCAGGCGCTGGCCAGGACGCTCTGGAACAGCAGGGCGCCGTCGGCGGAGCCGAGTTCGGCCTCGAAGGCCCGGTCCGGGTGGGGCATCATGCCGAGGACGTTGCCCGCCGCGTTGACGATGCCGGCGATGTCGCGGGCCGAGCCATTCGGGTTGCGGCGATAGCGGAACACCACCCGGCCCTCGCCGTCCAGCCGGTCCAGGGTCGCCTCATCGGCGAAATAATTGCCCTCGCCGTTGCCGACGGTCATGCGCACGTCGCGGCGGCCTCGATAGGCGGCGGTGAAGCGGGTCTGGCTGTTGACCACGTCCAGCTCGACCGCCGTGCAGACGTATTTCAGCCCGGCGTTGCGCAACAGGGCGCCCGGCAGCATGCCGGCCTCGCAGAGGATCTGGAAGCCGTTGCAGACGCCCAGCACCGCGGTCCCGCGCTCGCCCTCGGCCTTCACCGCCCGCATCACCGGCGACTGGGCGGCCATGGCGCCGCAGCGCAGATAGTCGCCGTAAGAAAATCCGCCCGGCAGGACGATCAGGTCGAGGCCGTCCGGCAGGCTGGACTCACCGTGCCAGACCATCGCGACCTCGGCGCCGGTGGTCCGCTCGATCGCCGTCCGGCAATCGCGGTCGCAGTTGGAGCCGGGAAAGACGATGACGGCGGCCTTCACCCCACCTCCACCCGGTAGGATTCGATCACGGTGTTGGCCAAAAGCCGCTCGCACATCGACTTGACCTCCGCCTCGGACCTGGCCGGATCGTCGCCGGCGAGGTCGAAGACGATGGTCTTGCCGACCCTGACCTCGGAAACGCCCGAATAGCCCAGGCCGTGCAGCGCGCCTTCGATGGCCTTGCCCTGGACGTCGAGCACGCCGGGCTTGAGGAAGACGTGAACGGTTGCTCTCATGCCTGGTCGTCGTCGTTGGAGGCGCGCTGGTCGTCGTCGTTCGAGGGGCGGCCGCCCTGGATGACGGTCGGCATCTCCTTCATGATGCCGAGCCGCCGCGCAACCTCGGCGTAGCTCTCGATCACATTGCCCAGGTCGCGGCGAAAGCGGTCCTTGTCCAGCTTCTCGTTGGTGGTCGAATCCCACAGCCGGCAGCTGTCCGGGCTGATCTCATCGGCCAGCACCACCCGGGCGAAATCGTTCTCCCACAGGCGGCCGAACTCGATCTTGAAGTCCACCAGGGTGATGCCGACGGCGCTGAACACCCCGCACAGGAAGTCGTTGACCCGAAGGGTCATGGCCATGATGTCGTCGATTTCCTGGGGACTCGCCCAGTTGAAGGCGGTGATGTGCTCCTCGGCCACCATGGGGTCGTGCAGCTTGTCGTCCTTCAGGCAGAATTCGATGATCGAACGCGGCAGCACCTGGCCCTCGGGCAGGCCGAACCGGGTCGACAGCGAGCCGGCGGCGATGTTCCGGCAAATAACCTCGAGCGGAATTATCTCAACTTCGCGAATAAGTTGCTCGCGCAGGTTCAGACGGCGGATGAAGTGGGTCTGAATGCCGATCGCACTCAGCTTGGTCATCATGTATTCGCTGATGCGATTGTTCAGCACGCCCTTGCCTTCGAGCGAGGCTTTTTTCTTGCCGTCGAAGGCGGTGGCGTCATCCTTGAAATACTGGATAAGCGTACCAGGCTCCGGACCCTCGTAGAGGATCTTGGCCTTGCCTTCGTAAATCTTCTTGCGGCGGGTCATGGGTTCAGGGTCTTCCCCGCGAGGCGGCGGCGCATCTTGGCTTGCCCCACGTCCGACTCGACGTTCGACAATGTAGGGCGGTGCGGGCCTGAAAGAAATGGCGGCTGGCCCGCAAACCGGCCGGAGAGGGCGAGGTATGGCGGTTAAAACACGCAGAACGCAACGGGCGGCGCGACGGGCCGCGATGAGGGCCGAACTCCAGGCCGAGGCCGAGGCGGCTTCGCGGCCGCGGTTTTCCACCGCCACGGCCGCGCGCAAGGACATCCACGTCATCGGCGCCGAAAGAGGCGGCCTGCGCGATTTCTACCATGGGCTGCTGACCATTCCGTGGTGGGCCTTCTATCTGCTGGTGGCCGGGGTCTACCTGAGCTTGAACCTGGTGTTCGCCACCCTCTACTGGCTCGACCCCGGCGCGGTCGCCAATGCGCGGCCGGGATCGTTCCTCGACAACTTCTTCTTCAGCGTCGAGACCATCTCGACCATCGGCTACGGCGTGCTGACGCCGAAAGGCCTCTATGGCAACCTGGTGATGACGGTGGAAGCCTTCACCGGCCTCGGCATGGTCGCCATCGCCACCGGCCTGATCTTCTCGCGGGTGTCGCGGCCGACGGCGCGGGTGATGTTCAGCCGCGTCGCGGTGATCACGCCGTTCGACGGGGTGCCGGCGCTGATGTTCCGCGCCGCCAACCAGCGCGGCAACCAGATCCTGGAGGCGGAGGCGGCGGTGAACCTGTTCGGCCAGATCACCACCGCCGAGGGCCACACCATGCGCCGTTTCGAACCGCTGCAGCTGGTCCGCTCCCGCCAGCCGATGTTCGCGCTCAGCTGGACGCTGATGCACCTGATCGACGAATCCAGCCCGCTCTACGGCGCGACGGCGGAATCGCTGCAGGCCAACGGCGCCGAGCTGGTGGTATCACTGAGCGGCGTCGACGAGGTTTTCGCCCAGCGCATCTATGCGCGATACTCCTACCTGGCCGACGAGATCGTCTGGAATCGCCGGCTGGCCGACGTTCTCACCACCGACGAGACAGGCGTACGGGTGGTGAACTATTATAATTTCCACAAGCTGATGGAGCCGCCGGACGAGGCCTCGCATTGATCCCGCCCTCAGGGTCACCTATGGACACGGGCAGTAGGGGCTTTTGGACGCAAGCATGACCACCTTCGACGACCGCGAACAGGGTTACGAGCGAAAGTTCGCCGAGGACGAGGCGCTGGAATTCAAAGCCATCGCCCGCCGCAACCGGCTGCTCGGCCTGTGGGCGGGCGAGCTGATGGGCCTGGAAGACAAGCACCTGCAGGACTACGCGGCCGCCATCGTCCGTTCGGAAGTCACCGCGCCGGATGAGGAAGACGTGCTGCGCCGCGTACACGGCGACCTGGTCGGGGCCGGCCTTAAGGTTACCGAGGGCCAGGTGCTCGGCAAGATGCACGAACTGCTGGCCGTCGCCCGCGGCCAACTCCAGGCCGGGGCTTGAGCGCGCCGCGCTTCTTTTAATACCCGTCATGGCCCGACTTGTTCGGGCCACCCATAAACGCCAAGCTTGGCCTTATGGTCTCGGCCGACGCCTCGATCGCCGTCTACATGATGAGCAACCGCAAACACGGCACGCTCTATGTCGGCGTGACGAGGCCGAGCCTCACCGGATAGAGTCGCGTCTATGGGTGGCCCGGACAAGCCGGGCCATGACGGTGAGAATAGGTCCTCACGTCCCGAACGCGCGCTGGAACAGGGCGTCCAGGTTCTTGAAGTGATAGGCGAGGTCGAACAGCTCCGAGAGTTCGGCGTCGCTCAGGTGCGGGCGCACGTCCGGGTCGCTCATCAGCAGTTCGGCGAAGCTCCCCTCGCCGCGCCAGACCTTCATGGCGTTGCTCTGCACCGCCGCATAGGCGGTCTCGCGGGCGACGCCCTTCTGGGTCAGGGCCAGCAGCACCCGCTGGGAGTTCACCAGGCCGCCGAGCCGGTCGAGGTTGCGGCGCATGTTCTCCGGGTAGACCACCAGCCGCTCGACGACGCCGGCCAGCCGGCGCAGCGCGAAATCCAGGTGCACGCAGGCGTCCGGGGCGATGCCGCGCTCGACCGACGAGTGGCTGATGTCGCGCTCGTGCCACAGCGCCACGTCCTCCAGCGCCGGGACCACCGCCGAGCGCACCAGCCGCGCCAGGCCGGTCAGGTTCTCGGTCAGGATCGGATTGCGCTTGTGCGGCATGGCCGACGAGCCCTTCTGGCCCTGGTCGAACGGCTCCTCGGCCTCCAGCACCTCGGTGCGCTGCAGGTGGCGGATCTCCACCGCCAGCCGCTCGACCGAGGAGGCGACCACGCCCAGGGCGGCGAAATAGGCGGCGTGGCGGTCGCGCGGGATCACCTGGGTCGAGATCGGCTCGATCCCTAAGCCCATCTTCGCCGCCACATGGGCTTCGACGCGCGGATCGACATTGGCGAAGGTGCCGACGGCGCCGGAGATGGCGCAGACCGCGATCTCCTCGCGCGCGACCTCAAGCCGCCGCCTGGCGCGCTGGAACTCGACATAATGGCCGGCCAGCTTCAGGCCGAAGGTGGTCGGTTCGGCGTGCACCCCGTGGCTGCGGCCGACCGTGGGGGTGAAGCGATATTCGAAGGCGCGGGTCTTCAGCGCCGCCAGCACCAGGTCGACATCCTCGATCAGAAGGTCGGTGGCGCGGGCCAGCTGCACGGCCAGGGTGGTGTCGTTGACGTCCGACGAGGTCAGGCCCTGGTGCAGGAAGCGCGCCTCGGGCCCGACGATCTCGGTGACGTGGGTCAGGAAGGCGATGACGTCGTGCTTCACCTCCCGCTCGATCTCGTCGATGCGGTCGGCGTCCCAGACCACGTCCCGGCCCCGCTCCCAGATCGCCTCGGCGGCCAGTTTCGGGATGGTCCCGATCTCGGCCATGGCGTCCGCCGCATGGGCCTCGATCTCGAACATGATTTTGAACTTGGCCTGCGGCGACCAGACGGCCGCGGCCTCGGGCCGGGAATAGCGAGGGATCATGGGCGCTAGATAGGCCGCCCCGGCTCGCAAGGAAAGCTCAGGCTTGCGCCTGCACAACGCCCGCCGCGGCCATGTCGGCGCGGATGGTGCGCGCCGCCGCGACGTAGTGCAGCGAACCCCAGACATAGGTGATCATCGTCAGGATGATGCCGTACTGGGTCGCGCGCCAAAGGGTCGCGTGGCAGACGAGCGTCATGGCGGGATGCGCCGCCAGGCCGCCCGGGCACTGGACGAGGAAGTCGCCAAGCCCGTGCATGGCGAACAGACGCCTGCCGATGACGTCGATCAGCGCGCCGGTGATCGGCGGCCCGCCGCCGAGCGCGATGAGGTTGAGCACGAAGAACAGCAGCGCGGTGGCCGTGGCGCGCGAGCGGGGCTCAACCAGGTTGTGCAGCACGCCCCAGGTCGGGCCGAGATAGGTGTAGCCGAAGACGCCGGGCAGGATGGCGATCGCCGCCGCCATGGTCCAGCTTGGGACCAGATAGACCGCGAGCGAGAGGGGCGCGGCGACGGCGACGCCGATCGCCGGCGTCCAGGCGTACCAGCGCCAGTCCGCCCTGCCGAGCCGGTCGGCGATCCAGCCGCCGAGGATGGTGCCCGCCCCGGTCGATATCCCGCCGATCAGGCCGAAGATCACGCCCACCTGGGCGTAGTTCAGGCCGAAGCGGCGCTGGAAATAGAGGTTGGCGAACGCGCCGATCCCGTAGCCGGCGAACGACACCAAGGTCACGCCGGCGGTCATGTGGCGGAAGGAGCGGCTGCCGAACAGGCGCCGGGCCACCGCCGGCAGCGATGGCGCCGGCGTCGCATCCACCGTGCCGGAAGGCTCGGAATAGCCGCGCGGCGGCTCCCGCACCGTCGCCTTGACCAGCACCGCCAGCAGCAGGCCCGGCAGGCCGACGACCACGAAGGCGACCCGCCAGCCGAAGCTTTGCGTCAGGAGGCCGCCGCTGATCGCCCCGATCATCGCGCCAAGCGGAATGCCGAACGAATAGATCGAGAGCGCCGTCGCCCGCTTGGCCGGCGTGTAGTAGTCGGCGATCAGCGACTGGGCCGATGGCGAGCATCCCGCCTCGCCGATGCCGACGCCGACCCTGCACAGCAGAAGCAGCAGGAAGTTGGAGGCCAGGCCGCACAGCGCGGTCATGCCCGACCAGACCGCCAGCGAGACCGAGATGATCGTCACCCGGTTGTGCCTGTCGGCCACCCGCGCCAGGGGCACCGCCAGGATGGTGTAGAGAATGGCGAAGGAGAGGCCGCCCAGCAGACCGACCTGGAAGTCGGTGATCTTCATGTCGATCTTGATCGCCTGGCTGATGGTGGCGACGATCGTGCGGTCGATGAAGTTCGACGTGTAGACCAGCATCAGGGCCACGACGACCCAGTTGGAATAGGCCTCTGAATAAAGCGGCCTGGGCGCGGGGCCGGCGGTGTCGGTCATTCGAAACGTTCCCCAACGGCGCGGGCATACGCGCGCCAAAGCTTTTCAGCGCCTTTGCGGCGGACTAGACCGCGCTTTGGCCCGCGCGCCAAGGGGCCGCCAGAACCGGAGACGCATATGGAGATCCTGATCGGCGACAAGATCTGGTCGAGTTGGTCGCTGCGGCCATGGCTGGCCCTGAAGCGCACCGGCCAGCCGTTCACCGAGACCCTGATCGGGCTGCGCACCACCGAGACCAACGCCAAGGCCCGCGCCGCCGGCTCGCCGAACGGCCAGGTGCCGGTGCTGAAGGATGGCGACGCGACCATCTGGGATTCGCTGGCCATCTGCGAATACCTCGCCGACCGCTTCGCGGACGCCAGGCTGTGGCCGAGCGACGTGGCGAGCCGGGCGTTTGGCCGGTCGGCGGCGGCGGAGATGCACGCCGGCTTCGCCTCCCTGCGCGGCGAATGCCCGATGGACCTCGGCCTGAAGACCGAGGTCGAGCTCTCCGAGGCGACCCATATCGACATCCGCCGCATCGTGGCGCTGTTCAACGAGCTGCGCGGCCGGTTTTCCGCCGACGGTCCGTTCCTGCTGGGCGCCTGGTCGATCGCCGACGCCTTCTATACGCCGGTCGCCACCCGCTTCCGCAGCTACGGCGTGATGCTCACCGACTACGGCGACACCGGCCCCGCCGGCGCCTACTGCGAAGCCCTGCTGGAAACCCCGGAATTCCTGGAATGGGAAGCCGATGCCCTGAAGGCGAGGCCGCAACCCTGACGCCGTCTCCGGTCAGCAAATCCCTGACCCCCCTCCGCCGCGTGCTCAACTCTGCCGCATGTTCATCCGTCACAGCCCCGGCCGATCGATCCGTCCGAACAGCGCGTCTGCAGCGCGCGTTTCGGCGACGCCGGTTCGGGGGCTCTGATGGCTGGCGATGCGGTGCGGTTGAAGTCGGTCGGCGCGGTCATGACCGCCGAACGGGCCAACCGCGCGGTCTCGACGCCCTCGATCTCGTGAGCCTGGAGGAACTCACCAGCAGCGATTGTCCAGAGGCAAGGATGGCCGGCGGCCACCACCACCACCACCACCACCACAACAGACTACGCTAGCCATCCTTTCCTCTGGACAACCTCCAGCGCACACCGGCCAAGCCGGTGGCGGCCGCGCCCCCGTGTCCGTTCAGGCCAACCCACCCTCTTCGTCATGGCCCGACTTGGTCGGGCCACCCATGATCACCGCCTAGGATCAGTGTGCATCCCTGAACACAGGCAGGCCCCCTCCGACAACCGGAGCGCGTATGATGACTCGACTACCGGCCAGCGCCTGGTCTAGGGTCTCTCCGTGGGCTGGAGGGGATCATGGCGACATCACGGCAGAAGCGGGAGCTGCTCGGATCAGCAGCTCCGCTGGGCGCTGCGCGGCCGAAGGCGTCTCAGCAGAAGGCGGGGCCGCTCGGCTTAACCGATCCGGTTCGCCTGGAGGGCGTGCCTCCCGAAGACGTTCAGTTCGTAGAGGCTCCGGAGTTCTACGCTTCGGGCTGCCAAGTGACGCTGGTCGGAAACGATTTCGTAATGACCCTGACACGGCCCCGCACGGCCATGGCGATGCTGAAGGGAGAGGCGATACAGGTCGGCACGATGCTCCCTCAGGCCTACATCACGATGAGCGCCTCGGCTCTGAAAGACCTCTCAATCGTGATCGACGACGTGCTCAAGCAGTACGAGTCCGATCTGGGGCCGCTCAAAACCCCGTTCATGCGCGCACGAGCCGCGAACAACAAAAAGTGAGCGACGATAAACCGCTCCTTATCGCGCCATCGTCGCTGATCCCCCAGGTGACGATGGTCCGCATTTACGCGGAGACCCTTGACCATGTCCGCGAGCATCATGGCCTCGAAATGGGCCAGATCGCGCCTAATCTGCCTTCGCTGACGGCAGCCGTGGTGTCCGCGATCACCAACCCTACGCATATCGAAAACCCTCGGCCGGGTTCTTATGTATTCGTTGACGCAGAGTCGACCAACGCCGCCGGCGACGCCATCAGAGCACCCACAAAGATTATCTCAGGAACATCCGCTTTATTGAAAACGTTTTACTTCGCATCAACCACTGGTGAGCGAAATATTGTTTGGAGGAGGACTTAATGGCCAAGTCCGTTTCCTTCAACGTGGCCTATGACGCCAGAGCCGACGTGCTGTACATCAGCGCGCGCATGGAGCCTATGGCGTGTGGTACCGAGGACCCTCACGGGATCGTCTGGCGCTACGGTTCGGACGGCAAGCTGATTGGCGCAACGATCGTGGACTTCCGAGAAGTGTGGGGGGACAATGCCGCTTCCCTCGCGTTCGAGATAGCCGCGCGGTTTGACATCCCGCGCCGGCAGGCGCTGAACGTGGTCGAACATGCGCTGGAGTCCGGAACATGAGCGGTGCGCTATCGCTGACGGAAGCGCTAAGGACCGGCCGGTTGGCCGAGTTCATCGATCAAGCGGAAGCGGCCGGCGTTGGGCCAACCACTTCCGGGAATTTCGATGAAGCGTGAAGCGGATCGCTACACCGCGCCGACTATCAGATCGAACATCCCGTTCACCATCGCGCGGTGGTTCGCGGAAAGTGAACTCGTCCAGATAGCGCTGCATGTGCTTGGCTGAGACGTGGATGTGGGTCGACTTGATCGGCCGCTTGAACAGGCCCCAGAAGCTTTCGATGTTCGCGACGTGGTGCTTGATCCCCGGTCTCGGGATCGACGCGCACCCATTCCTTGGCGTGGTGATTGACGCTGCCATGGGTGTAGTCGGCGCCGCTCAGTAAGCGATAGCCGTGGTGCTCGTCGGTCGAGGAGCGGGGCTGGACGTTTCCAGCACGATCCGGCGCAGCGTCTTCGTGGTCGTGTCCGGGGCCACTTCGGCGCGCACGATCCCGTCACGCTCTTTCAGGCCGACGATGATCGTCTTGTTGTCGCGCGGCTTGCCTTCGGTGCGCGGCATCCGGCCGCCTTGGAAATGCTCGTCAGTCTCGACGTGGCCTTTCAGGGCGACGAACTCGTCAACGTTGGCGATCAGCTTCCTGATCTGCATGCCGATCCGATAGGCGCACTTGTAGGTGACGCCGAGCTGACGTTGCAGCTCCCTCCCGCTCACGCCATGGCGGGTCGTGACGAACAGATAGATCGCATAGAACCAGACCATCAGCGGCGTGCGGCTGTCCTCAAAGACCGTCCCGACGCAGGGATACAGGTTGTCGCCACAGTGCGCGCAGGCATAGGCGCGGCGTTGGCGAGGCGATGGAACGTGGCATCGACCACGCCGCACTTGCGGCAGGTGTGACGCAGGCCGTGGCGAACCGACATGATGAGTTCCAGGCAGGCCTCATCGGTCGGGAAGCGCTTGGGCTGGCGGAGAAGGGCTGGACGTTACTGGCTCTGGCCACTTGGGTCATGGCTTGCTCCAACAAGCCAAACACTAGGTCAGGGCCGTACCTGTGGGGGATAATCCTTGTGTGCATGGATCCCCCGCATTCCGCCGCTTCGCGGCTCCAGCGGGGGATGACGGTTGAGAGCTCGGTCCGCCTCTCTTACGACGCGTAGAACTCGACGATCAGGTTCGGTTCCATCTTCACCGGATAGGGCACTTCGGCCAGTTCCGGGATGCGGATGTACTTGGCCGACAGACCCTTGCCGTCGACTTCCAGATAGTCGGGCACGTCGCGCTCCGACGACTGGATGGCTTCCAGCACCAGGGCCATGTTGCGCGAGCGTTCGCGCACCGAGACCACGTCGTTCGGCTTCACCCGATAGGAGGCGATGTTCACCCGCTTGCCGTTCACCAGCACGTGGCCGTGATTGACGAACTGGCGGGCGGCGAACACGGTCGGCACGAACTTGGCGCGATAGACCACCGCGTCCAGCCGGCTTTCCAAGAGGCCGATCAGGGTCTCGGCGGTGTTGCCGCGCTTCTTGGCCGCGGCCGCATAGGTGCCGGCGAACTGCTTTTCGGTCAGGTTGCCGTAATAGCCCTTCAGCTTCTGCTTGGCGCGCAGCTGCAGGCCGAAGTC
This sequence comes from Caulobacteraceae bacterium, assembly GCA_036272595.1. GTDB lineage: Bacteria > Pseudomonadota > Alphaproteobacteria > Caulobacterales > Caulobacteraceae > Poindextera. The sequence continues at coordinate 56,544 of DATAYM010000017.1, forward strand.
GGAAATCTTCTGGCGGCGGCGCTGGCCGTGCTGGCCGGGACCGTAGGACCGCTGGTTGACCGGGGATTTCGGGCGACCCCAGATGTTTTCGCCCATCCGGCGGTCGATCTTGTACTTCGCCGATTGGCGCTTGGACATGCTTCGTCACTTTCTAGTTCGATGCGGTCCGGCCCCTCCTCGATGGAGCGGCGATCTCAACGGCGGCGCGCGCGTCACCCGTCATGCATTCCGCGCCATCGGGCAGGCCCGGCGGCGGGAAAGGCGGGTGTATGATCACCAACAGGCTGAAAGTCAATCTTGGCCGGGCCGCGCAAGCGAGCCGCCCGCCAGGACCCGCCTTACCGGTAGTGCGTCCGGTACCAGTAGCGGTGGTAGGGATAGGGCCGGTAGATCCAGCGGCCGCCGTACCAGATCCAGGGGTCGTACCAGCCGGGCGCGGCGTAGACCACCGGCCCGTAGATCGGCCCCGGATAGAAGACCGGGGCGCCGGGCCTGAGGCCATAGCCGGGCGGACAGTTGGGGTTGCTGTTGGCGCTGGCGTTGCCGATCGCGCCGCCGGCCGTGGCGCCGACGACGCCGCCGGCAAGCGCGCCGGCGCCGCCGTTGTAGCGGCCGCCGATCCCGGCCCCGAGCGCCGCTCCGAGCAGGCCGCCGATCACCACGCCGGCGGCGGTGCTGTTGGCGTGCTGGGCGACACAGTTGCGCGCCGCCCACTGTTCGGCGGCGTAGCTGTACTGCTCGTCCTGCGCCCGCGCCTGGTCGGAAGTCTCCGCCGGCTCGTCGCCGGGCTGGTAGCCGGGCGGCGGCGGCACGTTGTACTGGCCCTGGTCGTACTGGCCCTGATCCGGCGGCGGCGTTCCGTTGGGAGAGGCCGGGGGCTGGGCGCCGGCGGACTGGGCGGCCGAGATCGCCATCGCCGCGGCGCCCAGGATGAGGACTGTGGTTCGAAGACGCGCCATGGGGCTGCCTCCAGATCGAGGGTATTGACCGCTCAACGAAGCGGCAAGGTCGCGGTTCCCGCGACCCCGCTATTCGTCATGGCTGACGTGGTCGGGAGGACGGCGCTAACGCTGCGCGATCAGCTTCACCTTCACCGTGGTCGACAGGCCGGGGCGCAGGCGGGCGAGGCCGGCCTGGCCGGGATCGAAGCGGATGCGCACCGGCACGCGCTGGACGATCTTGGTGAAGTTGCCGGTCCCCGGTTCGAACGGCAGCAGCGAGAACTGCGAGCCCGACCCCGGCGCGAAGCTTTCCACTTCGCCCTTCAGGGTCGCCCCCGGCAGGGCGTCGACCTGGATGAAGGCCGGCTGGCCGACGCTCATGCGCGAGACCTGGGTCTCCTTGAAGTTGGCGACGACATAGAGCGCATCCAGCGGCACGATGGTCATCAGCCTGGCGCCCGGCTGCACATAGTCGCCCGGCTCGACCTGGCGATCGCCGACCACCCCGTCGATGGGCGCGCGCACCAGCGTGTGGGACTGGTCCTGGCGGGCGAGGTCGAGCGCCGCCTGGGCGCGGGCGACAGCGGCGAGCGCCTGGGCGAGGCCGGCCTCCAGCGTCGCGCGCCTGGCCAGGGTGACCGAGGCCTGGTTGCGGCTGACGTCCAGCTCGGCGCGGCTGTGCTCGGCGTCCGACTGGGCGGTGATGGCCGCGGCGCGGTACTGGTCGGCGTCGCGCCGGGCCACCGCGCCGGAGGCGACCAGGTCGTCATAGCGCTTGCGGTCGGCCTGGGCGCGGTCGCTCTGGGCGTCGGCCGAGCGGATCTGGGTCTGGGCGGCGCGGACGCTGGACGCCGCCAAGGCCTCCTCCGCGCCTTGCGAGACCAGGGCGGCGCGGGCGGCGTCGACGGCCGCCTCGGCGTTCTGCAGGTCGGCCGCGGCCGAGGCGACGCGGGCGTCGAACTCCTCCGGATCGATCTGCACCAGCGGATCGCCGCGATGGACCCGCTGGTCGTGCTCGACCAGCACGGCGGCGATCAGGCCGCGCACCTTGGGGGCCACGGTCGAGCTGTCGGCCTGGATATAGGCCGCGTCGGTGGAGACCGCGCCCTTGGGCCAGGCGATGAAGGCCGCGCCGGCGACCGCGACGGCGACGGCCGCGGCCACCACCACCGCCGTCCGCCGCGAAAACGGCGCCCGCGCGCGCGGCGGCGGGGCCGGCGCCACCACCTCGTGGAGGGTGGCGGTGCTCATCGCTCGAACACCAGCAGGGTCGAGGTGGCCGAGGCCAGCAGGCGGCCCTCGGCGTCGGTCAGGCTCGCCTCGGCGAAGGCGGCGCGGCGGCCGATGCTGACCACCCGGCCCTCGGCCCGCACCTTGCCGGTCCTGGCGGTGATCGCCTTGTGATAGGCGACCTTCAGCTCCAGGGTGGTGTAGGCCTGCGAGCCGCTGAGCTTCGACTGCACCGCGCAGCCGCAGGCGGAATCCAGCAGGGTCGCGGCATAGCCGCCGTGCACCGTGCCAATGGGGTTGTAGGCGTGAAGGCCGGGAACGCCTTCGAACACCGCCCGGCCCTCCTCCACCTCGACGAAGTTGAGATCCAGCGTCTCGACGATGCCGGGGCGCCGGTCCGACGCCATCAGGGCCCGGAGCTGCTCGAGGCCGGTGGGCGCGACAGTCTCTTCGGCGAGGCTCATTGCCGCGGCTCCAGTCCAAATCGCTGTTTCAGGGAGGTTTTCGAGCGGGCCAGGACGGCGTCCGACCGCTCGCGATCCGGCTCGGCGCGGGCCAGGGACAGCGCCCCGACCAGCTCGGCCAGCATGGAGCTGGCCTCGGTCCTGGCGTCCTCGTGGCCCAGTTCGGCCAACAGGGCGCCCAGCCGGGTCCGCAGACCGGCGACGCCCAAGGCGAACCGCGCCCTGGCCGGCTCGCTCAGCCGCGGCAGGTCGGCGGCCATGAACGGCATGGGACAGCCGCTGGTGCGGGCGTCGCGATGCTCGCCCGACAGGTAGAAGTCGATATAGGCCGCCAGTCCCTCGGCCGGCGGCCGGCCGCTGGTCGCCAAGGCCAGCCGCTCGCCGCCCTCCTCGAACATCTGGCCGATGGCGGCGACCACCAGGTCGTCCCTTGAGGCGAAGTGGGCATAGAAGCCGCCATGGGTCAGGCCGGCCTTGGCCATGACCCCGGCGACGGCGATCTGGTGCGGACCCTCCGCGCGCATGGCCTTGGCGGCCTCGCGCAGCACCCGCTCGCGGGTCCTCTGCTTGTGTTCGGCGTCGTAGCGCATGGGCTTGCACCCTTCGTTGATATGACGCATATAATATTACGATCGTCATATAAGCAAGAGGGCGAGATGAAGGACGTGGCGGATCTCACGCCGGCCTCGCCCCAAGGGACACCTCAAGGGGCGCCCGAGCCGGCGATCGACCCGTCATCGTTCGGCAATGGCCGCAAGTACGCGATCTTCGCGGTGATGGCGTTTGGCCAGTTCATGGCCCTGATCGACATCCAGATCGTCGCCGCCTCGCTGAACAACGTCCAGGCGGGCCTGTCCGCCGGCCCGGACGAGATCAGCTGGGTGCAGACCGGCTATCTGATGGCCGAGCTGGTGATGATCCCCTTCTCGGCCTTCCTGGCCCAGGCCCTGTCGACCCGCTGGCTGTTCGTCCTTTCCGCCGGCCTGTTCACCCTCGCCAGCGCCCTTTGCGGCATGGCCTGGGACATCCAGTCGATGGTGGTCTTCCGCATCGTCCAGGGCTTCGTCGGCGGCGCCATGGTGCCGCTGGTCTTCTCCACCGGCTTTTCGCTGTTCTCCGGGCCGCAGCGGGCGATGATCCCGGCGATTCTCGGCATGGTCTCGGTGCTGGCGCCGACGCTCGGACCCACCGTCGGCGGCTGGCTGACCGACGCCATCGGCTGGCGCTCGATCTTCTACATCAACATCCTCCCCGGCATCGCGGTCACGCTGCTGGCCGCCTGGCTGATCCGGGTCGACCGGCCGAACCTCGCCATGCTGAAGAAGATCGACTACGCCCACCTGGCCTCGATGGCGGTCTTCCTGGGCGGGCTCGAATACGTGCTCGAGGAAGGCCCGCGCCACGATTGGTTCGGCGATCCGGCCATCCTGACCGCGGCCTGGCTGTCCCTGGTCGGTTTCGCCCTCTTCATCGAGCGCTCGTTCAATTCCGGCGGCCCGATCGTGCGGCTGACGCCGTTCCGCAACCCGACCTTCGCCTTCGCCTGCGTCTTCAACCTGGTGATCGGCTTCGGCCTCTATTCGGCTACCTACCTGATCCCGGTCTTCCTCGCCCGGGTGCGCGGCTATGACAGCCTGCAGATCGGCACGACGGTCGTCGTCACCGGCATCGCCCAGGTCGCCTCGGTGGTCATCGCCGCGCGGCTGTCGCAGACGGTCGATCCGCGCAAGACCATCACTGTCGGCCTTGTCCTGTTCGCCGCCAGCCTTTGGCTGAGCTCGAGGGTGACGGTCGACTGGGGGTTCGCCGCCCTGCTGGCGCCCCAGGCCCTGCGTGGCTTCGCCATCATGCTGTGCATCGTGCCCAGCGTGAACATGGCGCTGTCCGGCTTCGCCATGACCGAGCTGCGCTACGCCTCCGGCCTGTTCAACCTGATGCGCAACCTCGGCGGGGCGGTCGGCATCGCGGTGGTCAACACCTGGCTGGCCGACCAGACCCGCATCCATGTGGCGCGCATGGGCGAGAGCCTCGGCGAGGCCGGCCGCGGCGCCCCGGCCTTCGTCGGCGCGGTGGCGAGCCGCATCGGCCAGTCCACCAGCGATCCGGTCCAGGCCCTGCTGATGGCGCGCGGCGAACTGGCCGGGCTGGTCGGCCGCTACGCCCTCACCTCCGCCTTCGAGGAGGTGTTCCGCCTGATGGCCTGGCTGTTCCTGGCCGCCCTGGTGATGGTCCCGTTCTGCCGCCCGGTCCGGGCCGCCGCAGCCGCGCCGCCCGCCGAAGCCCATTGACCCCAAGAGAAAGCGCCGATGACCGCTCCCTTCCGCCAGGCCCTGATGGCCATGCTCGCCCTGGCCCCATTCGCCCTGTCCCCATTCGCCCTGTCCCTGGCCGCCTGCGCGGTCGGGCCGGACTACCGCAAGCCCGATCTCGCCCTGACCCCGGCCTATGTGACGCCGGTCCCGGCCGCGCCTGGCGCCAAAACCGCCTCGCTGGACGTCTGGTGGGAAGGCTTCGGCGATCCGGAACTGGTCAGGGTGGTCGAGCGGGCCACGGCCGGCAACCTCGACATCGCCCAGGCCGGCGCCCGGGTGCGCCAGTCGCGCGCGGCGGCCAAGGCGGCCGGCGCGGCCCTGCTGCCGCAGGCTGCCGCCACCGGCTCCGTCGCCGACGTGCGGCAGTCCCTGCTCAGCCCGATCGGCGAGATCGGCAGCCATCTGCCGGGCTTCCAGCGGGACTATGACGAATATGGGCTTGGCCTCGGCGGCTCCTGGCGGATCGACGTCTCCGGCGGCCTGCGCCGCGCCCGCGACGCCGCCAGGGCCGACGCCGACGCCGCCGCTGATCAGGCCATCGCGGTGCGGCTGACCGTCGCCGCCGACGCCGCCGACGCCTACTTGCAGGTGCGCGCCTACCAGGCCCGCATCGCCGTGGCGCGCCGCCAGGTGCAGGTGCAGGAGGACCTTGTGGCCCTGCTGGTCAAGCGCACCGCCGAGGGCGTCACCGCCGACCGCGAACTGCACGAAGCCCGGGCCGCGCTGGAAGGCGCGCGCGCCACCATTCCGCCGCTGCAGACCGGGCTCGAGGCACAGCTGAACCGGCTCGACGTCTTGATGGGCGCCCAGCCGGGAACCTGGCGCGCCGAACTGGCCGCGGAGGCCGCCCTGCCCTCGCCGCCCGGCCTGACCGCCGGCGACGGGCCCGCCGACCTGCTGCGCCGCCGCCCCGACGTGCTGGCGGCCGAGCAGCGCCTGATCGCCGCCAACGCCCGCATCGGCGCGGCCATCTCGGACTACTATCCCAAGGTGTCCATCTCCGGCCTGCTCGGCCTGGACAGCATCGACGCCACCCGGCTGTTCACCGGGGCGGCGGTGGCGCACCAGGTCGGCGCCGGGCTCAGCTGGCGGCTGTTCGACTTCGGCCGGGTGGACGCCGAGGTGGCCCAGGCGCGCGGCGCCGACGCCGAGGCCCTGGCCGCTTACCGGGCCACCGTGCTGCGGGCGACCGAGGAGGTGGAGGACTCGTTCTCCGGCATGATCCAGGACGAGGTCCAGGCCGACGCCCTGGCGCGGCAGATCGACCAGCTGACGACCGCCCGCCGCCAGGCCGAACAGGCCTATCAGGGCGGCGTCGACAGCCTGATCGAGGTGCGCGACGCCGACCGCGACCTGCTGGCCGCCTCCGACCAGCTGGTCCAGGCCAAGGCCGGCGCGGCGCGGGCGGCGGTGGCCTCGTTCCGCGCCCTGGGCGGCGGCTGGAAGCCGATATAAGACGGCGCGGCCGGCGCGATCCTGATAGCGGCGGCGAAGGAGGCCGCCGGTGAAACTCGGCATGATCGTGGTGCTGACGCCGGACCTCATCGAGGCGCGGCGCTTCTATGGCCACCTGCTCGGCCTGACGCTGGTCCGCGACAGCACGAGCCAGCTGATCTTCGACCTGGCCGGGACGGAGTTCCACGTCTTCGGCTGCACCGGCGCCGCGCCCGCCGGTTCTCGCCATGGCGCCACGGCGGCCACCGTCTGCGCCTTCGAGGTCGCTTCCGTCGAGGCCGAGATGAGCCGGCTGGGCGCGCTCGGCGTCGTCTTCCTGCACGGCAGGCCGGCGGAAAACGCCTTGAGCGGGATCCGCTACGCGGCCTTCGAGGCGCCCGGCGGCAATGTGCACGAGCTCGTCGAAAGGATCACCGCCTGATGCCGCTGCGGGTCGCCACCGCGGCCGACGTTCCGGCCATCGCCGCCCTGGTCCGCGCGGCCTACGCCAGGTGGGTTCCGCTGATCGGCCGCGAGCCCCTGCCCATGCAGGCCGACTATGACGCCGCGGTCCGCGAGCACGCCATCGACCTTTTGTACGACGACGGCGAACTGGTCGGTCTGATCGAGACCATCGCCCGCCCCGACCATCTGTTCATCGAAAACCTCGCGGTGCGCCCGCAAAGCCAGGGCCGCGGCTTTGGCCGCCATCTGCTGGCCCATGCCGAGGACAAGGCCCGCCATCTCGGCCGGGATGAACTTCGCCTGCTGACCAACGCCGCTTTCGAGGCCAATATCCGGCTTTATGAAGCCACCGGCTACCGCATCGATCGCCGCGAGAACTTCATGGGCGGCGTCACCGTGCATATGAGCCTGCGAATCTGAGGAAAACCGCCCATGTCCGACGAAATCGTCCTCTATCGCTCTGTCGCCAGCCGCTCGTTCGCCGCCATCTGGATGCTGGAGGAGCTGGGCGTCCCTTACCGGATGGAGACGGTCGACATCCGCAGCGGCGCCCAGAAGGCGCCTGGCTACCTGCGCCTGAACCCCATGGGCAAGGTGCCGACCCTGGTGGTCGGCGACAGCGTGGTGACCGAGGTGCCGGCCATCTGCCTCTTCCTCGCCGACCGCTTCGGCTATGGCGGCCTGGCGCCGAGGATCGACGATCCCGACCGCGCCGCCTACCTGCGCTGGATGGTCTTCTCCACCGCCGTGCTGGAGCCGGCGACGATCATCCACGAACTGAAGCTGGAGGCGCCGGCCTATCACGCCGGCTGGGGCGGCTATGACGACGCCGTCCGCAGCTTGGTCGGCCTCCTCGAGGGCCGCGACTACGTGCTCGGCGAGCGGTTTAGCGGCGCCGACGTGGCCATCGGCGCCCAGGTCAGCGTCGGGCTGTTCACCAAGCAGTTGCCCGATCATCCCGCCCTCGTCGCCTACAACGCCAGGATCGGCGCCCGTTCGGCCCACGCGACGGCGCTGGCGACCAACTGGCCGCCGGAGCTGTTCGCCGCCAACTGAGCCCTCAGTATTGGCCTAATTTGAGGTCACTATGCCTGATAGCGATATTGGATCAGTGATACTAGACTAGTTAGCGCGATTGATCGCGATCAACGCGGCAACTGGTCCAGCAAGGCCGCATTGCCCACTATCGCAGCCGAGATGGACTACGCTGGCCTCGAGGTAAACGACAGCGGCAGCGCACAGGAGCCTATGGTCGAGGCGGTCGCGGCCGGTGCCGCCGACGCACGACGAGCAGCATGGACGCGGCGTTACGTGCCTATTGCGGGCACGATACGGAGGTGATGATTGAGTTGGCTCGGCGGCTGAGCCTTTGGGAACATCACCATTGCAGATTCAGGAGGAGCGCAGTTGAGAGACGGCGAATTCAAGAGGTGGCTGGAAGCAAGAGGAGCCAACACCGAGTCCGGCCGGAACACCCGCACTCATGCGGTTCGTTCGATCGAGAACAAGCTTGCGGTGCTGGGTTCACCGCATGCCGATCTTGAGGCTGCATGGAATGATGATCGCTTCGCGCAAATACGCACCCGGCTAAAAATGATGCGCGGCGATTTCGCGGCAGGCGGAGATGATTATCGTATCCTCATGCCGCAATCTGAACGGCCCCATAAGCGCTTGTCGAGTTGGGGGTCTTGGCTGGCGCAATATGGGCAGTTCCTGGACGGGCAGCCACCAAGTGACAAGGATGCTGATCTGATCCGCCGGTATGTGCTCGAATCCTACATTGAACCTGGCCGAGAAGGGGATGATGATACTGTCGATGTTCGCGTCGGCGATGTGAACGAAGCTCTGGAGCTGAACCAAGCATGGCCGAACATTTGCCAAGCGCTCATTGGCCGGAAATTTCTAGATATGGCCGACCTAGATCCGCCGGAGCGGATCGGTGCGGATCAGAGCTCGTCAACGGTTTTCCGGTTCAACCTCGACCCGACGAACGACGTGCAGGCATCGAAACGGCCGTTCCTGTTGTTCGATGGCATCGGCCAAGGGTATCATCCCACACGCACCGCTCATCCTTCTGAGCCCTCGACCTATCATATTCAAAGGCCCGGCACCTCAAATCGCGCTAATGACGCGGAAAAGGTCGAGACTATCGCTGAGGTAGCGCGCGCCATGCTGATCGACGGGCGGCGCGCACGGGTCAGACGGCTCGATGGCAGAGGCCCTGCCAGCTATGTTGGTTACGGCAAGCAGAAGCTCATTCGCTATCAGCTCGATCCCACTATCGCCGGCGAACTAGGCCTGCCTGCGCGCGGAAGTGTCGCCGGCCCGAATGCAACGTCACAGATTGAAAGTGAAACCGGACCCATGACCGCTGAGCCGATTAACCTGATCCTTTACGGACCACCCGGCACCGGCAAGACGCACTTCACCGCTACCGAAGCAGTACGCCTTTGCGGTGAACCAGTCCCGTCTGATCGTGAAGAGCTGATGGCGGCCTACCATCGTCTTGCAGACGCGGGGCGGATCGAATTCGTCACATTCCACCAATCCGTCGCGTATGAGGACTTCGTCGAAGGCCTCCGGCCCATCCAAGGGAGTGATGGTGGTTCGGCTGGCTTCCAGTTGAAGCCCCAGCTGGGCGTTTTCCGCCGCATCGCACGTCGGGCCGAGACAAGCACCGGACCTGGCGGTGCGAGCTTTTCCGTAGCGGGCCGCAAGGTTTTCAAGATGTCGATCGGCGAAGCCGCCAATCCGGACGACGCCTATCTGTTCGAAGAAGCGATCGACGGCGGCTACACGCTGCTTGGTTTCGAGAACATTGATTGGTCTGACGACCGCTTCGCCGAGCGCGACGCGATTATCGAAGTTGTGCGCACTGAGGGGGCGCGGGGTGGCGAGCCCAACGCAATGAGCGGGCGAGTGCAGATGCCCTTCATTTTCCGCAACTGGGTAAAGCACGGCGACGTGATCGTTGTGTCGAAAGGCAACGGCTTGTTCCGCGCGATCGGCGAAGTCATTGGTGACTATGAGTACGCGCCGCGGGAAGGCGGCGGCTATGCCCATCGCCGTGCCGTCCGTTGGCTGTGGGTCGATCGCGCGGGTGTACCAGCCAGCGAGATCTATGCCCGGACCTTCACTCAAAAGTCGATCTATGTGCTGACCGAGGCCGACCTGAACGTCCCGGCGCTCGAACGCTACATCTCCAGTCAGCAGGGCACCGGCTCGGGAGCGCCAGAGCCGTTCGTGCTCGTCATCGACGAGATCAACCGCGCCAATATCTCCAAGGTCTTCGGCGAACTCATCACCTTGCTGGAAGCTGACAAGCGCATCGGGAAGGCGAACGCGCTAAAGGTTCGCCTGCCTTATTCGGGCGATGTCTTCGGCATTCCCGCCAACCTGCACATCATTGGCACCATGAACACGGCCGACCGCTCGATCGCGTTGCTCGATACCGCGCTTCGGCGCCGGTTCGAGTTTCGCGAGCTGATGCCGGACGCCTCTTTGCTCGCGAATGTCGAGGGAATTGACCTCGCTGTGCTGCTGCAAACGATTAACGAGCGGATCGAGTATCTCTTCGACCGCGAGCACCAAATCGGCCACGCCTATTTCATCCGCTGCAAGTCACAGACCGACGTGGACGAGGTCATGCGCCACAAGGTGATTCCACTGCTCGCCGAATATTTCTACGAGGACTGGGCGAAGGTCGCGGCCGTCCTGGGTGACGGGGACGACGGCGAAGGTGATCGCGACGGTCGCTTCATCGATAGGCGCCGTCTGAAGGCGCCCAAGGGCTTGGGCAGCGACGAGAGCGCCGCGCCACGCTATCGATGGAGTGTTCGCGACACCTTCTCCTACGACGGCTTCGCGGCGGCGTGATCCGCCGCACGATCCTCGAATGGGAGACCATCCGCTACGGTGACGCAGCAGACGAAATCCCGACTTATGCCGCCGATCGGATCGCTGCGGTGGCGGCGTCATCGCCGTTGGCCGGTCGTGGCGGTGGGGGCGTCCTCGAACATGGCCGCAAGGCCCTTCGCGCGCGCGGAGTCGTCGGCGTCATCGCCGCCGGGGGCTGCGCGCTCGAAATCCTGCCGAAGATCGATATCGTCGGCGAGGATCGTGCACAGGCGACTGGAAGCATCCGTCGCCAGCTCGTCCATATGCTCGCCGTGGCGCTCGACCTAAAGATCGATGCCGGACAGTTCACCGCGCTCGACTGGCAGCGCGAGACGCTGCTCGAGATCCTGATCCGGCTTTTCTCGGAGAGGCTGGTCGATGCCGTGCGGCAAGGGATGCCGCGCCGCTATATCGAGCATGCCGACGATCTTCCGGCTTTGCGCGGACGGCTGAACGCGACGCGGCAGTTCACGACGCTAGCCGTCGAGCCGTCCCGGCTGGCCTGCCGTTACGATGCGCTGACCCCGGACATCGCGCTCAATCACATCATGAAGGCGGTGGTCACACGGCTCTCCCGCATCGCCCGCACCACCGACAACCAGCGCCGGCTCCGCGAGTTGGCCTTCGCCTATGCCGATATCGCAGAGGTGCCCGTCTCGGCACTACGCTGGGACGACCTGGTCCTGGATCGCACCAACGGGCGTTGGCGCGAGCTACTGATCCTCGCTCGCTTGGTCCTCGGCGAGCGGTTTCAGACCACCTCCACCGGCGGCAGCGACGGCTTCTCCCTCCTCTTTGAGATGAACAACTTGTTCGAGGAATATGTCGCAAGGATGCTCCGGCGCGCACTCGCCGATACCGACTTTCACGTCGTGAGCCAGGGCGGACGGCTTTATTGCCTCGAGACCGAGGATCGGCGGCAGCTCTTCCAAACCAAGCCGGATATCCTGATCAAGCGGGGCCACGCCGTGTTGCAGGTGATCGACACCAAGTGGAAGCGGATCGCAGCGCATGTCGACGACCCCAAGCAGGGTGTGTCGCAGACAGACGTCTATCAGATGATGGCCTATGGCCGCCTTTACCGATGCCGCAAGCTGACTTTGCTCTATCCGCACCACATGGGAACAGGATGTGACGAGGGATTAATCGGCGATTACGCCATCAATTCAAGCGAGGATCGCCTCGAAATCTGCTCTATCGACATTTCTCAAAGCAGCGACATTAAGGCACGGCTGGCGGCGCTATGTCGAGAGAAGTGCTAGCAAGATCGGCATTCAGTAACGGCTCATCGATAGATCTTCGCTACCTGACCAAGGCGACGGAAAGTTCCCATTGGCGCGGGTGCCCCGTTTTTGCTGTGCTGGGCGCGCCGATTGGCCGCCAACATCGCCGCATTGAATTCCGTCTCTAGCTCATCCACGTCGGTGATCAACCGCTACGGCCGCCCTCCTCCGGGCGTCGGCCGGTAACTTGATCGCCCCGTTGTGTGGCACGGCGAAGAACGGCGCCTGTTGCTTCTTCGAGCCCTCCCCGCCCTTGCCGCCCGAAAACCGCCGGCGCACAGTCGCGGCAAAAGGGAGGCGTTCCAGATGAAGCTTTATTCCGGCGATCTCAGCCCGTATTCGGCCAAGGTGCGGATGCAGATCTACGCCAAGGGCATCGAGGGCGTCACCCTGGAGCGGCCCGACGGCTTCGGAACCCCGGAATGGTGGAAGACCTCGCCGATCGGCCGCATCCCGGTGCTGGAGCTGGCGGACGGGGGCCTCATCCCGGAATCCGAGGTGATCGCCGAATACCTTGAGGAGATCTATCCCGAGCCGCGCCTTTTGGGCGCCACCCCGCGCGAGACCGCCGAGATCCGCACCGTCTCACGTCTGGCCGACATCTACCTGATGAACAACATGTTCATGCTCAGCGGCCAGACCCGCCGCTCCACCCGCAACGACGGCGTCCGCGACCTGCTGGCCGGCCAGGTGATCCGCGGCGTCAAGGCGCTGGAGCACTATATCGGCACGGACGGCTTCGCCGTGCGGGACCGGCTGACCATCGCCGACTGCACCCTGGTCCCGGCCCTCTTCCTGATCGAGAACGTCATCCCGACCGCCGATGTCGAGGACCCGATTCCCGGCCAGCCCAAGGTCGCGGCCTATTGGGCGGCGATCCAGCGGAACGAATACGCCGCCCGGGTCCTGGTCGAGCTCTACCGGGGCCTCGCCGAACGTCGCCAACTGATCCGCAAGGCTGCGGAAAAGGCCGCCGCGGCCTCCTGAATGCAGAGGCTCTGCGGACTTTTCGCGCCTGCACATCCTGACCGGATCGCCGGGGCGACGGTGATCGCCTGTACGGTCAGCTCACCGGCCAGCAGGCCTTCGAACTCTTTGCGGAAAGCCCCATCGACTTCTTCCTCAAGGTCGTCGACGCCCGGCTGACCTTCCGGATCGGGTCGGACGGCCGCGCCGCCGGCCTCGTCCTGCACCAGAACGGCCGCGACCTGCCCGCGGCCCGGGTCCCTTAGGCCGGCTCGGGCTTGGCGTCAGGGGCGAGGGCCTGGATGGCGGCGTCGACGCTGTCGAACAGCCGGTTCTCGCCGAGGGCCTGGCGAAGGCCAAGGCGCTCGAACGCCCCTTGCGCGTCGTAGGCCTCCAGGCGGGCGATGGCGAAGATGACGCCGGCCTCGCGGGCCCGGGCGAGCACGTCCTTGAAGACCTCGGCGGCGGTGAAATCGATATCGATGATCCCGGTCGCCTCCAGCACTACCAGCTTCACCACGCCGGATCCGGGCTGCATGGCGCCCAGCATGGCGCGACGGAACTGGTCGGCGTTGAGAAAGGACAGCGGCGCCTGGAACCCGACCACCACCACGCCGGCGAGCGTCTCGCCCCTGGACGTCGGCGTGTCCGGCCACCAGACCGTGGTCCCTGGCACGCGGTGCATGCGGTGGGTGCGGGGCTGCACGCTGGCCCACATGCCGTGCAGCAGGGAAAGCCCGATGCCGATGGCGACGCCGACCTCGATGGGCAACGCCACCATGGCCGCCGCCGTACCGAGGATCAGCAGGAATTCGGCCGGGCTGACGGCGGCGACGGCGCGCATCTCTCTGACCCGGACGATGCGCGCGGCGACGAACAGCAGGACGCCCGCCAGGGCCGCGTGCGGCACATGGGTCAGAAGCCCGGTCCCGAACACCAGCAGCAGCACGATCACCGCGACGGCGGCGAGCCCCGCCAGCTGCGAGCGGCCGCCGCTCTCGCAGACGATGCCGGTGCGCGGCGGGCTGGCGTCGACGGGAAAGCCGCCGAACAGCCCCGCCAGCAGGTTGGCGACGCCCAGCCCGATATAGTCGCCGTTGACGTCGTGGGGAGCCCGCGGATCGGAAGGGAAGGCCCGCGAGGTCGCCCCGGTCTGCACCATGCACACGAGCGCCACCAGCAGCGCCAGCGGCAGCAGCTTCAACAACTCGCCGACCCCGACCATCGGCGGCGAGAGCATCGGCAGCCCGCCCTGGACCGCGCCCAGCACCTCGACCCCGCGGGTCTCCAGCCCCAGGGCCGTGACCGCCCAGGTCGCCAGCGCCATGCCGATCAGCGCGCCGGGAATCCGCGCATCGATCAGGTGGGTGACGGCGGTCAGCGCCAGCACCGCGCCGGCGATGGCGACGGCGTAGGGGTTGGCGTGCGGCGCGGCGCGCCAGAGCCCGGCGAACTGCTGGATCAGGTTGCCGCTGACCGCCGGGACACCCAGCGCGCCGGGGCCCTGGGAAGCGATGATGTGCAGGGCGATGCCGGCGAGGAAGCCGGCGGTCACCGGCACGGAGAGCAGGTCGGCGACCCAGCCCATCCTGCCGAGGCCGGCGGCGATGACGATGACGCCGATCATCAGGCCGAGCGCCGCCGCCAGGGTCAGGTATTGCGGCGATCCGGCGCCGGCCAGCGCGACGAGCCCGCCGGCGAAGATCGGCGCGATGGTCGAGTCGGCGCCCACCGACATGAACCGGTTTGAGCCGAACACCAGGAAGGCGAGGCTGGCGGCGATGAAGGCGAAGAAGCCGAGCTGCGCCGGCAGGCCGGCCAGCCGCGCGGTCGCCATCTGCTCGGGGATGGCGATGGCCGCCAGGGTCAGGCCGGCGATCAGGTCCGGCGCGATGAAGCCCGGCCGGTAGCCGGCCAGCGAGCGGAAAACCGGCCAACCCGGCCGTGTTTGCTCCGCCATGCCGCCGCCCTCCCTTGGGTTCGGCCTGAGCTTAGCCGCCGCCGGGCCGGCGAACCATGCGTTTATGCTCCGGGCACGGTGGATTCCGCCGGCGGGTGGCGAAGACTGTGCGCCTTTGGCCGCTCAAGGCGCTAGTTTGCGTCGATCGCCCATCCTATCCCGGCCACGCCCGTGACCCAGACCTTCGACCAACTGCTGCAGCGCGCCAGGGAAGACCCCAACATCCTGGCCTTCTGGCTGGGCGGCTCGCGTGGCAAGGGTTTGGCCACCATCCATTCCGACCACGACTGCACGATGATCGTCGCCGACGCGGCGCTGGCCGACTATCGCGCCCGCTTCCATCAGGTCAGCCAGAGCGAGCTCGACTGCGTGGTCATGAGCCTGGACGAGTTGCGCGCCTATGGCGAATGGGGCGGCCCCGAGGCCTGGGACCGCTACAGCTTCGCCCATCAGACGGTGGATATCGACAAGACCGGCGAGGTCCAGGCGTTGGTCGACGCCAAGGCCCGCGTGCCGGCCGAGGCGCGGGCGGGGTTCATCGACGCCGCGCTCGACCACTATGTGAACCAGGTCTACCGCTCGCTGAAAAATTTCCGCGACGGGCGGTCGATCGCGGCCCGGCTGGAGGCGGCGGAGCAGATCCCGCCGCTGCTCGACGCCCTGTTCGCCCTGCACGACGGGCGCCTGCGGCCGTTTCACAAGTACCTGGAGTGGGAACTGGAGACCTGGCCGCTGGACCGGCTGCCCTGGCCGTCCGAGGTGTTCCTCGGCAAGCTGCTGGCCATCCTGGAAACCGCCGACCGCGACCTGCAGCGCCAGATGCTCGCCGCGATCGAAACCCTCTTCCGCGCCGCCGGCCATGACCAGGTCTTCGACGCCTGGGGCCCCTCCCTCCCCGCCATGACCAGCGGGAGGCTTTGAGTTTCCAGTTCTTCCCGCGCAAGCGGAAGCAAGTTGTTGCGCCACCAAGCATACCAGGAAGGTCAGCGCCGATCCTTGGTGTGCTTGGTGTGCTTGGTGGTTCATCCTTCGGCCGCGCCGAAGCCAATCAACTGCGAAGGCCGACCGCCAAGGACGCCAAGTTCGCCAAGCAGGACTAAGGTCGGCGCCCTTGGCGTCCTTGGCGAACTTGGCGGTGAATCTAAAGTCCCCGCTCGCGCGGGAGTGAGCGGTTCCCGTCCTACTTCACCCCGTCACGCGCCGCCCGCTCGCGGGCTAGGCGGGCGAGGACGCGGCCTCGGCCTTTGGTCAGGGCGGTGACGACGCCGCGCAGGGTGCGCGCCTCCTGGGTCGACAGCCGGGCGCGGGCGAAGATGGAGCGCAGGTTGCGCACCATGGACGGGGTCTTTTCAGGCGGAAAGAAGAAGCCCGCCGCCTCCAGCTCGGTCTCCAGGTGGACGTAGAGGCCGGCCAGTTCGTCCTGGCTGGCCGGATCGGCGGCGTCGGCGAAGGCCGGCGGCGCGCCGGCGTCGATGGCGGTGCGCCATTCATAGCCGTTGATCGCCACCGCCTGGGCGAGGTTCAGCGAGCGGAACCTCGGATCGATCGGAATGGTCACGATCGCCTGGCAGAAGGCGATGTCGGCGGTCTCCAGCCCGGCCCGCTCGGCCCCGAAGAGCAGGCCGGTCGCCAGGCCCTCGGCGGCGGCGCCGTGCAGCTCGGCCGCCGCCTCGCGCGGGGTGATCACCGGCAGCCGCGCCTCGCGCGGCCGCGCCGTGGTCGCATAGACCCGGTGCAGGTCGGCGGTCGCCTCGGCCAGGGTGGCGAACACCCGGGCGTTGTCCAGCGGCCAGTCGGCGCCCGAGGCGCTGGCCCAGGCGCGCTCCTGCGGCCAGCCGTCGCGCGGCGCCACCAGGCGCAGATCGGAAAGGCCGAAATTGGCCATCACCCTGGCCACCGCGCCGATATTTTCCGCCAGCTGCGGCCGGTCCAGGATGACGCTGGGAGCCTGAAGCGCCTGGTTCATCGCGCCGCAATAGCGGGTTTCGCGCGGGGCGGCGAGCGTCTATAGCGGGGCTCGATTTTCTAAGCCCCCAAGGCCGTTTCCGGAGTTCGCATGGCCAAGATCAAAGTCGCAAACCCCGTCGCCGATCTCGACGGGGATGAGATGACCCGGATCATCTGGAAGATGATCAAGGACAAGCTGATCTTTCCCTTCCTCGACCTGCCCACGGAATATTACGACCTGGGCATCGAGTATCGCGACGCCACCGACGACCAGGTCACCATCGACGCGGCCGAGGCGATCAAGCGGCTGGGCGTCGGCATCAAGTGCGCCACCATCACCCCGGACGCCGCGCGGGTGAAGGAATTCAACCTGAAATCGATGTGGAAGTCGCCGAACGGCACCATCCGCAACATCCTTGGCGGGGTGATCTTCCGTGAACCGATCATCTGCAAGAATGTCCCCCGGCTGATCCCAGGCTGGACCGCGCCGATCATCATCGGCCGCCACGCCTATGGCGACCAGTACCGCGCCACCGACATCCTGATCCCCGGCGCCGGCAAGCTGACCTTGAAGTTCGAAGGCGTCGACGGCCAGGTGATCGAGCGCGAGGTGTTCGACTTCCCCGCCTCGGGCGTCGCCCTGGCCATGTACAATCTCGACCAGTCGATCCGCGACTTCGCCCACGCCACCTTCACCTACGCCCTGGCGCGGCGGTTCCCGGTCTATCTGTCGACCAAGAACACCATCCTCAAGGTCTATGACGGCCGCTTCAAGGACCTGTTCCAGGAGATTTTCGACGCCGAGTTCGCCGACCGGTTCAAGGCCGCCGGCATCACCTACGAGCACCGGCTGATCGACGACATGGTCGCCGCCTCGTTGAAGTGGTCGGGCGGCTACGTCTGGGCCTGCAAGAACTACGACGGCGACGTGCAGTCGGACTCGGTGGCGCAGGGCTATGGCTCGCTGGGCCTGATGACCTCGGTGCTGGTGACCCCCGACGGCGGCATCATGGAGGCGGAGGCCGCCCACGGCACGGTGACCCGCCACTATCGCCAGTACCAGCGCGGCGAGAGCACCTCGACCAACTCGATCGCCTCCATCTTCGCCTGGACGCAAGGGCTGAAGCACCGCGCCAAGCTCGATGGCAACAGCGACCTGGAGCACTTTTCCGAGACCCTGGAAAAGGTCTGCGTCGATACGGTCGAGTCCGGCTCGATGACCAAGGACCTGGCGCTGCTGGTCGGCGACCACCAGGGCTGGCTGACCACCGAGGGCTTCATCGACAAGGTCGCCGACAACCTGGCCAAGGCGCTGGGGTAGCTCGCCCGCCTCTTCGAGACCCCTCCCAGAGGGAGAAGGACGGGCCCGCGGCGCGTAGCAGTCTAATCTGAGACAAGGCCGCCTCGGGCGCCGCTCGTGGGGCGCGTCCGCCGTCATGTCGGGCGTTGATTTTCAGGGCGCCCGGGCGCCCGCGGCCGCCTGATGGAATGCGAATACCGCCGAGCGGCGAAATCGCCCAATCTGCATCGCCACAAGGCCGACAGAGGAGACAGGAATCGAGATGACCGAGACCGTCTATGACCGGCACGCGGACTTCTACCTCGACTTCATCGACCGCGGGCTGGCCTCGGAGAACGGCTACACCCGACTGCTGCTCGAGACGCTGGTCGCGTGCCTGGCCGAACGGCTCCCCGGCGCCCGGGTCTGCGACCTGTGCTGCGGCGAGGGCTATGTCGGCCGGCGCCTGCTGACGCGCGGCGCCCGCGAGGTGGTCGGCATCGACGCCTCGGCGGCGCTGATCGAGGCGGCCCGGGCCCGCGCCGATGCGCCCGGGCTCTCCTATCGCGTCGACGACGCCCGCACGCTGGGATCGGCGATCGTAGGCGAGTTCGACCTGGTCGTCTCGCAGATGGCGATGATGGACGTCGCCGACCACCGCGCGCTGTTCGCCGCCGTCCGCCGCATCCTGCTCCCCGGCGCGCCCTTCGTCTTCTCCATGCTGCATCCCTGTTTCGAGGGGCGGCCCTTCCACGTCCGCGACGCCCCGCCCTATGTGGTGGACGAGGCGGGCCGGCCGGTCGCTTTCGCCGTGCGGCGCTACGCCTCGGAAGGCTTCTGGGATTCCGGCGGCGACGGCGTTCGCGGCCACATGGGCTCCTACCACCGCATGCTGTCGACCTACGTCAACGACCTTATCGCCGCCGGCTTCGCGCTCGAGCGGCTGGAGGAGCCGCTGGCCGGCGCCGACGCCGCCAGGGCCGGCCTGTTCGCCGAGGTCCCGACCGTTCTGGTGGTCGCCGCTCACGCCATCTAGGGGACGCGCGGCCGCGGGCGCGCGCCGGTCAGCCGGCGGTGATCGCGGCCGCCGTCATGCGGGCAAGCCTCCTCAGCCGCCGCCGGTCGCAGCGGTCGCCCATAACCACCTGGCTCCAATAGAGCGGTCCGATAAGCAGGTCGCTCGCCGCGCGCCGGTCGACGTCGGCGGGCAGCTCTCCCCGGGCGATGGCCCGGTCGACCAGCGCCTTGACCTTCTTTTCCCGCGCCATCTCGCCCGGCCGCATCGCCGCGGCCAGAGCCGGCTCGCGCGGGATCGCCGTATAGAGATCGGGCAGGATGCGGCGCACCAGCGGGTGGCGCAGGATGCGGCGCACGGCCAGCAGCGCCGCATAGAGGTCGGCCTCCAGCGAGCCCTGGTCGCCGGGATCGGCCAGGGTTATCGCCTCCGCCGAGAGTCGCCGCACCAGGTCCGCGGCCATGTCGGCCTTGGAGCGCCAGCGGCGATAGAGGGCCGCCTTGCCCACCCCGGCCTTGCGGGCCACGGCGTCGAGGCTGAGCGCGGAATAGCCGACCCGCGCCCATTCCTCGAAGAAGGTCCGCGCCAAGGCGTCGGTGATCTGCGGGCGCTTCACCGCCGCGCCGTTCACGCGGCCGGCGTTTGCGGTGGTCCCGCTCGCAGGCTCATCCGTCGGGTCGGCATCCATCACGACGGAACTGTTGCGTTCCATCGCCGGCCGCCCTATCACGTCGAGACGATCCTGTTCCATCGATGGAGACTTAACCCGTGACCGCCGTCAAGCCAACCATCCTGGACATGCTGACGGGCGCCCTGGGCGGCCGCGTCGACCCGGCGGCGAAGAGCTTCGTCGAGATGATGTCCGACGACTTCGTGATGGAATTCCCCTACGCCCGGCCTGGCATGCCGACCCGGGTGGAGGGCCGCGCCGCGGTGCTGGCCCACCTGGTCAAGGTCGGCGAGGGGGTGAGCGTCGAATCGGCCAGCAACCTCGTGGTGCACGAGACCACCGACCCGGAGGTGGTGATCCTGGAGTTCGACGGCCACGGCCGCTCGGCGAAGACCGGCGAACCCTACGAGCAGCGCTATATTTCGGTGATCCGCACGCGCGGCGGCAAGATCGTCCACTTCAAGGACTACTGGAACCCGATCCAGGGCCTGAAGGCCCAACTGGGCTCGGCGGCGGTCGACGCCTTCATCCTCGGCGCCCCGGCGAAGGCGCGCTAGGGCGGCCGTCCCGGCTGGACGAGGAGACATGGCGTGAGTGACCTGGTGCTTGTCACAGGGGCTACAGGCAAGACGGGCAGGAGCCTGGTCTCGCTTCTGAGGAAGAGGGGCATGGCCTGGCGCGCCGGCTCGCGCGGCGGCGAGCCGCCGTTCGACTGGTCCCGGCTCGACAGCTGGGATGCGGCGCTGGAGGGAGCCGCGTCGGTCTACCTCGTGGCTCCGGCCGGAGTGGCCGATGCCTATTCACGGATGACGGCGTTCCTGCAGTCGGCGATGCGCAAGGGCGCCCGCCGCTTCGTCCTGCTGAGCATGGCCTCGCTTCCCGCCGGCGGCCCTGGCCCGGGACAGGTGCATCAATGGTTGAAGGACAACAGCCAGGATTGGACCGTCCTGCGCCCGACCGCCTTCATGCAGAACTTCAGCGAGGGTCCTTTTCTCGCGTCGATCCGCGATGAGGACACGATCTATTCCAATACCGGCACGGGCCGCGTGCCGTTCATCAGCACGGTCGACATCGCCCGCGCGGCGTTCGCGGCGCTGACGGCCCCCGCCGCCCTCAACAGCGACTTCACCCTCACCGGCGGGGAGTCGATCTCCTATGACCGCGTCGCTGAATTGATCGGCCAGGCCTGCGGCCGCCGGATTTCCCACACCCCTATCTCGACGGCGGCGATGGCGAAGCGGTTCGTCGATCGCGGTCTGCCCGAACCGACCGCCATGTTCCTGGCCGCGGGCTATCAGACCATCGCCGAAGGCGCGCAGGAGCGGATCATCGACGGGTTCGGAACGCTGACCGGCGGAACTCCGACGACCTTCCAGGCCTTCGCGGACGCCAACGCCGATGTCTGGAAACGGAGACCAGAAGCGGTCTAGTCTAGGCCGCCGCCAGCGCCGCCTTCACCGCCGCGACGCCGTCGGCGGCCTTGGCGGCGTCGGGGGCGCCGCCCTGGGCGAAGTCGGGCTTGCCGCCCGCCCCCTGCCCGCCCATGGCCGCCACCGCCGCGCGCGCCAGCACGGCGGCGTCGAAGCGGCCGACCAGGTCGCCGGTGAGGGCGATGGTGATCGCCGCCTTGCCCTCGTTCACCGCCGCATAGGCGACGACGCCGTTCTGGCCGAGGCGTTTGCGCGCCTCGTCGACCAGCGGCCGCATGTCCTTGGCCGAGACGCCCTCGACCACCCGGCCGTCGAACTGCACCCCGGCGACGGTTTCCGAGGCCGCGGCCGATCCGCCGCCGCCCATGGCCAGTTTCTGCCGCGCATCGGCGAGCTCGCGCTCGAGCTTGCGGCGCTCGGTGATCAGCGCCTCGACCCGCGCCGGGACCTCGGCCACCGGGACCTTGAACTGGTCGGCCAGGCCCTTGGCGACGGCGGCCTGGTCCAGGAGCCAGCGCCGCGCCGACTCGCCGGTCAGGGCCTCGATGCGGCGCACTCCGGCCGCCACGCCGCCTTCGGAGATGATCTTGAAGAGCGCGATGTCGCCGGTGCGGGCTACATGGGTGCCGCCGCAGAGTTCGACCGAATAGGCGCCGTCGCGCTGGTCGAGGGCGCGGCCGAGCGTCAGCACGCGCACGCGGTCGCCGTATTTCTCGCCGAACAGCGCCACGGCGCCGGCGGCGATGGCCGCCTCGGGCGCCATCTCCTCGGTCCTGGCCGGCAGGTTCTGGCGGATGACGGCGTTCACCTCGGCCTCGATGCGGTCGAGCTCGTCCACGGTTAGCGGGCCGGAATGGGCGAAGTCGAAGCGCATGCGCTCGGCGTCGACCAGTTGGCCTTTCTGGGCCACGTGCGGGCCGAGCACATGGCCGAGCGCCGCGTGCACCAGGTGGGCGGCGGAATGGTTGGCGCGGGTGCGCTGGCGCCGCTCCGGATCGACCGACAGCGCCACCTCCGCGCCCGGGCTCAGCCGCCCGGCGGTGATCTTCAGGGTATGGACGTTGAGGTCGCCGGCCTCCTTCTGGGTGTCGAGCACCACGCCATGGCCGTCCGGCCAGCTCGCTTCGCCGTGGTCGCCGGCCTGGCCGCCGCTCTCGGCATAGAAGGGGGTGCGGTCGAACAGGGCCTGGACGGTCTGGCCGACCTCGGCGGAGTCGACGACGGCGCCGTCGACCACCAGGGCCAGCAGCCGGCCCATGTCGTCGACCTGGTCGTAGCCGCTGAACACCGTCGGCCCGAACTGGTCGCGCAGGGCCAGCCACTCGGCGGTCTGGACGGTCTGGCCGGAGCCGGTCCAGTTCTCGCGGGCCATGGCGCGCTGGCGGTCCATCGCCGCGTCGTAGCCGGCGTGGTCGACGCTGATGCCGCGGGCGCGGATGGCGTCCTCGGTCAGGTCGAGCGGGAAGCCATAGGTGTCGTAGAGCTTGAAGGCGGTCTCGCCGGACAGCACCCCGCCTTCGGCGAGACCCTCCGTCGCCTCTTCCAGCAGCGCCATGCCGCGGCCGAGGGTGCGGCGAAACCGCTCCTCTTCCTGGCGCAGGGTCTCCTCGATGGTGGCCTTGGCGCGCTTCAGCTCCGGATAGGCGTCGCCCATCTGGTCGACCAAGGTCGGCGTCAGCCGATACATCAACGGCTCTTCCGCGCCGAGCAGGTGCGCGTGGCGCATGGCGCGGCGCATGATGCGGCGCAGCACATAGCCGCGCCCCTCGTTCGAGGGCGAGACGCCGTCGGCGATCAGGAAGGCCGAGGAGCGCAGATGGTCGGCGATGATGCGGTGGGAGAAGCGCACCTCGCCCTCGGCGGGCCGGCCGGTCAGGTCGACGCTGGCCTCGATCAGGGTCTTGAACAGGTCGATGTCGTAGTTGGTGTGCACGCCCTGCAGCACGGTCGCCACCCGCTCCAGCCCCATGCCGGTGTCGATCTGCGGCTTGGGCAGGTCACGCTGGGAGCCGTCGGCGAGACGCTCCCACTGCATGAAGACCAGGTTCCAGATCTCGACGAAGCGGTCGCCGTCCTCGTCGGGGCTGCCGGGCGGCCCGCCGGGCACGGCCTCGCCGTGGTCGTAGAAGATCTCGGTGTTGGTGCCGATCGGGCCGGTGTCGCCCATCGACCAGAAGTTCTCTTCCAGCCGGACGATGCGGTCGTCGCCGAAGCCGGCGATCTTCTTCCAGAGTTCGGCGGCGTCCTCGTCCCTGGGATGGATGCTGACGATCAGCTTTTCCCGGGGCAGGCCGAGGTCGCGGTTGACCAGGGCCCAGGCGAGCTCGATCGCGCCTTCCTTGAAATAGTCGCCGAAGGAGAAGTTCCCCAGCATCTCGAAGAAGGTCTGGTGGCGGCCGGTATAGCCGACATTGTCCAGGTCATTGTGCTTGCCGCCGGCGCGCACGCATTTCTGCGCCGAGGTCGCCCGCGGCGCCGGCGGCCGTTCGGCGCCGGTGAAGACATTCTTGAACGGCACCATGCCGGCGTTGACGAACAGCAGGCTGGGATCGCTCTGCGGCACCAGCGGCGCGGAGGGAATGAGCTTGTGGTCGCGATCCGTGAAATAGGTGAGGAAATCGCTTCGGATGGTGTTCAGGCTGGGCATGGCGTTCCAACGAATGGCGCGTCCATATAGAAATGGCGCGCCGGTTCGCCAAGCAGCGTTTCAGTTCGTCCTTGCATGAGCGCGCGCGCAAAGACCTCGCATGGTCACCCGGACGCGCTCACGTCAGGTCGGTGAACGGGTTGTACGCCACGTCCCAGACATGGCCGTCGGGATCGGCGAACGAGGATTCGTAGCCGCCCCAGGGCGCGTCCGCCGGGCGCGCCACCACACTGGCTCCAGCCCGAAGGGCCTCTTCGAACACCGCGTCGACCGCGGCCTTGGATGGCTCGTTGTGCGAGATGCCGACGGTCGGGACGCCGGCGGCGCCCGCCGGCGCGTCATTCAGGGGTTCCGCCGCCGGAAGGATCGCCAGCCAAGTCCCCTCCAGCCGAAACAGGATATAGTCGTCACCGTCGGCGTAGTTATGGGTCGGAAACCCAAGCCCGTCGCGATAGAAGGCGACCGACCTTTTCATATCCCTCACCCGAAGGCTGACGATCGATATCTTCGGCTTCATGGCGCGGCCTCGCGAGGCGTCTTCGAGCGGGTCCTGGGAGGGGCGAAACGACGCCTTTGCGGTCAACGCCTCAGAATAGACATACGCCAGATTGGCGGGACTGAGCCGTCGCCCCCATCCCCAACCCCTTCCCGCGCGGGGAAGGGGCTTTCATCGGCCTGAGCCGCGCTTGGGGGATTCTGCAGCGGTCCTATTCGGTCTCGTCCGACGGGCCGCCGACCAGCAGCTCTTCGACGATGACCCCGGCGTTGCCGCGCACCGCCTTTTCGATCTCGGCCGCCATGTCCGGATTGGCCTTGAGGAATTCGCGGGCGTTGTCGCGGCCCTGGCCGATGCGCTGGCTGTTGTAGGAGAACCAGGAGCCGGACTTCTCGACCACGCCGGCCTTGACGCCGAGGTCGATGATCTCGCCGAGCTTGGAGATGCCCTGGCCGTACATGATGTCGAACTCGACCTCGCGGAACGGCGGGGCGACCTTGTTCTTGACCACCTTGACCCGGACGTTGTTGCCGATGATCTCGTCGCGCAGCTTGACCGAGCCGATGCGGCGGATGTCCAGCCGGACCGAGGCGTAGAATTTCAGCGCATTGCCGCCGGTGGTGGTTTCCGGGCTGCCGTACATCACCCCGATCTTCATGCGGATCTGGTTGATGAAGATGACCAGGGTGCCGGCCTTGGAGATGGAGGCGGTCAGCTTGCGCAGCGCCTGGCTCATCAGC
Source organism: Caulobacteraceae bacterium (assembly GCA_036272595.1). GTDB lineage: Bacteria > Pseudomonadota > Alphaproteobacteria > Caulobacterales > Caulobacteraceae > Poindextera. The sequence continues at coordinate 81,720 of DATAYM010000017.1, forward strand.
CGCGCCTGCAGGCCCGGCAGGCTGTCGCCCATCTCGCCCTCGATCTCGGCGCGCGGGGTGAGCGCGGCCACCGAGTCGATGACGATCACGTCCACCGCGCCCGAGCGCACCAGGGTGTCGGTGATCTCCAGCGCCTGTTCGCCGGTGTCGGGCTGGGAGACCAGGAGGTCATCCAGGTTGACGCCCAGCTTGTGGGCGTAGGAGGGATCGAGCGCGTGCTCGGCGTCGACGAAGGCGGCGGTGCCGCCCTGCTTCTGCACCTCGGCCACCACGTGCAGGGCCAGGGTGGTCTTGCCGGAGCTTTCCGGCCCATAGATCTCGACCACCCGCCCCTTGGGCAGGCCGCCGATACCCAGCGCCAGGTCCAGGCCGAGCGAGCCGGTGGAGATCGACTCGATCTCGACGATCTTGCCCTTGTCGCCCAGCTTCATCACCGAGCCCTTGCCGAAGGCCCGGTCGATCTGCGCCAGCGCCGCCTCCAGCGCCCTCTGCTTGTCCGCTTCGTCCCGTCCCACGAGCCGCAACACCGGTTGAGTCATTGAAGGCGTCCTTATCCCACGATTCTTCGAGCCCATGTCCCGAACCCCCCGCTGAAACGGGAACGCCCCGAACACCGCGACTGTACATGCTTTGTTCCGAGGCGCAATGTTCTTTTTTCGTTCCCCCCGACGTTCGAATGCGCCCGGCGGTAGACGTGCTCATAGAGATTGGCGGTGACCGCTAGGGTTTGGCGGGATTTCACGGGATTTCGTGACACAAGGTGGGATTCGCAGCGGCTGCTCAGAGCCTTCTGAGAACCTTCAAAGACCCCTTTCAAAAAATTGACCCGAGCGCCGCCCGTATGATTTGCTCGGGGCTATCAGGTGGGTGGGGGGTCTTCCCAGTCAGCATGGGCGGCCCGGGCCGAGGGGCGCAGCCCGGCTTCTGACATACGGTCGAGGTTATCGCGCGCGACCCGCTCCTGATGGTCCTGGTGTGCCTTGAAGGCCGCCGCGTCGATCACAGCCTTCTGCAGGCGGGCGATATCGTAATCGCGCCAAACCACGTAACCGGTCCGGGTCACAACCAGCGTGCCGAGGAAGCCGATTGCACCGGATAGAACTCTCAGGACCGGCTCTGGCCATCCGACCGAGTGCCGGAGCGAATCCGGGATCGAGCGGCCGAAGATCGCGTCGTTTCCGACGACGACAAGCCCTATGATCAACAGGAGGAAAGCCGCAACAACGGCAAAAATGACCAGATACTCCTGGGTCAGGTCGACGATGGCCGCGGTAAGGCGTTCTCGCCGGTTGCGGTCGATCGATTCCCAGCTGAGCGATGGCATGGTGCGGTTCAGACGCACCAACAGGCCGGCCGCGATGATCGAGAGCGGCGACGTGATGACCTGAGCCGAGTTCAGGAGCCGCTCAAGCGAGACCTGCCACCCGAACAGACCGCCTACGGCCAGGCAAACCAGAAGAGTGGCCGCAGTTCCCATTAAGCATCAATCTTTCCATCCTGAACAAATCGAGAATACACGGTCCGCAGCTGGTCGGCCACATTGTCGAAATCCAGCAGCGTGCTGCCTTGGTGGGGCACCGAGAATGGCATCCGGGTGCGAAGGATTGCGTCGCCGTCCGAGAGACGCCCGTCCTTGCCCTCGATCTGCACCCTCGCGTCGCTCATGTCGGCGATGTCGTTGGCGAGTTCCTTGATCTGCCGCTTGCTCTCGGCGGTCCGCCTACCGCGTACGGCCAGGGATGCGTCGGCGGTGATGTACTCGCCGGGCCCGAGGGCTTTGATCAAAGACTCGGTCTTGGCGGAGCCTAGGATGGCCTCCCAGACCGGCTTGGCTTGTTCGGAGCGCAGGGCAGCGTCCTCGACGCGGCGCCTGGTCTGGACCTCGCGAGTTGGCCCGTCGGCGACGACACCAACAACGGCCGGGATGGTGCGTCCGGTGACCCGTAGTTTTTGAATGTCTCCGACATCGCCGACCGACCTGTCGAACTCGGCCTGCAGCCGGAAGGACAGCATCGGATCGACAGTCTTGGTGCGCTCCTTAAGGAGCCAGTTGAGGTAGGCGTGGATCCGGTCTGAATCCATTGCCTGGGTCTTGAGGAAAAACAGGTGGTCACCGATCGCCATCCAGTACGCCAGGCCGCGGATGAATTGTGATCCGGTCGGTGCCTTACGTTCTTCCAGGTCGAACACCTCGGCGAGGGTGATGTTCGAAAGTTGCTGGGTCGAGGCCTTGAGGCGCAAGAGCGCCTGAAGGCCTTTCTCCTCCGAGTAGCAGAACTCGCCGTAGATTGCGGAGGTCAGGTCTGCGACGCGGTTGAGCATCATCTCGCCGCCGAATTGGTCCTGGAGTTGGAAGACCCGATCTTCGACGCGCTGTGACAGCGAAGCGCCGGCGGTGTCCACCGTCTCAAGCGCCTGGCGGCAAAGGCCCTCAAGCGGCCACGCGACGGGGCCGTCGGCCTGGAACCGCCGATAATGCACCATGTGATATACGGTCGTCATCGCCCACCCCGAGTCGCTACGCGAGTATCCCGCATTTCCTACATATACTACAGGCTGTAGCCTGCCCGGCCGAAAGGGTCGACATGAAGCTCAGCGACTTCATCGAAGAGACACTCTACGAGATCGCGGTGGGCGTGAAGGCTGCCCGCCTCCGGGCAAGAGACCTGGTGGCCATCACGCCCTCAAGGCTGAACGGGACAGGCATCGACGAGAAGAGCTACGTCGACTTTGATGTGTCGATCGTGGTCTCAGAGGCGGACGCCTCCAAGCGAGGAGCGGGCGGCCGCCTCGGCGGCGATATCCAGGTGGCCGCCATCGCTAAGGTTAGCCTTGGCGCCGGCGGGAGCGCCGAGACGAGCAGCGACTCAAGGTCCGAGCAGACGCACAGGGTCAGCTTCAAGGTGCCGGTCTATCTTCACGCCAACTACTTCGGGAACCCGGCGACGGCCCAGGAAGCCGAGGAGTTTCTGAACTCGCGCGCGGCTTCAGGTGGACCATAGCGGCGTTCTTCGCCTTCTGGGCGCTCGGCGCGCTGGTGTTCGGCGTCTTCCATGTTCGCTGGCTGCGCCGCCATGCCGCTAAGGGCGAGAAGGTTCCGGAGCCGGTCTTTCAATTCGTGTTCGGTGTGATCCTAGCCCCGATCGCGCTGGCGATCGGGGCGGCTCTCGCCTGGACGTTGCTGCGTGCGCTCTAGGTCGGTCAGTTCAGCGGGCGGGTAAACGACCGCATCCTTCCGTTCACGCATCGCGTGGTGATCATGAACCGCCTGAGGTACACCCGCCCGTCGCGCCCGACGACGTAGCGATCGACCTCACCGCCGGCGCCACCATCGCAGGTAGCCTGCACCGGCTCTCCCGATCTGCCGGTCAGAGGCTCCACGTCGCCCCTCATGACATAGAAGTAGCGGCCGAAGCCCGAGTAGCCGTTGGCCCAGTCCCGACCATAGATCATTGCCACCGTCTTGGTGGGCGCGCCGGGGACCGAGAAGAAATCCTGCCGGTTCATAGCTTCGAACGATGACGAACTCGAAAGCGTGAAACAGCCGATCGGCTTGCCAGCGCCCGAGTCCGCCGACTTCGCTGCGTAGAGGTGCTCCTCGGTGTCGCAGGCCAGGACCCCAGGACCGTTTGGATGATAGAGCGGGTCGGAGAGCGCCCTTCCGGCAACTGCGCAAGCCAAGACGACCAGTGCGGCGAAGCCACCCTGTCTCATCGGCTCCCCGAGCCAGCGACCCAACATCTGCGTCAAGCACGCTTTGCGCGTCATACCCTTGCGATCAATTCGAATTCGTCCGGCACTGGTAGTGATCGATCTCGTCCAGCGTTGCGCCCTCGACCATGACTTGCGAGCTGCCTTGCGCTCCCGCTGGAAGGTTGGTCGAGTTGGTCATCGCATTGGCGAGCAGCGTATTGGCCTTCGAATAGAAGGCGCAGTCGGCCTCCACATACCCCAGCTCTTGGCCGCTGTTGTTTTGAAAGACGGCGGGAAAAATGACATAGTCGGAAGACAATCGTGGACGTCCAAGCGTGACGGTCAGCGCCTGGGCCGCAGGCGCCGCCGGCACCAACGCGGACGCCACACTCGCGCCACCAGCTGGCGGGGCGACCACCCCGCTCGCGGTCCCCTGGCTTTCATGGAGCGCGTACCCGATGACGAGGCCCGCGACCCCACCGACGACGAGACCTGTCGCGAAATTGCCGCGGCGCTTTGCCGGTGGCGTCGCTAATTCCGTCATCGCCGCTCCCCAGTAGGTTGTTGGAGTCTAGGTCGCGGAACATCGCTGCGCAACCTGCGATGCCGCTGGAGGGCGAGCGGCGCGGGCTCCAACCCGCGCCGCTCTAGTCGCCACGCCCAGCCCCCCCCGCAGGGGCTGTCGCGCCCTCGGCAGCCGGAGAGATTACCGCCGAGAGGGCGTGACGATGTTCAACCCGGGAGCGCTCCCCGGTTCCAGCGAAAGTCCACGGCGGCGGCCTTTTCGACGCGGCTCACCGACGTTCCTTGCTCGGCCTTGACCACGATCGTCCCTAGGAGTTGGGACGAGGAAGGCTGTGAGGCAGGGGCCGGTGCGACCGCCGGCGACGCGGCCCTGACTAAGAGCGTCGGCAAGTGGCCGGCGGCTCGATCATGGGTTTGGCCTGGTGCGGCCATCGCGTTGCTGATCGCGATATGAAGCTTCGAAAGCGACGGCAAGCCCGGCAGCGACCGGCGGTCCGGTGTCGGCTTCCAATCTGCCGGCGACCGGTGGCCGGCCGGCGAACCAGGGCTTGGCGACGGGCGGCCACCCGGCACACTACGGCCTGGCTGCTGCTGGCCGCCAGGCGCGGGGGCCCTCGCCAGACCATCAATCAGTCGGGTGATCGCGCCAAGCGCTGGGAACTGGATAGAGAGCGCCGCGCCGCCGGCGTTTAGCAGCGTTTGAAGCCACTTCGGCATTTTCGACTCTAGGTCGGTGAAGGCCTTCTCGATCTTCCGACAACCGTCCTCCAAGCCTTTGACGATTTCGTCCCAGTGATTGTGTAACTCGACCAAGGCGAAGATGAACAAGCCGATCACGACAATGGCGGCCTCGATCGCCAAAGCGATGAGGCCAATCGGGTTCGCGTCCATCGCGATATCGAGCAAAGTCATGGCGTCGGTGAGGCCGAAGACCGCCGGTATGAGGCTGGCGACCAGCACGGCCGCGCGGACCGATGCGATGCCGATGCTAACGATGCTTCCGGTCGCCGAAACCAAAGCCACGGCGGCTTGCGTCGCCAAGACCGCAGACAAGCCGATGAACGCCCCTTTCACCACATTGGTGTTGTCCGAGAGCTTGAGCAGCTTATCAGCGAGATCAACCGCCTTGACGATGATCTTCTCGATCTTCGGAAGCATAGCCACGAACTGGTCTGCGAGCTTGGTCACCGCGTCGGTGAAATGCTTCACGTCGTCGTCGTTGAGGCTCTCTATCCACTTCGTGACCTTATCGATCGCGTCTGTAAGCTTGGGGATCAGGGCAATGCCAATCCGATTGCCGAGGCCAAGGACCGCCAGGCCCATGTTTTGTTTGGCTTCGATAAATTTCTTGGAGGCCTCGGCGTCCTCCTTGGTCATGACAGCATGAGCCCGTTGGAGCTGGTCCATCAGGGCGGCGATCTCTTCGCGCGGCGCTCTCAGCAGCGGCGCCATGTCGACCCAGGACCGGCTGAATAGTCCCTGGGCGGCGACCGCCAGCGCGCTTCGGTTTTTGATCCGCTCCATGCCGTCGAGAATGCGCGTGAACATCGCGCCAGGGTCGTTTGAGAGGGCCTTGATCTCCTTCATGCTGACGCCGGCCAGCCGCAGCGCTTCGATCTCCTGCTTATTGCCCTTCAGCGCGTTGCCGACGTGCAGCTCCATCATCGCGAAGGCATGGTTCAACCCATCCGCGTCGACGCCGAGCTGTTTCGCGGCCCAGCCCAAGCGCTGCATGGCCTCGACGCTGACACCGGTCTTCTCTGAGCTGCGCAGCAGGGATTCGCCCATCTCCGCGACGCGGTTGGTGACGTCCCAAATCGCGCGGCCAGCCTCGGCCGCAGCGCCGGCGATGGCGGCGCCGCCGATCAGCTCGGTAAGGCCGAGCTTGGTGAACGCCGCGTGAAGCTTCGAGGTGCGCTGTTCGAGCGCCTGCAGGCCGGCGCCGATGCGCCGCAAGGGCGCGGTTGCGCGGTCCAACGCCTCGACAACCAGGTTAAGCCTAAGATCCTTCATAGAGCCGCTCAGCCTGTGTTCGCCACATCAGGAGTTCGTCGACGTCCATTTCCCAAAGCTCGGAGGTCGGGAAATGAAAGACGACGGCCACGTCGCCTAAAACGTCTCGCCAGTTTCCTGGCGCCCAGGAAAAAAACCGCCGACGATCTCGCCCAAGCCCTCGATATCTTCCAGATCCAGCTCATCGACCGCACTGCCTGAAAGGCCTGTCAAAGCTCCGATCAGGGAAAGGCTTTTGGCGATGGAGCCGTCCGTTCGGTCGAGCATCCGCAGGTCCTTGGACTTCAGCCGGCGAATGGGAACCTCGGTTATTTCTTCCTGGCGTTCCTCGCCGCCCTGCACCCTGGTGCGCAGGACGATCGGATGCTTCAGCTGATAGGTGTCGCTCACGGGCGCTGTCCCTTTCGTTGCTTGGTTGCAAGGAAATCGGCTTCCGACACTCCAAGCGCCCTGCACGCCGCCTGTTCATCCACTGTCAGTTTGGTGGCCGGTGCTGGGGCCGCTGCCTTGAGGAAGGCGGCTTCGGAAACGCCGATCGCCGCACAGGCAGCGCGCTGTTCGTCCGTCAGGCCCGTCGTCATGCGGCCGGCCCCGATTGGGGTGACAGGCCGGTGGGTTCGATAGTCAGCGTGACCTCCGCGTTGCTCACCCTGAAAACGAAACACGGATGAAGTCCTCGACGGTGCCAGGCATTCATGGGGTTTGCGGCAGCTTCGGACCAGCGGACGGTTGCGTAGGGTGCGCCAACCCCAAACTCTATGTGCGAGAGCACGCCAAGGACGGGCTCAGCGCCAATCGAGATCGGAGCCGACCGGAGATAGTCTCTGATCGCCGTGATAACCGGGCCAGCGTCGGCAAGTTGCTGGCCATCGCTGTCGATCGCAGAGATTGGACTTAGGCGGACCGAAACCGAACGGGCCGAGAGCAGGCGTTGGGATGCCGCGAATGTCGCCTGCCATCTCTTTTCACCATTGTTCATTTGGCACTCTCGTTCTCTGTCGCCAGAATTTTTCGGACCACTCTCACCGGCACCCCGCTGTCCCGGGCGATCGTGTCGACCGACCGCCCTCCTAGGGATGTTCGCCTGACCTTGGTCGCCGCGGCTTTGAAGGCCTTCCGACGGCACAGCCGGAGATTTTTCGGTTTCATGTGCTGATTGCCGGGTTACGGGATGACGGCTGGTCATTTGATAAGGCCCTCGCGGCGCAGCTTGGCGCGCTTCATGCGGACCCAGCGGGAAGAGCATCCGAAGACTTTAGCGATGTCGCCGGCCGAGCGATCGGTCAAACAGGCTTCTCTGATGAGGGCAGCCCGGCCGGCCGGCCCCGAGGAAACATCAAACTGTCCCGAGCCGAACTCGGAGGCGACAATCTCCGCATTCTCCTGGCCGACGAGCTTCGAAAAGATGTTGTGCGGTTCCGGGCTCGACGGGACGTAGACCTGTCGGCCGCCGAAGGCCTCCTGGATCTTAAGCGCCACGAGGCCGCCTAAGCGCAGCGACACAAAGCCGACCAGATCAGTCGGCGCGTCGGCGTCTGTGGTGATCTCTTTCGCCCCTCGCGTCATGGCGCCACAAAGCGGGAATTAGTTCCGGCGGAACCACCCTGAATAAATTCAGGGTCGGCCTATGTGCCGTTGCCGTTCAACGCCCGCGCCCCCGGTAGATGATCGCCTTCCAATCCAGTCGATCGTCCTCTGTCGCTCGGGCTAGCGCGTGAGAAGCCTTGAGAGGCGTGAGAAGCCCGTTGACGATCCGCGACGAGGAAGTAGGTCATCTTGGCCCTAAGAGGCCGCCACGGTCGCGCGCTGGCGCAGCCTTAGGGCCAGACGACCAACGGCAGATTTGCTGGGGAAGCGACCTGAGCCGAACGCCTCGGCTCCCAGCCGCGCGATCTCCGCCATCGAGACCAGGCCGTCCCGGTCAGTGATGAAAGCCATAACAGCGGGTTCGCGTTCGAAGGGTGACCGCCGGCCGGCTTCGCGCGGCGGCAAGAGCTGGTGGTGGACCGCCGCCACCAAGTCGACCGACCACGCGCGCCCAGGGCCGAACTCAGCGGCGATCTCGACGGCCATCGCCGAGAAGGTGCGCTCGCGGCTCGCGGCGACGAAGGCGCGGATGTCGGGATCGGTCGGATCAGGCATCCGCGTGCGCCTTTCGCTCGACCATCGCCTTGAGGGCGGTGATCACCGGACCGGCCTTACTCGCGTTCAGAAATCGGAGCGCCGAGACCTTCGCCTGCCGTTCCAGAAATGCATTAAGGCTGGCCTCGGTTGGTGCGTCCGCGTAGGCGGTCCAGAGCTTGCGGATCGCGGCCACTTGGCCAGGCGATGCCATGCCGTCGCGCTCGCCGAACGATCGGCGGCGCGACGAGCTGGTGAAGCCCAGCCCTCGGAACCTGTCCATGACGGCATCGAAGCCGCGACCGTCCAAGTGGCTCGCGCTATGGGTGCCCCCGAAGTTTTCGAGGATCGCCCGATAGTCGTCATCGCCAAGGCCCAGCTGGGCCTTGGCGACTCTCAGCAGGGCCAGCTTAGACTTGTGCAGCATGCTGATCCGCGTGGAGGTCTTCTTGAATCTTCGTGACCCTCGCTATCGTCTCGCGCTGGAGCGCCGCGGCGCCAGCCAGCAGCGCGTAAATCGTCTCATCATAGCTCAAAGAAACACGGGCAAATTCCGGCGTCAGCGCGTAGTCCGCGGCCAGGTCCATGATCCTTCCAACATGCTCAAACGCCACATTCGCGATCCAGAGGTCGGCGGCGAGACGCCCGGCCGGTACCCGTGGATCGCCGCTCGCCGGCGGACGATCGGCATTAGATTCGATCACTTGCGGGTTGGTCATGGGTGCCTTTCAGGCTGCTAAGAAGAGAAAATCACGCACAAGTTCGGCGGTGACGGGTTGCCGATCAGCTTCGATATTCAGTTCGCTTAGAAGGTCGGCCGCGCGGCGGAAGCTGCGGTCGGCGCGGCCGGTTCCGAAGTGGTGGATAACAAGTTGAAGTGCATTGGGATCAACCAAGCCGCCGGCTTCGAAGAAGAGCTTCAGGTCATCATCCCTCACGTCTGCATACGTGAGGGTCTCGACATAGAGCGCACGGTCGGCGACCGCCGCCGATAGGACACTTTGTCCGCGCCGATCGCTCTTCAAGATGAACTCGTTGTTGCCGACGAAAATCAGGCCGATGGGAAAAGGTGAATAGCCGCCCGTCGCATCGTTCAAGAACCGCAAGACCTCGATCGCTTCAGGCGACAGGTTTTGCGCTTCATCAAATATGATCGTGTAGTGCGGGCTCCATTGCTCGGCCGATTCACGTTGTTGCTTGCGGCTGCCGTCAAAGCCCGCCCATTCACAGATCACGCCAAACATTCGGCCCCGGAGCATGACGTAATTGGTCGGGGTGGTGTCGCGATGGGCGGATGGGCAAACCTCGTAAATGGCCTCAAGCGCGAGCTGGAGCGCCGCGGTGGACTTCAGCCCGCCCTTGGGTCCAGGCGGAACAGACACCACCGCCACCTTGCATTCTTCCGCGGCCTGGAACCGTCCTATCGCCGTGCTTTTGCCGATGCCGGGAGGTCCGGAAAAGACCGCTATGCGCCGTCGATCGTGAGATTTTTGCATGTGTGCGAGAAGGGTGCTGACGACCGAGGTCGCCACGTATCCGCTGTCGTCAGCCGACATTGCGTTGCTCTCCCATGAGGCGGGCGGTGCGGCGGTCGCGCAGGGCTCTCGCGCGCTCTTCCGGCGTCTGAGCGGGCGTCGGCTCGCTGGCGCTGCCGATGGCCAAGACCAGCGCTGTCGCAGCCCCGCCGGTGTCCAGACGGTCGACCCGCCCGGCGACTGTCGTCACAGGCAGCCGAGCGACCATTCGGCGCTTGATGGCTATAGGGTCAGCCGGCGGCGCTTCTTGTTCGAGTAGAGCCACATGACGCCGCTGGCCGGCCTGTCGGCGCGCGGATTCGAGTGCGCCTTCTTCCCACAGGGCGGGCATGGCGTAGTCTCGTTCGAGATACGCCCAACTGCCGTCCCGCTGCTGAAACAGCGGCTCGCCCCCGCGACGCCAGGGCAGCGCCAGCGCTACGGTCGTCCCGGCCGGCAGCGCAGACAGCGCCGGGTGGTGAAATCCTATGCCGTCGATCGAGACACGGCCGTCCCTGGCCTTGCGGGTGTCGTGTTTGCAGAAGGCCGCGTCCAGCGCGAGCGGGTCAACACGAATTGGCCGCCAGCCGGCTTGGACTTTTTCGCGGAGCCATTCGTCTGGCGAGCGGCCGCCCCATTGGCCGCCGACCGGCCTGGCGTTGAAGTCCTCGACCATCATCGCGTGGTCGGTGCAGAACTCATCCCAAGAGCCCGGATAGGGCTTCGGCGGCCTTCCAACGGTCTGGGTCTTCTTGTGCATCCGCTCGCCGCCGGCGTAGCCTGGGAGCTGGGCATAGACATAGCGGTCCATCATCGCGAAGCGGCCCTCGATCGGCTTGGCCGAGGCGTTGTAGGGCCGCGCATAAATGACGGTGCGAACGCCGGCCGGGTTCACCAGCTGCAGGGCGCCTCGGAGCTTCTCCTCCAGGCCGGCGAACTCAGAACCGTTGTCGAGATAGAGCGCGCGCGGAAAGCCCCATAGCGGCTGCTGCGTCATGGCGATAAACGCCTCGATGACATGCTCCTGCCGGATGCCTTCACCCTCGGCGCACATGACGAGATGGCAAAAGATTCGGCCCGTTCCAGCGTCCACAAAGCCGATGTTTTTGCCCCACGTGGCGGAGCCGTCCGGGCGGGTCACGATCACGTCGATCGGCTTCACGTCCGCGATGACGATCTCCATCGGCGCATAGCAGGTCCAGTCTCGACGGATGCGCGGCTTGGCGTCGTCGAAGGCCTTGGCGTTATTCTTTTTGAGGTTGACGACGCGGTATTCGGAGAATCGCTCAACGTGGCGGCGGGACAGTCGATAGGCCGCTGGCGCCAGCTCGACGCCGCGGGCCTCGCACAACTCCAACAGCCGGAATTCGAGCAGGCGGCGGACTTCGTTGACGCCTGACGCTTCGGCTGTCGATGCCCACAGCCCTTTGGCCTCGACCACGACCAAGCCGCCAATTTGAGCAAGTAAGTCTTCGGGTTGTCCGGCCGCGCGGAACGCTCGGTCAAAGACACGGGAGACCACGACGCGAGGCTTGCCGGCGTCTTGGGGCAGCTTTCGCGCTAGCCCCGCCATTCCATGCTTCTCGTAGAGGTCAATCCAGCGCTGAAGGGTGCGCTCGCTATGCTTGCCCTTGGCGGCCTCGACGCGGATCTCCGCCGCCCGCCCCGCTGTCCCCCGCTCATGGCCGATGGCCGCCTCGATCGCCTTGAACCTGGCCGCCACGCGTTCGCTCTGATTCTTGAAGACCGCCAGCCGCTGCGCCGTCGGCGCCAGGACGGACAGGGCGGTGCTCATGGGCCGTTCAAGGGCCGCTGAGAGGCTTCTGAGAGACACCTGATAGCATCGGCCCGAACGACCACCACGGCCCTTCACGGTGCGAACCTCAAGGGCGATGCCCCGCCATGATTCGGCGGCGACGGCCGCGGTTGCCGATCGACGGCCAATGCCGGCCATCGCGGCGACCTCGCCGACGCTCAGCCAATCGCCCCCAGCCGCCATCTATGCAGCCGCCGCGCTCTCTCGCAGGATGATCCTGCGCAGTTCTTTGGCCGCCGGGCCATTCTTCAACCCAGCCAAGGCGCGGTGAGCATATGAAGGGGTCACGCTGTTGCGAAGGCACCAGGCGCGGAGCGAATCGCCTTGTTCGGTGAAGCCGGCGCGCACCCTGCGCACCAAGGCTTCGCTTCCGTTCAACTCGATTGTGTGCTGCATTGCCGGCCCCGCGAGTTTGTCCACAGGTGGACGGTATTGACCGCTTGTCCACACGTCAACACGGCTGCCGTCAATGCTTGAGGATCAGGTTCGCCGTATTCGAGAGGCGCTAGGCGCGGCCAACGACTCTGAGTTGGCGGAGAAGCTAGGGCTGGGTCGATCGGCGGTATCGAGGTGGAAGGAGCGCGGGGTAATTCCGGCGAAGTTTCGCTTCCTGGCTGAACGCGACGGCCGCCATGCTATTGAGCATGGCTCCCAGTTCATCGAACACGACCGCCTATACGGCCATGCCGATCATCACTATTGGCTGAGGGCCGCTCTGCAATTCATTCCTCCGGGATATGGCGCGAAACTGGCGGCGCCAGACCGCGCGCGACTGCTTGAGTTCGTGCTCACCCGGCTTATGGGAGCCGCCGCCGACGCCACTGTCCGAGAACTCGGAAAGCGCCGCTGCGAGAGCGAGGAAGACCTTCAGGCGTTGCTAGAGGTTCTCGGTTCCGGCACCAGCTCGGAGACGGGCTCGATGTACGCGGACCGCATAGCAAGGGTCCTCGCTGAAGGCCTCCCAGCAAACCCTACCTAGGGGATCGCTGGAAGTGCTGTGACCTCGCCGATCCGCGCATGCCAAGCCTTGTCGCCCGCCTCGATCCCCATCATGTCGCCCTGCCTGGTCAGCCGAAATCGGCCAGTCCCAGTGCTTGCGGGCGAAAGGGCGGCCAGTGTGTTCGCTGTTTCGACCGAGAGAAAGGCCGCGGCTGTATCGACGTGCTCCATGGCCAGCCGCATCGTCTCTAGCGCCGCGCCGTGGCCTGCCAGCTTCTCCGCGCAGATGACTGGGGCAAGCGCCGCGGTCCAGGCGCGCAGGTCGGGGTGGCCGGCATCGGCGATCATGTCGGTCAAGATCACCCGCGCCTCCTGCAGCCGCTCTCTGTCTCGCCAGGTTGACCGAAGGAAGGCCGCACCCCTGATGAACCCGATATCCCGCAGCGTGCGATCGACGTCGATTTGCACCGGGCCGCCCCCGCGCGTCTTGTCGAAGATGCCCTTCCGGATCGCGGCCATCTTGGCCATGCGGTTCTGCAGTTCATCGACGCGATCGACGCGCGAGCTGACCCGGTCGATCCAGTCAATCCGCGCTTGAAGCCGGCCTAGCGCCTGGGCTAGCTCGGCGGCGTTCTGGCGCTCGCGCTCTTCCTGCAGGAAGAGGTTCTCGGCAATGTTTGACGCGGTCTGCCAGCCAGCCTGGTCCGGAGCATTGCGGCCCAAGGCAAGCCACCGCGATCCGGATGGGAGGCACACTGGACAAGGCGCCATGTCCTTAAGAGGACGAAGGCGACTATCGATCTCAACCGGGCTGGCGAGCACGACCAGTTCGCCCTCGGCCGGCGGCCGCTCCGTGCTGATGGTCGGGAACGTCTCCGGCTGTCCGGTGGACTTTACGTGTTCCAGGAAGCGCCTGCCGAGGGCGATGCCTGGATTGCTCGGATAGACGGGATTCGTTTCGAGGTTCAAGCGCCGCTCCGAGCCTCAACCGACAGAAGACTCCGTGGATCATGTATCCATCAGGCGAGCGGCACAAGAATGGGAGGGCGCGATCCGCTGGCCAGCACTTGGCCTGCGCAAAGCGGCCCGACTCCCCAATAGACTCCTCAATCTGCTGAGATCATTCTCACCACAGCTGATTTCATTGCGTTTTTCGCGGGCCTCTATTGAGGAGTCCCGGACCTCCTCAATAAGCTCCCGAAACCGGGCGCAAACCCAATCCGTATCAGCGAATTCCATCGCCAAAATCTAACGGCCGCTTCCGTCAATCTCAAAAAGCGCGCCCAGCGGATCTAGGTTGATTTCCGTTCCGGCGAGTCCAGAACCCGCCGCACGTGGGCCGCGAGCTGGTCGTAGGTGAACGGCTTGGACAGCAGGTCGACGCCGGCATCGAGGCGGCCCTGGTGCACGATGGCGTTGCGCGAATAGCCGGTGGTGTAGAGCACCCTCAAGCCGGGCCGGATTTGCGCGGCCTCCTCCGCGAGCAGCCGACCGCTACGCCCCGGCAACACCACGTCGGTGAACAGCAGGTCGATCCGCTCGTCGCTGCGCAAGATGGGCAGGGCCCCTTCGGCGTCAGCGGCTTCGAGCACTCGGTAACCGAGTTCGGTCAGGCTCATTGCGCTGTAGGCGCGGACTCCCTCATTGTCTTCGACGAGGAGCACCACCTCGCCCTCGGCCGCGCCCACCGACCGATGCTCGCCGGCGTCCTCATCCTGCGAGGCCGGGCCACGGTAGCGGGGGAGATAGAGCTTCACGCAGGTCCCCTCGCCGGGCTCGCTGTAAATCGTCACATGGCCGCCGGATTGCTTGACGAAGCCGTAGACCATGCTGAGGCCGAGGCCCGTGCCTCTTCCCTCTCCCTTGGTGGTGAAGAACGGCTCGAACACGCGCGCGAGCACATCCTTCGGGATGCCGCCGCCGGTGTCGGTCACCGACAGCAGCACGTACTGACCGGGGATCACCTCGGTGTCGGTTTCCTGATAGGTCTCGTCGAGATAGGTGTTGGCCGTCTCGACCGTCAGCTTGCCGCCGCCCGGCATGGCGTCGCGGGCGTTCACGGCCAGATTGAGCACCGCGGACTCCAGCTGGTTCTGATCCACCTCCACCGGCCACAGACGCGGATAAAGCACGCCCTCCAGCTCGATCTGTTCGCCCAATGCATGGTGCAGCAGTTCGGTCATGCGCCGGACCAGCAGGTTGAGGTCCGTCGCCACGGGCTGAAGCGGCTGGCGGCGTGAGAAGGCGAGGAGCCGCGAGGTCAGATTCACCGCCCGCTCCGCAGCCAGCCTGGCCATGCTCAAAGCCTTCTCCGCCCGCGGGTTCGGCTCGATGCTGCGCTGGGTGGTGTCCAGGCCGCCGATGATGACCGTCAGCAGATTGTTGAAGTCATGCGCGATGCCGCCTGTCAGCTGGCCGACCGCTTCCATTTTCTGAGCCTGGAACAGCGCGTGCCGCGCCTGCTCGAGATCCTGTTGCGCCTCGTGCTGTTCGGTCCGGTCGCGGGTGATCTTGGCGAAGCCGATGATGGCGCCGTCGTCCTGGCGAATCGGCTCGATGGTGACGTGCGCCCAGAACCGGGTGCCGTCCTTGCGCACGCGCCAGCCCTCGGTCCTCCAACGTCCCTGGAGGCGTGCGGTGTCGAGCCCGTACTGCGGCAGCCCGGCTTGCCGATCATCTTCGGTGTAGAAGCGGGAAAAATGCTGGCCGATGATCTCGTCGGCCGTGTAGCCCTTCAGACGCCGAGCTCCCAGGTTCCAGCTGGTCACCACGCCTTTGGGATCGAGCATGTAGATGGCGTAATCGCTGATCGCCTCGACCAGCCGCCGATACTGGCTCGCCTCGGTGTACCCCGCACCGCCAAGATCGTCCTTGTTCGCCACCACTTCACCGGAGACGGCCGACGGCCACGGCGCCGCCCCTACCCTTAACGCCCGCGTCGTCGGTTTGGTCCGCCGACACCGGTCCCGGCGTGATCTCCGCCTGGACGATTGTCAGGCGCCGCCTCGGTCGGCTAAAGGCTGACCGTCTTCGGCGGGGGCCTGCATGGCGGCCAA
The DNA here is from genome assembly GCA_036272595.1 of Caulobacteraceae bacterium. Lineage (GTDB taxonomy): Bacteria > Pseudomonadota > Alphaproteobacteria > Caulobacterales > Caulobacteraceae > Poindextera. The sequence continues at coordinate 97,397 of DATAYM010000017.1, forward strand.
ACACGCGCTTTGGGTCGGCGTCGCGTTGCTGACCAGCGGCTGTCTCGGGCAGGCCGACGCCAAGAAGGTCGATGACGCCACCGCGCGGTTCTACCAGCAGGTGGCGGCCAGGCAGTACCAGGTCATCTATGACCAGGCGGCGCCGGAGCTGCGCGACAATATCTCGCCGGACATCTTCGTCGGCTTCATGCAGCGGATCGACCGCAGGCTGGGCGCCTGCCAGCCGCCGGTGAAGCGCATGGACTTCCATACCAACGCGACCTCGCAGGGCTTCTTCCAGGAGCAGGGCTACAACCAGACCTGCGCCAACGGCGCGCTGCAGGAGAGCGTGACCATGGTGCTGCGGGGCGGCGAGGCGAAACTCGCCGGCTACCACGCCTCGAGCCCGCTGCTGCTGACCGACTAGGCCTCGCCGGCCTTGCGCCAGAAGCGCACGGCTTCGGCGCGGATGTCCCTGGGCGTGCGCTCGTAACGGCGCCGGAAGGCGCGGTTGAAATAGGACAGGTCGCCGAAGCCGACGTCATAGGCGATGCGCGAAATCGGGTCGGCGGCGAACCTTGGGCTGGTCAGCATGGAATGGGCCTGGGTCAAGCGCTGTTCCAGGAGGTAGCCGGTGAAGCTCTGGTGCTCCGCCTCGAACAGCTGGCGAAGATAGCGCGGCGAGATGCCCTGATCGGCGGCGACGGATTCGGGCGAGAGGTCGAACGCGCCGATGCGCTCGCGGATATGGGCCTTGGCGGCGCTCAGGCGCCCGGCGGCCAGGCCGCGGCTGGCCGCCAGCGCGGCGGTCTCGCCGCCCGCCCCGACCACCAGGGCCATCAGGTCGCCGATATGGTCGACGACGACGCGGCTGGCCGCCGGCGACAGCTGCGCATCGCCGCTCGGCAGGGTCCGGGCATAGGTGATGAGCAGTTTCAGCGCCTCGGTATCGGCCGGAATCAGCCGGCCGAAGGCCTGATCGACGCGGCCGGCGAAGGCGCCGAGCACCCGCCGCTCAAGCCTGAGGCACAGATGCCGGCCCGCCACGGGCATCACATAAGAGCCGACCTCGCGGCACTCGACCAGGCAGGCGTCGCCGGCGTCGAGCTGGATCTCGCCGCCGGCGCGACGGACGAGGAATGTTCCGCCCAGGTTGACGAACAGGGCGACATCGTCGTTCTCGGCCGCGGCGATCTCGCGGGTGCGATGATGGATGGCCGGGCCGACCAGGCCGAAGCCGACCCGCAAGGACGGCATGGCGCGTAGCGCGGCCTTGGCGCGATAGGGCAGCTCGCTCAACGGGTCGATGGCGAGCCTGAGCAGCTTGCGGGTCATGGTGTCCCGCCAGATGTCGAACCGCTCGCGCGCGGGCAGGGCATCGCTTGAGAATCGCATCAAGCGAAATTCGGGGTCGGCATCGGCCATGTACTGAGCCCAGGAGGCTGCGCCTGGCCAAGCTTACCGCGTTCGGCGCGTCGGACGTAGCGTTTGTTGCGCCATTGCAGCGTTTGTTACGCCGCCCAGTCCTGTTCATACGCCGCCCGGTCCAAGCCGGGGGCCGGACAGCCCCGTTAGTTTGCCGGTCATTCCACCACCGCGGCTGGGCGCGGCGGTGCGAACCTGGGGACTAACCGACGTGAATTCCATCATCCTGAAGGCCCGGCCGGGCCGCGTCCGGTTGCCGATGCTGCTGGTCGGTGCTTCATTGCTGGCGCTCGACCTGAGCGCTGGCGGCGCCTGGGCGCAGAACTACTGCGAGCCGACGGCGTGCGGCGCCGCGACGTTCGACGAGACCGCGGTCGGGAACGGCGCCGGACAGGCCGTCACCGGCACCGGCAACACCGGCGCCGGCCTGAACTCGTCGAACGACATCACGGGGAACGACAACGTCGGCGCGGGCGAGTCGTCGTCAAGCGAGATCGTCGGCAATCAGAACATCGGGGTTGGACTGGATTCGTCCGGGCGGATCAACGGCGACAACAATGTCGGCGTGGGCGTCGGCGCTTCAGCCGCCATCGACGGCTCGGGCAACGTCGGCGTCGGGATGCAAGCCTCCCATTTCGTGACCGGCGACAACAACAGCGGCTTCGGCGACCAGTCTTCGCAGACGGTCAGCGGCAGCGGCAATATCGGCGTCGGCACGGCGTCGTCGTCGACCGTCACCGGCACGAACAACAGCGGCGTCGGCTCCTATTCTTCGACCTCGGTCACCGGCAATTTCAACGCCGGAAACGGCTACCAATCCTCGTTCGCGATCAGTGGGAACGACAATATCGGCGACGGCGCCCAGTCGTCGTGGAGCGTCACCGGCTCGCAAAACACCGGCGCGGGCAGCGAGTCGTCCATGAGCGTGGTGGGCAACGACAACACCGGCGACGGCTACGGCTCGTCCGAGTCCGTCACTGGCGACAACAACACCGGCTCGGGGTATCTGTCGTCGCGGCGCGTGATCGGCAACGACAATGTCGGCGTCGGCGACGGCGCCTCGAACGGGGTGAGCGGCAACCAGAACACCGGCATCGGCATCAACGCCTCGCAGTCCGTCACCGGGACCGACAATGTGGGCCTTGGCAGCGGCGCCTCGCAGCTGGTTTCGGGCAGCGGCAACGCCGGCGTCGGCGCCGGGGCGTCACGCTTCGTCAGCGGCGGCGGCAATGTGGGATTCGGCGACAGCGCATCGAATCATGTGACCGGGACGAACAATGTCGGTGTCGGCACGAACGCCTCGCAGTCTGTCACCGGCAGCGGCAACAGCGGCTTCGGCGAGGGCTCGTCGCAGAGCGTCAGCGGCGACCTGAACACCGGCGTCGGGGCGCTGTCCTCGACGAACGTGTCGGGCGGCCAGAACTCCGGCCTCGGCGAACGATCGTCCATGGACGTGACCGGCTCGAGCAACACCGGGGCCGGCGCCTATTCGTCGCTGTCGGTCACCGGCTCGGAAAACACCGGCCTGGGCGCCTTCGCCCTAGGCTTCGTCAACGGCTCGGGGAACACCGCCGCCGGCGCCCTGGGCGGCTTCATGGTCACCGGCAACGACAACACCGGTCTTGGCCTCGGCTCGTCGACCGACGTCACCGGCAACGCCAATTCCGGCTCCGGGACCGGCTCCTCGTTCGGCGTCTACGGCGACATGAATACCGGCGCCGGCTACGAGTCATCGTTTCTCGTCAGCGGCACTGGCAACAGCGGCTTCGGCGAGGGCTCGTCCCAGAGCATCACCGGAAACCTGAACACCGGGCTCGGCGCCCTGTCGTCGGTCAGCGTCACCGGCTCGGGCAATTCCGGCGTCGGCTGGTTCTCGTCCTCGACGGTGGTTGGCAGCTACAACGCCGGCGACGGCTCCCTCTCCTCGCTCAACGTCACCGGCTCGTTCAACAGCGGCCTCGGCTACGCCTCGTCGCAATCGGTCAGCGGCGACGGCAACACCGGCGCCGGCGCGGGGGCATCGGCGGTGGTGGTCGGCAACCTCAACACCGGCGCCGGCGACTCGGCCTCGGTGAACGTGACCGGCGCCTTCAACACCGGCGCCGGCGCCGAGGCGTCGCAGCACGTGACCGGATCCGGCAACACCGGCGCGGGCGCCCAGTCGTCGACCCAGGTGGTGGGCAACGAGAACACCGGCGCCGGCTTCGCCGCGTCGGTCAGCGTCACCGGCAACTTGAACACCGGCGCGGGCGAGCTCTCCTCGACCTTCGTGACCGGCAACCTGAACACCGGTTCGGGGGCAGGCTCGTCCAGCTTCGTCACCGGCGACAACAACACCGGCGCCGGCGCCCGCTCGTCCGAGTTCGTCAGCGGCAGCGGCAATACGGCGCTGGGCGCGGCGTCCGGCCAGAGCGTCACCGGTTCGTCGAACGTGGCGGTCGGCTTCCAGGCCGGCGACGGGGTGGCGGCCAGCAACACGGTCGCCGTCGGCGCGACCAGCAACGCCGGGGCGAACGGCGCGGTCGCGGTCGGCGCCGCCGCGGTCGCCAGCCAGGCCAGCGCGGTCGCCCTGGGCGCCGGCAGCCAGGCCACGGCGGCCAATTCGGTCGCCCTGGGGGCCGGCTCGGTCGCCAACCAGGCGGACACCGTCTCGGTGGGCGCGGTCGGCGGCGAGCGGCGGATCGTCAATGTCGCCGACGGCACGGCGCCGACCGACGCCGTCAATCTCGGCCAGCTGACCCAGTCCGCCGCGACCACGCTGTCGCAGGCCAACGCCTACACCAACCTGATCTCGAGACGAGCCGACGCCGCGACCGCCGCGGCCATGGCCGTCGCCTTCATGCCGCAGCCGGTGACCGCCGGTAGAGGCATGCTCAGCGCCGGCTTCGGCGTCTTCAACGGCCAGGCCGGCTTCGCCGTCGGCGGCGGCGTTCGCCTCAACGACAATCATACGACTTTCCGCGCCGGCGTGAACTTCACAGCCCAGGGCCGCGCGGGGGGCGGAGCGGGTGTCGGCTGGGAGTTCTAGGACTCCCTCGCCGGCGCCCGCAAAGCCGTCTCACACTCTTCGCCATCGGGTTTCTTCCGGCCCGCGCGGCGCGCGGCTAGGATAGCCGCGCGGCCGATCCGCCGCGTCCGCCAAGGAAGACGCCATGCAACCCACCGCCCTGGTCACCGGCGCCGGCAGCGGCATCGGCCGGGCCGTGGCGCTTGCCCTGATGGGCAAGGGCTATCGCGTCGCCCTGGCCGGGCGGCGCGCCGACGCGCTGGCCGAGACGGCGCGGTTGGCGGGCGCGACCGAGGCCGACGCCCTGGTCATGCCGACCGACGTCGGCGACGAGGCTGAGGTCGAGGCGCTGTTCCAGGCGATCGGCGAGCGCTTCGGGCGGCTGGACCTTCTGTTCAACAACGCCGGAACCGGCGCCGCCGCCGTGCCGATCGACGAGCTGTCGGTCGCGCAATGGAACCGGGTGCTGGCGGTCAATCTGACCGGCGCCTTCCTCTGTGCGCGCGGGGCGTTCCGGATGATGCGGACCCAGCAGCCGCGCGGCGGGCGGATCATCAACAACGGCTCGATCTCGGCCCATACGCCCCGGCTCTACTCGGCGCCCTACACCGCGACCAAGCACGCCATCACCGGCCTGACCAAGTCGCTGGCGCTGGACGGGCGGACCTTCGACATCGCCTGCGGCCAGATCGACATCGGCAACGCCGAAACGCCGCTGACCGCCCGCATGGCCGCTGGGGCGCTGCAGCCCAATGGCGAGCTGGCGCCGGAGCCGGTCATGAACGTCAGCCACGTGGCCGACGCGGTGCTCTACATGGCCGGCCTGCCCCTGGATGCCAACGTCCTGGCCCTGACCGTCATGGCGACCAAGATGCCTTTCGTCGGCCGCGGCTAGGGCCGGTCAGGACGGGAGGGCGGTTTCATTTCGGCTGGCGCCAGGATGGCGGGTGTCGCTCTCCAGCACGTACAACGGCCGGCCCTTCACCTCCATCAGCACCCGGCCGAGATACTCTCCGATGACCCCGAGGAAGATCAGCTGAGCCGCGCCGATCATCGAGATCAACACGATCAGCGTCGGATAGCCGGGCGGGCTGACCCCCCAGTAGAACTTCTCGAACACGGTCCAGAGGCCATAGCCGCCGGAGAGCATGGCCAGCACCACCCCGGCCCAGACCGCCAGCCTGAGCGGCGCCAGCGAAAACGAGGTGATGCCGTCGACCGCCAGGAAGCCGAGCTTCAGCGGCGAATAATGGCTGGATCCCGCCGCGCGGATCGGGGCGGTGAAGGCGATGCCCTTCTGGCGGAAGCCGATCCAGCTGTAGAGCCCCTTCATCATCCGCTGGCGCTCGCCGAGGGTGCGCAGCGCCTGGTAGGCGCGCCGGGACAACAGGCGGAAATCCCCGGCGTCGGGCGGGATGGCGACCTCGGAGGTGGCGTTGATCAGGCTGTAGAACAGCCGCCGCGAGACTTTCAGCCACCAGGCCTGCGGCCGGTCCCGGTCCTGATAGCCGTAGACGACGTCGAACCCCTGGTTCAGCCAGCCATCCAGGAACTGGTCGATCAGCGCGACCGGATGCTGCAGGTCGGCGTCCATCACCACCACCGCGTCGGCCTCGGCGTTCATCAGGGCGGCGGTGATCGCCACCTCCTTGCCGAAGTTGCGGCTGAGGCGCAGCAGGCGCAGATCGAAGCTGAGCGCGCGGCCGGCGCTCAGGCCGGTCAGCACCTCGCCGCCGCCGTCCAGGCTGCCGTCGTCGACGAAGATGGCGTCGATGCGCACGCCCCATTTCGCCCCGGCCTGACGCGCGAAGTTGTCCAGCGTCCGCACCAGCAGCGGCAGGTTCACCGCCTCGTTGAAGAAGGGGATGCACAGGCTGACGGTCCGCCCGGGCGGCGGATCGGCGATCGGGATCACATTGGTCCTGGTGCTGGGAGCCTTGGGCGCAGCCATGAAAGAACTTTACCATTGTAGGCCGCCATGGCGAATGCGGCGGCTTATCCCGCCCTCGCAGCCGCCTCCAGCACCTCGTCGACCGCGCCGTCGGCCGGCACGCCCAGCCCATGATGGCTATGCCAGAGCGCATAGAAGAGCAGGCTCCAGGCGGCCTGGCCGCGGCGGGCCGCATCGCCGATCACGGCGCGGACCTGGTCCGGCGGCAGGAACGCCGCCACGCCCGGCTGGGCGGCGACCAGACCGGCGATGCGATCGGCGCGGGCGGCGATCCACGCGCCCATCGGCGGGTTGAACCCGGTCTTCCGGGCGAAGGGCTCGGCGGCGGGCACGTTGCGCGCCAGCCATTCGCGCAGCAGCCACTTGCCGAGACCGCCGCGCACCTTGGCCCGGCCCGGCAGACGGAAGGCGAAATCGGCGACCACCGGATCGAGATAGGGGGTGCGGCCTTCCAGCCCGTGCGCCATCAGGCAGCGGTCGAGCTTGACCAGGAGGTCGTTGGGCAGCCACTCGGCGCAGTCGACGGCCTGCAGCCGCTGCATGGTCGAGCGCCCCTGCCCGGCTTGCGCCGCCTCGGCGCGCGCCAGGCCATCGCGCCACCCCTTCAGGGCCGGGGCGTCCGCCAGCGGCCCCCGGAACACCCCGCGCGTACGCGAGCGGCCGGCCAGCGCGCCCAGCAGGCCGGCGCGGCGATAGCGGCTGTAACCGCCGAACACCTCGTCGGCGCCCTCCCCGCTCAGCACCACGGTCATCCGGCCCCTGGCGGCGCGGGCCAGCATCCAGGTCGGCAGGGCCGCGGCGTCGGCGGTCGGGTCGTCCAGCGCCGCCGCCACCGCCGGCGTGAAGGCCCAGAAGTCGGCCTCGGTGACCTCCACCACCTGATGCTCGGCGCCGACGGCCCGTGCGACCCGCCGGGCGAGCGCGGTCTCGTCATCGCCGCCGCCTGGAAAACCGGCGGTCATCGCATGCACCGGCTGATCGGTGAGCCGCGCCATCAGCGCGACCAGCACGGAGGAATCGATGCCGCCGGACAGGAACAGGCCGTAGGGCACGTCCGAGCGCAAATGGTGAGCGACGGTGTCGATCAGCACCTCGTCCAACCGGCGCAGCAGCGCCTCGTCGTCGGCGGGGATCGGACCGCCGGCCGGCAGGGCGGCCCGGGTCCGGCGTTCGCTCACCTCCCCGGCGGACAGCACCAGCAGTTCGCCTGGCAGGACGCGCCGGATGTCGGCGAAGACGGTTTCGCGGCCGGTGGTGAACTTCAGCTGCATCAGTTCGGCGCGGGCGGCGGGCCGCAACGTCGGGCCGGCCAGACCGGCGGCGATCAGCGCCTGGGCTTCTGAGGCGAAGGCGAAAAACTCCGCCGTTTCAGCATAATAGAGCTGTTTTATGCCAAACGGATCGCGCGCCAGCACCACCTTCCCGGTCGTCGGGTCGTAGAGGGCGATGGCGTACATGCCGCGCAGGTCGGCCACGAAGTCGGTCCCCTGGCTGCGGTAGAGCTGCAAAGGCGACTCGCAGTCCGAGCCGGTCCGGTAGGACGCGCCGGCCAGGGCCGCGCGAATTTCCGGATCGTTGTAGATCTCGCCGTTGGCGACCAGCACCGCGCCTTCAGCGTCGAACAGCGGCTGGTCGCCGGTCTCCAGGTCGATGATCGCCAGGCGGGTGTTGACCAGGCCGACCGGCCCGGTGACGAACCGGCCGACCCCGTCCGGCCCGCGGTGGGCGATGGCGCGCGCCAGCGCGTCCAGCCGCGCCTCGTCCACCGGCTGGCCGTTCCGCATGACGATGCCGGCAATGCCGCACACCGCTCAGGACCCCGGGGTCGCCGAAGAGGAAGACGAGAGAGTCAAGCTGCAACACATCCAAGCGGTGACGCGGGGCCGTGACTAAGAGCCGATATGCCGCCGCGGAACAAGAAGCCGTCGCTGGGGGCCGGTCAGAACTGCGCGTGCAGGCGCGCGGCGAAGATCGGCGCCGGGCCGCGGTCGCGGTTGTAGGCCGGGTTGCCGACCAGCTGGGCGTCGAAGCTGAGCGCGGTGTTCGCCGTCAGGCCTATCTTGTAATAGGTCTCCAGGATCTCCTCCGGTCCGGGGTGCGGCAGCTTGCCGTCGCCGACCAGGATGCCGAGCCCGCCGTCGGCCAGATACCGCTGGTGGATCTTCGATATGGTGTTCACCACGCCCGCCACGCCGACGGTGTCGTCCTTGCGGCCCCAGCGTTTGCCGCTCAGCGACAGGCCGCCGGAGACCGTCTGGTCGATGTCGGCGTACTCATAGGGCTCGACGTTTCCGTCGGCGACGCCGGCGCGCACGAAAAAGCCGAGATCGTCGCTCAGCGACTGCTCGAGGTCGAGGCTGACGCCGGTGCGGCTGCGATACCGGCGGACGGCGGCCGTGCTGGGCGGCTGGCCGGTCGCCTGCGAAAGCTGGATGGCGTCGGCGAAGGTTCCCATCCGTCCGCGGGTGAGGAAACCGGTCAGCATCACCCGGCCGTCCTGACCGGCGATGGTGTGGCGCTCCTCAAGTTCGCCGACATACTGGTCCTGGCCGAAGGTGGGATCGATGAGGCTGCCGTTGGGCACGTCGGACAGGTCGAACGCCCCGGCCCGCAAGGTCCAGCGGCCCTGGTACCACTCGAGCGCCGTTCCGTAGGTGTAGCCCCAGGCGTCGGCGGCGTAGTCGAAACTGCCGGCGTCGACGACCGACCAGTTCAGGAAATCGTTGGCCGCGTCGTGGGCGTATTTGTTGGTGTCGAAGATATCGACCACCGATAGCTTGCCGACCCAGAACACCAGCCGGTTGGCGGTGTGCGAGCCGCCCAGCTGGTTCTGGTCGGGGTCGACCTTCTGGCTCTCGCCGCCCAGGTCGATGGTCTGGCGGAAGAACATCCGCTGCAGCCGCAGGTACGGCACGACCTTGCCGACCTTGGCGCCCTGGCCGTTGGGGAAGCCGGCGACGCCCTCCGTATCGGAGAGGCCGAAGCCCTGGTCGATCTCCGGGTCGATCCAGAGTTCGCCGCCGCGCCAGGGGCGAAAGCCGGCGTAGAGCGTGGCGGTGAAGGTCTCGCGGCCTTGCGACGGCCTCAGGCTGTTCTGGCCGACATAGGGCGAGCGGAAGTCCGTCACCGCCTGGTCGATCAAGGTCGATTGGGCGTGGATGGCGAAGGTCTCGTCCTTGGCCGGGGCGGCGGCGTTGTCGTCGTCGGCGCGCGCGCGGCCCGGCAGCCCGGCCAGGACGGCGAGCGCCGCCAGCGCGGCGAGGCGCCGAACCTGGAGCGGTGCGGCCAACAGGGAGCGGGACGACGACAGCATGGGGCCCCCTTCGGCGAACCTGCAGACGAACCGCGACAGTTCGAACCCCGGCATTTGGAAAATCCCGCCGCGCGAGGTGGTTCCACGGCCGGGCGAGCAGCTATGCTATACCCCGGTATGCCACAAGTGAGAAAACCGCATGGCCCACATCGCGCGCGAGAAGGTCAAGCTGCTCAACCGTCTAAGGCGAATGCTGGGGCAGCTGGCGGCGATCGAGCGGGCCGTGAGAGCGACGGCGAATGCGCCAGGGTGCTGCAGCAGGTCACCGTCTGCCGCGGCGCACTGGACGGTTTCATCGCCGAGGTGATCGAGGACCATATCCGCGAGCATATGCTCGATCCGGCGGCGCCGAACGGCGACCCGCGCGTACAGGCGGCCGAGGAACTGGTCTCCATCGTGCACTCGTACCTGACCTAGCGCATCCGACGGGCGGCCGCCTCGGAAACGCCTGGGAGCGATGGGCGCGAGGTCCAGCTTGACGGGTGTTACATTATTACATAACAGCCCGGCTGCGCGCATCGGACGCGTCCGGAGCCCGGCCGACCTCCCCCCTGCGCCGCCTGGAAGGAGCGATCCATGAAACCTCTCTCTGCGCCGCCACGGCTTTCAGCGCCTCGCTGATCAGCGGCGTGAAGGCTGAGACCGCGCCGCTGCTGGTTCTGCTCATCGGCGTCCTCACCGGCGCCGCGACCATTTTTGGCGGCGCGCTGGCGTTGCGGTTCCGCTCGGCGCTGAACCTGTTCCTCGGTTTCAGCAGCGGGGCGGTCATCGGCGTCGCCCTGTTCGACCTGTTGCCGGAGGCCCTGGACCTGGGCGCGCCGCATTTCCACCCGCTCACGATCACAACGGGCGTCGCGGCCGGCCTTGCGCTCTACCTCGCCCTCGACCGGGCCATGACGATCCTGAGCACCGGATCGGAAGGCCGCCGGCGCCATCTTGGGCCCGCCAGCCTGACGGCGCACAGCCTCATGGACGGCCTGGGCATCGGCTTCGCTTTTCAGATCTCCTCGGCCGCCGGCGCGATTGTGGCTTTCGCGGTGCTGGCCCACGACGTCTTCGACGGCGCCAATACCGTCACCCTCAGCCTCGGCGGCGGATCGCCACCGACCACGGCCCGCCGCTGGCTTGCCGCCGACGCCATCGCCCCATTCCTCGGGATCCTGATCGCGCGCATGATCGCCATCCCGGCCGCGGGGCTCGCCCTTCTGCTGGCCCTGTTCGCAGGCTTCTTCCTCTATATCGGCGCGAGCGAGCTGCTTCCCCGCGCCCACGGGCAAAGGCCGCACCTGTCGACGGTGGCCGCGACCGTCGTCGGCCTCGGCTTCATCTATGCGGTGGTCCGCCTGGCGTCGATCTGAGGCGCCCCGGCGCCGTTCCCGAAAACTCTGTCCCACGAACGCAGTGATATGCCGCTCCATCCCGCTCGACTGAATTCTCAGATGTCGACAGCTTCGGGCGAAATGGCGCTCTCCAAGCACCTTGCGATCAGCCGTGCGCGATCCTCTGCCTGCGGGAACGGCGAGCCAGCCACAGGCTGACGCCGGTCGCCCAAAGCAGCGCCGGCAAGAGCCCGCTGCACAGCACGAGGATCGTCCACCATGCCCCCAGGCCGGCCCCTCGATGCAGGCCTCGCAGGCGCGTCGCAATCCCAGGCCGGGAGAGCTCGCCCGCTGATCGATCGACCTTCGCGATGGTTGCGCGGAAGGGATCGACGAACACGGTGACCGGCGCCGGACGCCCAATATCCAGATGGACGGCCGCGGCTCGACCGGACGTTCCCCCGATGGTCACCTTTCTGGGGATCCCGTCCGGGTAGGCGCGCCGGGCGATATCGACCGCCTCCTGCGGACCGGTTTCGAGGGCGCGGCGAGCATACGGGATCACAGGTCCGTCATCGCCGCGCCCCGCCGGCGACGCCATCGGATCAAACGTCTTCGGAAAAGCGATGACGACCCCGGAGATGCTGACGACCAGGAAGACCGCAAGCGGCCAAACGCCCGTAACGGCGTGCAGATCGCGGTAAACGCGCCAGGGCGCCGCGTGGACTCGGACGGAGAGGGCCCGCCGCCAGCGGCCGCGCCTTGGCCACCGGAGAATGACGCCACTGAGCCCCATTGCCGTCATGGCGACCCCAAGCCAGCCGACGACCGCCCGCCCGCCTGGTCCCATGAGCAGGTTGCCGTGCAGCTGGTGCGCGAACACCAGAACGGACGGCTCGAGCGCATCGCGAGCTTGCAGAACCTTGCCGGTCACGGGATCGATGAAGAGTTCCACGCCGCCGTCCATGGCCGGCATGCCCGCCGCTGACGTATGTCTGGAAGGGGGGCCGACCATGGGCGACATGCGTCCGACCCGCACGACGACCGCATCGCCGGGCCTCTGGGGAAGCGCGATTTCCAGACGCTTGTCCCCGCCCGCTCCCGTGGCGATGGCCGCAATTCTATCCAGCGAAAGGGCCGCGCCGCGGCCTGGGGCGGCGGGGGACGGCCAGAGGATGCGGGTGATCGCGTCCTCGTAGACCAGCAGGCTGCCTGACAGCCCAAGGACCGCGAAAAACAGCCCAAGCACGAGACCCAGCCAAAGGTGTATCTGGCCCAAAACGAGCCGGGTTGCGCGGAGACCTTTCATGCGGTGTTTAAAGGCAGGTTGCCCCAGACAAGTCGCTGTCGCTTCGGGTCAGCGCACGTGGATATGACCGACCATGCCGGCCTGGGCATGGCCGGGCAGATCGCAGGCATAGAGGAACTCGCCAGCGCGCGTGAAGCGCCAGGTCAAGCTGCGCGTCTGGCCAGGTTTGAGGTCCAGTTCGTTGGGGTCGTCCATCTTCATGCCTGGCATCTGCTGCATCTCACGCTGATGCTGGGCCTGGAAGGCGGCGTCGCCGATCACGAATTCATGGGCGACCCGTCCCTGGTTGGACACCATGAAGCGCACGGTTTCTCCCCGCCGGATCTGGACGGCGTCGGATTTATAGCGGGTATCGATAGCGGTGATGGCGATCGTCCGATCCGCCACCCGTCCGGGCTCGCCAAAGGCCGCCCATTCGGGGGAAGCTCCGCCCATGCCCGGCATCGCGGGCATGGCGGCGGCGGCTCCAAATGCGACGCTCGCAAGTACGCCTGCGAAGACGGGCGACCAGGTGATCTGCTGCATGTGCTCCATCCGGGCGCTTGAGTGATGCGCCTGACCGACGCCAGAAGCCACGACTGTTGTGTTCAAGGTCGACGGTCATCGAAGCGCCGCCTGGAGTTTGCAAGCCAGGAAGAGCCCAGTCCAACCTAAACCGTATTCCCGGAATATTTCCCGCGCTCCGAGCGCCAATTCGACGTTGCTATTCGGCGCTTGGAGACACGCTGTCGGGGATGGGCGCCTCAACCACGACGGACCAGCCGCCGAGCGTCCCGGGGGTGATGGACAATTGGCCTCCGAGAGCCTCCACCCGCTCGCGCATGCCGACAAGGCCGAAACCGGTCTCCTGTCCGGCGAGCCGCTCGCCGACACCATCGTCGGCGACCTGCACCCGCATCAGCCGTGACGGGGTGACCGCGATCTCGACGTCGATCCGCCGGGGATGCGCATGGCGGACCGCGTTGGTCAGCCCTTCCTGGATCGTTCGATAGGCGAGCTCCTGCAGAGCGTAGGGAAGCCGGGCGTCGAGCGGCGCCATGCGGCGCGTGATCTCGATCTCGGGCTTTCGAGAGCGCCAGAAATCGAAGAGCTCCTCGATCGCGGCGTCCAGGCCGATCTCCACGAACTTGGTCGGCCGAAGCCGGGTCAGGATCTCCCGCACATGATGTTGCGCCTGGCTGATCGCGCCGCCGATAGCGCGCACGAGCCGCGCCGTTTCGTGGTCGCCCCTGCCCTCAAGCGCGCGACACGCCACCGTGGCGTCGATGCTGGCCGCGAAGAGATGCGGGCCGATCTCGTCGTGGAGATCGCGCGCGAGCTCCGACCGTTCCTCGTCCTGAAGCTTGAGGATCTGCTCCTCCAGCATCCGGGTGCGGCGGTGCATGGCGGCCAGATCCGCCGCCATGACGTTGAAGCTCTCCGAGAGACGGACAAGTTCGGCGGGGCCTTGTTCAGGCACACGGGCGTCATAGTTGCCGGCCCCGACGCGCCGGAAAGCCGCGGTGAGCGCCTGCAGCGGCCGCAGGGCGCGATCGAGGGTCAGGTAGACAAGGACCAGGCCCGCCACGCTGACGAGCAGGATCAGGATCACGGCGTTGCGGAATTGGACCCAGGCATCGCCGGCGTCGGCCCCGGGCTCGGCCGATAGGATCATGGCGCCGCCGCTGTCCAAGGGCATTCGAACATCGGGGACGTGCGGGTCCACGATGTGCTTGAACCAGGCCGGCGCGCGCCAGGCGGGCTCCAGCGGGATCGAACGCGCCCGCACCGCCGGCCCCGGCGCCGCAAGGCTGATCGACATGTGCCGATCGCCGTCGAAGCTTCGAAGCAGTTCGCGCAGATTCGCCGCTGCGGTGGCGCCGGTGGCGGTTTGCGACAGGACCCGCTGATGGCCGCTCACCAGCGCTGCTGAAAGCTCGTCCTTCAGGGCCCGCCGTTCCATGAGCACGGACGCGGCGAGTCCGACAACCGCGCCTAAGGCGACCACGATCATGATCGCGGTCAGAACCCTCGCCTTGAGGGACGCCGTGGTCGTCGCGCTTGTGGGATCCATCGTCAAGGCTTGCCCGAGGCCGGCCCATGGGCCGCGGCGGCGTGAGCCTGGCGCGGCCGCCCGGTCCAGGCATGGGAGGCGGCATGCCCTGGCGGCGGCGTCGCGATCATGTCAGCCCCGCATCGAGCGCCAGCCGGACCAGGTCGGTCGTGCGTCCGACGCCCAGCTTTGATTTGATGAAGCTGCAGTTGTTGGCCACGGTCTTGTAACTCACACCGAGCGCCACGGCGATGTCCGTCAGGCTCGCGCCGCGGCTGAGTTGGCGGAGGATCTCGAGCTCCCTCGGGCTGAGGTTGTCGAGCGTGCTCTTCGCGGTCCCGTCTTCCAGGACCAGGGACTGAGCCACTTCGGCTTCGACATAGCGGCCGCCCGACGCCAGCCTTTGGATGGCGACCAGAATCTCATCGGGACTTGCGTTTTTGGTGACGTAACCCTGCGCGCCGGCATCCAGCGCCCGCCGCACATAGAGCGGCTCAACGTGCATGGTGAGAACAAGAACGCGTTTCGCGCCTTCGTCGATCAGCTGCCGCAACAGCTCGATGCCGCCCAGGGCCGGCAGGTCGAGGTCCAGGATGATCAGGTCCGGGCGAAACTCGGCCAGCAACTCCAAGGCCTCCCGGCCGTTCACCGCCTCGCGAAACTGATGATCGCCGTGGACAGCCAGCAGCTTGGCCATGCCCTCGCGAACGATCGCGTGGTCGTCGACGATCAGGACTCTCATCCAGGACGGTTCCATCCGGTCGACGCGATCCCGGCTCAGCCGAGAGCCACGCGGGCCTACGTTCTGCGTTGCGCGGAAGTTCTACTGTATCCCCGATGACACGCCCACAAGCCGGAATAGCCGATCGGGAATAATTCCCGAAGTCTGCGGGAAGGCCCGGCATAGTTATGGCGGAACGTCTGTCGTAACAGCGGCGCGGATGTCGCGAACTCACCGTCTCGTTGGATTCGTTGCTGATCTTGCAGGTTCCTGTCGTGGGCCGAAGACGCTTTGGTCGATCGATGTCCACGGCGGCGGCTGGGAGCAGCGACAGCGACGCGTGACGCCGGGGCCGGCATAGAGGGTGATTTCGATGAATCTGAAAAGTTCGAAGCCAGCGCTTCTGGCCGGATCGGCCGTCTTGGCGCTGGGGCTCCTCGGCGCAGGCGTTCTCGGCGCGGGCCCGGTGATGGCGCAGACGGCCGAACCGCCGGCGGCGACATCGGAGTCGGAGGCCGCGGTCATCGTGACGGCGAAACGGCTGAGCGCGGCGCGCGCGTCGATCCAGCCACGCATCGGCGCCTCGACCTACACCATCGATTCCCAGGCGATCCAGACGCTGCCCGGCGGGGCGAACGTGCAGCTCAACCAGGTGGTGCTGCAGGCTCCGGGGGTGGTGCAGGACTCCTTCGGTCAGCTGCACATCCGCGGCGAGCACAACAATCTGCAATATCGCCTGAACGGCGTCATCCTGCCCGACGGCCTCAGCGTGTTCAGCCAGGCGCTCAGTCCCCGGTTTGCCGACAGCGTCGAGTTGATCACCGGCGCCCTGCCGGCCGAATACGGCCTGCGCACCGCCGGCATCATCGACATCACCACCAAGGCCGGGCTGGCCAACGGCGGCACGGCGTCGGTCTATGGCGGCAGCCACGGCGAGATCGAGCCGTCCTTCACCTATGGCGGCCATGTCGGCGACACCAACTTCTTCGTGTCGGCCAGCTATCTGCAGAACGACCTCGGCATCGAGTCGCCGGACGGCCGCTCCGACCCGATCCACGATCATACCGAACAGTTCCAGGGCTTCGCCTACCTGGACCACATCATTGATGCGCAGAGCCAGGTCTCGCTCATCGCCGGCGCCTCGGACCAGCGGTTCCAGATTCCCGACGTGTCGGGCGAGCTGAACGGCGGGCTCGGGCTCAACGTCAACGGCCAGACGGACGACCCCAGCCAGAACCTGAACGAGAACCAGCACGAGGCCACCCAGTACGGCGTGGTCAGCTATCTGCACTCCAGTGACCGCCTGACCGGCCAGGTCTCGCTGTTCGTGCGCAATTCGACCCTGCGGTTCACCCCCGACGTGATCGGCGACATCCTCTATAACGGCGTCGCCCAGGCCGCCGACAAGGCCGACCTGGCCGGCGGGCTGCAGGCGGAGTTCGCCTATCACCTCGGCGACCAGCACACGCTGCGCGGCGGCGTGATCGTCCAGGTGGACCGCTCGACCAGCCGGACGACCTCGCAGGTGCTGCTGATCGACAATAACCCGGCCGACGCCAACTATGGCGGCCAGATCGGTAACCTGCCCTTCACCATCGTCGACAACGCCGCCAAGACCGCCGAGACCTACTCGGCCTACCTCCAGGACGAATGGAAGCTCGCGCCCAACCTGACCCTCAACTACGGGGCGCGCTTCGACCAGTTCGACGGCTATCTCGATCAGAACCAGCTCAGCCCGCGCGTCAACCTGGTCTGGCTGCCGACGCCGTCGACCACCTTCCACGCCGGCTACGCGCGCTATTTCACCCCGCCGCCGTTCGAGCTGATCGCGTCGGAATCGGTGCAGAAGTTCGTCGAGCCGACCGGAAATCCGCTGGTCACCTCGACCGGCAGCCCGGTGGTCGCGGTCTGCGGCGCGCTGGTCGCCACCCCCGCCTGCCCGCTGGTGACCAAAAACACCACGCCCTCCGCCGAACGCGCCAACTATTTCGACGTCGGCGCCGAGCAGAAGATCGGGCCGGACCTGACGCTGACCGTCGACAGCTATTACAAGCTCTCCACCGACCTGATCGACGAGGGCCAGTTCGGCGCGCCGATCATCCTGACCCCGTTCAACTACAAGAACGGCCGTCAGTACGGGGTCGAATTCAGCGCTTCGTACAACAGGGGGCCGTTCACGGCCTATGCCAACTTCGCCTATTCCAACGCCCAGGGCATGGATTGGATCTCCAGCCAGTTCAACTTCCAGCAGGCGGAGCTCGATTACGTCGCCACCCATTACATCCATCTCGATCACGACGAGACCTATGCGGCCTCCGCCGGCGCCTCATACCTCTGGAGGGGGACCCGGGCCGGCTTCGACCTGATCTACGGCAGCGGCTTGCGCGCCAGTCTGCCGTTGCAGACGCCGATCACCTTTCCCGACGGATCGGTGCTGACCGACATCCCCAACGGCGCGCACACGCCCGGCTACGTACAGGTGAACCTGTCGCTGTCGCACCGGTTCGACAGCGTCCCGACCGGCCCCTACGAGGTGCGGCTGGACGTGATCAACCTGTTCGACGAGGTGTACGAGATCCGCGACGGTTCGGGCGTCGGGGTGTTCGCGCCGCAGTTCGGCCCCCGCCGCGGCTTCTTCGTCGGCCTGACCAAGTATTTCGGATAGAGCGTTGACTTCATTTCAACTCTGAAACGGCGTAGAGTTAACTCCCGTATACTATGATCGTCTGGTAACTACTAAATATATGCCGCCGTACTGTCTGGCCAATTTACCATCCGTTAAGCCGCCCGGCGACAATCCTCGGTCGCTTTTCTGGGGTGGGCGACGTTGGGCTGGGAACCTCCAAGCTCCCCTTTTGTGTGGAAAATTGGAGATCAACCTATGCGAACTCTCGCCAAACGTTTCCTTCAGGCGGACTCGGGGGCCACGGCCATCGAATACGGGCTCATCGTCGCCCTGATCGCGGTCGTCATCATCGGAGCCGTCACCTCGGTCGGCTCGGCCTTGAGCGGCCAGTTCCAGACGGTAGCCACCAGCCTCTGAGCGGCAAGGCCCAGCGTCAGACGGCGGACATCAGCATCGCCTCGAACGCTTCGACGATCGCGGCGACGGCCCTGTTCTTGTAGGCGAAGACGCCATCATGCGCTTCCGGATGGACCAGCATGGTGGCGTTGGCCTCGAAGACCAGCACGCGGCCATCGGGCAGGACGGAAAAGTCCACGCCCGCATAGTCGAGGTCGAGCCGCGCGCCGATTGCGCCGATCGCCGTCATCGCGGCCGGGCCGAGCACGGCGTGCGGATCCTCGACGAACCGCTGCTCCTCGGCGCGCCGGATCGGGTCCGCGGCCATGCCGGCGCTTTCGTGGTGCACCAGCCAGTCGGGCGAAATAGCCAGGTGGTAAGGGTAGGGCCGCCGGTCGACGAAGACGACGCGGTATTTGCGGAAGCGGCCGTCCGCCGACCGGTAGTCCTGAAAAGCGGTCACGTAGTGGTCGCCGGCCGCCGCCTGCGCCTGCAGGTCCGTCATCGTGGCGGCCAGGCGCAGGCCCTTGCCGCCATGCGAGCCCACGGGCCTGACCAGGACCGGAAGCGTAAGGCCGGCCCGCTCGATCGGGCCGGCAAGGCCCTCCTGGGCGATCGCGGCGGCTGAAATCCGCGCCACGGCCGGAACGAGCACGCCCGGAAGGTCGCCCAGCAGGGCCGGCATGCCGTCGCGGCGGGTGCGGGCGACGGCGGCCGGCGCGTTCAACACCGGCCGCTCGCAGCCGGCCAGGAACCGCCGCAGCGGCTCGGCCGTGGGGCCCGCCAGGTCCGGATCGCCGATGGCGTTGAACACCAGGTCGTAGGCCGGAAGGTTTCGCGCCTGGTCCGGGCCGGCGTATTCGACCACCCAGCGCAGCCGGCTGAACCGGTCGCGCGGCATCAGGTGGTCCAGCGGGACATTGCCGCTCTCGGCGGTGGTCGGCATCAGCACCGTCAGGCGCGGCCGCGGCGCCGGCTCGACGAACAGGTTGCGGCCCCGATAGGCCAGGTCGCGGTGGCGCCGGGCGCCCGCCGGATCGCCCTGCCCGGCAAGCAGCGAAGCCAGGTTCTGGTGCGCGACCAGCATGTCGGGATCGATCGCCAGCGCCTGCCTGGCATGGCGCTCGGCCGCCGCCTCGCGCTCGGCGCGCAGATAGACCGAACTCAGGCTGGCGTGGGCCGCGGCCAGGGTGGGATCGAGCGCCAGCGCCGCCTTCAGGCAGCGCTCGGCCGCGTCGGCGCGATTGGCCTCGGCATAGGCGGCGCCGAGGGTCAGCTGCGTCGCCGCGCGGCTCGGATCGATGGACGAGGCCCATTCGAGCGCGACGATGGCCTCGTCCGGCCGCCGCAGGGCCAGGGCGGCGGCGCCGCGCGCGAACCAGGCCTCGGCCAGGATCGGATCGAGATCGAGCGCCGCGCCAGCCTCGGCGATGGCCGCTTCGGGCTGGCCGGCGTCCAGCAGCGCCAAGGCCAGACCGGTGCGCGCGCCGATCAGGCGCGGATCGAGGTCGGCGGCGCTCCGGTAGGCCCCGGCCGCGGCCTCAAGATCGCCGGCCGCGAACAGGGCCGCGCCCAGGGCGAGCCGCGCCGCCGCATGCCCCGGGAACTGCGCCGCCGCTGCTTCGCCGGCCTCCACGGCCGCCCGGGCCTCGCCGCTCTCGCGCAGGGCGTTGACCAGGCCGACGGCGGCGTCGGCGCGGCCCGGGTCCAACGCCATCGCGCGACGATAGCCGGCGACCGCCGCGCCATGCTCCCCGCGCCAGTGGCGCAGATTGGCCAGCGTCACCTGCGCCTCGGCATGATCGGGACGCAGCGCCACCACCTGTTCGAACAGATCGGCGGCCTGGTCGGCGCGCCCGGCCTCGAACACCATCAGTCCGTAGAGATAGAGCGCGGTGGGCTCGTTGGGACTGGCCTCGAGCGCGCGCCGATAGAGCGGCTCGGCCTGGTCGTGGCGGCCGGCCTGGTGCTGCTCCAGCGCCGCGGCCAGGATATCGGTCGCGTCAGGCGCCGCTCGGTTCATCGATCAGGTCAGCCGGCTCTAGGCGGCGGCCGAAACCGCGGGGGTGGTCACCGAGGCGGTCGCATCGACGGCGGCGGCGTCGGACGACGTCGAACTCACGCCGGAGGTCGAGGACGTCGTATCGGCCGCGGTCTCGGCCTGCATGTGGTGGTGATGGTGGTGGTGACCGGCCATCGCCTGCGTGGGATCGCTCTGCTGCTGCAGCGACTGCAGCGCGCTGGCCAGTTCGCCCTGGCTGAGCGAGCCGTCGCCGTTGGCGTCGAGCTGGGCGTAGGCGCCCGCGATGGCCTGCTGCTGCGGCGAGGTGGTGGCCGAGCTGCCGGTCAGCGACTGCTCGACCTGGGACAGGCTGAGCGAGCCGTTTCCGTTCGGATTGATCGCCGAGATGATCTGGCCGGCGATGGTCTGCGCCGAGGGCGGGCTCTGCTGCGCGGAAACCAGGGCCGAAAGCAGGTCGCTGGCGAACTGGCTGGAGGGCGTCGCGGCGAGCGGGCTGGCCCCGAGACTGGAGGTCGAGGACGCGCCGGAGGCCGGCGTCGGCAGATTCTGCCCGGTCATCTGGGCGCCGAAACTGCTGCTGGTCGCGCTGCCGCTGGCCAGCGACTGCAGTTCCTGGAACAGTGAAGCTATTGAATTGGCTGAAATATGCACGTCGATCGGACTCCTGCCTGGGCCAAGACGGCCCAGCCGGGCGCTCGTGCGGACGCACAAGAGGCCCGGCCCGCGTCAGCAATTGCAAACGCCGGGCCGGGCCGAGGCGGTCAACCGCGGGCGGTCAGGCTAGCACTCGTCCACCCAGACCTGGCGGCCCGAATAGGGATCCCACTGCCACGCTCCACAAGCATAGGCCGGCGCATCATAGTAGCCGTCGTCATAGTAGTCGTAGCCGGGGGCGTAATAATAGGGCGAGGCGAGAGCCGCGCCGAGGCCGAAGCCGAGAACGCCGGCGGCGACCGCGCCGCCGTAGCCGTAGCCGCCGCGGTAGCCGTACCCGCCGCGATAACCGCCGCCGCGGTAGCCATAGCCGCCGCCTCGATAGCCGCCGCCGCCGCGGTAGCCGCCGGCATGGAACGAGCCGTGATACGAGCTACCGCTGAAATGATGGCTTTGCGCCTGCACCTGACCGGTGGTCGCGCCCAAGAGGCCGAGAGCCGCCGTGGCGGCCGCTAAATACCTACGCATGTCTATTCTCCAAGATCATCGGGCCGCTCCTCCGTTGGCTAACAAAACGTTTGCCACGCCAAAAAGCTGCGTCGGCCGCGGGAAGCGGCGAATTGACGGCGAATCCGGCCGACGGAGCGAAACCCCGAAGGGTCCCCGGCGTTGTCTGAAGCGGAGGAACAACGCCTTGACGCAGAAGCGCCTGGAGATCACCCGTCATCTCGGCCGCTGGGAGGTGGTCCACAACGGCGTGGCGCTCTGCGACTTCGACACCGCCGAGGAAGCGGCGCGCGCGGCCGACGCGGTCGCCCGCTCCCAGCCCGAGGGCGATCGGGTGATCATCTCGGTGGACTCTGCCGCCCGCCAGGCCATCGCGGCGGCCTTGACGTCTTCTCAACCTTGACGCGGTTAGGGTGCGCGCTCAACGCGGGCGAGGGCGCTCTTGGTCGTCGAGACCTTTCGATTTCTGGGCCTGGCCTTCGCCGCCGCCGACCTGCTGTTCGAGGTCGATGACGGGGGCGAGATCGCCTTCGCCGCCGGCGCCGGCAACCGGCTGGCCGGCCGCGACGACCGCGGCCTGGTCGGCCGCCCATGGCGCGAGCTCTTCGCCGAGGCGGACCAGGCCCTGGCCGAGGCGCTGATCGCCAATCTGGAGGACGGCGAGCGCCGCGGGCCCGCCGCCGTCGAACTGGCCGCGAGCCCCGGCGGCGCCCGGCTTCACGCCATGTTGAGCGTCTTTCGCCTGCCGCAGATCGCCCCTCGCCTCTCCTGCGCGCTCGCCCTGGCCAGCCGCGCCGACTCCACGGCGCCCCGGCCGGAAGCGCTGCGGGACCGCGCCGAGTTCGAAAAAATCGCCAAGGGCCTGATCGACGCGGCCCGAACCACCGGACCCGAACTGGAGGTCGGACTGGTCCAGTTCGAGGGCCTGGCCGAAGAGCGCGGCAGACTGGGTCCCGACGCCGCCCGGGCGCTGGACCGGCGGCTGGCCGGCGCGCTGCGGGCCGAGGCCTATGGCGACGCCGCGGCCGATCTCGGCGGCGAACGCTACGCCCTGATCCGCCGCAAGGACGGCGCCGCCGACATGGTCGCGCGCCGCCTGAGCCGTGTGCTGGGCGCGGCGCTGAACCCGAGGGTGCACGCCGTGGCGGTCGACGCCTCGACCACTTCCGGCCGCATGATGCGGGCGCTGCGCTATGCGCTTGACAGCTTCCTGGCCGATGGCGAGCCGCCCAAGGCGGCCACCCTGGTCGACGTGCTCGGCCACTCCGTGCATCGGACCGTCGCCGAGGCCAGCGCCTTCGGCGCGGTGGTCGAACAGCGCCGCTTCAACCTGGTCTACCAGCCGGTGGTCTCCCTGCAGGATGGTGAGCCGCACCATCATGAAGCGCTGGTGCGCTTCGAGGGCGACGCCAGCCCGTTCGCCACCATCCGCATGGCCGAGGAACTGGACATCATCGAGGCGCTCGATTGCGCGGTGACCGAAGAGGTGGTGAAGCGGCTGCGCGCCGACCGCACCGGCAAGCTGAAGCTGGCGGCGAACGTCTCCGGCCGCACCATCACCAGCCCCAGCTTCATGCAGGCGGTGGCCCGCCACGCCCTCGCCGGCGGCCTGGCCGGCCGGCTGATGTTCGAGATCACCGAGAGCGCGGCGATCGACGATCTCGGCGTGGCGCAGAACCATGTGCAAGCCATGCAGGCGCACGGCTTCCAGGTCTGCCTCGACGACTTCGGCGCCGGCGCGGCCTCGTTCGCCTATCTGCAGCAGCTGTCGGTCGACATCGTCAAGATCGACGGCGCCTATGTGCGGGAATCCACCCGCTCCGGCCGCGACGGGGCGATGATCCGCCATCTGGTCGGGCTCTGCCGCGAGCTGAAGGTGGCCACGGTGGCCGAGATGGTCGAGAGCCAGGCTGTCGAGGAATCGCTACGCCAGGCCGGGGTCGACTACGCCCAGGGCTGGCTCTACGGCCAGCCGACCGCCGACCCGCAGGTTTCGATCAAGCCACGCAGCCCCGGCCCGGCCGCCGCGCGCCGCCGCGGCGCCGTCGAGCAGTGGGGCTGAAGCCCGACGCGAGCTGGTTGCGGCGATCCGCCCGGACGCGCATCCTCGCCACCGGGAAGCCGAGGCGGAATGAGATGCGCGGTTTGGCGGGCTCGCTCGCGGCCGGCGTTCTGGCGGCGGCCATGGCCGCCGGGCCGGCGCTGGCCGATTGCTACGACGTGGTCGGATGCACCGACAAGAACCTGTTTTCGAAGAACTACGGCTATCTGAGTTCGAGGGCGGACGGACCGAGCTGCGACTTCCTCTACATGATGCGCAACCGGATCTACGCCCAGCATGGCTACTGCTTCAGAACCCCGCGCGGCGTCTCGGAGATCGGCAACAGCGGCTGCTACATCAGCAACCAGGCCGCCGTGGCCCTGAGCAACATCGAACGCGACAATATCGCCGTCATCCAGAAGGCCGAGAACGCCAAGTCCTGTCCACAATAGAAAGCCGCCATTTCGTCCGCTGCGGCGCCTCGCACCGTTGACGAAGCTGGCGAACTCGACGTAGCGACCGTAAAGAACGCCGCGCCGCCCGAAAACGGGAACATCCGCGCGTCCAGGAGACCTCATGCCCCCGCCCGCGCTCAAGCGTAAACCGGTTCTCTCGGCGCCCGAAGCCGCGCCGGAATCGCTCGAGCTGACCATTCTGATGCCTTGCCTGAACGAGGCCGAGACCATCGAGGTCTGCATCGCCAAGGCGTTGGGCTACCTGCGCCGCAGCGGCGTCGCCGGCGAGGTGCTGATCGCCGACAACGGCTCCAGCGACGGTTCGCAGGCCCTGGCCGAAGCGGCCGGCGCCCGCGTCGTCGCCGTGCCGGAAAAGGGCTATGGCGCGGCGCTGATGGGCGGCATCCGGGCGGCGCGCGGCCGCTTCGTGATCATGGGCGACGCCGACGACAGCTACGATTTCGAGAACCTCGACGGCATGGTCGACCATCTGCGCGGCGGCGCCGACCTGGTCATGGGCAACCGCTTCCAGGGCGGCATAGCGCCGGGCGCCATGCCCTTCCTGCACCGCTACCTGGGCAATCCGGTGCTGTCCTTCATCGGCCGGCTGTTCTTCTCGATTCCGGTCGGCGATTTCCACTGCGGCCTGCGCGGGTTCTCGCGCGAGTCGATGCTGGACCTTGGCCTGCAGAGCCCGGGCATGGAGTTCGCCAGCGAGATGATCGTCAAGGCCTCGCTGCAGGGCCGGCGCATCGAGGAGACCCCGACCACGCTTCGGCCCGACGGCCGCTCGCGGCCGCCGCACCTGAAGACCTGGCGCGACGGCTGGCGGCATCTGCGGTTCCTGCTGCTGCACAGCCCGCGGTTCCTGTTCATCTATCCAGGGGTCGGCCTTATCCTGCTCGGCCTGGCCGGATCGGCGCTTCTGGCGCGCGGCGCGGTGCGGGTCGGTCCGCGTGTGGAGCTCGACGTCCATTCGCTGGTGGTGGCCTGTTTCGCCGTGCTGATCGGGGTGCAGCTGGTGGTGTTCGGCGCCCTGGCGCGGCGTTACCAGATGCTCGAGGGCGTCCTGCCGCCGGCGCAGCGGTTCGAGAAATTCCTGCTCGGCCTCAGTCTGGAGCCGATTTTGCGGGCCGCGCTGGTCATTTTCCTGGCAGGCGCGCTCGGCGCCGGCTGGGCGGTGTTCAACTGGGCGGGTTCCGGTTTCGGCCCGATCCACTACTATGGCGTGATGCGGGTGCTGGTCATGTCGCTGACCGCGGTGGCCGTGGCGATCCAGCTGGCGGCGGCCGGGTTCCTGGCGTCCGTGTTCGCGCTTCGGCGCTGAGGTGAAGAAGGTCTTGATGCGTCGGCTGGCGTCGCTCCTGCCCATCCTGGCGGGAACATTGATGATCATGGCGGTGGTCGTGATCAACGGACACCCGTCCGTGTTCACCGACAGCGACGACTACTATGTCGAAGGCCGCACCATGGTCCTGGGCATCGCCCAGGCGATCGGGGTCAAGAAACCCGATCCGCCGCCCACCGACCCGCAGGACATCGCCGACGCCCAGCAACTGGCCGCCGACATCCACATGTCGCACACCGAGATCGGCGCGCGCTCGCCGTTTTTCGGCGCCTGGCTCTACGTCACCCAGAAGATCGGCACGCTTTGGCTGACCGCCGCGCTGCAGGCGGCCATCGGCGCATGGCTGGTCCTGCTGGTCTGGCGGGTCGCCTGCCCGCGCGCGCCGGCCTGGACCGCCTACGCCGCCGAGGCGGCGGTCGCCTTCGGCTCGACCCTGCCCTTCTTCGCCGGCTTCGCCATGCCCGACATCTTCGCCGGCTATGCGGCCGTGGCGAGCGTGCTGATCCTGGTGTTCTGGGAGCGGTTGCGGATCCTTGAGCGGCTGGCCCTCGCCGCTCTGCTCACCTTCTGCATGGTGGTGCACACCTCGCACCTGCTCGACACCGTCGCCATCGTGGTGGTCGCGATCTTCGGGTTCGTGCTGCTCAGGGCGCCGCGCGAAAAGGCGTCGGCGGCCGTGTTCACCGTCATCGGCGCGATCCTGCTGACGCTGGTGGTCAACGCCGGCTACCGCCAGTCAGTCCTGGTCAGGACCGGCGACGAGCTGCACAGGCCGCCGTTCCTGGCCATGCGCGTGGTCGCCGACGGGCCGGGCCGCCGCTACCTGCGCCAGGCCTGCGGCGCCGGCGCGACCTGGACCCTCTGCCAGTTCCGCCGGCTGCCCAACACCAACAGCCAGGACATGCTGTGGTCCGACGACCGCTCGAAGGGCATCTTCAACGTCACCACCTACGAAAACCGGCTGAAGATGGAGCAGGAGGAGAACAGCTTCGTCCTGCACGCCGTCGCATCCGACCCGCTCGGCCAGGCGTTCGCCTCGCTGAAGAACTGGGGCGACCAGCTGGCCATGGTCTATGTCGACGATCCCCTGCGCAACCCGCACTACTACCTGACCAACGCCTATTGGAGCACGACCAACCTCCCCTGGCTGATCAACCACGTCGCCGATTGCGGCCGCGACCAGTGGGGTTGCGGGGCCAGGCTGACCATGGACGGCTCGGTCTGGCTGCACGGCGGCCTCTTCGTGCTGGGGCTGGCGGTCATCGGCTGGTGGATCAGCAGCAAGGAGATCCTCGAGGCCGTCGGCGGCGGCGGCTTCAACTGGAAGGACGACCGCGCGCGGCTGATGCTGACCATCGGCCTGCTGCTCGCCGCCGTGCTGGTCAACGCCTTCGTCTGCGGGGCGCTCTCCGGGCCGTTCGCCCGCTATCAGGCGCGCATCACCTGGCTGGTCGCCCTCGGCGCGGCGCTGGCGGCGATCTCGGCGGTTCCGGCGAGGCTGCGGTTGCCGGCCTGGGCGGCGCGCCTGCGCGCCCAGCCGCTGGTCGCGGCGTTCGAGCGCCGGTTCGATTTCGCCTTCCTCCGCTTCGGCCTGGTCGGGACCGCCGGTTTTCTGGTCCACGCCTCGGTGCTGAACCTGGTGGTCTATGAGATCGGGGTGAACCGCTACATCGGCTGGCTGGCGGGCTTCGCAGTGGCGGTGGTGGCGACCCTGCTGCTCAACCGCGCCTTCACCTTCCGGAGGGCCAGCCATCACGGTCCCTGGCGACAGGCGGTGATCTACGTGATGGTGCAGGGCTTCGGCGCGGCGGCCAATTTCGCCACCTACACCGCCGCGATCGCCCTCTTCCCGACGCTCGGGCGCACGCTGCTGATCCCGCTGGCCATGGGCTCGATCGCCGGCCTCTGCCTGAACTTCCTCGGCTCCAAGCACCTGGCCTTCCGCCCGGCCAAGACGGTCGAGCCGGCCGAAGCGGTCGAGGCGTCGTCCTCTTAAGGCTTCGCCGCTCAGGCCGAGCGGCTCACCGCGAAGTCGGCCAGGTCCTCCAGCGCCACGCGCCAATCGCTGGCCGGGAAGACCGACAGGGCGGCCTTGGCGGTCCAGGCGTAGTCGGCGGCGAGGTCGAGCGTCGCCTCCAGCGCGCCGGCGCCGACGATCAGCTCGTGGGCGCGGCGGAAGTCGGCTTCGGTCTGTTCGCGCCGGCCGATGGCGCGCTCCCAGAACGCCGCCTCGCGCGGCCCCGAGCGGGCGATGGCCAGCAGCAGCGGCAGGGTCGCCTTGCCTTCGCGGAAGTCGTCGCCGGCGTTCTTGCCGAGGGTCTCGGCCACGCCGCTGTAGTCGAGCGCATCGTCGGTCAGCTGGAAGGCAAGGCCCAGGTTGAGGCCGTAGGCGCGAAGCGCGGCGACCTTGGGCTCGGCGGCGGCGGCCGAGACCGCGCCGGCCTCGGCGGAGGCGGCGAACAGTTCGGCGGTCTTGGCCTTGATGATCTCCAGGTAGGTTTCCTGGTCGAGATTGAGGTCGTGGGCGCGGGTCAGCTGCAGCACCTCGCCCTCGGCGATGACGCTGGAGGCCTTGGCCAGGATGTCGAGGGCGCGAATCGAGCCGGCCTCGACCATCAGCTCGAAGGCGCGCGCGAAGAGGAAGTCGCCGACCAGCACACTGGAGGGCGCGCCCCAGATCAGGTGGGCGGCCACCTTGCCGCGGCGCAGCTGCGAGGAATCCACCACGTCGTCGTGCAGCAGGGTGGCGGTGTGGATGAACTCCACTGCCGCCGCGAGCTTCAGGCAGGCATCGTCCCGCGCCCCCGCCAGGCGGGCCGCCGCGACGGTCAGAAGGGGCCGCAACCGCTTGGCGGAGCCCGCGATCAGGTGGTCGGCCAGCGCCGGGATCACCGGCACCGGGCTA
>DATAYM010000018.1:0-8807 GCA_036272595.1 Caulobacteraceae bacterium
CATGGCGCTCCAGGCTGAAGCCGAAGAACAGCGGCTCCTGCAGCACCGTCCGCTCACCCATCATGCCTGCGTCTCCCGTCGCCACGACGAGTGAATCAGGCGGGAGTCATTGCTTCAACCGGCCTTTTTCAACGAAATCGGCGCACTTCAGCCCTTGGGCGACGGCAAAGGGCAATGTCCTCTCGCTGCTTTATGCAGACTTCGATGAATCCGCTTGTCGGCAAACCGGCGCGGCTTCTGGGTACACGGCTTAGGCGTCGGCCGCCGGCGTCGCGTACGAGGCGACGATGGCGCCCAGCAGGGCGGCGACCACGAGGCCGGCATAGAGCACGCCGTCGGCGGTGGTGTTCTGGCTGAAGAGGGTCATCACCAGCGCCAGCAGCACCGCCCAGACGGCCTGGGCCAGCGGACCTGGCCGACCGCTGAAGAAGATTCCCGCGACCACCGCCAGCAACGGGATGGCGGCGGTGGACAGGTCGTAGCGCATGGCGCGCGGGTTGAGGAACACCGCGATCAGCATCAGGGCCGCGATCCGCCGCGTCCGCTCGAACCGGCCGAGCCCGAAGGCGGCGGCCAGCAGGATGGCTGAGAACGCCAGCTGCGCCTCGTATGCCCCCAGCGGCCGCTGGTGCGCGGCGGGTCCGTGGGACAGCGCGCCGAGCAGGTTGTCGCCCAGCAGGCCTTCGCTCAGCGTCTGCCGGGTCAGGGAATGCAGCCAGGCCGCCATCAGCTTCGGCGCCAGCAGGGCGGGGGCGAGGTAGGTCAGGGCCGCGGCGGCGAAGGCCGCCGCGCTCGCCGCCAGCTGGCCGCCCCAGGGGCCGTCGGCGAGCAGCGGAACAATCCAGAAGGCGGCGTAGAAAGGCTTGAACGCCGTCGCCAGCGCCACCGCCAGATGGAAGCCCAGCCATCGCCCGCGCGCCACCGCCGGAATCAGCCCGACGGCGATCAGGGCATAGAGCGGCGTGCCGTTGTTGATCACCAGGGCGGTGAAAAACCCCGATCCGTCAAAGGCGACGAAATAGAAGCCGGCGCCCAGCGCAATCCGAGCCAGTCCGGGCCCGAGCAGGAGCCGGCTGAGGATGACGGGCAGCGCCACGACGGAGAGGGCGTCGGCGGCCAGCAGCACGGAGGCGAAATCGGCCTTCAGGCCGCTGTGGGCGAGCAGGCGGTAGAGTTCCCAGACGAAGGGCGGGCCGGTGAAGATCAGGCCGTGGGCGTGGCGGGCCTGCTGGTAGGGATCCTCGCCGGCCGCGAAGGCGTCGATCGCCGCCTGATAGACCTTCAGGTCGCGCGGATAGAGACTGGCCCAGTCGTGCGGCGTCAGGAAGAGGTGGACGCCGACCAGCAGCAGCCCGATGCCGACGATCCAGGCCGCCAGCTGCCCGAACACCGTGCCCGTCGACTCGCTCGCCAGGTCCTTGTCGACGCTCAGGAGCGGCCTCCGCAGGGTTTGCCTACGGCCATATTGGCCCGGCTGGCCCGCCGATGGCCACAGCGGAATGGCCGATCCGGCCGCGAGCGGCTAGGGACAGCCGATGAACTATCGGCACGCCTTCCACGCCGGCAACCACACCGAGGTGTTCAAGCACGCGGCGCTGATCCTGGTCGTCGAGCATCTGCTGCAAAAGCCGCAGCCCTTCGCCGTGCTGGACACCCATGCCGGCCTTGGCCTCTACGACCTTACGTCCGAACCGGCGCAAAAGACCCGCGAGTACGAGCAGGGCGTCGCCAGGGTGTTCGGCGCGGACCTGGCCGCCGCCCGAACCTATCTCGACCTGCTGACCGCGATGAACCCGGTGGCGCTGGAGGCCTATCCCGGATCGCCCGAGATCGTCCGGCGCCTGCTGCGCGGGCAGGACCGGTTGATCGCCTGCGAACTGCACCCGGCCGATTTCGAGCTCCTGAAGGCCCGCTATCGGGACGACCCGCGCGTCTTCACGCACCACCGCGACGGTTACGAGGCGATCGGCGCCTTCACCCCGCCGCCGGAGCGGCGCGGCCTGGTGTTCATCGACCCGCCCTATGAGGCGAAGGACGAGGCGCAGCGGCTGGCGCTGGCGCTCGCCGCCGGCCTTCGCAAATGGCCGACCGGAACCTTCATGGCCTGGTATCCGATCAAGGACCGCCAGATCGCCGAGACCCTGTCGGACGCCGCCGTCGCCGAGGCCTTCCCGAAGACCCTGCGCGCCGAGTTCCTGGCCGGGCCCGAGGACGGCCTGACCCTGGCCGGTGGCGGCCTCATCATCTGCAACGCGCCCTGGCGGCTGGACGAGAAGCTGGCCGCGCTTGGCGCGGAGCTGGACGGTCGACTTGGCGCGGGCGGCGGCCGCTGGGCGGTGGACTGGCTGACCGCGCCATAGCAATTATCATCCGCTCATCCTCGCGAAGGCGAGGATGTGGAGTCTCGTTTGAAGTGCAACAGCTGAGAGAAGACCTCGGCTGGGGTCTGGAAGTCCAGACATTGTCTGGGGGTGTGGTTGTAGGCCTGGATGCAGCGGAGGATCTGGTCTGGATCGACGCTGTCGAGGTCGGTCTTCCTGGGCAGCATGCGCCTGAAGCGGCCGATGGCGTTCTCGACGCCGCCTTTCTGCCAGGGGGCGTGCGGATCGCAGAAGAAGGTCTTCAGGCCGGGATGCCGGCGCAGCCGATAGTGCTCGGCGAACTCGGTTCCATTATCGAAGGTGAGCGTTCGGCGCAGGCGCTTGGGCAGCGGTTCGAGCAGCTTGGCGAGGAGGCCGGCGGTGGGTTCGGCTCTGCGGTTTTCCGTCTTGACCAGGGCGGTGAAGCGCGAGGCGCGCTCGTGCAGAACGAGCAGGTTCTGGCCGTAACGAGAGAAGAGCATGAAGTCGGCCTCCCAGTGGCCGGCTTGGCGGCGATCGTCGGCTTGGGACGAGCGCTGGCTTATGGGGACACGGTCTTTGATGAAGCCGGCGGGCGAGCCGCCCTTTCTGGCGCGCCAGCCGCGGCGGGCCTTTCCGCGCGGCAGGTAGTTTCGCCAGGCCCGGTCGTTGGTCCGCTTCAGCTGGGCGTAGACGAATCGGTAGATGGTCTCGCGGCCGATGACGGTGCGGCCATGCTGGCGCTTCAGGCGCCCGACCACCTGAGCCGGCGAGCAGCCCTGGGCCAGCGCGTCTAGCACCTGTTCGCGCAGGGGCGCATCGCGCTCGAGGCGCGAACCCGACCACCGCCGGGCAGCGGTCTTTTGCTGGGCGTAGTCCGGCCGATAGTCGGCCTGAGCAGCGGCGTTGCGCTTCAACTCCCGACTGATGCTCGATGGCGAGCGATCCAGAGCTGCAGCAATTTGCCGGATCGAACAGCCCGAGCCACGTAGCTCGGCAATCTTGCACCGCTCATCGAGAGTGAGCTGTCCGTAGGACGATCCCATGCCAACACCCCCGACAACGAGTGTTGCACTTCGTTTGAGACTTCAGGGGATCCAGGGTTTTTGTTCTGTAGGCCTGTTGTTCCGCCGCCATACAGAAGATTCACCACGAAGGACACCAAGTACACAAAGAACACAAAGAGAGTTTTAGGTACGTCTTCCGGAGCACAATCTGGTGTTTTCTCTTCTTCGTGTGCTTGGTGTCCTTCGTGGTCGATCATTCGGCGTCGCAATGACCGCGATGTCCGAGAAAAAACCTGGGTCCCCGCCTTCGCGGGGATGAGCGGAGTTTTAGAGCAGCGCGGGTTGAGGCGATCCTGCTTAATACCGTGGCGACGCGTCGGTGATCACGCCCGCCTCGGTCAGCCGCAGATGGGTGAGGGTGCGTTCGTCGTGGATCATGCGCCAGGAGAGCAGGGCCTGGGCGCACGCCAGCATGGTCCCGGCGTGGGCGGGATCGCCGGCGAGGTCGTGCATCTCGTCCGGGTCCTCGGCCAGGTCGAACAGCAGCGGCGGCAGCCGGGCGAAGTGGACGTATTTGAAACGCTCGCCGCGCAGGATGTTCATGGCGCACTGGTCCGGCGTCAGGCCTTGGCCGCCTGCCGCCGCCGCGTCGTCGCGGAAGTCGTATTCCCAGTGCGCCTCGGTGCGCCAGGCCGTCGGCGCGCCGGCGCCGCGCAGGAAGGGCGCCAGGCTCAAGCCGTCGCACTGGCGCGGGATTTCGCCGCCGATGGCTTCGATCAGGGTCGGCATGATGTCGACGTTCTCGGTGAAGCGCGACACCTGGGTTCCGCGGCCGCCATCGGCCCGCGGCCTCGGATCGCGGACGATCAGCGGGATGTGGTAGGAGCCCTCGAAATAGCCGCCTTTGCCCAGCAGCCAGTGGTCGCCCATCTGCTCGCCGTGGTCGGAGGTGAAGAGGATCATCGTGCGGTCGATCAGGCCGGACTGGCGCAGGAAGGCCATCAGCACGCCGATCTCCGCGTCGACCCGGCTGATCAGGCCGTAATAGACCGCCTTCAGCCGGCGCAGGCGCCGCTCATCGGCGGTGGCGCGGAAGGCGCGCTGGCTCAGCCGCCAGGCCAGCCAGGGGTGCTGGGCGGCTTCCGCCTCGGGCGTTTCCCGGCGCGCGAACGGCGGCACGGCCGCCGGGTCGTAAAGCGCGTTGTAGGGCGCGGGCGCGACGAACGGCGGATGCGGCCGCAGCAGCGACAGGTGGGCGACGAACGGGCCGCCGGCCGTCTTCAGGTAGTCGATCAGCCGGCCGACCAGGAAGGCGGTGTCGTCGACCTCGGCGGGCCAGGCCAGCGGCCGGGGATGGGCCGCGCCGTCCTCGTACTCCGGGCCGTCCGCGCGATGGCCATAGGCCTGCCCAATGTCGGCGGGGGTATCATAGCCCTGGGCGTTCAGCCAGTCGGTCCACGGCTTGGGGCGTCCGTCCAGCGCGCAGACGGTGCGGATGCCGGGCAGGGGGCCTTCGTAGGTGAAGAGGCGCGGATCGTCCGCCGCCACGCCGCGCGGGTCGACGCTGGTGTCGGTGTAGCCGAACAGCACCGGGTCGTAGCCGAGCGCCGCGCTCTCCAGCGCCCAGTTGGTGTGGCGCGCGTCCAGCGGCGCGCCGTTGGCGTGCGAGCGATGGTTCTGCAGGTAGAGGCCGGTGTGCAGCGAGGCCCGGCTCGGCCCGCATGGGGCGGTGTTGGCGTAGTGGCGGGCGAACAGCACGCCCTCGGCGGCCAGGGCATCGAGGTTGGGCGTGCGGACCATCGGGTGGCCCAGCGCCGACAGGCAGTCGCCTCGCCACTGGTCGGCGGTGATGAAGATCACGTTCAGCGGCGCCGCTTCGACGGTCATGTCGCCTCCATGATCGTGGCGCCGGCGAGGAACGGGTAGGCGGCGGGATCGAAGCTCGCCCCTGGCCGCGCGGGACCGAACGGCGCCGCGGCCGGCGGCGGGCGCGGGATGTCGGCGGCCAGCTCGCTCATCCTGATCTCCGCGCCGGAGGCGATCGAGGCGTTGGCGGCGATGCCGACAAGCGCCGACCAGGCGCCGCTGCGTTCGTCGGCGGCGCGGCCGAACGGGTCTTCGCCGGCCGGCCCGAACAGGTCGGCCAGCATCACCCGATCGCCGCCGCCATGGGATCCCTCCGCCTCGGGGATGACCAGGCGATGGGGTTTGCCGAACAGCGGCTGCACGACCACGCTCGACGTCTCGGGCAGCGCCGGCCGCACCAGGCGTCCGTCTTCCCGGACATAGGCGCGCTCGATGGTCTCCAGGGTCAGCACCCCGCGCTCGCCGTGGAAGACGACGCGATAGCCCTCGGCGGCGTCATAGGCGGTCAGCAGATAGTTCACGACGATGCCGTTCTCGTACTCGATCAGCGCCTGCATGGTGTCTTCGATGTCGATCTCGGGGCTGAAGACGCAGCGGTCGCGGAAATAGCCGTCGTACCCCTCGTTGGCCGCGTAGAGCGCGGTCAGGGAGCGGCTGGCCGCCACGTCCAGCCTGACCTTGCAGGCGTCGAACACCGGGCAGGCCGAGCACCGGACGCCACGGCCGGCGAGACCCAGCGCGTCGGCGGTCTCCGGCCGGTAGAAGACCCGGCGGCCGCGGGCGTTCACCCCGCGCGCTGTCGATCCCAGCCACCAGTTGATCAGGTCGAAATGGTGCGTCGCCTTGTGCACCAGCAGGCCGCCGGAATTGGCCTTGTTGCGGTGCCAGCGGCGGAAATAGTCGGCGCCGTGGTGGGTATCGAGCCGCCACTCGAAATCCACCGCCGTCACCGCCCCGATGATCCCCGACATCAGGACCTGCTTCACCAGGGTGCGCGGCGGCGAATAGCGGTAGTTGAACATCACCCGCACCGAGCGTGCGCTGGCCTCGCGGGCGGCGAAGATGCGGCGGCAGGAGTCGGCGTCGATGGTCAGCGGCTTTTCGGTGACCACGTCCACGCCCGCCTCGAGCGCGGCGACGATGTAGTCCGCATGGGTGAAGTCGGGCGTGGTGACGATCAGCCGCTCGGCGCCGGTCTCCCGCAGCATCCGCTTGAACTCGGCGGGCTCGAACATCGGGACCGGAACGCCGCCATCGGCGGCGAAGCTCGCCGCGCGCCGCAGCCGGCCAGGATTGAGCTCACACACCCCGACCAGTTCGCCATCCTCGGCGTGCTCGCCGAGCAGCGCCTGCAGGTAGAGGTACGACCGCGCGCCCGTGCCGACGATGGCATATCGCGGCCTGGAGTTGCGTTGGGCGCGCGCCAAGGCGCTTTCCGATCCGGACAAGCTTGAATCAACCGCTGCTGCGAGGTGGGGACCAGGGTAGAGAAAAGCGGAAAGGCAGGATAGCCGTGGCTCGGCCGGGCCCGCCCGGCTTGCACGGCGCGGACATCGCGTGGATGATCGGGTTGTCCCCAGCCCCTCTCGCGATCGGCAGATGGTGTCCACCCAGTTCGACTGCCTGATCGTCGGCGGCGGCCCCGCTGGCCTGACAGCGGCGATCTACGCCGCGCGCTTTCGCATGAAGGTGAAGGTCATCGACGCCGGCTCAAGCCGGGCGGCGCTCATCCCCTGCACGCGCAACCAGTCAGGATTCCCGGGCGGGATCTCAGGTCCGGACCTGCTCGACCGCATGCGCCGCCATGCGCTCGAGTTCGGCGTCTGTCTTGAGGAAGCACAGGTCGATTCAGTCTCGCCCGTCCAGGACGGGTTCGAGGCGGCCGCGGCGGGCGGCGTCACCCGAGCCCGGGCGGTCATTCTCGCCACCGGGGTTTCGAACCACCGTCCGCCGATCGACCCGGCGCTGCATGCAGCCGCCCTCGCGGCCGGCCGTTTGCGGTACTGTCCAGTCTGTGACGGGTTTGAGGTGACGGATCAGAATGTGGCCGTGATCGGGAGCGGAGCGCACGGGGTCAGGGAGGCGCTGTTCCTTCGCTCGTTTACAGAGCGCGTGACCCTTGTCGCGCCTGGCGATTCCCATGAGCTCGCCGCCGCCCAGCGGCTCAGCCTTCGCGAAGCCGGGGTGCTCGCCGTCGACGGGCCTCCAGGCGACTTCGAGCTGTTGGACGAGGGTCTGGCGCTGTCCGTCGGCGGTCGCCGCGAGATCTTCGAGGCGGTCTATCCGGCGCTTGGGTCCAGCGCGCACAACGCTCTCGCGATCGGATTGGGGGCCGAAGTCACCGGTGAAGGCTGCATCAAGGTGGATGCACACCAGCGCACGTCGGCGCCGGGCCTCTATGCGGCTGGCGATGTGGTGATGGGGCTCGATCAGATCAGCCACGCCGTGGGCGAGGGCGCGGTCGCCGCTACGACGCTGCGCAACGACCTGGACCGCGTTCGCCCCTTTCGGCGGTAGGTCGCGTCGCAGATTTCGGAGAGGACCGACGCTGAGCCTACGGCAAAGCTTGGCTCCCCGGGCAGGACTCGAACCTGCGACAAGTCGGTTAACAGCCGACTGCTCTACCAACTGAGCTACCGAGGAATAGCCGAAGGACGGCGGCTATACGCCGGGGGCGGTTTTCAATCAAGCTGGGGGTGGGGCGGCAGCCATATCTCTTCGCCATGGCCCGGCTTGTCCGGCCCGCGGCCCAAAAAAAAGAGCCCGGCGGGGGCCGGGCTCGTGAAGTGGTGTGGTGGGGTGTCTTCAGGAAGACATCCGGACGGTGCGCCGGCATGGTTAATCAAAGGTTAACGGCCGTTAACGCCTTATCTTACAAAGGGTTGTCTAGGGGATCAGCAAGACTCGGCCGACCGCCTGGCGGGACTCGATATAGGCGTGGGCGGCCGCGGCCTCGGACAGCGGGAAGGTGCGGTCGATGACCACCTTCAGTTCGCCGCGGGCCGCCTCGTCGATCAGCCGCTGGATGTTGTCGTGCGCCCGGTCGGTGGCGATCTCGGCGCCCAGGAAGACGCCCTGCAGGGTGCGGTTGCCGCCCATCAGGCTGGAGACGTCCACGTTCATCGGCTCGCGGCCCGCCGCGCCGACCATGGAGACCCGGCCGCGATAGCCGAGGCTGAGGATCGAACCCTGCAGGGTCGAGCCGCCGACCGAATCGACCACCAGGTTGACGCCCTTGTTGTCGGTCAGGCGCATCACCTCCTGCGGCACCTTGTGGGTGACGTAGTTGACGCCGTGGTCCATGCCGAGCTCGCGCAGCCGCTCCAGCTTCTCGTCGCTGGAGGCGGTGGCGATCACCGTCGCGCCGGCGCGCTTGGCCAGCTGGATGGCGGCGGTGCCGACGCCGGAGCCGCCGGCCTGGACCAGCACGGTCTGGCCGGCCTTCAGGTGGCCGAACTCGAACAGGCAGTCGTCCGCGGTCCCGAAGGTGACCGGGATCGGCGCGGCCAGCTTGACGTCGAAACCGTCGGGCACGACCCAGCAGCTGCGCGCGGCCACGGCGCGAAGCTCGGCGTGGGAGCCGAAAGCGCCGGAG
>DATAYM010000019.1:0-20939 GCA_036272595.1 Caulobacteraceae bacterium
ACATGCTCAAGGGCAAGCAGGGCCGGTTCCGCCAGAACCTGCTCGGCAAGCGCGTCGACTATTCGGGTCGTTCGGTTATCACCGTCGGTCCGGAACTGAAGCTGCACGAGTGCGGCATCCCGAAGAAGATGGCTCTGGAACTGTTCAAGCCGTTCATCTATGCGCGCCTCGACGCCAAGGGCCTGTCCGGCACCGTCAAGCAGTCCAAGCGCATGGTCGAGCGTGAGCAGCCGCAGGTGTGGGACGTCCTCGAAGAGGTCATCCGCGAGCACCCGGTCCTGCTCAACCGCGCCCCGACCCTGCACCGCCTGGGCATCCAGGCGTTCGAGCCGCGGCTGATCGAGGGCAAGGCCATCCAGCTGCACCCGCTGGTCTGCGCCGCCTTCAACGCCGACTTCGACGGCGACCAGATGGCCGTGCACGTCCCGCTGAGCCTCGAGGCGCAGCTTGAAGCGCGCGTGCTGATGATGTCGACCAACAACATCCTGTCGCCCGCCAACGGCCGGCCGATCATCGTGCCCTCGCAGGACATGGTGCTGGGCCTCTATCACCTGTCGCTGGCCAAGGATAACGAGCCCGGCCAGGGCAAGGCCTTCGGCGACATCGGCGAGATCGAGGCGGCGCTGGACGCCGGCGTCGTGACGCTGCACTCCAAGATCCGCGCCCGCTATGCGGAGTCGGACGAGAACGGCGTCGTCACCACCAAGGTGATCGAGACCACGCCCGGCCGGATGAAGATCGCGGCGCTCTTGCCGCACCACCCGCAGATCGGCCACCGGCTGGTCGCCAAGGCGCTGACCAAGAAGGAGATCGCCAACCTGATCGACGCCGTCTACCGGCACTGCGGTCAGAAGGCGACGGTGATCTTCGCCGACCAGATCATGGGCCTGGGCTTCCGCGAGGCGGCCAAGGCCGGCATCTCGTTCGGCAAGGACGACATCGTCATCCCCGAGCGCAAGAAGGTGCTGGTCGAGGAGACCCGCAAGCTGACGGCCGAATACGAGCAGCAATACGCCGACGGCCTGATCACCCGCGGCGAGAAGTACAACAAGGTGGTCGACGCCTGGGCCAAGGCCACCGACCGCGTGGCCGACGAAATGATGGCCGAGATCTCGACCCCCAAGATCGGTCCGGACGGGCGCGAGATCGACACCAACTCGATCTACATGATGGCCCACTCCGGCGCCCGGGGCAGCCAGGCCCAGATGAAGCAGCTCGGCGGCATGCGCGGCCTGATGGCCAAGCCGTCCGGCGAGATCATCGAAACGCCGATCATCTCCAACTTCAAGGAAGGCCTGACCGTGCTGGAGTACTTCAACTCCACCCACGGCGCCCGCAAGGGCCTGGCCGACACCGCCTTGAAGACGGCGAACTCGGGCTATCTGACCCGCCGCCTGGTGGACGTGGCGCAGGACTGCATCATCACCGAGGAAGACTGCGGCACCACGCGGGGCATCACCCTGCACGCCGTGGTCGAAGGCGGCGACGTGCTGGTCTCGCTCGGCCAGCGGGTGCTGGGCCGTTCCGCGGCCGAGGACATCAAGGATCCGGGCACCGGCGAGGTGATCATCCCCGCCGACACCTATCTGGACGAGTCGCAGATCGAGCTGATCGACAACGCCGGCGTCATGTCGGTGAAGGTGCGCTCCTCGCTGACCTGCGAAGCCAAGGTCGGCATCTGCGGCGCCTGCTACGGCCGCGACCTGGCGCGCGGCACGCCGGTGAACATCGGTGAAGCGGTCGGCGTCATCGCCGCCCAATCCATCGGCGAACCCGGCACCCAGCTGACCATGCGGACCTTCCACATCGGCGGCACCGCCCAAGTCGCCGAGCAGTCGTTCTTCGAGAGCGGCAGCGAGGGTGTGGCCAAGGTCACCGGCCCGACCGTCACCGCGGCGGACGGGGCGCTGATCGTCATGAGCCGCAACACCCAGGTGGTGATCCAGGTCGACGGCAAGGACCGCGAATCCTACAAGCCGCCCTATGGGGCGCGCCTGCGGGTGAAGGACGGCCAGAAGGTCACGCGCGGCGAACGCATCGCCGAGTGGGACCCGTACACCACCCCGATCATCACCGAGGTGGGCGGCAAGGTGCGGTTCGAAGACCTGGTCGACGGGCTCTCCGTCCGCGACGAGGCCGACGAAGCCACCGGCATCTCCAACCGGGTGATCATCGACTGGCGCGCCAGCCCGCGCGGCGCGGATCTGCGTCCGGCCATGGCGGTGCTGGACAATGACGGCGGCTACAAGCGGCTGGCCAACGGCGGGGAGGCGCGCAACCTGCTGCCCGTCGGGGCCATCCTCTCGGTCGGCGACGGCGACGAGGTGAAGCCCGGCGACGTGCTGGCGCGGATCCCCACCGAAAGCGCCAAGACCCGCGACATCACCGGCGGTCTGCCGCGGGTGGCGGAACTGTTCGAGGCTCGCCGTCCGAAGGACTGCGCCGTCATCGCCGAGATGGACGGCCGGGTCGAATTCGGCCGCGACTACAAGAACAAGCGCCGCATCAAGATCACCCCGGAGGACGGCGGCGAACCCGTCGAGTTCCTGATCCCGAAGGGCAAGCACATCGCCGTCCACGACGGCGACGTGATCCGCAAGGGCGAGTACATCATCGACGGCAATCCCGACCCGCACGATATCCTGCGCATCCAGGGCATCGAGGCGCTGGCCGAGTTCCTGGTCAACGAGATCCAGGAGGTCTACCGGCTGCAGGGCGTGCCGATCAACGACAAGCACATCGAGACGATCGTTCGCCAGATGCTGCAGAAGGTCGAGATCCTCGAGCCAGGCGACACCGGCCTGATCAAGGGCGACCAGATGGACAAGCCCGACTTCGACATCGAGAGCGCCAAGGTCGAGGCCCGCAAGGGCCGGCCGGCGATCACCCAGCCGGTGCTGCTGGGGATCACCAAGGCCTCCCTGCAGACCCGCAGCTTCTTCTCGGCGGCCTCCTTCCAGGAGACCACCCGGGTGCTGACCGAGGCGTCGGTGCAGGGCAAGATCGATACGCTGGAAGGCCTGAAGGAGAACGTCATCGTCGGCCGGCTCATCCCGGCGGGCACCGGCGCCTATCTGCGCGGCCTGCAGCGCATCGCCACCAAGCGCGACGAGGCGCTCGCCGCCAGCCGCGCGGTGGACGTGATCGAGGAACAGCTGCCGGCGGAAATCGCCGCCGCGGCCGAGGCCGAGGCGACGCCCGCCGAGTAGCGGCGCCTTGCGGAAACCCTACCTGACGCTGCCCATGTTGCAGCGCAGGTAGGGGCAGGTGTCGTTGATCGGATCGGGCGAGGGCGTCGGCTTGGCCGGCTCGCAATCCCGGCCTGCCGCGCAGCGCAGGCCAGGATAGTTCTGATCGCTGTTGGTGGTGGTGTACTCGCGCCGGGCCTCGTTGGCCCGCCCTTCGCGCAGGATGTAGTCCGGCGGCTGCACGGTGAAGCCCGGTCCGCCTCGCGCCGCCGCGGCGCGATTGCAGGTGGCGCGTTCCGCCGCCGTCAGGCTCACCGCGTCCGGATGGGCGCAGCCAAAGCCGAGCCGCAGGGCGTTGCGCAATCCGTTCGATCCGGCCGCGGCCGCGGCGGCGGCCGCCGAGGGCGCCGAGGAGATCGAGGACGCCGACGGCGCCTGGGATGTGGCGGACGCTTGCGGCGCCGGCGGCAGCAGCACGGGCGCCAGCGGCGACTGGACCAGGCTCGGGGTGGCGTGGGCGATCGGCGTCGGCGCGGCCGCGGGGGCGGCATGGGCGACCGGCGTCGGCGACTTGACCCGCACGGTGGGCGCCTTCTGCGGCGCCGGGGTGGTGACCGGGGTCGGCGCCGCCGCCGCCGGCGCGGGCTGTAGCGGCGCCTGCTGCGGCTTGGCGGGCTGGGCCGGCTGCACCTGAGCCTGAACCGGCTTGGGCGGCACGACCGGGGTGGGCTTTTCCGGCTCGAGCTTTTTCACCGGCGCGGGCGTCGGTCGCGGCGGGATGATCGGAATCGGCTTCGGCGGCGGCTCCTCCAGCGGCGGCGCCAGGGTCACCTGGATCGGCGGCTGCTCGACCACGTTGATCGGCTTGTCGAGTTCGAACGCCAGCCCGATCAGGATGAGGATGTGGAAGGCCGCCGAGCTTACCGCGCCAAGCGTGCGCTGCCTGCGTGTAACTCTGGCGCTCGGCATTGCGCCCCCTTTCGGGATGGCCGGGACGGCGGATACGGATAATGGCTTAACCGTGGCCGGGAGTCGCCAGCCGCGGCGCGTTTCTCGATGCTAGGTCATCCCATAGCCGATTTCGCCGGTGCTGTTCGAGACAAGCTTCCGCGAACGCGCGCCAGGGCCGGCTCGGCAAGGCTCGAGCCGGCCAGCAGCACCAGCGTCGGGAGCAGCCAGATCAGCCGCGCCTCATAGCGTGGAAAGGGCCCGGAAAGCGCGCCGCAGATCGCCGCGTTCAGCACGATCGCCGCCACGGTCAGGCTCGTAGCGGCTAAGAGGCGGTCGACGTCGTCCAGCGCATCGGGCCCGCCTGACCTTAGTCCGGGCGGCGTCCGCCGGGCGTGCGCCAGGCGCCAGAGGGCATAGGCGGAAAGCATCAGCACGACACTGTGCAGGCCGAGCAGCAACCGCCGCGGCATCAGCGGGGTCTGGCCGGGGCCGCAGCGGTCCGCATCGACGATCAAGACGTGCAGGAAATCGCCGCTCCAGCGCTCGGTCGGCTTCATGGCGCAAGGATCTCTCAGCGGCTCGATGACCGCGAACAGGCCGAGTTGCTGGGTGAAATCGCGAAGTGCGGCCCAGGCGACGCCCAGTGGATCGGCCAGGATCACGTCCCGGACGAACCGGCCCTGTTCCGCCTCCAGCTTGAACCGGTCGGGCACACTGGAGACAGTGAAGACGCTACTGTCCGATTGCTGCGACCAGAGGATGTCCTGGGAGTTGTCCAGGGGCAGCGCCTTGAAGCGGCAGAGGAAATAGGGCGACTGGCGCGCGCACGCCCGGCGCAGATAGGTCCGCCCTGGCCCGTCGGCGAGGAGCCGGGCTGTGAGGAAAGGCGGGGCACCGGTTTCGATGCCGGTCAGGGCGTGCGCGCTGTTGTCGATCAGGATCGCGCACAGGCCCGCGGCACCGATCGCCGCGACCAGCGCCGCCGTGCGCACGAGGGTCGTGCGCCAGGACGCGCCCAGTCGCCGGAGCAGCAGCGCCGCGACCGGCAGCAGCAGGATCGCCAGCAACAGGTGAGAGCTGGCGAAGCTCAGCGAGACGGCCAGAAGACCGAGCAGCCCAAGTCTGGTCTGCCGTCCTAACCGGTCCCAATGCAGCACCAGCGCGACCATGATCAGAACGCCCAATCCGGCGAACACGTCCGGCATGGCGAAGCTGGCGAAGAAGGCTAGGCTGGTCAGCGCCGCCAGCACGGCCATCAGGGCCAAATAGGTCCATCTCGCCGCCTTCGGCACCGCGGCCCGCCAGACGATGTAGAAGATCGCGGCGGTCGCCAGCGCCTCGACCGCCGCAGTCAGCCAGAGCGTGCCCAGCTGCTGGGTCAGGAAGACGAAGATGCTGAAGGTCGGCGAGCGGGCGCCGATGTAGCTGGGTATGCTGGCTTGCGTCTGCACAAAACCGTGCACCACCGGCATCGGCCCGATGCGCTGGTGGTAGGGGCTGGGCGCATCCCGGTCGAGCCCGAGGGCATCGACGACGATCATCCGGCCTCGCCACCAGTACTGACCGGTGTCGAAGAACTCGGTCGGCCGGGTGGCGACCAGCAACGGCCACATCAGCATCGCCGCGGCCAGCAGCGTCCGCCCGATCGCGCTCAGACTTGCGGCGATCAGGCCGATCCGGAGATTATCAAGGTTGGGCCGCTTCACGTCGCGAGTCCTACGCCGCACCGGTAAACGGCGGCTTAGTCGCATTCGCGGCTGAACTTGATTCCGTGCGCCCGTTTTTGAAGGCTCCCGGCTATCATGCGGTCGTCCGCCGGTGGGGAATCGGGCCAGGAAAGCAGGCTTTTGCGAAGGGGTGCAGCCGATCCGTTTATCGCTTAGCACAGACGCTGAACCCCGGCACCCGCGGCTGTGGCCCTGGACGGCCGGTTTCCTGGTCGTCGCGGCGGTCTTCCTGGGCTTCGACATCGCCGCCCATCCGATCGTGCTCTGGGACGAATCGCGCCTGGCGGTGAACGCCCTGGAGATGAGCCGGCGGGGCTTCAGCCTGATCACCACCTACGGCTTCCAGCCGGACCTGTGGAACACCAAGCCGCCACTGCTGATCTGGCTGGAGGCCGGCTCGTTACGCCTCTTCGGGCCGAGCGAATGGGCGCTTCGGCTACCCTCGTTGCTGGCCGCTCTGGCGACGGTCGGGCTGATCATGCGGTTCAGCTGGCGGCTCTCGCGCTCACGGTTCGTCACCGTCGGCGCGGCGGCGGCGCTGGTGTTCAGCCAGGGGTATTTCGGCGAGCACGCGGCCCAGTCCGGCGACTACGACACGCTGCTGTGCTTCTTTACCAGCGCCTATCTGCTGCTGCTGTTCGAGGTGCTGCACGAAAGGCGCGCCGACGCCGGGCGGGTTCTGCTCTGCGGCGTGCTGGTCGCCTGCGCCTGCCTGACCAAAGGGATAGCCGGCCTCGCGCCCGGTGTCGGGGCCTTCGCCTATGTGGTGGTCAGGGGCCGCTGGCCGCGCCTGTTCCAGACGCCCTGGTACGCCCTGGCCGGCCTGATCGTGGTCGTCCTGGTCGGCGGCTACTACCTGCTGCGCGAGCGTGCCGCGCCCGGCTATCTGGCCGCCGTCCGCTATAACGAGCTGGGCTATCGCTACCTGCACGGCATGAACGGCCACCAGCAGCCGCCCTACTATTACCTGCAGTGGGTGATCGAACTCTTCTCACTCGGCCCGCTGCTACTCTTGCTGCTGATCGCACCGTTCCTGCGCTGGATGCCGACCCGTTCCGCCGCCTTCCTGACCTATGCCGGCTTCGTCGTCGTCACCTTGCTGTTGGTCTTCAGTCTCAGTCGCACGAAGATCTACTGGTACATCGTGCCGATCTACCCGATCGTCTCGATCGCCTTGGCCATCGTCGTCCACCGCCTCTTGCAGATGATTCCGCACGAGCCCGGCCGCGCGGCGGGGGAGGCCAAGCTGATCGTCATCGTGCTGGCCCTCTACATGATCGCCGCCGGCCTGGTGCAGAAGCTGTCCCTGATCCCGCCGCACGAGCTCAATTCGCAGGGCCTCTACGGCGAGGTTTTCGCGCAGTTGGACCGCCAGGGCGTCCGCCGCGTCGCCACCCTGGATGGCGGCGTCTACAACAACGATGGCTTAGTCGATTATTCGCCGCAACGGCGGTTCTATTCGCTGATTTGGGCCGGCCGGGGCATGGATATCCGCATCCAGGACCCGGACAAGCCCCTGGCTCTGGCCGCTGGCGAGGTGCTGGTCACGTGTGATCCCAGCTACCATCGCTGGACTCTGGCGCGCGGCCGATCGTTGACCAACATGGCTGATTGCGCGGCCGTCGCGTCGTCGTCGCCGCCTAGGGCAGGGTGATGTAGCGCTGATTGGTGAACACGTGCATCGCGGGCAGGTCGATGATTGTGGCGACGCCGAACACCACCGCAAAGAGGATGACCAGTCCGATCAGGCCACGCTCGCGATAGAGCTTCTCTGGCGCCTGTGCGGCGGAACCCGGTCTCAAGGACATCAGCAGGTAATGGCCAAACAGCACGACAACGATCGGCAGCAGCAGCAGATACTCGACGCGATATTTGATCAGGAACACCGCCAGGAAAAAGCTGGAGAGCAGGGCGTAGACAAAGCATGAGACG
This sequence comes from Caulobacteraceae bacterium, assembly GCA_036272595.1. Taxonomy (GTDB): domain Bacteria; phylum Pseudomonadota; class Alphaproteobacteria; order Caulobacterales; family Caulobacteraceae; genus Poindextera. The sequence continues at coordinate 7,799 of DATAYM010000019.1, forward strand.
ATGAGCGTCTCTTCGCTGTAGCCGGCGAAGCTGGCCCGGTAACGGATCAGCAGATCGCGTCCTTGGGCGCCGACAACCTCGCGATACTCCGAGAGCCGCTTGGCGGCCATCAGAAACGCCCCGCCGAGCCAGCAGGCCAGCAGAACCGACGAGGGCGGCAGGGTGGTCGGGTCGATCATCGCCCAGCCGATCATCAGCCGCAGCGGATTGTTCACCGACTCCGAGATCACGTCCAGATAAGGCTGGTCCTTCAGCCGCATCGGGCGAACATTGTAGACGATCCCCTGCAGCAGAAAGAGATCGGCCGCCATGACCATGCTGTTGCTGGTCAGGCGAGCGCAGGCCAAGCCGACCGTGGCCAGGATGATCCACTCGGCCAGCACCCAGCGGCCGCTCAGCACCCGTTGCACGGCCGCACGCGCCGACTTTGTGGGATGGTGCCGGTCGAAGTCCCGGTCCAGCCATTCATTGATCACGTAGTTGGCCGAAGCGCAGCAGACGGCGCAGACCAGGCCGAGCATGATCGAGAGCGGCAGGGCAGGCGTGTGGACGCCGCGAAGCAGGCAGGCGAGGACGATGCCCGGGACGATAAAGACGTGCTTTACGCTGTGGTCGATCCGGGCGATCCGGACATAGTCGCTAAAGCCGCCGGGCGTCGCGTGATTGGCCGCAGTGGTCATCCCGATACCTGTTCGTTCAATATTGGCGTCGGCTTACTATCCACCCTGCGCCGTTAACGGAGTTGGTATGCGTCGAAGGTCTCGTCGGTGATCGCCGGCCCCAGGCGCGCCAGGCGGATCGTCGCGGCCTCGAAGTCGTGGATCTGGCCGGGCGTGGCGCTGAATACCCAGTCATAGCCTTCCTTGATCGGTGTGTTCGGCGCGATCTGGTCGAGCCTGTTTTGCAGCAGGATCACCACCGGCCGGCCGGTCTGCGCATGCAGCCACCGAGCGTTCGCGAGAACGTCGGCAAGGCTGAGGGTGAGCTGCGCATGCTTGGTGAACCTGACCACCGCGCCGAAGCGGTGCTCACGCATCAGAAAGAGGGGATTTGAGACGTAGTAGGCCAACGGCTCGACGAGGTAGTCCGGGTCGGCGATCACCACCGCCTGGCGCAGGTCGGGGCGACCTTCAACCAGTTGCGCCAGATCGCGGCTGCGGCTCCACGGATTGCCCGGATGCACGGCGTCGAAGACGTCAAACAGCCCGACGATGGCCTGAATCGACAGGAGCGCGACAAAGGCGAAATAGCCAGCGCGCCTTATCAGGAAGCCGCCTTCTACGGCTTGCGCCGCCGCCGGCCGCGCCAGTCGCCCGCGTGGGTCGGCGTGGATCCAATACAGCGCGATCAGAAACACCAGCCAGAGCGCCTGGTGGCGATATCCACCCTCGACGCCGAAAGCGAACAGCAGCGCCAGGCCAATCAGCGAGGCCAGCGCGGCGACGAATGCGCCGGGGCGGCGGATCAAGCCAGCGGTTGCCGCAAACAACAGCATCGACAACACAGCCTGGGCGGCCAAGGCCAGCCCGATCGCTTGGGGGGGAAGGCTGGCGATGACGGGGCGCGGAACGCCAAGCTCGTCGAACTGTGAAGCGGGATCCATTATGGTTTTGATCGCCGCGGGGATCGCCTGGGAAAGGGGGGCGGTGGCGACGCCGGCGTCATTGTAGGTCGGGAACACCGTCAGCGCGCACGCGACGACACCCAGGGCCGCGATCGCCGCATTCAATGCAAAGGTCCTGAAGGCGGCGGTCCACTTCAGACCGTTCTCCTGCAGCAGGTCGATAAACCAGAGCAACAGAAATCCACCGGCGAGAATCACCGAGTGCACGTTGCAGTTGGCCAGCAAAAACAGCAGCCCGCCCAAGACGACGCCCCGCCGGCGGTGGGTCGGGTAGAGCGCCGCGAACGCAAACACCAACAGCATCGAGATGCCGTAGTTGCGGGCGGTGACGGAGTATTCGAACAGCGCGAAGTGGGAGAACAGGATGAGGCCGATGAGCGGCCACTTGAATGGTGACCGCAGCGCCAAAATCAGCATCGAGGCTATGGCGACGACCAAGGCCAGCGCGGGCAACACTTGTGGTCGCCTGAAAATCGCATAGGCGCTCCGCAAGAGTACGAACCAGACGGCGGGGTGGCCTTCGCCATGGATGGCTTTGAAGAAGCCTACGGGGCTGTCGCCCTGCAGGGCCAGGGACAGCGCGCGCACTTCGTCACGCCAGAACACATGGTGCGAGACGCCCAGAACGACGAGACAAAGCCATATGAACAACAGGCTCAGGACAGGCCACCGGTCCCTACTCGGTCTTACCGGGCCGAACGGCGATCGCCGATCTGATAGGCCGCCCTTCAAACCCTGACCCGATCCCATGGCCCGAGTAGGTAGCGCCGAAAGGTTAACTCACTTGAACGCCCCCGCGGCTCCCGCCGCGTCGGTGGTTTGACGTTCGTCAGGCCGCGGGCGCGCGGATCGGCATCCTGAACACCCACGCCCGGCAAAGCGTAAACATGGCGACCGTGTAGGTCGCCATGCCCATCAGCTGCGCCGTCAGGCGCAAGGCGGCGCCGGCGCCAAGCAAGGCTCCGGCGACGTGCAAGACGATCTGGTTCAGCACAAAGGCGCCGGCCGCCGCGACCAGGTAGCGCAGTCCGGACGCCGACAGCCCGCTCTGGCTGCGGAAGACGAAGCTGCGGTTGAGCATGAAGCTGACCGCCATCCCCACCGCATAGGCCGCCGCATTGGCCAGGGCGGGAGCGACGCCCAGAACCGGATCAAGCACCACCACGACGCCGAAGCCGACAGCGGTGTTGACCAGGCCCGCCAAGCCGAAACGCGCGATCAGGCCGACCGCCTCACGCATGGCCGAGCACGTAGTACTGCGCCCCGATCGGAAGGCGTTTCATATAGGGCTCGAGCGGTCGCAACCGCGCCAGCCGGCCGGGAAAGAAGCCGGTATAGGCGATCTCGACCTTGGCGAAGCCGGCGTCGCGGAGCCGCCGTTTCAAGACACCGGCCGGTATCAGCACGGCGTGCTCGTCGAACTCGCAGGTCGCGACAATGTGCTGGGTGACCGGATTGATCGGGTTGTGCTCGAAAATCACCAACGCTCCGCTCGGCGACAGGCACTGGCGCAGGCGCCGCAGCAGTTCGACATGTTCGCCGGCGTCGATGTGGTGGAAGACGCATGCCGAAAAGGCCAGGTCGACGGCGCCGTCAGGCGCGACCGGGCCCCCTCCGGCATAGAGTTCGTAGCGCGCCATGCCGGCGAACCGCCGCTCGGCGATGGCCAGGCTCTTGTCCGAGACGTCAAGGGCGATGATGTCCGCGTCGGGGAAGCTGCGACGGAAGTGGGGCACGGAGTTGCCGATGCCGGAGCCGAAATCGAGGATGGTCCGTGGACTGGGCCGGCCGCGCCTGGCCCAGACGCGGCGAATCTCATCGATCTTGTAGCGTGCGAAATACTCCGGGCTCTCGCCGCTGACGGCGATGTTCCTGGCGTGGGTCTCGAGATATTCCTCGGCGAACCGGTCGAATTCGGCGACGTCCACGGCATCAGGCTCCCGGCTCGTTGTCGGACGGATAATGGGTGACGATCTCGTCGACCAGATAGAGCGGGCGGCGTTTGCCCTGCATATAGATGCGGCCTAGGTATTCGCCGACGATGGTCAGGCAGAGCAGTTGGGCGGTCGAGAAGAACACCAGGATCAGCGCCAGGCTGGTCCAGCCCGGCGTCGCCTGCCCAAGGGCGAACCCGACCACCGCATAGATCGCCAACGCAAACGCCACCAGCACGCCGAACAGGCTGAGCAGGCCCGCCAGCCTGAGCGGCGCGGTGGAAAAGCTGGTCAGGCCGTCGAGCGCCAGCCGCAGCATCTTGGCCAGGGTATAGTGGGTGGCGCCGGCGTGGCGCGGGGCGCGGTCGTAGAGCAGCTCGACCTGCTTGCCGCCCAGCCAGGCGATCATGCCGCGTAGGAAGCGGTCCTGTTCCGGCATGGCGTTCAGCCGCTCGACGATGCGCCGCGACATCAGGCGGAAATCGCCGGTGTCCTGCGGAATGTCGACCTCGGCGATGACCCGCAGCAGCCGGTAGAAGACGCTGGCGCTGGCCAGCTTGAAACGGCTTTCGCGGGCGCGCTCGCGGCGGCGGCCATAGACCACGTCGCAGCCCTCATCCATGCGCCGCATCATCTGGCTGAGCAGCTCAGGCGGGTCCTGCAGGTCGGCGTCGATGATCATCACCCGCTGCCCACGCGCCAGGCCGAGGCCCGCCGTCACCGCCAGCTGGTGGCCATGGTTGCGCGCCAGGTTGACGCCGACGACGTTGGGGCAGGCCCGCGCCTGCGCCTCGATCAGCGCCCAGGTCCCATCGCGCGAGCCGTCATTGACCAGGATCAGCTCGAAATCGGCCTCGCAAGCTTCCCGCGCGGCGGTCAGCATGCGCGCGCAGAAGGCGTCGAGCGTCTCCTGCTCATTGTAGCAGGGCGCGACAATCGACAGGGCCGGCGAGGGCGCCTCAAGCGGCGCGGCCGACGCCGGATCCGGGGCGATCTTCAGCGCCGCCTTACGCCGAGCCGAAGCCGGAAACGCGACCGGCGTCGACTCACCGTCATCAAGCTCATTCCCGACCGCCAAGACCTGGCTCCGCTCCCGTGACCGGTCGCCGGACTGCCGGCGGCCTTGCTAAATGCTACCTATAACGATGTTCGAGCCCGATGGCGCGGGTCCGAGCCGGCAAGAGGGTGAACCTGGCATGATGGGCGCCGTTTAACCCGCGGCGGCAGTCGCCGGCCCAACCCCTCAGCCGCCCGGGCCGGCTTGCGTCAGGGCGAAGGTGGTGATGCCGGGGTAGGTCTGGGCCTGGAGGGGGCCTTCCGACAGCCAGGCGTTGACCACCTCGCCGCGGGTGCCGGCCAGCGCGTCGATGGCCAGGAGGGCCTCGGCGTCCGAAACCGGGTTCAGATAATTGGCGCTGGCGCAGATGTTGGCGGCGTAGACCGGCGCGGCGTGAAAGCGCGCCTGGGCGTGCAGGATGGCGCTTTCGCCGCGCGCCAGGGCAAGGACGATGTCGTCGCTGAACATGCCGATATTGTCGAGCACCTGAAAGTCGAGGCAGGGATGCAGGCCTTTGATCAGGTCTCCGCCGACCTGGTAGTTGCTGTGGATCTGGCGGTGGGCGGCGATGTGGCGGGTGGCGGCGATCAGGAAGTCGAGGTCCGGCTCGCCGGCCATGCAGGCGAAGACGCTGTTGTTGACGCCGGTGAACGCCCTCCACCGCTGGCCGTCGAGGCGGGCGATCCAGGTTTCCCTGGCGAAGGCGTAGCGGCTGTCCAGGTCGATGCGAAGCTGCTCGGGCGCGAAAACCAGGATGTCGGCGTCGATCCAGATCGCCCGGTCGTAGCCGGCGTCGTGGGCCCGCCGGACCAGGATCAGCCGCATGAGGTTGGTGATGGACCGGACGTTGTCGCCGACGCTGGCCAGGTAATCCTCACCGCAGATCCGGAAGCCTTCGTCTCCGACCAGCTGGTAGTCGAAACCCTGCGCCGCCGACCAGGCCCGCACGCTCTGCAGGCAACGCTCGATCCAGGCCGGAACGTTGATCGCCCGATAGGACTGGATCACCCGGGTCCTCATCGCCGCGCCGTCCCGTCGCCGAACACCCGCAGCGCCAGCCCGGCGGCCGAGCCGCGGTCGGAAATCCCGCAAAGGTCATAGACGACAGCGCCCGGCGCCGCCCGGGCGATCTCGCTCAGATCCGCCAGGGCCGGATGGTCGTTGGCGAGGACGACCAGGCTCGCGCCGGCCAGGGCGGCGGCGCGGCCGGCGGGCGGATCGCTGACCGGATCCCAGGCGGTCACCGCGATCGGAGGGTCGCAAGCCGCCAGCGCGGCGGCGATCGCCACGCCGAAGCTGTCGGCGCGATCGCTGACCGCCGGCCGGCCCTTGAACGCCAGGCCGAGCACCGCGGCGCGGCGCGGCGCGCCCGATGCGTCGAGATCGGCGGCGACCCGGGCGCACAGCCGGCGGGCCAGGCCTTCGTTCAGGTTGCGCGCCGACCACAGCAGATCAGTCTCCACCGGCGCGAGCTCGAGCGGCGCTGCCAGCAGGAACAGGTCCTTGCTCAGGCACGGACCGCCGACGGGCCCGGCGCGCGCCAGCGAGAAGCGCGCGAAGCCCTGCGAGCCGGCCTCCCGCACCTCGGCGAAATCGATGCCGGTCGCCTCGCAGATCAACGCGAACTGATTGGCCAGGGCGAACGCCACGTCACGATGGGCGTTGGCGAACAGCTTCACGGCCTCGGCCGTCTCCGGCGAGGCGACCGATCGGGTCTCGCCCAGCATCGAAAACACCGATCTGGCGGCCGCGTCGGCCGCGTCGTCCAGTCCGCCGATGAGGTGGGGGATTTCGAACTGGTCGGCGAAGGCGCGCCCGGCGACCGACCGGTCCGGGCAGGCCGCCCACAGCAGTCCGTCGGCCGCCCCGGCCGCCAGGGCGCGGGTGGTTCCGATGGGAACGGTCGAGCGGACAACGATCAGGTCACCCGCATTGGCCACGGCGGTCACCGCCGCGACGGCGCGATCCAGCGGTCCGCGGACAAAGCGCCGCTCGCCGTCGACGGGGGTGGGCACGGTGAGGATGAAGGTTCGGGGCGCGGTCGACCGGCCCGGCGCGTCGGCGAAGGCGAGGGCGCCCGAGCCAAGGGCGCCTTGCAGACGCCGCGACATGTCCTCGTGGTCCGGATCGAGCCGGCCGCCGGCCAGGGCGGCCAACCGGGCCGGGTCGATCTCCACGCCGCGCACGCTCGCGCCCGCTTCGCCGAGCGCCAGCGCGAGCGGCAGGCCGATGTGACCACAGCCGACCACCACGACGTTCGAGATCAGCGATTCCAGCTCCCCCATCGCCCGCGCCATCCCCGCCAAGCCCGGCTGTAGCCTACCTTGAGAAAATGGGGGCACGCACGCCTTTCCAGGCGTCGCCCGCGATCGGGTTCGGAGTCCGGCCCGGCTCCGCTCAGGCCGGTTGCCGATGCACGAAGGTGGTGAACATGTCCGGCGGGCCCTGAACCTGCATGATTTCCAGCATCTTGCCGACCGCGCCGCGGTGGGAGGCGCCGTGGGTTAGCACGTGGCCGAGCATCTCCTCGCGGGTCATGCGGCCGGCCATGCCGTCGGCGACGAAGGTGAAGGCGACGCTCTCGCCGAGTTCGGCCTCGGACGCCGATTTCACGTAGTCGACATACCAGGCGTCGGTCGCCCGCACGGTCTCGGCCAACTCGTCCAGATTCGGCATGGCCCTGGCGACCACGGCCTCGAAGAGGTGGCTCTGACCGCTGATGTTGGCCTTGAAGATCTGGTCGGTGATCGAGAGGTGGTCGAGGGTGAACAGGATCACCGCCATGTCGCGCCGGTTCGCATCGGCGGGAACCTTGCGCAGGGCCGCGAACATCTCCTGGTTGGCCCAGGCCTTGTGTTCGAACAGGGAGGCGAGGAGCTTGGTCGACACGGGGGAGACCTTCACGGGTGGGAGGGCTGGATCACCGGCGAGACTATCACGACCCGGCTGCCTGAGCGTGGAGAGCGTGATAGGGACCTGAGCGATGGCGAGCGGCTGGCTGATCGGGGTGATGGTGGAGCTGGCCGGGGAGCCGGTGGCCCTGCGCCACTTCTTCGCCGTCGGCCACGAGGACCGCGCCAAGGCCGAGTGGAAGGCGATCGACCAGGCGCTGCTGATCGGCCCGGTGGCCACCAGCCCGGTCGGCGGCCTGGAGCCGGTGCACGCGGTCGGCGAACTGTCGCCCAGGACCGCCAAGGCGCTGGCGCTGAAGCCCAGCGAAGTCCGCGCCCTCGGCTGGCGCTGGCCACGCCGCTGGCTGATGCTCGACCGCGAGGCGCGGGAGTAGGAAGCAGCACCAGCGGCGGCAGGTCGAGATCCTCATGGGCGACCGGCCAGTCCCGCAAAGCGGCGTCATAGGCCGCCAGATAGCGGGCGCGGCTGTCTTCCCTCTTGAAGGCTGGAAAGGTCACGTGGCGCCCCCGAGGGGGGCGCGAGGGCAAGACTTGGCCGATCCGTTCAGCCATCGCCATTCTTGAACAAAACTAGTTTATTCCCAGATCAGGCTGGGGGAGCAGAGGCCCGGCGCCGAAGGGGGACAGGCCGGGCATGTCGGCGATCGAACTCAAGATCGACGCGCTGTTCGGCGCGTTCAGCGAAACCTCGCCGGGCTGCGCGGCCGCCGTGGTGCGCGACGGCGAGGTGGTGTTCGCCAAGGGCTACGGCATGGCCGACCTGGAGCAGGGCGTCGCCTTTACGCCCCGGTCGGCCTGCTACATGGCCTCGGTCTCCAAGCAGTTCACCGCGCTGGCGATCCTGTTGCTGGTCGAGGATGGCCGGCTCGAGCTGGACGGCCTCGTCCGCGCACACGTTCCGGAGCTGCCCGACTGCGCCGCCGACATCACCGTCCGGCAGCTGCTGACCCACACCAGCGGCCTGCGCGACTATTTCGCGCTGGGCTATCTGTCCGGCCTGTCGTCCGAGCACGTCTATACCGAGGCCGGCGTGCTGCGTCTGTTGTCACGCCAGGAGGGTCTGAATTTCGAGCCCGGCGCCGAGTTCATGTACAGCAACAGCGGCTACGTGCTGCTGTCGATCCTGGTCCAGCGGGTGAGCGGCCAGACCCTGGACGCCTTCGCCCGCGAGCGGATCTTCGGCCCGCTGGGCATGGCGGCCACGCACTTCCAGCATGACCACTCGACGCCGGTGCCGCACAAGGCCCATGGCTACGAGCTGCGCGGCGGCGAATGGCATGTCTCGGACAGCATGCTCGACGTGGTCGGCGACGGCGGCATGTATTCCAGCCTCGAGGACATGAGCCGCTGGATGAAGAACTTCGAGCGGCCGGTGGTGGGCGCCGAGGCGCTGGCGCTGATGGCGGTGGCGGCCAGGCGGACGAACGGCGACGGGACAGGCTACGGGATGGGCCTGGCCCCCGGCCGATACCGGGGCCTGAAGGTCGTCGAGCACGCCGGCGGCCTGGCCGGCTATCGCACCAAGTTCACGGCCTTTCCCGACGAGAACCTTTCCGTGGTCGTGCTCAGCAACAGCGGGGCGGCAGACCCTTCGAAGCTGGCGATGGATGTGGCGGAGGTGTTCATCGGGGAGCGGATGGGCGAGCCTGCGGCGACGCCACCAGCGCCGGAACCGCCAACCGGCGAGCCGGTTCCAGCCGAAACGGCGGCCGCCTGTGTCGGCGACTACGAAAGCCCCGAGCTGCAATCCATCTACAGGGTCGCCTCCGGCCCGGACGGGCTTTCGATCGCATTCGGGGAGTCGGCGCCGCCGTTGACCCTGCGCAGCCTGGGCGAAGACCTGATGCAGGTCGGTCCCATCGCCGCCGAGATTCGCTTCCTGCGCGATGCGGACGGCAGGATCACCGGGTTTCTCCTGTCGTCGAACGCCGGCCGGGTGGCGAACCTGGCGTTCCGGCGGGTGTAGTTCCGCCGGCTGCTCCTTTCTTCCGCCCCCTCCAGGAACGGAAGGATAGGGTCGGCGCCCGAACGCCCACCCTTCGGCGGCTCCGTGCGAACACCCCCAACCCCCGCCCTTCCCCCATCGAGGGGGAAGGGAGCAGAGGGGGTGCAGCCTGCGGGTCATGGCCGATGTGAGCGGCGTGGCTGCAACACCGACAAACCCTTTGACCTTTCCGGCTGGTTTCCCTATTTTCCGCGCTCTTTTCGAGGGCCGGGGCGAATGTCCCGGGTCCCGATAGGCCGGAAGTCCCGCAAAGGACCTTCAGACGCGCCGGATCGCAGCGATGCGCCCGGCGCCGTTTCGTGTTTATCGGACAGCTTTCGAAAAACCCGTTTTGTCGAGCGAAAGACCTGAATGCCCACGATCAACCAGCTTATCCGCAAGCCGCGGCATCCCAAGCCCTCGCGCAACAAGGTTCCGGCGCTGAAGGGCTGCCCGCAGCGGCGCGGCGTCTGCACCCGGGTCTATACGACCACGCCGAAGAAGCCGAACTCGGCGCTGCGCAAGGTCGCCAAGGTGCGCCTGACCACCGGCATCGAGGCGCTGTGCTACATCCCGGGCGAGGGCCACAATCTGCAGGAGCACTCGGTGGTCCTGATTCGCGGCGGTCGGGTCAAGGACCTTCCCGGCGTGCGCTATCACATCCTGCGCGGCGTGCTCGACACCCAAGGGGTGAAGGATCGTCGCCAGCGCCGTTCGCTCTATGGCGCCAAGCGGCCGAAGTAAGGAAAACCAGTCATGTCCCGCCGCCGCCGCGCTGAAAAACGCGAAGTCCTGCCCGATCCCAAGTTCCACGACCTGATCGTCACCAAGTTCATGAACTACGTCATGCACGAGGGCAAAAAGGCCGTCGCCGAGAACATCATCTACGACGCCTTCGACATCCTGGAGGCCAAGCGCCGCGACCAGGGTCCGCTGGAGACCTTCCACGCCGCGCTCGACAACGTCGCGCCGTCCGTCGAGGTGCGCTCGCGCCGGGTCGGCGGCGCCACCTATCAGGTGCCGACCGAGGTGCGCCCCGATCGGCGCCGCGCGCTGGCCATCCGCTGGCTGGTCACCGCCGCCCGCAAGCGCGGCGAGAACAACATGACCGAAAAGCTGGCCGCCGAGTTGCTGGACGCCTCCAACAACCGCGGCACGGCGGTGAAGAAGCGCGAAGACACCCACAAGATGGCCGAAGCCAACCGCGCCTTCTCGCATTATCGCTGGTAGGCGCCTATCTAAGGCGCTTCCAAGACCCATACCCTTTCGTGACCGGGCGGTTTGAGCTAAACCGCCCGCGCTCGCGCTAACCCGTCCGCCTAACCGAAAAGTCGTATCCAGCCATGCCCCGCCAACATAAAATCGAAGACTACCGCAACTTCGGCATCATGGCCCACATCGACGCCGGCAAGACCACCACCACCGAGCGGATCCTCTACTACACCGGCAAGAGCCATAAGATCGGCGAAGTGCACGACGGCGCCGCGACCATGGACTGGATGGAGCAGGAGCAGGAGCGGGGGATCACCATCACCTCCGCCGCCACCACCGCCTATTGGAACGGCAAGCGCCTGAACATCATCGACACCCCCGGCCACGTGGACTTCACCATCGAGGTCGAGCGTTCGCTGCGCGTGCTCGACAGCGCCGTCGCCGTGCTCGACGGCAACCAGGGCGTCGAGCCGCAGACCGAGACCGTCTGGCGCCAGGCCGACCGCTACAACGTTCCGCGCATCGTGTTCGTCAACAAGATGGACAAGATCGGCGCCGACTTCGAATTCTGCGTGCGCACCATCCGCGAGCGGCTGGGCGTCAAGGCCGTGCCGATCCAGCTGCCGATCGGCTCGGAAGCGTCGCTGCGCGGCCTGGTCGACCTGGTGCGCATGAAGGCGGTCGTCTGGGAAGACGAGGGCCTGGGCGCCAAGTATCATGACGAAGAGATCCCGGCCGACATGAAGGACGCCTGCGACGAGGCGCGCCACTACATGGTCGAGAACGCCGTCGAACTCGACGACGAGGCGATGGAAGCCTACCTCAACGGCGAGGAGGTCTCCGAGGAGACGCTGAAGACGTGCCTGCGCAAGGCGGTTCTGACCGGCGCCTTCTATCCGATCCTCTGCGGTTCGGCCTTCAAGAACAAGGGCGTGCAGCCGCTGCTCGACGCGGTGGTCGACTACCTGCCGTCGCCGGTGGACATCCCGCCGACCAAGGGCATCGACTATCGCACCGGCGAGGAGGTCGAGCGCCATCCGTCGGATGACGAGCCGCTGTCGGTGCTGGCCTTCAAGATCATGGACGACCCGTTCGTCGGCTCGCTCACCTTCTGCCGCATCTATTCCGGCAAGCTCGAGACCGGCATGGGCCTGGTCAATTCGACGCGCGACCGCAAGGAGCGCGTTGGCCGCATGCTGCTCATGCACTCGAACAACCGCGAGGACGTCAAGGAAGCCTATGCCGGCGACATCGTCGCCCTGGCCGGCCTGAAGGAAACCCGCACGGGCGACACCCTGTGCGATCCGTCCAAGTCGCCGGTGATCCTGGAGAAGATGGAATTCCCCGATCCGGTGATCGAGGTCTCGGTCGAGCCGAAGACCAAGGCCGACCAGGAAAAGCTGGGCGTCGCCCTGGCCAAGCTGCAGGCCGAGGACCCGTCCTTCCGCGTCTCCACCGACCAGGAGAGCGGCCAGACCATCATGCGCGGCATGGGCGAGCTGCACCTGGACATCAAGATCGATATCCTGCGCCGCACCTACAAGGTCGACGCCAATATCGGCGCGCCGCAGGTGGCCTATCGCGAGACCCTCGGCCGCAAGGCGGAGATCGACTACACCCACAAGAAGCAGACCGGCGGCTCCGGCCAGTTCGCGCGCATCAAGCTGGTGTTCGAACCGACCGAGCCGGGCGAAGGCTATTCGTTCGAGTCGAAGATCGTCGGCGGCAACGTGCCGAAGGAATTCATCCCCGGCGTCGAGAAGGGTCTTGAGCAGGCGAAGGAAAACGGCCTGCTGGCCGGCTTCCCGGTGATCGACTTCAAGGCCACGCTGATCGACGGCGCCTATCACGACGTCGACTCCAGCGTGCTCGCCTTCGAAATCGCCGCCCGCGCCGCCTTCCGCGAACTGCGCGACCAGGCGAGGCCCAAGCTGCTTGAGCCGATCATGAAGGTCGAGGTGGTGACGCCGGAAGACTATGTCGGCGACGTCATCGGCGACCTGAACGCGCGCCGGGGCCAGATCCAGGGCACCGACCAGCGCGGCAACGCCCAGGTGATCAACGCCTTCGTGCCGCTGGCCAACATGTTCGGCTATGTCAGCACCCTGCGCGGCATGAGCCAGGGACGCGCCCAGTTCACCATGCAGTACGACCACTACGAAGCGGTGCCGCAGGCGGTGGCCGACGAAGTGGTCAAGAAATACGCCTGATCCGTCCCTAAACCCGAGAAACCCAAACATCCCCGAAATTAGCCCGCGACGGGCTGGAGCTTGAGAAATGGCCAAGGAAAAGTTCAACCGCAACAAGCCGCACTGCAACATTGGCACGATTGGTCACGTTGACCATGGCAAGACGACGTTGACGGCGGCGATCACCATGGTGCTGGCCAAGACGGGCGGGGCGACGGCGAAGAGCTAT
>DATAYM010000020.1:0-4584 GCA_036272595.1 Caulobacteraceae bacterium
CCGAGGTGCTGGAGGACAACGGCTTCATCGAGGAGCGGGTGGACGAGCTGGTCTACTCGATCGACGACCGCCGCTTCCTGCCGGACCGCTACATCGAGGGACCCTGCCCGCACTGCGGCTACGCCAAGGCGCGCGGCGACCAGTGCGACAACTGCGGCCGCCTGCTCGACCCGACCGACCTGATCGAGCCCTATTCGGTGATCTCCGGCTCGCGGAACCTGGAGGTGCGCCAGACCCGCCACCTCTACCTGCTGCAGACCAGGCTGGCCGGGGAGATCCGCGGCTGGCTCGAGACCAAGGCGGAGTTCCCCAGCTTCGCCCGTTCGATCGCGCTGAAGCACCTGGACGAGGGGCTGATCGACCGCGGCATCACCCGCGACCTCGCCTGGGGCGTACCGGTGACGCGTGGCGGCCAGCCGCGCATCGGCTTCGAGGACAAGGTCTTCTACGTCTGGTTCGACGCGCCGATCGAGTACATCGCCGCGACCGAAGAGTGGGCCGACAGCGGCGACGGCGACTGGCGGCGCTGGTGGCGCACCGACGCCGGCGCGGACGACGTCCGCTACGTCGAGTTCATGGGCAAGGACAACGTCGCGTTCCATACGGTGAGCTTCCCCGCGACCCTGATCGGCTCGGGCGAGCCATGGAAGATGGTGGACACGCTCAAGGCGTTCAACTGGCTCAACTGGTACGGCGGCAAGTTCTCCACCTCGGAAGGGCGGGGGATCTTCATGGATTCGGCCCTGGAGATCCTGCCGGCGGACGCCTGGCGCTGGTACCTCACGGCCAACAGCCCGGAGCACTCCGACAGCGCCTTCACCTTCGACCAGTTGGTGGCGGCGGTGAACCGCGACCTGGCCGACGTGCTGGGCAATTTCGTCAACCGGATCATGAAGTTCGCCGAGACCCGCTTCGACGGCGTCGTTCCCGAGGGCGGCGCGCCGGGCTCGCTGGAGGAAAAGCTGTTCGCCGACGTCTCGGCGCGCCTGGCCGACATCACCGCCCAGTTCGAGGCGATCGAGATCCGTAAAGTCGCGCAAGGGATGCGGGCGCTCTGGGTGCTGGGCAACGAGTACCTGCAGGAGGCCGCGCCGTGGACGGCGATCAAGGCCGACCGCGAGCGCGCCGCCGTCATCGTGCGCACGGCGCTGAACCTGGTCGACCTGTTCGCGCGGGTCTCGGCGCCGGTGATCCCGTTCACGGCGGAGAAGATGCTGGAGGCGGTCGGCGAGCCGTATCCGCCGTCCTGGCCGTCGCCGGATGCTGCGGCGGAGCTGTCGCGCCTCGAACCCGGCCGGCCGATCCGCACCCCGGAGGTGCTGTTCGCCAAGGTCGAGGACGCCCAGATCGCCGAATGGACCGAACGTTTCGGCGGCGTCGGGCAGCCCGGCTAGAGGCTGATCCACTTCAGCGCGTGGGCGCCGTCCCAGATCATGTGGGCGGCGACGAACAGCACGACCACCAGGCCGATATAGCCGACCCACGGCCAGCGGTGCAGCAGCCGGACCACCCCGGTGGCGGCGAACCCGGTCAGCGCCACCGACAGGGTCAGACCGGCGAACAGCACCCATTGCGGCTGGTCGCGGGCGACGCCGGCCACCGCCAGGACGTTGTCCAGCGAGGTCGACATGTCGGCGATGAAGATCAGGGTAAGCGCCTTCAGCAGGGTCTTTTGCGCCGGCGGCCGGCCGGCCGCGGCGGCATGCTTGTGGCCGTGGCCCCTGAGGTCGCGCCACATCTGCAAGCCGACCAGGGCCAGCAGCAGTCCGCCGCCGAGCACCAGGCCGCCGCCGCCCGCCTTCAACAGCCGGATGGCGAAAACCGCCAGCACGCAGAGCAGCACCACCGCGACAGAGAGCCCGAGCAGGATGGCCAGATGACGCTGGCGGCGCGGCAGCCCGGACGCGGCCATGCCGACAGCCACGGCGTTGTCGCTAGCCAGGGTGACGTCGATCAGCACGATCTGGATGAAGGCGCCGAGCAGGCTGCCCGAGAGGAGGCCGTGCACGCCGCTGGTCAGCTCCGCCATGGACCACGATGTGCCGTGAACGCCGATGTGAGGCAAGGGCGCGTCAGCGGCGCCGCCCGGTCCGACACGGCGAATTGAAAGGGCCGGGCGCCACGCTTCTTAGGGCTTGCGCTCGTCCTTGGGCGTGTCGGTCACCGCCGGCGTGTTGTCGCCGATCACCGTCGCCTGCGGACGGCGCCGCGGCCGGCCGGCGGTCATCGAGCTGCGCGCGGCGGCGGCGATGACGATGATGGCGATCACCAGGACGGCGAAGGCCGCCAGCGTCTTGCCCTCGGGCTTGGACAGCCAATCGGGCGCGCCCGCGGCGCCTGGCGCGTTGCTCGACGCGGCGGCGCTGGATTCCGCTCCCGGCACGGCGCCGGACGCGGCCGCGCTCGAGGCCGGCGCGCCCGAGGCCGCGGCGACTGCGGCATGATGATGGTGGCGCCTGGCCTTGGCCGCCGCGGCTGCGGCCGCCGCGGCGTCGGCGGAAGCCTTGGCGGCCGCCACGGCCTGGGCGTTGCGGACGGTCAGCTTGCGCCGGCCGGGGGCGGCCGCGGCGTGGCGTGCGGCGACGGCGTGATGCGCGGGTCGGCCAGCCGGCCCAAACCCACCCGCGTGACGATGGTGACGATAGGCGCCGGGCGCGGCGCCCGGGGCGGCATAGCGGCCGTGCGCATGGTGATGATGCCGATAGACCGCGCCCGGACCGCGGCCCGCCCAGCCATGGTGATGCATCCAGCCGCCGCGATGATAGGCCCAGCAATGGCAGTGATGGCGATGGCCCGGCTCGCCGGCGGCGGGGGGCTGCGCCGCATAGGCAGGACCCTGATCCGCATAGGGCCCCTGGTCCATGTCGTCGTAGCGGTCCCCGTAGAAGTGATGACGTTCGTCCGGCGTCATGTCTTCCGGGTTGGGGATCGGCTGCATCGGGGTGAATTCGGGACCGGCGTCGGCGTCCGGCGCGGCCTGGTCGGCCGGCGTGGCGTCGTCGCTCTCGCGGTCGGGGCCGCCCAGGAGGTCGGGCGCCGGGGTGGGCGGCGCGGCGGCGGCCATCGGCGGCGGCGGGGTTTGTTCGGGGCTCGGGCGGCCGCAGGCGCCCAGCGCCAGAAGGCCCAGCGCCGCCAGGCTCATGGCCGCGATCCGCAAGTTTTTCTTCGACATAGCTTCCCCACCAGGCGACAGCCGAGCACGCGCGCGAGTCAACAAAGCACTCTGCATTAGGGAATCAATAACCATAACGCCGCAACGGGAACCGCTTTCTCGCGGCGGGCGAGTGGGGCGCGGCTAGTCGAAGGCCGGTTCGGCCTGTCGGCGCGAGGCTTCGTAAAGGGCGATGGCCGCCGCGGCCGAGACGTTCAGGCTCTCGAAATCCCCCGGCATGGGAATGCGGCCGAGGGCGTCGCAGTGCTCCGCCACCAGCCGGCGCAGGCCTTCGCCCTCGGACCCCATGACCAGGACGACGGGCCGTTGGTCGAGCACCGCGGCCAGCGGCTCGGCCGCCGCCGCGTCCAGCCCGACCGCCCGCCAGCCGAGGTCGGCCAGCTCCTCCAGCGCCCGCGACAGGTTGGTCACCCGCGCGTGCGGCAGGATCTCGATGGCGCCGGCGGCCGCCTTGGCCAGGGCGCCGGCGAGCGCCGGAGCGTGGCGGTCCTGCAGCACCACCCCGCGCGCGCCGAAGGCGGCGGCCGAGCGGAAGAGGGCGCCGACGTTCTGCGGATCGGTCAGCTGGTCCAGCATCAGGATGACGCCGCGCGCCGGCTCGGCCATCGCCGCCAGCGCGGCCGATTCGAGCAGCGCGGCCTTCAGCGCCACCCCCTGGTGGGCGGCGAAGGGCGGCAGTTCGCGGGCGATCTGCGCCGGCGGCAGGATCTCCAGGCTGGCCGCGCCCAGCCGCTTGCCCTGCAGCTCCCGCGCCCGCTCGGGCGTCGCCAGGAGCCGCGACGGCGGCTCGCGGGCCGGATTGCCCAGCGCCGCGACCACCGCGTGCCAGCCCCACAGCCAGGCCGCGCCATCCTTCTCGTCCCGGCCTTTCACCGGTCCGCGGCGGGCGTGCGGGGCGGGCGAAAAACCGCGCTCTCGCCTGCGTTTGCGGTCGTTGCGTTCGCTGGAAGACGACACTATAAGACGCGCTCCGTTTTCGGGCCTTGGGTCTTCTCAAGGCGCGCGCGGGGGAATGTCCCGAGCGGCAAAGGGGGCGGACTGTAAATCCGCTGGCGTACGCCTTCGCAGGTTCGAGTCCTGCTTCCCCCACCACGCGAGCCGATCCGATCCGAGACGTGAACGAAGGAGATCAACCGGCCGCCCGCCGTTGTTGGCGGGTATAGCACAATGGTAGTGCAGCAGCCTTCCAAGCTGAGGATGCGGGTTCGATTCCCGCTACCCGCTCCATACTCTTCAAACTGACCAACGAAGCCGCCTCTCAAGGAAAGACCATGGCCAAGGAAAAGTTCAACCGCAACAAGCCGCACTGCAACATTGGCACGATTGGTCACGTTGACCATGGCAAGACGACGTTGACGGCGGCGATCACCATGGTGCTGGCCAAGACGGGCGGGGCGACGGCGAAGAGCTAT
>DATAYM010000021.1:0-17052 GCA_036272595.1 Caulobacteraceae bacterium
CGCTGCTTCAGCTGCACGTCGATGTCGGCGAAGGCCTGGTTGGCGTTCTGCCGCAGGCCGACCAGGCGATTGTAGGTGCTCATCACCATCAGGCCGATCACGACCAGGATGACGATGATGATCAGGAGGGCGATCATGGCATTCCTTCAGACGACGTCCGGCGCAAGAAATAGGCGAGTCAGCCCGCGGGCGCCAGTGAAGCTCCTGTAACCGGTCAGCGAGGCCGGAACCGTTTGCTCGTCGGGAAGCCCCTCGGGGCCAGGCGTCCGGCGCCGGCGCGTTTGCCCAGCCAGTCGCGCCAGTCGCTCCAGGCGCGGCTGCGGCCGTCGGCGGTGGTCCAGGACGCGCCCTCCTCAGCCTTGAACACCGCCGCGTCGCGCAGGCCGCCCTCGCGGTAGCTCTGCAGCTTGACACCCTTGCCGCGCGGCATTTCCGGCAGCTCAGAGAGCGGGAAGATCAGCGCCTTGCCGTTGTCGCCGATCACCGCCAGGTGGTCGCCGGCGGCTTCCAGCGACACGATCGCCTCGCCGTTCAGCACCTGTTTGCCGGCGCGGCGGAAGGCGATGGCCTCGTCCTCCGGCAGGATGAAGCCGTAGCCGGCCTTCGACGCCAGCACCCGCTTGCGGCCGGGCTTGTGGGCGAAGACGTCGATGATGTCGACGCGGTCGTCCAGGTCGAGCATCAGCCGCAACGGCTCGCCCGCCCCGCGCGCCGACGGCAGCTTGTCGCAAGCCAGGGTGAAGAACCGGCCGTCGGAGGCGAAGATCAGAAGCTTGTCGGTGGTCTCGGCCGGGACCAGGAAGCCGAGCTTGTCACCCTCCTTGAACTTCAGCTCCGAGGGGTCTTCGATGCGGCCCTTGGCGGCGCGGATCCAGCCGCGATCGGACAGGATCACCGTGATCGGCTCGCGCGCCACCAGCGCCTCGATGGCCACCGAGGCGTCGACCACGGGCGCATCGGCGAACTGGCTGCGGCGCTTGCCGATCACCGTGTCGGGGCCGAGGATCTTGCGCACGTCCTTCAGGCCGACGCCCACCAGCCGCCATTGCTGGCGGTCGGATTCGAGCAGCTTGGTCAGGCCGTCGCGCTCCTCGGCCAGGTCGGCGTGCTCGCGGCGGATCTCCATCTCCTCCAGCCGCGCCAGCTGGCGCAGGCGGGTGTTGAGGATGGCGTCGGCCTGGATCTCGCTGAGCGTGAAGGCCTCGATCAGCCGCGCCTTGGGATCCTCCTCGTAGCGGACGATGCGGATCACCTCGTCGAGATTGAGGTAGGCGATCAAGAGGCCGTCGAGGATATGCAGCCGCGCCTCGATCTTGCCCAGGCGGAAGCGGGCCCGGCGCACGACCACCTGGCGCCGGTGGTCGAGGAAGGCCTGCAGCAGGGCCCGCAGGCCCATGACGCCGGGCGTCCCCGAGGCGTCCAGCACGTTCATGTTGACCGGGAAGCGCACCTCCAGGTCGGACAGGCGGAACAGGCTGTCCATCAGCGCTTCGGGCGGGATGTTGCGCGACTTCGGCTCGATGACGATGCGCACGTCCTCGGCGGACTCATCGCGCACGTCGCCCAGCAGCGGCGCCTTTTTCAGCTCGATCAGCCCGGCCAGCTGCTCGATCAACTCGGCCTTCTTCACCTGGTAGGGGATCTCGGTGACGATGATCCGGTAGACGCCGCGGCCCTGATCCTCCTCCTGCCAGAGGGCGCGCAGGCGCACGCCGCCGCGACCGGTCTCATAGATTTCGTGCAGCGACGCGGCCGGCTCGACGATCACCCCGCCGGTGGGGAAGTCGGGACCGCGTACGGCGCCCATCAGCTCGGCGGTGGTCGCCTTGGGCTTGTCCAGCAGGATCAGGCAGGCGTCGATCAACTCGGCGGCGTTGTGCGGCGGGATGGAGGTGGCCATGCCGACGGCGATGCCTGTCGAGCCGTTGGCCAGAAGGTTGGGGAAGCCGGCCGGCAGGACGACCGGCTCCTCGTCCTCCTCGTCATAGGTCGAGCGGAAATCGACCGCGTCCTCGTCCAGCCCGTCGAGCAGCAGCGCCGCCGCCTCGGTGAGGCGGCACTCGGTGTAGCGCATGGCCGCGGCGTTATCGCCGTCGATATTGCCGAAATTCCCCTGCCCATCGATGAGCTGGTAGCGCTGGGCGAATTCCTGGGCCAGCCGCACCAGAGCGTCGTAGATCGACTGGTCGCCGTGGGGGTGGAACTGGCCCATCACGTCGCCGACCACCTTGGCGCACTTCTTGGTGCCGCCTCCGGGGCTCAGCCGCATGCGGTGCATGGCGTAGAGCAGCCGCCGCTGGACCGGCTTCAGCCCGTCGCGCGCGTCCGGCAGGGCCCGGTCGGTGATGGTGGAGAGGGCATAGGCGAGGTAGCGCCGCGACAGCGCCTCGGTCAGCGGCTCGTCGAGGATGCGGCCGCCGTCGCCAGGGCCGCCAGCGGTCGTGACGGGCTTGTTCATCGGCCCGGTTAGACTGCGACTCTGCCTTGCCGTCCAGCGGGTTGATGGCTGCTGGATCGCCCATCTTTCAGATGCAGGAGATAGACCGCGTAAGGGACGCCGAAGATCGGCGCAATCGGGCGATGCTCGCGAAAGCCCATGCGCTGGTACATGGCCAGCGCCACCTGCTGGATCGGGCTGGTGTGCAGGGCGATCAGCGGCGCGGCGTCGGCGCGGGCGCGCTCAATGCAAGCCTCGGCCAGCCGCCGACCCAACCCCTGGCCCCTGGCCTCAGGGTCTACGACCAGCATGCGGATCGCCGGCCAGTCCGGCTCGAAGAAGGCCGGCTTCGGCAGGCCGGGGCCGACATAGCCGACGGCGGCGCATACCCCGCCGTCACGCTCGGCGACGATCAGCTCGGCCTCGATCGCCGACATGGCGCCGACCCCGCGCGAAAACACCGCCCAGTCGGAATAGGCGTCCCGGTACTGCGCGAACGCCGCCAGGGCGACCTGGTCGATCGCAGCCGCGTCGTCGTCCCGCGCCCTTCGTATGATCGTCTGCCTGCCAGGATTCACGCCGCCGTCTCCCAGTTCACGTCAGCGCCGAGGCTGCGGAGGTTCTCGACGAAGCGCGGATGGGCGCGGGCGATGGGCTCGGCGTTGAGGATCGTCGAGCGGCCTTCGATGCTGGCGGCGATCATCAGAAGGGCGATGGCGACCCGGATGATGTACGGGCTCTCGACCTCGGCCGGGACCAGCGGCCGGCCGCCGAAGGTGACCACCCGGTGCGGGTCGCAGGTCACCGCCTGGGCGCCGAACTTGGTCAGCTCCGAGGTCCAGCCGAGCGCGCCTTCGTAGACCTTGTTCCAGAACAGCACCGAGCCCTCGGCGCGGACGCCCAGGGCGATGAAGATCGGCAAAAGGTCCGCCGGCACATAGGGCCAGGGCGCGGCTTCCACCTTCTGCGGCAGGTGCGGGGTGAAGGCCGGCTGCACCTTGAGCGGCGCGCCACCGCCGACCCGAGACCAGCCGCCCAGGTGGCTCACCTCGACGCCGAACTTGGCGAAGGTGCGGTCGAGCAGCTGGAACTGCGCCGGCGCGCCGTTCTTCACCTGCACCCGGCCGCCGGTGACGGCGCCGAGAGCCAGGAAGGTGGCGATCTCGTGGTGGTCGTCGGCGAAGCTGTAGTCGGCGCCGCCGAGCTCGGCGCGGCCGTCGATGGTCAGGGTCGAGGCGCCGATCCCGTCGATCTGGGCGCCCATCAGCTTGAGGAAACGGCAGAACTCCTGCACATGCGGCTCGCAGGCGGCGTTCACCAGCCGGGATTCCCCGGCCGCCACCACGGCGCACATCAGGAAGTTCTCGGTGGTGGTCACCGAGGCGTAATCCAGCCAGTGACGCGCCGGCCGCAGCACGCGCGGGGCGGCGATGACGATCGCCTCGTCCTGCATCGAAACCTCGGCCCCGAAGGCCCGGAACACGTCGATATGCGGGTCGATCTCACGCGCGCCCAGGGTGCAGCCCTTGGGATCGTCCTCGATCAGCGCCCGGCCGAACCGTTGCAGCAGCGCCGGGATCAGCATGATCGACGAGCGCATGCCGATCGGCAGCCGCGCCGCCTTGGCGCTGAGCTCACGTCCGTGGGCCAATCGAACGATGCCCGAGCTGAAGTCAGCCTCGACGGCGCTGCCCAGGGCCGTGAAGAAGGCCAGGATCTTCCGGACGTCGGTGATGTCCGGAACGTTTCGCAAGGTCACCACCTCGCGGGTGAGCAGGGTCGCGCACAGGACCGGCAGCACGGCGTTCTTGTTCGCGGAAGGCGTTATCGCTCCGCTCAGCGGCTTGCCGCCATTGACGATCAGCTTGGCCATAATGAGCTCCCGATTGATCCCGCAGAAAGGCCGATCGCCCGGATTGTCGCGTTCGACAAACGATGTAACCTGAGCCTGACCCCTAGAAATATTTGGGTAAGAGCCATGGACCGGCCGCAACTGCCGCTGAATGCGCTTCGGGCCTTCGAGGCCTCGGCCCGGCATCTGAGCTTCACCCATGCCGCCGCCGAGCTGTGCGTCACCCAGGCCGCGGTCAGCCACCAGGTGAAGGGTCTGGAGGCCCGGCTCGGCGCGGTGCTGTTCCGCCGCCTGCCACGCGGCCTGGTGCTGACCGACGAAGGCCAGGCGCTGCTGCCGGTGCTCAGCGACAGTTTCGACCGCATCGCCCGGGCCATGCAGCGGTTCCGCGACGGCGCCGTGCGCGAGGTGCTCAGCGTCGGCGTCGTCGGCACCTTCGCGGTGCGCTGGCTGCTGCCGCGGCTGTCCGGCTTCCGCGAGGCGCACCCGCTGGTCGAGGTGCGCGTGCTGACCCACAACAACAAGGTCGACCTGGCCGCCGAGGGGCTGGACATGGCGATCCGCTTCGGCGACGGCGCCTGGCACGGGGTGCAGGCCGATGAGGTGCTGCGCGCGCCGCTCAGCCCGCTGTGCACGCCGCAGCTGGCGGCCAGGATGGACTCCGCCCAGGACCTGGCCAGCCTGCCGCTGCTGCGCTCCTACCGGCGTGACGAATGGCCGGCCTGGTTCGCCGCCGCCGGCCTGGAGGCGCCCCGCCTGAACGGGCCGGTGTTCGATTCGCTCAGCCTGATGGTGCAGGCGGCGCTACAGGGCACGGGCGTCGCGCTGGCCCCGCCATCGATGTTCGGCCGCGAACTGCACGCGCGCCAGCTGGTGCAACCCTTCCCGATGCTGGCCGAGGTCGGCAGCTACTGGCTGACCGCGCTGAAGTCGACACCGGCCACCGCCGCCATGATCGTCTTTCGCGACTGGTGCCTCGATGCGAAATTTCGCGAACAGGCCTATGGACCGGAATGAGCCGCGCGGTCGAGCCCGCGTCTTCGGCACGGCGTCGGTTCCCCGGATCAACCTAAGCCTGGTCTTGTCCCCCAGGGCGGCGCTTGCCAAGCAAATGATCGATGACGTTGCGGGTGATCTTGGCGGTCACGTTGGAAAAGACCGCGTTCGAAGCGATGGCCGCGGAGAGCCCCTTCGCCCAGTCGGTCGTCCCAGCGTTGAACACAAGGCCGCTACGCGACGAGCGCGCGAAGACGCCAAGGGCCGCATTGCCTGGCGTGTCCCAGTGCGAGAGGTCGGCAAGGGCCAAGATCTCGTAGCCGGATGGGGTTGAGTCCGTTCCCGTCGGGACAGGCAAACCCTGGTCGTCGAACCGCCAGGCGACGCCGTTTGTCTCATAGCCCAATAAAGGCTCGGCCTCGGTGTTCCCGAACTGGTCGCCAATGGTCAGGCCGGTGTCCTCGAACGCCCAATGATCCGGCCGCCAGACGGTGAAGGCGCCGGGCTCGGCGGCGCCCCGCCAAGCGCCGGCGCCCTCGGCCCAGCCGGCCCCGAACGACAGGTTCTCCGGATATCCCGTCTCGCGCCAGGTGACGGTATGGGCGGCGGGATCCGGGTGCGGATCGGCCCCCGTCGTCCGGTGGCAGATTTGCAGCTGCGACGCGCTTGAGCTTGGATTTTCGGGTTCTAGCCGAATGCGCCAATAACAGGTGTTGCCGCCGAAAATAGCGGCGTTTCCGCCCGCGTCGACGAACCGATCGAACTGGTCGCGCATCGCTGTCGACCAGTATTCGTCATGGCCGATCGAGACGAACAGCCTGTATCCGTCCAACAGGTTCGGGACCTCATGCAGGTCGTTGTCGGTGATGAAATCGGCCACATAGCCTGCTGCCTCAAGCCATGACGCGAAGGCTGCGATTCGGGTTTGCCATTCGGGCTCGAAGCCGTAGCCGCGGGGCCAGGCGGCGTCCGGCTGTTGCGGCCGGGCGAACGACACGGCGCCCACCGCGCCTCCTGGCGAGTTGTAGCCATACAGGCTCGCCCCTCCCCAATTGTTGTAGGCGTTCATGGTGGTTGTGGGGAGTTGCACCACCATCGGCGCCTTGGGTTTGCCGGGAGCAGGCCTCACGACGAAATAGACGCCGAGGGCCGCTCCGGCCGCGGCGATATCGGCTCTGTAGACCCCAGACGGCCAATCGGGGCCCACGTCCAGCGTCCAACTGGATCTCCAGTGATTGTCCAGCCAGCCCGAAGCGGGGACGGGTTGGGCCAGGACTACGGCGAGGCCGCGCGCGACCTCGGACGGCCTCAATCCGAGCCGGACCACGCGGATCGGACAGGGGCCGAGGTCGGCGCCGTCGATGTTCGAGAAGAAGAATTCAAGGCGCTCGCCGGCGGCGACCGACTGGCGGCCGGCATAGCCGCGGACGCGCGCGCGCAGGCGCATTCAGAGACCGGCGGCGAGGCTGTGGGGGCCAGCCAGCCGGCGCCTGTTCGCGGCGAAAATCTCCAAGCCGTAGGTCGCCCGACGGCGCGCACGCGCTTCCCATTCTGTGGATCCGCTTAGGGGGCGGGGGCAGGCCAACATAGCGCTTACCAGGGCGGCTTCATCGACCTCCAGCATGCCCGCCGCCTTGCCGAAGACCTTCTGCGCCGCGGCATCCGCGCCCACGAGGCCGGTCCCGAAATAGGCGCAGGCCAGATAGGCCCGCAGGATCGCGATTTTGCCGCACCGCGATCGAAGCCCAAGCGCCAGCAACGCTTCATACAGCTTCCGCCGGATGCTGTGGCGGCGAAATCCGGTGACGGTGCGCACGAACTGCATGTCGATGGTGCTGGCGCCGCCGTGTGGGCGGAACCTTGTCGCCTTGACGAGTTCGCGGGCGACCGAACGCAGGTCCACGCCGGAATGGACGAAGAAGCGGCGATCCTCCAGGGCGATGGTCATGATCTCAAGCGGGCTCAGGACCGCGGCGCCTTCGTCCGCCACCGGCCGCGCCGCCCGCACGACCTGATCGAGGTCCGCTTCGATCCGTCCAAGGAGCCGCGGCCGGCGGAGCGGCGGATTGGCGGTCGCGGCTCGCGGGCGCCGTGCGCTACGGTCCGAACGCATCAGCGCCAATGCCCCTTCCGCGAAAGCTCAACCTTAGCATTTGAGGGTCGGCTCAGCGATATCTTCGGATGCGCCGACGTCACCTGGGTTCGGCCGTCAGAGACCTGCGCCGTCCGGCGACATCGAAAGCTGAAATGGGCGGTCGTTCAGGCAAACTCGCCTGTCAGGGTCGCCCGCGCATTTCGCCGCGCCCTCTCACCGACCTGGCGATAATAGAGCGAGCCCACGATTTCCGCTTCAGCCGCCGGCCAATCGCCGGTTTCCACGGCCGCCAGGAAACGCCGGAAGCGCGAAAGACCGCGGGCGCCGAGGTTGAAAGCCATGTCGACCAGGACCGCCTGTCGCGCAAGGGACAGGTCCGCAAAATTCGAGACCAGATCAGCCGCGCCGGCCATCGCCGTCTCGATGTCATCCTTGAGCAAACGATCTATTTCGGCATCCGTCAGCAGCCGGCGCCCGCTCACCACGTCGTCATAGTCGAGACCGAGGGCGGCTATCCGGGCCCGCGCGTCGTCCCTGTGCAGATTAAAGCCGACGCCGATGGTCAATATCCCGAGAGAGTCCGCGTAAGCTGCCTGACGCCAGCCTTCGTTTGATATGATATGCTGGCGTATCCGATCGTTATCGTCAGGACTCATCTCGCCCCTCGGTCCAACTTCGCGGCGACCTGATCGTCACAATTTCATCGGCCATTCGCACCAGCTCATTCCGGGACCATACATCGTAGTGGGAGTATGCCGATGCAGGACCAGCAGCTCGACAGCATAGACTTCTACGACGTCTCCAAGGCGTACGAGGCGCCTGTCCGCGATTGGTTTGCTGGACGACTTGGCGCGTCCGCGATCGACGGCGAGCGCTCGGTACATCTCCCGCATCCGGCCGGCGGCGGACGCATCTTGAAGCTGAAGGGCGCCGGTTACTCCGGGGGTGCGGTCCAGTTCGGGACCTATCACAATACCGGCCCGAAGGCGCCGGTGTTCGATTTCGACGGCCGGATGATGGAGGACGTTGCGGCGGGGTGGGACAACGCCTTCGAAGGCGGGGCGAGCTTTCAGCAGGCGGCCACCGAACATCGCGTGACAAGGACAATAGGCGACTTGGGATTCGATATCGTTCCCTGCCTGGGGTACGGACGCATCACCAAGAACGGCTTGACGTCATGGTTTTCGATCTTTGACCACGAGCCTGGCCTGCGTGTCGATTCCAGCATGCTGTATCCCGACAGCAGTATCGAAGAGTGGAAGCACCTCAATACCGTAATCGGGGAACTGATGTTCACGCTTGCGGTACGTCACGACCTGATTGGACACTTCTGGTTCGCGGCGACGCATAACGGCCGTTATCTGATCCGCGATGTCCATCCCTTCCGCCAGGCCGAACCTTCAAACATGTCGCAAGTCTCCTGGGTGATGCAGGTCTTCTACGCCATGCACCTCCGCGGCAACGCGCAGCGCCTTCGCGCTCTGGTGCGCAAGGATCCGCAGGAACCCCGCGACCTGCATACCTGGCAGTACCGCGCTTTTTGTCCGGACGTCCGGCTTGAGGATCATGACGAGCTTCGCCATGAATTGGTGGCGCCCTATATGCTGGAGCCTCCAAAAGACTTCTCATTTGAGCGTCTTGTGGCGCTGCTGGAGCGCAATCGAATCACGGCAGCGCTGATGCAGGCGTGTCCCCCTAAGTTCGCTCGAGTTCGATAGGGTTTTCCCGGTCGAACATCCCACCGACCCGGCGGACAAGCGGTGTTACTTCAGTTCTCGCACGACTCGAAAGCCGAGATGAGGCGCTGGCCAGTCGGCGATTGCGTCGCTGCGATTGGCGGTGCGAAGCACCGACATCTCCATGTAGTAGTTGCCGCCTCGGATGATCCGACGGGAGCAGGCTCCGGTCGTCCAGGCCGAGCCGTCG
Source organism: Caulobacteraceae bacterium (assembly GCA_036272595.1). GTDB lineage: Bacteria > Pseudomonadota > Alphaproteobacteria > Caulobacterales > Caulobacteraceae > Poindextera. Next base: position 9,307 of record DATAYM010000021.1, read on the forward strand.
CTTGGGGCGCCGACATAAGAGGGATTGAAGCAGTCGCTGACCCACTGGGAGACGTTCCCAGCCATGTCATACAGGCCAAAGGCATTCGGCGGATATGACCCGACGGGGTCAGGCCCCGGATAGACGTCACCGAAATTCGCCTGTTCGTGGGAAATGGTGGAACCGGTGTAAAATGGGGATGTGGCGCCGGCGCGCGCGGCATACTCCCACTCAGCTTCGCTCGGCAGTCGATAAGTTTGGCCCGTTAATTCGGAAAGCCAGGCGGCGTATTGATTCGCTTGCGGAAATGACACGGCGATGAGCGGCCAGCGCCCGCCGCCGCCTTTATAGTCGACGGGCGCCGTGACGTTTTGGCAGCGTTGGGCGCGGACGCAAGCCGCCCAATCATCGAACGTGATATCAAAGCGGCCCATGGCAAGACTTTCCACCGTGACGGGATGGGCCGGACTCTCGTCTGGCGTATGCATGGCCTGGTTGTCTGGAGATCCCATCGAGAACCGGCCTGCTGGTAGAACCACCATTTCGGGACAGTCCCGGCAATCGCGAAACACTGCGCCGGGCCGTAACCGGACAGCCCCCGCGCCATTTGTTAAGATGGGTGATGTCGGCACAAAGTGTTGAGCTCTCGCGACAGATTCGTTGTGAAGTCTCAGTACTTGCGCGTGGGCGATTTGATTGAGGATCGTCGGAATCGAGATGACAGACGCTGCGACAAGCGCAATGGAGGCCGCCCCGGCGCCCGTAACCAATCGATTGCGCACTTGGATCTTTTCGCAGGCCTCGAGATAGGCGGTGCTGTCGGGGTTGGCGGACACCAAGGCGCGATAACTGGCAAGCCGCCTGAGCGCCTTGGCCTCCGCCAAGCGCTTGCCGCGATGGACAAGGTCCGCCCGACTTCGAGCCTTGCGTCGCCAGTTGAGCGCGGCTGCCTCGAGCGAGCGCAGCGTCTCGAGACAGGCTCGCTCCTTGGCGAGCCAGTTCGCGAAGCGTGGCCATTCCCTGAACAGCGCCTCATGGGCGACTTCGACGGTGTCCGCCGCCTTCACGATGAGGCGCCACTGCGCAAACTGCGCCAGAAGCGCATTCGCGTCATCGTCGAAGGCCGAAAGATCGGCGACACGCCGGATGGGCGTGCCGGAGTCGCTCAACTGTGCGAGGCCCGGGATAAAGATCGAAGCCGCCCGCGCGTCGTGAGCGTCCGAGACCCGGCTGAACGCTCCGCCGGCGGGAGCCAGAGGATCGAGACCGCTCATCGCGCGCTCGGCGGCGTCCTCGAGCAGGCCCGTCAACTTGGCCATGGCTTCGTAGTGCGACTTTCGGATCGCGCCATCGGCTCGGTATTGCCGCCATAACCGCTGCAGTGCGAACGCGAGGAGAGGAAGGGCGTCCTGGCCCTCGGAGTCTGCAATGAGCGCATCGACAAGCTGGGGTTCGATCTCAACGCCGTAGCGCTTGGCGGGCTCTTCGATCGTGGCTGCGAGGCGATGAGCGGGCAGAACGCGGATGTTCTGTACGCGAGTTTCGATACCCTCGAGATTTCTTGACGCCTCGAACTGCTGGAAGCAGTCGGACCTTATCGTAAAAACGATCGCGAAAGGCGCGGCCTCGCCGTCCTTGGCCTCCTCGAGAGCGGCGCGCAGATAGGCGCAGAGTGCATCGCAACTCGGACCTTGTGCGGCCGCAAGCTCCTCGCCTTGGTCGATCGCGACAAGGACGGTCGCGTTCGGACGATTGGCGGCGAGCCTGAGCGGCGCGACGATCGAAGAGAGTTTCGCCCGCAACGCCGTTTTCTCGCTCCAGGCCGCAAAGAGATCGTCGCGAAGCGCGCCGGGCGACAAGGTGACGCCCTCTTCCGCCGCGGTGCGCGCTATGGCTTCGGCAAAACTGAAAAGCGGATCGGAGCCGGGGCGGAAGACGCGTAACGCGATCCACGCGCGCTCACGGCGGATGCGCGGCAATACGCCCGCCTTCATCAATGACGACTTGCCCGAACCGCTCGCGCCCGCAATCACATAGGCGCGCCTGTCACCCATCGCCCGGATTTCGCGCAAGTCTTCGAGGCAGCGCGCAATCTCCGGACTCCGGCCGAAAAAGATCGCCGCGTCGGCATCAGTATCGTTGAAACTCGCAAGGCCGGGGAATGGCTCGGGCTGAGCTTTCTGGTCGACGTCGAAGGCGAGCGGGTCAAGACCAATGCGCACTAGAGCCCCTGCGGCGCGAAGTCCGGCCTTCAGGGGTTCGGTGATCTGCGGATGCAGGTCGAGCTCGAGCTTCTCCGGCGCACCGGCCGGAGAGAGGTCAGCGCCCTGATCTTCGAGCAATAGGCGGCTCAGGCGCTTTTGCTGTCTGGCGGTGAGGGACGCGCCGGCTGTCGCCAACAGCGGGATCACGCGGCGGCCAGCGTACCAAGCCGCCATGAACTCGCCGAAGCATTCGTCGGATTCGAGCCACTCGACCGTGACGAGACACAGCACCACGCGGCAGGCGGCCTTCGCGCGCCTGAGTGCTTCGGTCCACTTGTCGCCGGTGCGAACGTCATCGTGGTCGATGAAGAGATCTTCGAACCCGTTGTCTTTGAGCCAGGCGCCAAGCTTCGAAGCCAGCGGATCGTTGCGGCTCGAATGACTGAGAAAAATCGTGGCCATTTTCTCTACCCACCCCTCGCAACGGGTATACTCAAGAATTAGGCGCCCGTCGAACAGGTGTGAAAATACCGACTTACTGGGCGCGCCAGTAAGCTGTCCGAGTTTCTCCCGAGCGCTATGTCGTCGAGGGCAATGAGCGGCTGGCGCGCGCTCGGGGAGTGCAACCTCATCATCGCCGAGACAGTGAGCGAGTTCGCCGCGGGTCCGGACGCGCCGCAGAGCGCCGTTGCCGCGCCGTTGCGTCTGACCCGGCGCCGCGTCGACAGCAACATCATCAGCTCACGCAACCGCAGGTCTATCCCGCGGGTTTCCAGTCGGAGTCGCCGCAAGACGCCGTCAGGCGGCTCTCCGACTCCTCGCGGCCCGTCATCCATTGAGGCGCAAGGCCGCAAGCTCCGCGGCGCCCGGGACCCCCAGGCGGCGCACGGGCGCCTTTTTGCGCGAATCCGGAAACCACACGCGTAGTCCCAGTGTTGTGGGGGGACTTGGGGTTGGGGTCGCGGCCAGTTCGGCCGAATAGCAATTGGGAGAGACGTACAGACCATGACTTTCAAGCTTTTATGCCTCGGCGCGGCCGCGGCCTTCGTGATCGCCCCCGCCGCCTTCGCCCAGAGCGCCGGCGCGGCCGGCGGCATGGGCGGGGCGGCCGGCGCCAGTTCGACGCCAAGCGTGACCGGGTCCTCGCAGTCCACCACGCCGGGGCAGACCACCGCCCCTTCGGCGACAACCAATCCCTCGGCCAATGTCGGTTCGGCCGCCAACGCCAATGCGACGGTCGGCGGTACGACCTACGACGCCTCCGGCGCGAGTTCGACCAAGAAGAAGGCCAAGCGCGGCTCGACCTCCAACGGCTCGGCGACCAGCGGTCAGAGCATGACGCCCAACGCGACGACCCCGCCGGTCAGCAACGGCTCCACGCCGGCGCCCCAATAACCGCCAGAGATCTCGCGCGGGCGGCTCTCGGCCGCCCGACGCGATGATTTGACCGGCCGCGCGCCGCCAGCGCCGGAATCGGCTACGCTGGTGGGAGACGAAGGCGGCGGCCATCAAACGAGTCCTGGTCATCGGCTGCTCGGGTTCGGGCAAATCGACTTTGGCCGCGCGGCTCGCGCGGCGGCTCGCCCTGCCCTACATACCGACCGACCCGGTCTATTGGACGGGTGACTGGCGGCCGGCGCCGGCGGGCGAGGTGCGCGCCTGGGCTGAGTCGGCGACCTCGCCCGAAGCCTGGGTGCTGGACGGCAACTTCGACGCCGAGCGCGAGCTGGTCTGGGGGCGCGCAGAGTTGGCGGTCTGGCTGGACTTTTCGTTGGCGACGACGCTCTGGCGGGTTTCACGGCGCAATTTCAGGTGGTGGCTCAGCGGCGAGCCGGTCTGGGGCGGCCAGCGCATGACCCTCGCCAAGGCCTGGGGCGGCGTTCGCCATACCCTGCGCTCCCATGCCGGCAAGCGCGGCGCCTATCCTTCCCTGTTGGCGGGGTTTGCAAACCTTGAGGTCGTGCGGCTCACTTCGCCCCGCGCCGCCGAGACCTGGTTGGCCGGCCTCTAGCTCAGGCCTTCAGCTTAGGCCTTCAGGGCCGCCCCCAAGCCAGGCGCGAACTCGACGCCGGCGGGGACGGTGATCGACGAGCCTTTCAACGCGTCGGCGAACGGCTCGGCCCGGCCGCCGAGGCAGGCGACCAGGAAGTGCTCGGCGGTGGCGTAGAAGGCGATGCTGTTTTCCGGCCGCGCGAAGCCGTGACCCTCATCCGGGAACAGCACATAGGTCACCGGGATCGACTTGGCCTGCATGGCGTGGACGATCTGGTCGGACTCCGCCTGCTTAACCCTGGGATCGTTGGCGCCCTGGCCGATCAGCAGCGGCCGCACGATGGCGTCGGCCCTGGTCAGCGGCGAACGCGCCTTCAGCAGCGCCTCGCCCTCCGGGGTCGTCGGGTCGCCGACCCGCCGGTACATCTGGATGCGGCCGGCTTCCCAATAGGCCGGCATCGAGGCCAGCAGGGTGTTGAGGTTCGACGGCCCGACGATGTCGACGCCGCAAGCGAATACGTTCGGCGTGAAGGCCAGGCCCGCCAGCACCGCATAGCCGCCATAGGAGCCGCCCATGATCGCCACCTGGTCGCGGCGGGTGACGCCGCGGGCGATCGCCCAGTTCACCGCGTCGGTCAGGTCGTCCTGCATGGCGGCCCCCCATTCCAGGTAGCCGGCGCTCAGGAACGCCTTGCCGAAGCCCGTCGACGACCGGAAATTCGGCGAAAGCACCGCATAGCCGCGATTGGCCAGGAACTGGTGCAGCGGGTTGTAGCCATAGACGTCCCGCGCCCACGGTCCCCCGTGCGGCAGCAACACCAGCGGAACCGGCGCGCTCGGCCGTCCGGACCCGCTTGGATCGCTCCCCGGCGGCAGGGTCAGATAGGCGGTCTGCACCAGGCCGTCGCGCGAGCGGATCTCCACCGGATGCATGGCGGCCAGCGTTGCGCCGACCAGTTCCGGCCGGGTGACGTAAAGCTGGGTCAGGCTGCGGCGGGCGCGGTCGTAGAGCCAGGCGGCCGGCGGCGCGGTGACCGTATCGACCGTGACCACCCAGAGATCGTCGGCATGGGTGCGCGAATTGATGCTGATCTCGCCCTTCAGCGACGACTGCAGGAAGTCCAGGTCGGCCTTCACGGCGGCGTCGAGGGCGATCCACTCGGTGACCAGCCAGGTGGACGGATAGGCCTCCGCGACGCCGGTGATCGGGTTGAACATGGCGCCGGGGATATCGACCCGCGCATCTTCGGCCAGCACCGTCCGCGCGCCGCTGGCCATGTCCTGGGCGACCAGGGCGGCGGTGTCGCGGCCGCGGGAGTCGATCCAGTAGAGCGTCTCGCCATCGGCGGTGAAGCGCAGCGGGTGGACGGTGGGCGCGTCCTCGAAGCTGATGCTGTCGATCGGCTCGGCGCTCACGACGCCGCCCTCGATGCGGTAATAGTCGACGCCGCCGTCGGCGCGCGGCCGCGAGCCGCCCCGGAGCGTCAAGGTCTGGTCGATCAGGAACGAGCCGAATCCGTCGTTCTCGAACGTCAGGCTGAGCGCGCCCGTCCCCAGATCGAGCGCATAGACGTCATGCCAGCGCGGATCGCGGTTGTTCACCCCGACCAGGATGCGGTCCTTGACCTGCGGGCTGGCCTTCAGGATTTCGGTGCGGGTCTTGTCGAACGGCGTCAGGGTCTTGGCCTCGCCGCCCTCGGCCGCAACGCCATAGAGCTTGAAGTTCTCGTCGCCGCCCTGGTCGTTGACGAACAGCACCTGGGCGCTGTCCGGCGACCAGAAATAGCTGCGGATCGGCCGCACCGTCTCAGCTGTCAGCGGCCGCGCGGCGGCCGGATCGGCCCTCGGCGCGACCCAGACATTCAGTACCCCATCGCGCGGCGCGAGCCAGGACAGCCAGCGGCCATCGGGACTGATCTGGCCGGCGGCCCTTGTCGGATTGCCGAAGAACTTGGTGCGTTCGATCAGCGGGGCTTCATCGGTCATGGCGCGTCTCCGTGGATTTCGACGAGAATGGTGGAGTCGCCAAATCGCGCCATGTCGCGTCCTCCTACGGGTTTTCCGAAATGTTGTCTGGAGAAATGGCTCCAGGAGACTCTAGCCCCGTCGTCGGCGCCCGCCAACGCGCGGGTTCCAGGCGCAGCGTGGCGTTTGCCCGGCTGGATTCAGGCGGTGGTGGCCTGGGCGGTCTTGACCGCAGCACCGACGGCCGGCGCCGCCTCGCTCGCCGCAGCGGGCCGGCCGAACGGGACCATGGCCCAGACCCGCTCATGGAAATAGTAGAGCGCGATCTTGGTGAAGGTTTCGACCGAGGCGATCGACACGGCGAAGGTCAGCTTGCCGGTGACGAAAAAGCTGATGACGAAGGTGTCCATGCTGCCGAGCAGCCGCCAGCTGACCGCCTTGATCAGCGAGCGGGAATGAGCCTCGGGCGCGCGAAAGAACATGCTGGATCCAGCCAAACACCTTGAGCGCGCATCAAACACACCCCGCTCTCGGCTCAATCCAGAGAAAAACGCTAGGGCTTTGGAGTTTTCCTAGAGGCGGCCGGCCTCGCTGAGACGATCGAGCAGCCACATCCTGGCCGGCGGCAAGGGGCGGTTCATCGCCGCGAAGACGAAAGCTTCCAGAAAATGGCCGGTCAGGGCCATGCCGTCGGCGATGTCGCCCGGCCCGACCCCTCCTTGCGCCGAGAGCATGAACGGCGGCAGGCGCAGCAGGCGCTCGGCGTAAGGCGCGCCCGCCGACCGGCTGACGGCGCGGCCGGACTTCGGGCTGACATAGACCAGATCGTCGGTGGTCCCGGTCGCCGCGCAACGCGACAGGTCGAGCGCAAAGCCCAGTTCCTGCAAAAGGCCGGCCTCGAACCGCACATAGACCACCGGCCAGATGTCCGGCTCGGGCAGCACCGCGGCGAACGCCTCGAAGGCCTGGAAGGCGCCGGAATGGGCCTCGCGTTCCGGCAGGGCCCCGGCGGCGACGGCGGCGGCGGAGGCCAGCGCCGCCAGCGCCAGGGGCTGGTCGAAGAACGCCGCCGGCCCCTCCCCCATCGCTTCCAGCTGCGCCGAGCCGAGCTGGTCGTCGACGCGGGAGCGGTAGCGGGCGATTACCCGCGCGCCCGGCTGCAGCACCGGCTTCATCCGCCGAGAGGCGCCGCCGGCGACGTGGGCGACAAAACGGCCGTGCATCTGGGTGAGCAGTTCGACGATCGCGCCGGTCTCGCCATGGGCGCGCGCCGCCAGCACAAAGGCCTCGTCCTCGAAATCCACTATCGATCCTCCCCCGTTGGCGGAGGGGGACCATGCCCAGCATGGCGGAGGGGGCTTGCCGTGCTTCGGCGCTTCGGCCCCCATCCTAGATTTTTCCTGGTGCGGGCGCGGCCGACGTCGCACCCCCTCCACCGCGTTGCACGCGGTCCCCCTCCCCCTACGGGCAGGGCTATCGCATATGGATTTTGTCTATGGCTCCGGCCGTCGGTGGGCACGGGGCGACAGGGTAAAATCCAGAACAAAACGGAATCGGAAGCGGCTCTGCCCGACCATTCTGGAGCCTCGCTCTGGGGTGCCAAATC
>DATAYM010000022.1:0-37392 GCA_036272595.1 Caulobacteraceae bacterium
GGCGGACAAGCGCAACGCCTGGCGCGAGGCGGTGGAGCAGTGCGCCAACATGCTGGCCATGGACCCCTATCCCGGCTTCGACGGCCAGTTCTTCTCCATGCCGGCGCGCAACATCGTGCCCAAGCCGGTGCAGAAGCCGCATCCGCCGCTCTGGGTCGCCTGCTCCAACCGCGAGACCATCAAGCTGGCGGCGCGGCTCGGCATCGGCGCGCTCACCTTCGCCTTTGTCGACCCTGCCGAGGCGACCCAGTGGGTCGAGGACTACTACCGGATCTTCAAGGAGGAATGCGTGCCGATCGGCCACGCGGTGAACCCCAACATCTGCATGGTCTCCTCATTCGGCGTCCACCAGGACGCCGCCGAGGCGCGCCGCCGCTTCCAGGACGGCTTCCGCTTCTTCCAGTTCGCCCTCGGCTGGCACTACGGCTTCGGCGAGCAGGTCCCCGGCCGCACCGACATCTGGGAGAAGTTCCAGGCGGCGATGGCCAACATGGACCCCGCCGCCGCTCCGGGCGGCATCGGCGGGGCCGCGGCGGCCGAGGGCGGGATCGGCACGCCCGACCAGTTGCGCAATCACCTGCGCAAGTTCGACGAATGCGGCGTCGACCAGGTCGCCTTCATCCAGCAGGGCGGCCGCAACAGGCACGAGCACATCTGCGAGGCGCTGGAGCTGTTCGCCGGCGAGGTGATGGGCGAGTTCAAGGAACGCGAAGCCGAGCGGGTGAAGCAGAAGGCCGAGGATCTGGCGCCCTTCGTCGAGGCGGCGTTCAAGCGCAAGTCGTGGATGAAGCCGCTGGCCGACGACGAGATCCCGCAGGTGCTGGCGCTCGGCCGCAAGGTCGCCGAGGAAGCCGCCGCCCGCGGCGAAGCCCCGCCACAGCCCACCGCGGCGAGGGCCGCCTGGCGCGAGGCCCTGGAGGCGTCGGAGGGCAAGAAGAAGGCCTAGAACTCAGACTTCTCCCAGAGGGAGAAGGAGGGGCCCGCGCACGCAAGTGCGTGGGAGGATGAGGGGGTACGGCCTATCCGAGTGAGCGCTGTAGCGGGACCGATGCTGTAACCGGGATAGTCCGAGAGGCCGTAACCCCTCACCCTCCCGTTCGCTTCGCTCCGGGCCCCTCCCTCTCCCTCCGGGAGAGGTCTAGCGCCCGGGCGAAATCCACCACCTGGCCGGCCAGCATGTCGACCTGGCGGGTGACGCCGGGGTCGCAGAACTCGCCCTGGTCGTTGAACAGCTTGCCGGCGGAGGGGTTGAGGGTCAGGCCAAGCGGGGTCGGCCAGCCACGCAGGGCGTGGACGATGGTGCGCAGGGCCGAAAGCGCCGTGCCGCCCGCCTGCCAGCCGTCGGCGACCACGATGCAGCCGACCGCGCGGCCCTCCAGATAGGGGCGGGCGTCCTGGCGCAGGCCCTCGAGCGTGTCGATGGCGTTCTTGATCAGGCCGGAGACCGAGCCGTGATAGCCGGGCGTCGCGATGAACACCCCGTCGGCCTCGCGCACCGCCTCCAGCATGGTCTGCAGCTCGGCCGAGCCGGCGCCGGAGCTGGGGTCGTAGATCGGCAGCCCCGAGAGGAAGACGCCGCTGAACAGCCGCGTGCGGGCGCCGGCCCGCTCGGCCGCCTCCAACGCCTTGACCAGGACCCGCTCGCTGGTCGACTGCGGCCGCGTCGTGCCGCCGATGCCGACCAGCAGCGGTGAATAGGCGTCCCTAGGCAGTGGCTTCAGCCTGGGCCGCGCCTTGCCGCTTTTCGCGTTGCTCTTTCAGCACCTTGAGGTCGTCGGCGAAGCGTTCGGCCGCCGCCTGGCGCTGGCCGGGGATGTGGTAGGCCGGGAACAGCTCGTTGGACGGCCGGTAGTCGGCCAGCACCTGCTTGGCGACGGTGACCTTGTGCACCTCGGTCGGGCCGTCGGCGATGCCCATGACCAGGGCGCTGGTCACCATGCCCATGAACGGCATCTCGTTGGAGACGCCGATGGCGCCGTGCAGATGCGCCGCCGTGGTGGCGATGTCCTGATAGACCTTCGGCATGGCCACCTTCACCGCGGCGATGTCTTTCCGCACCTTGGTGTAGTCCTGGTACTTATCGATCTTCCAGGCGGTCTGCAGCACCAAGAGGCGGAACTGCTCGTAGGCGATCCAGCTGTCGGCGATCTGCTGCTGGACCATCTGGTAATCGGCCAGCTTGCCCTCGCGGGTGGAGCGGGAGACGGCGCGCTGGCACATCAGGTCCAGCGCCCGCTTGCAGGCGCCGACGGTGCGCATGGCGTGGTGCACGCGGCCGCCGGAGAGCCGGGTCTGGGCGATCTTGAAGGCGCCGCCGCGCTCGCCGAGCAGGGCGCCGTAGGGCACCCGCACATTGGTGTACCTCATGTAGCCGTGGCCGCCGGGGCCGCCGACGGGACCGGCGCCCACATGGATGCCGCGGACGATCTCGACGCCGGGCGCGTCGGTCGGCACCAGGAAGATCGAGGTGCGCTGGTAGGGGTCCTTGTGATCGGGATCGCTCACCGCATAGACCACCAGCACGCTGGAGCCGTAGGCGCCGGACGAGAACCACTTTTCGCCGTTGATCACCCACTCGTCGCCCTCGAGGACGGCGCGGGTCTTGAACATCAAGGGGTCGGAGCCGCCGGTGGGCTCGCTCATCGAGAAGGCCGAGCGGATCTCGCCGTTCAGCAAGGGCTTCAGCCACCGTTCCTTCTGCTCTTCGCTGCCGTAGTGGGCGATGATCTCGGCATTCCCGGTGTCGGGCGCCTGGCAGCCGAAGATCGAGGGGGCGAGGCCGTTGCGGCCGAGTTTTTCGTTCATCAGCGCCAGCTTGACCTGGCCATAGCCCTGGCCGCCCAGTTCCGGCCCGAGGTGGCAGGCCCACAGGCCCTCGGCCTTCACGCGGTCCTGCAGCGGTTTGATGAAACGTTCGCGGCCTTCGGTGGAGAAGGCGGCCATGCCGAGATGCGAGAGCGGCTCGATCTCGTTCTCCATCAGGTCTTCGATCCAATCGAGCTTCTTCTGAAATTCCGGGTCCGTTTCAAAATCCCAAGCCATATTCCAAATTCCTCCGTTGGCCCTTCGCTGGAGCCGTTTCTCGCAAAATAGGCGTAGCCCCAAAATCGCGGTCGCGCGTCTGGCGCGCCTCGGGGCGTGGGGCATTATCCCGCCCCGTTTGGTGCGAGGCAATCCCCGCGAACATTTGTTCGGAAAGCCGAATCCAGGGCGGCGATGGCCCCGCCGCGCCGGTCAGGCCACCGCGGCGGCGCCGAGATCGTCGATGCTGTTCAGCGAAGCGATGCGGCCGATCTCGGCCAGCAGCCGCGCCGGCGACAGCGGCTTGGACACCGCCCCGGTCATGCCGGCCTCGCGGTAGCTGTCCTGCTGGTGGGTGAAAACGTTGGCGGTCATGGCGACGATCGGCGTCCGGCCGGCCGCGCCCGGCAGCCGGCGGATCGCCCGGGTCGCCGCGACGCCGTCCATCACCGGCATCTGCACGTCCATCAGGATGAGGTCGAAGGTCGCGCGCTCGGCGGCGGCGACGCCGGCGGCGCCGTTGTCGGCGGTCTCGACGCTCGCGCCCAGCGACTCCAGCATCCTCGAGGCGATCAGGCGGTTGGTGGCGTTGTCCTCGACGATCAGGATCCGCATGTCCTTCAGCCAGCCTTCCAGGGGCGGTTCGGGCTCGGGGGCCATGTCGGGCTCGGCAAGCGGTGCGGCGATCTCGAACCAGAAGGTCGAGCCATGGCCCTCGCGGCTGCTCAGCCCGACTTCGCCGTTCATCAGCTCGGCCAGCCGCCGCGTGATGGCCAGGCCAAGCCCGGAGCCGCCGAACCGGCGGGTGGTCGAGCTGTCGGCCTGGTGGAAGCGCTGGAACAGCGTCGCCTGCGCCTCCTCGGCGATGCCGATGCCGGTGTCCTCGATCTCGACGCGCAGCCGCTTTTGCGGGCCGCCGCCGCTGGCCGTCAGCCGCACCTCGACCCCGCCGTCGAGGGTGAATTTGACCGCGTTGCCGATCAGGTTGAACAGCATCTGGCGCAGCCGCACCGGATCGACCGACACCCAGCCGACGCCCGGCGCGATCAGGGTGCGCAGCCAAAGGCCCCGCGCCTCGGCCTGGGGCCTGAGCAGGTTGGCGACCCCTTCCAGCGCCGCCTCGGGGTTCAGCGGCTCGGGCGCCAGCTCCAGCCGGCCGGCCTCGACCTTGGAGAAGTCGATCACGTCGTTCAGCAGGGTGGCCAGCATCGAGCCGCAGGCGAGGGCCTCCTCAAGCAGCTTGCGGCCGTCGCTGGACAGCGGCTCGTCCTTCAGAAGGTGCAGCACGCCGAGCACGCCGTTCATGGGGGTGCGGATCTCGTGGCTCATATTGGCCAGGAACTCGGCCTTGGCCGCGGTGGCGGCCTGGGCGGCCCGTTGTTCGCGCAGCGCCGCGTCTCGGGCATCGGCCAATTCGGTGACGTCCTGGGTGACCCCGATCAGGTGCCACAGGCCGGACGCGGTCGGCCTGATGCCGCGCCAGGCGGCCCGGCAGCGCGACCACCCGCCATCGGCAAGCCGGTGGCGATACTCCATCACGCCAAGCTCGCCGCTCGCCACCGAGCGGCGGAACGCCGTGCGCAACTGGCCGGCATCGTCGGGGTGGACGGCGGCGGCGATCGTCGCCGCCGTCTCCACCGTCGCCTCGTCGCCGGCCCCGACCGGGCGCGAGAGGTCGGCGTCCATGTCGTAGACCTTCCGCTCCGGGTCGAACCGCCAGAGCGTCAGGCCGATCATGTCACGCAGGAGTTCGCCCGAGCGCCTGACGTCTTCGCTCTCCATCCGCCGGACGCGCTGGTCGGTGATGTCCTGCAGCACCACCAGCGCCGCCCCGTCGGCGGCGCGCTTGATGCGCACCGAGACCCAGAGGCGCTCGCCCGACTTGGCGAGGATGCAGTGGTCCATGCGGTACTGGTCGCCGGGCGCCAGGGCCCGGGCCGCCTTCTGCACCAGGGGGACATCGTCGGGATGCAGGAATTCCGAGGGCCGGCGGCCTTGGGTGTCGGCCTCGGTCCAGCCGGTCAGCGCGGTCCAGGCGGGATTGGCGCGCGCGATACGCCCCGAGCGGACCACCATGAAGACGTCGGCGCTGTTCTCGAACACCCAGGCGGCGGCCTCAAGATCGCTCAAGTCCGCCGACTCGCCGGAATGGCTGGCGCCCATGCTGCATACCCCCGACTAAGGTCAAGGTTATGCCGGCCGCCCTGTAAACTTTCCGTTGCAGGCTTTGGGGCCGAACCCTGGGCGTGTCCGGCGCCGCGCAACCGAAAGGGGGCGTCGTCGCCGGCGCCCCCCTCCGATCCTCGTCTTCAGCCGTAGGTCAGAAATCGATGCCGGTTTCGGCCATCAGCCGGACCTGCGATGACTTTGTGCCGAACTCGCCGAACCCGTCGCCGAGCGTACCGGATCCGATCGACACATAGGAGGCTTCCGCCCGGGCGAAGAAGACGCCCTTCTGATAGGTCGGCGTGACGGTGATCGACCAGGCGTTGCTGCCCGCGCCGAAGCCCAGGATGTTCTGCTGGCCGCTCGAGGAGATGTACTCGACACGCCCGGCCAGGCTGATCTCGGGCGTGAAGTTGTACTTGGTCAGGACCGCGCCGGCCCAGGCGGAGGCCGCGAGCGCCAAAGGCGGGTTGCCGAAGGCGCCCCGGACCCGGGGATTGCTCTGGTACTGGATGTACGGGGAGATGCTCCACGGTCCGGCGGAGTGGGAGTAGATCAGGTTGAAGATCTCCCCATTGTTCTGGGCCGGCGGGGTCGCAAAGGTGTTCACGCGGTTGGTCGTCACGTTGCCCGCGCCGGCGAAGGCCAGGGTGTCGGAGTTCTTGAACGTGTAGGTGGCGAGGCCGGAAATGGCCGAATAGGTGTTGGAATAGTAGCCGTCGGTGTAGGCGACCGAGACGGCGATCGGGCCCTGGGTGAAGTTGACCTGCACGCCCTTGCTGATCGCCGGCTCCTGGCCCCAGAGCAGGCCGCGCTCGATGTTCATGTTCTGGAAGGTGAAGTTGTACTCATCGCCGATCAGGGTCGGCAGCGCGCCGGCCTCGATGCTCCACGTCGAATTCGGAACGATCTTGATGAAGCCTTCGGGCACGTAGCCGAACGTCTGCGGGGGTTCGACGCCGGCCTTGAAATAGGTCGCGCCGAGCGCGGGCAGCGAATAGTCGCCGGCCTGGACGTAGAACTGGAACACCCCGTCGGACTTGTTGATCATGATCTGGGCATTGCTCAGATCGCCGAAGCCCGCGGTCCGGTCCGGACCGCCGGCAAAGGTCGGGCTCGGCGATTGCCAGCCGACCAGGCCGCTGAGAACGCCATCGACGGTGATCTTGCCGAGCGGGCCCGCGTCGACGACTTCGGGGTAGGGATTGGCCGCCATCGGCGCGGTGATCGGCGGATTGGCCATCGGGCTCGGCGTCGGGGCCGCCGGTGCGGCGGCGGGGGCTGCGGATTGGGCCGCAGCGGCCCCAGCCCAGGCGATCCCCAGCGTCGTTGCGCCGGCGCACATGATCAGCTTCAGTTTTGTCATCGATAATCCCCTTATAAATTCGCCGCCCGGCTGTTCCTTGAGCGGCGCTCGACGGCGAGCTTTTCCCGATCGTCGAAGCCTATGGTCGGTCAGATTCCCGCTCGGCAAAGGTCAAGCCTCGACCCCGGACGCATTGGAGCGGCTCTGGATATTTCTTGTGCAGCGCGGCGGCGCGGATGCGCCTTTGTTGGGCGCCGCTTATGCCGGTCGGCGACATAAAGTCTCCATCGTGAATTGAGCGCCGGCGCATAAAAGCGGCGGCGCCGAGTCGCGGGCTCGGCGCGGCGTCCAAGACACCCGGCCGCGCCGGCGGACGGCAAACCGCGTCGCCGTTTTCCTCAACCCGCTCTGGGCTTTATGCCCGCGCCCCAAAGCCGATATGGAGATTTTACGCCCGCCGGCGCCATAAGCCGCGGCGAGGTCGAATGACCCCGTAAGCGTCGAGTTTCGATCGTGACAGGCACTCCCGTTCGCGCCGCGAGGCCGAACCTTTTCGTCTCACCCGAACAGATCGTTCGAAAGTCCATCATCCTCGCCAGGGCCGACAAGGCCCAGCACGTCACCGTCGCCGGCCCGGACAGCCTGGCCGCCATGGTCGCGCTCTGCCGCGCCGGCTTCGATCATGTCGAGTGCGCCAGGCAGGCGACCTGCGCCTGCGCCGACGAGGTGAGCGATGTGCTGCTGGTGGTCGGCCCGCAACCGCCGCGGGCGCTGGCCGACCTCTTGGCGCGCACCTGCCGCCTGTTGCGCGACGGCGGGGTGCTGGTCGCGCAGCTGGAGGCCCCAGGCGACGCAGCCGCCGTGCGGCGGGCGCTGGAGCAAAGCGGCCGGCGCGTGGGCTCGACGGTGCTCGACCTGGCCACCGGGCGGCTGGTTTCGCACACGGTGGAGCGGATCGGCGCCCGGCGGACGCCGGCTGGCGCGACGGCTCAGCGCGCCACCAGCGGCGAATAGTTCAGGTGGCTGCCGGCGTCGACCAGCAGGGTCTCGCCGGTGATGTGCCGCGCGGCCGGGGAGGCGAGGAAGACCGCCGCGCCGGCGATGTCCTCGGCGTCGGAGGCGACCTTGAGCGGCGTCGCGCCGGCGACGCGCTCGCGCACCGCCGCCTGCGTCGCCGCGCCGACCCCCTTGCCGAACCACGGGGTGTCGATGAAGCCGGGACAGATGGCGTTGACCCGGATCTTCGGCGCCAGCGCCCTGGCCAGGCTGAGGGTCATGGTGTTCAGCGCCCCCTTCGACGCGGCATAGGGGATGGACGAACCGATGCCGGCGACGCCGGCGATCGAGCTGGTGTTGACCACCGCGCTGGCCTGCTCGGTCGCCTCCAGCAACGCCCGCGCGGCGCGGACCATCTGGAAACCGCCCACCACGTTGATGCGGTAGAGGCGCAGGAAGTCCTCGTCGGTCACCGCCTCCATGTCGCCATGGGCGGCGAACTTGGTGGTCCCGGCGTTGTTGAACAGGGCGTCGATGCGGCCATAGCCTTGCGCCTTCGCGGCGATGGCGCGGCAGGCGGCGTCGTCGCCGACATCGCCTTGGACCGGGACCGCCTCGGCGCCAAGCGCCCGCACCAGGTCGCAGGTCTCCTCGGCCTCCTTGGCCGACGAGGCATAGTCGACCACCACCGCGTGCGCGCCGCGGCCGGCGGTCTCCACCGCGATGGCGCGGCCGAGCCCGGTGGAAGCGCCCGTCACCACGATGACCGCCCCGTCGAAGTCCTTGGCGAAATCCCTGGCCATGTCCCGCACCTCCCTGATGATCCGGCGCGGGACCATAGTTCGCCGTCCCGCCCTTGTCGCGGGGGCGCCATTCGTGCGTTAGGCTGGCGCCATGACCGATGACGACCTGACCCAGCTCGGCCGCGCGGCGGCGCTGCCCGCCAGCCCCGACGAGGCGGTGCTGGAGCGGGTGGCCAATCCGCATCCGGACAGTCTTTACCTGGCCCGCTTCACCGCGCCGGAATTCACCTCGCTATGCCCGGTGACCGGCCAGCCGGACTTCGCCCATCTGGTGATCGACTACGCGCCGGCCGGCTGGCTGATCGAGTCCAAGTCGCTGAAGCTCTACCTGGGGTCGTTCCGCAACCACGGCGCCTTCCACGAGGACTGCACCCTGGCGGTCGGCAAGCGGATCGTCGAAACCGCCGCGCCGCTCTGGCTGCGCATCGGCGGCTACTGGTATCCGCGCGGCGGCATCCCCATCGACGTCTTCTGGCAGACCGGCCCGGCGCCCGAAGGCCTGTGGCTCCCCGACCAGGGCGTCCCGCCGTACCGAGGGCGGGGTTAGGGCGCCGTCCAGCGGCTGGTCAGCGACGGCACGTCCGGGCGCACCCGCTCCAGCGGCGGCTCGGCCGGGACGCCGATGTGGATGAAGCCGGCGACCCGCTCGCCGTCGCCGAGGCCGAGCAACGCCGTGGCTTCGGGCGCATAGGCATACCAGTCGGTGATCCAGTTGGCGCCGTAGCCGGCGGCCTCGGCGGCGATCAGCAGGCTCATGCAGACCGCCCCGGCCGACAGCCGCTGCTCCCATTCCGGAATGGCCGCCTCGACGTGGCGCGAGACCACGGCCACGGTCAGCGGCGGGATCCTGATCTTGAACAGGGCGCCCCTGGCCTTTTCCGGATTGGGCTGGCCGGCGGCGATGGCCTCCAGCGCCTCGACGAACCCAGACTTGGCCTCGCCTTCCAGGACGATGAAGCGCCAGGGGAAGAGCTTGCCGTGATCGGGGACCCGGGCGGCCAGCCGCAGCAGCGCGGCCAGCTCGTCCGCGTCGGGCGCCGGCGCGCGCAGGCTGGCGGCGGAAGCGGAACGGCGCAGGGCCAGGAAATCCAGCACCTCGCGGCGGCCGGCGCCGACCGGCAGGGGTTCGCCGAAAATTGGCTGGGCGGGCAGGGCGATGGTCAACCGGGGCCTCTTGAAATTGGTCGGGCGTGGCTCATCTGGGGTATAAGGCCGAAAAGGTCGAGACCGACCGCGCATTTTCGGGCCGCGTTAAGCCGTCCCTGCGAAGATCGGACGCTTATGGGGCCAGGGGAGAACTCGATGCCGCAACGTCTGAAGGTGGTCACTCCGCAGTCGACGCCCCCCGTCTGGGCGGCGCTGCGCAACGAAGCCGCCCATGCCGCCCAGACCGAGCCTGGTCTGGCCTCGCTGCTGCACGCCACCATCCTGAAGCACGAGGACCTGGCCGCGGCGCTGTCCTACCAGCTGGCCCGCAAGCTGGGCGACCAGGAGCTGCGCGCCATGAGCGTGCGCGAGCACGCCGAGGACGCCTTCGCCTCCGACCCCTCGCTGATGGGGGTGATCGAAGCCGACCTGCAGGCGGTCTTCGAGCGCGACCCGGCCTGCAAGGGCTATCTGCAGCCCTTTCTTTTCTTCAAGGGTTTCCAGGCCTTGCAAACCCACCGGGTGGCCCACTGGCTGTATCACCAGGGCCGCGAGACCCTGGCCTTCTACCTGCAGAGCCGCATGTCGGAAGTCTTCCAGGTCGACATCAACCCGGCCACCAAGGTCGGCCGCGGCGTCTTCATCGACCACGGCACGGGCATCGTCGTCGGCGAGACGGCGGTGATCGGCGACGACGTCTCCATGCTGCAGGGCGTCACCCTGGGCGGCACCGGCGCCGAGCGCGGCGACCGGCATCCGAAGATCGGCAAGGGCGTGCTGCTGGGCGCCGGCGCCAAGGTGATCGGCAACATCACCATCGGCGACTACGCCAAGATCGCCTCGGGCGCGGTGGTGCTGAAACCCGTGCCGCCCGGCTGCACCGCGGTCGGCGTGCCGGCGCGGCTGGTCAACTGCCCGACCTGCGGAGAGCCGGCCAGATCGATGGACCATACCCTGGCCGAGACCGCCTACGACGACTATTCGATCTGAGCTTGCCCCGGCGGGGAATGCCGCTAGGTTCGCGGCCATCCCAGCCGGCAAGAGGAACGCGCCCCCGTGGACGAGAAAGACCTGAAGCGCGTCGAAGCGCACCTGAAGCGCACCTTCGGAAACCCGCACGTGGCCCTCATCGCGCGCCCGAAGCAGAAGGATTCCGCCGAGGTGGAGCTGAAGGGCGAATTCATCGGCGTCGTCTACGAGGACGAGGACGAAGCCGGCTCCTTCCTGTTCGAAATGGCCATCCTGGCGGAAGACCTGGACGCCTGA
The DNA here is from genome assembly GCA_036272595.1 of Caulobacteraceae bacterium. Classification (GTDB taxonomy): domain Bacteria; phylum Pseudomonadota; class Alphaproteobacteria; order Caulobacterales; family Caulobacteraceae; genus Poindextera. Next base: position 10,705 of record DATAYM010000022.1, read on the forward strand.
CGCGGCAAACCGAGCCGCATCAAAACAACCGTCATCCCCCGCTGGAGCGGCGAAGCCGCGGACCGCGCAGCAGAGGCGCGTAGCAGCCAATGCCGGGGATCCACAGACACTCGCGCTCGACGGTGATCATGGGTGGCCCGAACACGTCGGGCCATGACGGCGTCTTCGGCGCTCAATCTGGATGGATGCGGCTGATCTTGGTGCCCTGCAGGGTCAGGTCGGCCATCAGCCCCTTGCCGTTGAACGGGAAGGCGTAGACGTCGTGGGTCAGGGTGGTGGTGTTGGCCTCGGCCGCGGCGCCGGCGTTGATGACGGTGATGCTGGGCCCGGTGCCGGCCGCGAAACCGCCGCTGCGGTTCAGGTATTCGAGCGCGCCCGGGGTCATGAAGAACAGCGCGTAGCTGAAGTCCTGGCCGCCGATCTGCAGGCCCCAGGAGCCGCCGGTGAGGTTGTAGAAGCCGGCCGGCCGGCCGCCGACGAACAGCACGCCGTTGCCGGTCTCGCCGCCGAACACGAAGCCCGCCTTCAGGACCGACGGAAAGATCAGCACCGCGCGGGCATGGCGGGCGAAGTAGCGCGACTGCGGTTCGGTGGCCTCGAGCCTGTGCAGGGCGCGCATGCCGTCCGCGATCAGCTGCTCCCTGGAATCGGCGTGGGCGGTCGATAGGGCGAGGGGACCGAAGGTCGCGGCGAGCGCCAGCGCCCCGGCCGCGAGGGTTCGACGGGTGGTGTTCATGTTGAGGTTCGCTCCGACATTTGAGACGTCTTTTCTGCGCGGCCGGAGTTCATCCCGACCTGCAACTGTGAAGCTAACGCATTGGTGATCGATCCGTTGCGTGGATTGCGCGTCGGCCTGCCTCGCGACGGCGCGCCCCACCCAGACCCTCCCCCGCGCGGGGGAGGGCTGAGGAAGCGGCTGTTGCTGGCGGCCGTCCCGATCCTGTGCGCTAAAGCACCGCCAGCATTTCGGCCACCAGCGGGTGGCGGACGATGTCGCCGTCGCTCAGGCGGATCACCGAGATGGACGGGACCGCTTCCAGCCGCGCGGCGACGTCGCCGAGCCCCGAGACGCCGGGGAGCAGGTCCGACTGTTGCGGGTCGCCGGTGATGACCATGGTCGAGTTCCAGCCCAGCCGGGTCAGCAGCATCTTCAGCTGCACATAGGTGCAGTTCTGCGCCTCGTCGATGACCACGAAGGCGTTGTTCAGGGTGCGGCCGCGCATGTAGCCGACCGGGGCGATCTCGATGGCCCCCTCGGCCATCAGCGCCCGCACCCGCTTCATGGAGAGCCGGTCGGACAGGGCGTCGTAGAGCGGGCGCAGGTAGGGCGCCAGCTTGTCCTCCATGTCGCCGGGCAGGAAGCCGATCGATTCGCCGGCCTCGATCGCCGGCCGCGACAGCACGATGCGGCCGACCTTGCCGGCCTCCAGCGCCTCGACCGCCTTGGCGATGGCCAGGTAGGTCTTGCCCGTGCCGGCGGGGCCGAGCGCCAGCACCAGGTTGCGGGCGTCGATGGCCTCCATCAGTTTCGCCTGGCCGGGCGACTTGGCCTTGATGGTCTTCAGATAGCCCTGTTCGCGGTCGTCGTTGTGCACCGGCCCCAGCGGCGACCAGCCGCCGCGGTCGATCGGCAGCCGGCGAATCTTCCCGTCGTCATAGTCCCCTTCTGAGAACGCGCCTTCGCGCACCATCCGCTTGCAAGCACGTTTGGTCATGGAACCCTCCGTCGGGATAAGAAAAAAGGGCGAGTCCGCAATGGACCGCCCTGGGGGTGAAGAGGCGAGGGGAGAAGGAACAGCGGCGCCGGGTGGCTCGGCCTTCGAACTTTGCCGTGGCGGACTCAAGGCCCGCCGACCAACCAGACGCGACACCGCATTCTCCGCCAAAAGGAGACCGAGAAGGGATTTCGCCCCCTCGAATCGCCCGACTAGGATGATGGTAACAGCCTTTCAAAACCGTTAAGCAAGCCAATCGTTGCAATAAAGGATGTGGGCGGATGAATGTTTACAGCTTGGGCGGCGTGTCTCCGACCCTGCCTGGGGATGACGAATACTGGATAGCACCCAATGCTATCGTTCTTGGAAATGTCATACTCAAGAAAAATGCAAGCATATGGTTCGGCGCGGCGCTCCGCGGCGACAACGATCCCATCACTGTTGGGGAAAACAGCAACGTGCAGGACAACGCGGTGCTTCACACCGACGTCGGCTCGCCGCTGACCATTGGCGCCAATGTCACCGTCGGCCACATGGTCATGCTGCATGGCTGCAGCATCGGCGACGGAAGCTTGGTCGGCATCGGCTCGATCGTCCTCAACGGCGCGCGCATCGGTCGCAACTGCCTGATCGGCGCGGGCAGCCTGATCACCGAGGGCAAGGAGATTCCGGACAATTCGATGGTCTTGGGCTCGCCGGGCAAGGTGGTGCGCGAACTGGCCCCCGAGCAGGCCAGCCGCCTTTCCATGGGCGCGCTTGGCTATGTAGAGAACTGGAAGCGCTTCAGGAGCGGCCTCGTCGCCGCCTCACGGTCCTGAAAGGGAGGACGGCCATGGCCTATGAATTCGTGCGGGTGGACCGCGACGGACCGATCACCACCATCACCCTGAACCGGCCCGACGTGATGAACGCGCTGCACTCGCCGGCGCATTTCGAGCTTGGCGAGGTGTTCGACGCCTTCGCCGCCGATCCGGAGCAGTGGGTGGGCATCGTCACCGGCGCCGGCGAGCGGGCCTTTTCCGCCGGCAATGACCTGAAGCACCAGGCGGGCGGCGGCAAGATGGGCAATCCGCCGTCCGGGTTCGCCGGCCTGACCGGCCGCTTCGACCTGACCAAGCCGCTGATCGCGGCGGTGAACGGGGTGGCGATGGGCGGCGGCTTCGAGATCGCCCTGGCCTGCGACCTCATCGTCGCCTCGGAAAACGCGGTGTTCGCGTTGCCGGAGGTGCGGGTGGGGCTGGCGGCGCTGGCCGGCGGCCTGCACCGCTTGCCGCGCCAGATCGGCCTGAAAAAGGCCATGGGCATGATCCTGACCGGCCGCCGCGTCTCCGCCGCCGAGGGCAAGGAACTGGGCTTCGTCAACGAAGTGGTCGCGCCCGCCGACCTGATGGCCGCCGCCGTCCGCTGGGCCAGGCTGATCTGCGAGGCCAGCCCGATGTCGGTCCGCGCCTCGAAGCAGGCGGTGATGACCGGCCTGGACGAGCCGTCGCTGCAGGCGGCGCTGGAGGGCCAGAACCGCTACCCGGCGGTGGCGGCGATGTATCGGTCAGCGGACTTCGTGGAGGGCCCGAGGGCCTTCGCCGAGAAGCGGGCGCCGAACTGGACGGGGGCGTAAGGGCCAGCGGAGAAACTGGGAACGCGCAGTCGATCTTTTCGCGGACTCGCCCGTTGATCAGGGATCAGCTGTGAGCGGAGGCGGATTTGCAGTGTCCTAGAGGCCATGGGGAGTTGGCGGCGGCGGAGCGGCACGGGCTGGAGGTCAAGACCTGCCCGACCTGCAAGGGGATGTGGCTGGAGCGCGAGGAACTGGCGCAGCTTGAGAACGAGGCCTTCCATCTGGACGAGCACGCCAAGGGGACCCTGGTCTTCGACGCCGAGCCCAGCGATGGCCAATGCCCGGAGTGCGGCGCGGTTTTGCAGCGGTTCAACTACCGGGCCTACGACCTGGTGCTGGAGGTCTGCCCGAATCAGCACGGCTATTGGCTGGACCAGGGCGAGGACGACCGGGTGCTGGCGCTGATGCGCAAGGAAGAGGCGTCCATCGACCGGTCGATGGACGCCGAAGAGAAGTGGACCCGCACCCTGAGGCATCTGCGCTCCGGCTCACTGCTCGACAAGCTGCGCGAACTGTTGCGCTGACGCCCCAGCCCGTCGCGACGCTTGACGCTGGGGGAAGGATTGTCATCGCCGCGGTTTTCCCCGCATGTGCGGCCGTCAACGACGCCACAACGGGAGGGAAGCGCGGATGTATTCGCATATCATGGTCGGGACCAACGACTTGCAGCGGTCCAAGGCCTTCTATGACGCGGCGCTGGGGGCGCTGGGCGTGCCGCCGGCGATGGTCAACGGCAACCGCATCTTCTACATGACCCCGACCGGGGTGTTTTCGGTCACCGAACCGATCGACGGCGCGCCGGCGACCTGCGCCAACGGCGCCACCATCGGCTTCGCAGCCGCCTCGACCGAGCAGGCCGACGCCTGGCACGCGGCCGGCGTCGCCCACGGCGGCAGGTCCATCGAGGATCCGCCCGGCGTGCGCGAAGGCGGCATGGGCAAGATGTACCTGGCCTATCTGCGCGATCCCGACGGCAACAAGCTCTGCGCCCTGCACCGCATGGGCTGACGAGCCGACCCCGCGCCCCTACCGTCCGAGGGTGCGGGCCCGCAAGGCCGCGCGATCGATCTTGCCCGTCGCGTTGCGCGGGAAGGCCTCGACCATATGCACGTGGGCGCCGGCGACGCCGGGCAGGGCCTCCAGCAGGGCCGCCTTCAGCTGCTCGGCGGTGATCGGCTGGCCGGGCTGGATGGCGACGTGCACCGCCTCACCATCGGCGCCGGGCACGGAAAACACGCAGACCGCCGGCGCGCCGAGACTGTCCTGCAGCCGGGCCTCGATGGGCGCGGCCGCCCGCTTGTGGCCCATGACGTTGATGACGTCGGTGACGCGGCCCTGTAGCGCGATGCGGCCGTCGTCACGCCGCACGCCGAGGTCGCCAGGATAGAAGTAGCCGCCGCGGAAAAAGGCCGCACTCGCCGGCGCATCGCCCAGATAGGCGTCGACCCCCGTGGCTCGAACGCGGAGGACGCCGACCGCCCCCGCCGGCAACGGCCGGTCGGCCTCGTCGACCACCTGGACTTCACGGCCCGGATGGATCCGATGCCAGTTGAGGTCGTCCGCCGTCTCGATGCGGGTGAGGGAGATACCGCCGGTCTCGGTCGAGCCGATGCAGGTGCGCACGTCCCGCGTCAGCCGCTCGCGGGCGGCCTGCCAGTTGGCCCGCGACAGCGGACCGGAGGTGACCATGAGCATCATGGCGTCGTTGCGGGCGAGCGCGTCCTCCGGCGTCGCCAGCAAGGCCGCCAGCAGCTCCGGATGGGTGAAGGCGGCGGTGCACGGCGCCTGCGCCAGCGAGCGCCAGCTGTCCGGCCCATGGTGGAACACCGCCCCGCCGCCGAGGCTCCACACCGTCGCCGGCAGGTGGTAGCCGACCGAGGTCCAGCCGCCCATGCTGAAGACGTTGACGATCGACTGACCGCTCAGCCCGTAGAGGTCGGTCCGGAAGGCCAGGTTCGCGGCCTCGCCGGCGGCGGTGATCAGCACCTTCTTGTAGACGCCCGTTGTCCCGGAGGTGAGCAGGATGTGACCGCCGGCGGGCCCCGGAGCCGGCGCCGCGGCCTCGGCCTCGGGCCAACCATCATAGACCTCCCTTGGCGTCAGGATCAGCAATCCGCCGCCGCGCGCCGCCGCCTCGGCCAGGCCGGGCCAGGACTCGGCCGCGACGGCGACCACGGTCGGCCGATCGAACCCCAGCCGGTCGATGTAGTCTGGCGAGTTGAAGTGCAGGGTGGTGACGCCAAGGCCGCGCAGCGCCAGGCCGATGATCCAGACCTCGGCCAGATCGGCGATGCACAGCACCGCCACGCGGTCCAACGCCAGCGGCTGACGCGCCAGGAAGCCGCGCATCAGCGCGATGCGGGCGGCGAACTCGCGATAGGTGAGGGTGCGGGCGCCGTCGCCGGTGACGATGAGCGCAGGCTTGTCGGGCGCCCTGGCCGCGAAGCCGAAGATGCGGTCGACAACCGGCGCCGCCCGAGCGAGGTGATCGTCAGCCATCGAACGGGTCCTCGAGCAGCGCCGGGCGGCGCTTGCTGCGTCTTGGGCGTTGCCACATCACGCCGGGATAGCCTTTCAGCGGCGCCAGGGCCTCACCCATGTAGCCCCAGTCCGGCGCCTGTTCGAGCGCGATGTGATAGCGCGGCTCGCGGCCGGTGCGGGTCTCGAAGATGGCGCGCGGGATGTTGACGATCCTCGGCGCCCGCGCCCGCTCGTAGAGCAGCGGCGTGCCGCATTTGCCGCAGAAGCTCCTGATCGCGCCGGTCGCCGGCTCCTCGAAGCGGCGGATGCCGCGCGCGCCCTTGAGGATGCGGAAGCGGCTCTTCCAGCTGCCGACATAGGTTGCATAGGCGCAACCCTGGGCTTGGCGGCTGGCGCCGGAATGGTCGTGCCAGGCCCAGACCGCCGGCACGTCGATCTCCAGCCGCACCGCGCCGCAGACGCAGGCCGCCCGCGCCTGGATCGCCGAGCGCTTCGCCTGATCGCCGTCGCTCATGGGTTTGCGCATGGGAGGCTCCATCCCGACCTGGGCCCTCTTCCTATCATGCGGGCGCCGCGCGATGCTGTCAGGAGCCGGCGACCGCCGCCGCGGCGCCAGCTGTCATGATCGCATGCTCCCTTTCGCTCCACCGAAGAGGAGATCGCAGATGACCCGAATCCCAGCCCTCGCCGGCGTTTCGCGCCGCCACGCCATCCAGGGCCTGGCCGCCGCCGCCTTCACCGGCGCGGTGACCTCGGCCTGGGCGAAGGCGGCCGAGCCGGCCCTGACCTTCCTGGCGGTGGGCGACTGGGGGCGCGGCGGCCAGGAGAACCAGGCCGCGGTCGCCGGCCAGATGGGCCTGGCCGCAGCGGCGCTGGACGCCCGCTTCGTGATTTCGGTCGGCGACAACTTCTATGAGGACGGCGTTCAGGGGGTCGACGACCCGCAATGGAAGACCTCGTTCGAGGACGTCTATGCGGCGCCGTCGCTGCAGGTTCCCTGGCGCGTGGCGCTGGGCAACCACGACTACCACGGCGACAGCCAGGCGCAGGTCGACTACAGCGCCAAGAGCCGCCGCTGGCGGCTGCCCAGCCGCTGGTATGCGCGCCGGGAGACCGCCCCGGACGGCGCGAGCCTCGACCTCTTCGTCCTCGACACCTCGCCGTTCATCCGCGCCTATCACGAGGACGGCGCCGCCAAGGTGAAGGTGGGCGGCCAGGACACCGACGCCCAGCTGCGCTGGTTCGAGCAGGCGCTGGCGGAGTCGAGGGCGGATTGGAAAGTGGTGGTCGGCCACCATCCGATCTATTCCGGCAATGAGGTCGGCGGCTCGTCCGACCTGCAGGCCAGGATCGATCCACTGCTGCAACGCCATGCCGTGCGGCTCTATCTCAACGGCCACGACCACGATCTGCAGCACGTCCGGCGCGGCGCGACCCATTATGTCTGCACCGGCGCGGGCTCGAGGGTCAGCGACGCCGACTGCCGCCAAACGCCGGGTTCGGACTTCTGTGCGTCGCAGCCGGGCTTCGTCGCCCTGCGGCTGACCCGCCGCGGCCTTCGCATCGCCTATCGCGACGCCACTGGGGCTGAATTGCACGTTGCGGACATTCCGCGCAAAACGTGATCAACTAAAGCGCGATCAAAGTTGCTTTATTTCGGAATAGACCGGAGCCTAATTGCACGTTCCGGACATTACTCGCAAAACCTGATCAATTAAATCGCGATCACAGTGCTTTATTTCAAAATTGAAATACCTCTTTATACAGAGAAACGGTCAATGTTCTGTAATTGAACCGCCACCGAAACTTCACTCGTCAACGCCGCGGCCCGTCGTCACAAGGCCGTCGGGGACGGCGATAGCCCGGGCGAAAGTCACCCGGCGACTCCCACAGCGGTGAAGCGCAAGGCTGGGTCTCCCCGGTCCCAACGTTTCGCGCGTGGCAGGCGGGTCCCCATGAAAATTGGGGGTTCAGATGCAGATTCGACGTGAAGCTTGGCTTTCCGGGACCGCGCTGGCGCTGGTCGCGGCTCTGGCGGCGGGCTCGGCCTTCGCCGCCGATTCCACCGGTGGGGAGGCGATCGTCCAGCCGAGCGCCGGCGGCGAGGGCGTCGAGGCCAACAACGTCATCGTCACCGCCGAGCGGAGCCCGGCGGCCGCCGCGGCGCCGGCCAAGGCGTCGCTGGAGCAGACCCAGCCTGAAGCGATCATCAGCCATCGCTATATCGAACAGGTCACGCCGGAGACCGGCGGCTGGGCCTCCGTGGTCAGCATCGCGCCGAGCGTCTCGGTCGGCGCCACCTCCAACGGCGGCGGCATCGGCGACTACCAGACCCCGACCATGCGCGGCTTCCAGGACGGTGAGTTCAATATCACCTACGACGGCATCGCTTTTGGCGACACCAACAACCCGACCCACCACTCGGCCGACTATTTCCCGACCTCGAACATCGGTTCGGTGGTGATCGACCGCGGGCCCGGCTCGGCCGGCGACCTGGGCCAGGCCAATTTCGGCGGCGCCATCCACTTCTTCTCGCCGGAGGTCAGCGACACCTTCGGCGTGGTGCAGAAGTTCACCTACGGCAGCTTCAACACGCTCGCCTCGGTCACCACCCTGAATACCGGCGAGATCTCGCAACTCGGCGGCGCCAAGCTGCTGGTGACCCTCGACGAGCGCAAATCCGATGGCGAGCTGAGCTACACCGGCGGTTACGAATGGGACCAGATGGTCAAGCTGGAGGTCCCGGTCACCGACAAGGGCCTCTTGACCGTGTTCGGCACCCACGAATGGACCCGCTTCAACTTCCCGGACTCCAATGGGCCCGGCGAGACCTGGCAGCAGGTGCAGCTCTACGGCAAGAACTTCTCGCTGACCAACACCCCGGGCGAGTTCTATTACAAGTACAACTACGAGCGGAAGCAGACCGACTTCGAATACGTTGATTTCAAGTACCAGGTCTTGCCGGCGCTTTCGGCCGAAAACCAAGTCTATACCTATTCGTACGCCAACAAGACCAAGTCGACCAACGACAACTCCGGAATCATCGGCGGCCCCAACACCTCGCCGCCCACGGCGCCGGGCGCCAACCCCAACGACATCGGCGGCTATGACAAGCTGAACGGCTATCGCGTGCTCGGCGACGTCCTGCGGGTGGACCAGGACTGGTCCTTCGGTACGCTGAGGGCCGGCGGCCTGGTGGAAACCTCGGGCACCGAACGGCACAACTGCTTTGAGGATTTCACCACCGGCTCCTCGCCGGACAATAAGTTCCAGCCGCCCAAATTCCCTTTCACCACCAACTGCAAATTGCTCGAACACTCCGACTGGGAGCAGGGGCAGGTTTTCGCCGACTTCGACTGGCGGCCCATAGAGGGCCTGAAAATCTCGCCGGGCATCAAATACGTCGTGTTCAAGCGCGACGTCGACGCCACTTACGAGAGTGTGGGCGGCGGCTCGAAGAACCAGGGCCTGATCGCCGCGAACACCTACTCGAGCCCGCTCTATTTTCTGACGGCGAACTACAAGATCCGCTCGGACTGGGCGGTCTATGCCCAGTACGCCACCAGCTTCCTGATCCCGGCTCTGTCAGGCCTTTATGTGACCGGCGCGAACCTTCAGCACCTGCAGTCGGAAACCACCACCAACTACCAGGCCGGGACGGTCTATACCCACGGCAACATCACCGCCGACGCCGACGTCTACCTGATCGACGCCTCCAATCTGCAGATCGGCTGCGTGGTGCCGGGCACGCCGCCCGAAGCCGCCTTCTGCAACGTGGGCAAGGCGCGTTTCAGCGGCGTCGAGGGCGAGGCGGCCTACGCCTTCCCCTTCGGCCTGACCCTGTTCGTCAACGGCTCGATCAATGACGCCAAGCAGCTGGCCAACGCCGCCAATCCGGGCGCGGGGATCGCCGCCAACCCGGCCCAGGAACTGCCCAACGCGCCGAAATGGACCGACGCTTTCGGGGCCATCTACAGCCACGGTCCCTGGCAGGGGTCGCTGACCTACAAGCAGTCGGGCGCCTTCGTGGTCTACAACGGCGGCACCCGGTTCAACTTCTCCGGCTTCGACTCGGTCGATGCGTCGCTGACCTACGATTTCGGCCGCGTCGCCATCAAGCTGCAGGTCTACAACCTGCTGGATCGGCGCTCGATCACCAACTTCGTGCCGTCGGCGTCGGCGACGACGGCGTTCGCGGACGACGGCAGCTTCTACACCTTCCAGACCGGCCGGGCGGCGTTCGCGACCCTGATCGGCAAGTTCTAGCGGCGGACGCAGGCCGGCCGCCGGGCGCGCAGCCGATCTGCCGCCGCGCCGACCGGTCTGGCTCTGTTCGGCTTCGGGGGAATTTCCGGACCGCGCGTTTCGATCAATCGCTTCGGGTCAAGCGTTCGGCCGCCGCCAAATGCTTTCGCAGGACCTGCAGGCTCTTGCGGGCCAGGGCGGCGGCCTCGCCGTGACCATGCGCGGCCTCGGTCTGGAAGTCCGCGATGTCGTGCTGGTGGTCGTTGACCATGTACTTGGCGAACTCGTGGTCAAAGGCCGGGCCGGACAGAACCGCCAGCTTGGCGCGCTCGACGTCGGCTTCCGCCATCGGGCCGCTCGGCGGGGCGACACCCATCCCGCGAGCGACGATGGTCGCCTGGTCGCGCGCCTTGGTGTGATCGGTGACCAGCATGTCGCCGAACGCCCGCATGCCGGGACTCGCGCCGTGACGCTGAGCAACGCCGCCGAGCATGATCTCGGAATTGTCGCCCTTGATGGCGTCTTTGATGAAGGCCGTGTCATCGCCAGGCTGAGCGGCTCGGGCGGCATTGACGGCCACGAGGGCAAAGAGGCTCGCCGCCAGCAGGACTTGGGGCTTCATTTCACCGTCTCCATGAAATCAGGCCAGCGTAACATCGCCCCGGCCTGACGGTTCCAAGCGCCAAGCTTGCCGAAACGCGCCGCGAAAACCTCTGGTCTCGGTATCGGGCTCGCAATCGGCCCGGGCCAAGCCGCCAGGGCCAAGCGACCCTTACGGGGCCGGCGCTTTCGGTGAGGCGATCACGATGATCGGGGTCCGGCTGAGCCAGCGTTTCGCCTCGGCCTGGACCTCGGCCAGGGTGATGCCGGAATAGTCCGACTGCCAGCTGTTGGCGGCGTCGATCAGGTCGGGGTGGGCCCAGGAGCCGTCGAGGACGTTCATCCACCAGACCACGTTGATGTCGCGGGTCTGGCCGCCGGCCAGCAGCGGCTCGCGGGCCCGCTCCAGCGCCTCGGACGTGACGCCGCCGGCGGCGTAGCCGTCGACGATCCGCCGCGTCTCGTCGATCACCGCCTGGGCGTCGGCCGGCGCGGTGGTGAGCTGGACCACCAGCTGGCCCTGGTCGCCGCCGCGGCCGAGGCTGACGCGCACCGAGGGGCTGTAGGTCTTGCCCAGCTTGCGGCGCACATCCGCGATCATCTCGTCCTGCAGCACGTCGCCGAGCAGCTCGATGGCGCGCTGTTCACGCAGCTTGCCGGGGTCCCAGACGAACAGCGGCCAGCTGAGGATGACCGAGGCCTTGTCGGCCGGGCCGTCGTGGGTGACGTGGATCGGCGGCGGCGCGAGCGCCGGAAAGCGCACCCGCGGGGCGTCGGGCAGGGTGCGGTCGATGCGCTGGCGCGGCGGTATGGCGCCCAGGGTCTTGGCCAGGGCCGCGACCACCGTATCCTCGTCGACGTCGCCGACGATCGTGACCTCCAGCGCGTCGGTCTTCAGCGCCGGCCCGAGCAGCCGCGCGAAGTCGGCGGACTTGATCCTGGCCGCCTCGGCCTCGGTGGGGATGAGGTATGGATTGGGCTTCGGCAGGGCGTTCTGCAGCGCCTTGTTGGCGGCGGCGTCCGGATCGACCTTCATCTGGCGGAAGGCGAAGCCGATCACCGTCGGCAGCTGGGCGTCGAGCTCGGGGCGGAAGCCGGGATCGGTCAGGTAGGCGGCGAGCAGCTGCAGCTCGGTGTCGAGGTCCCGCACCCGGGTGTCGCCGTCCATGACGAAGCTGTCGCGGCCCATGCCAAGGCTGATATTGCAACTGTGGGTCTGGCAGAGCTCGACCGTGTCCTGGAAGTCGTTCTTGCCGAGGCCGCCGGCGCGCAGCAGCAGGGCGCCCATGCTGGCGGTGAAGCTCTTCGCGACCGGGATCTCCTCCTGGCCGGCGCCGAAGCGGATGCGGATGAAGACCTTGTCCTGGATGTTGTCGACGGTCTTGAAATTGACCCGGACGCCGTTGGCGAACTCGATGCGGTCGGCGCCGATGTCGTCGATCGGCTGGCGGTGGGCCACCACCCCTGGCGGGCCGAAATCGGTATAGGCCCAGGCATGGCTGGTCCGGTTGGTCGGCGGCGCCGGCTTCGGCTCGGCATCGGTGTCCAGCCAGACCTTCTTGACCTCGGCCGGATCGACGGCCTGGCCCGAGACCAGCACGATCAGCGGCCCGTTGCTCTGCGACCAGACCCGGTGGAACTCGGCGAACACCCGCTCGGCGGTGATGCGGCTCAGCGCCGTGGAGACCACGCGGTAGTCCTCCTCGACGGAATCGATGGTGCCGTTGTGCAGGAAGTTGTCGAGCATCAGGTCGGCGCGGGCCTTCTGGGCCATCTTGTCGCCGCCGGCCAGGCTGGCCTCGAGACTGGACTGGATCGCCGCGCGGGTGGTGTCCATCTCTTGCGGCGTGATCCCATAGAGATCCATGCGCCGGGTCTCCTCGGCCGCGGCCCTCACCGCCGAGCGCCAGTCCTGGTCGCGGACGCCCAGCGAGACGCAGGACAGGGCGGCGCGGCCGAACACCTCGTCGCGGCTGACCTGGGCGGCGATGAAAGGCGGATTGGCGGTCTCCGAAAGGCGCAGCAGCCGCTGGCCGAGGATCTGGCTCCAGAGGGTGTTTTCCAGGTCGCGCATGTGGAAGGCGACGCCCTCGACCATCGGCGGATCCTTGTCCATGGCCCGGCAGACCTGCAGCTGGCCGGCGACGTTGGGATCGGCCTGCGTCATCACGTCCAGGCCGCGGGCGGCGTCGACGTCGCCCAGGTCCGGCTTGACCGGCGTCGGCGTGGCGTCCTTCCACGTGCCGAAGGTGTTTTCGATCTTGGCCACCACGGTCGAGACCGGCTCGTCGCTGACCACGATCAGGATGGCGTCCTCGGGCCGGTACCACTTCTCGTAGAAGGCGCGGATCGAGCCGGCGGTGGCCGCATTGATGGTCGCCAGCGTGCCGATCGGCAGCCGGTGCGATCCGAGCAGCTCCGGCAGCATGAACTCGCCGGTCTTGCGGGCCAGGACCGTGCTCGGACTGAGGCTCTCGCGATACTCCGAAAGGATGGTGCCGCGCTCGCGGTCGACCTCGGCCGGGGCGATGGTCAGGCCGTCGGCGACGTCGCGCAGCCAGGAAAACGCCATGTCGAACTTGGCGTCGGTGGAGGAGGGGAGCACCAGACTGAAGGTGGTTCCGGAAAGCCCGGTCTGGGCGTTCTGGTCGCGGCCGAGCGCCACCCCGATATCCTCGAAGCGCGGCAGCAGGGCGCCGGCGGGGAAGTTCTTCGAGCCGGAAAACGCCATGTGCTCGAGGAAGTGGGCCGTGCCGCGCTCGGCCTCGGTCTCGTCCTTCGAGCCGGCGCCGACATAGAAGTCGATGGCCGTTTCCGGCGGCCCGGCGGTCTGGCTGACCGCGTAGCGCAGGCCGTTGGGCAACTGGCCGAGCAGCACGTGCGGGTCCGGCTGCACCAGGTCCTGGGGCGGCTCGGTGGTGACGCCCGGTCCGTGCAGGCGGTCGCGCGGGGTCATGGACGGCGTGGCCTTGGACGGCCCGGCCCCGGCGGCGAAAAGGATCGCGGCGGCGATGGTCAGAACGGCGGCCGAGATGACCCGTTTCATCCTCACTCCAAGGTAGCTGAACGCAGACGCCCGCCGCGGGATGCTCTAGGCGGCAAGTCCGGGCCGCTCAAGGGAAAGCCTGCGGCGCGCGGCTGTCGCCCCTGTGGCCCGATAGGGCCCGAAGGCCTATGATTGGGACCAACAAGACTTTCAACCAATGAACAGGGAGATGATCATGGAAATGCGCAAGCTGGGCCGTTCGGGCCTCGAGATCGCGCCGCTGGTGCTGGGCGGCAACGTGTTCGGCTGGACGGCCGACGAGCCGGCCTCCTTCGCCGTGCTGGACGCCTTCGTCGGCGCCGGGTTCAACTGCATCGACACCGCGGACGTGTATTCCCGTTGGGTCCCCGGCCACGTCGGCGGCGAGTCCGAGACGGTGATCGGCGCGTGGATGAAGGCGCGCGGCAACCGCGACAAGGTGGTTATCTCCACCAAATTCGGCGCCCCGATGGCCGACGACAAGAAAGGCCTGTCCCGCGCCTACATGATGGAGGCGGTCGAGGCGTCGCTGAAGCGGCTGCAGACCGACTATATCGACCTCTACCAGTCGCATTTCGACGATCCCGAGACGCCGCAGGAGGAGGTGGCGGAAGGCTTCGCGGCGCTGGTCAAGCAGGGCAAGGCGCGGGTGATCGGCGCCTCCAACTTCACCGCCGAGCGGCTGAAATCGGCCCTCGACGTCGCCGCCAGGCTCGGCGTTCCGCGCTACGAAAGCCTGCAGCCGCAGTACAACCTGGTCGACCGGGACAAGTTCGAGGGGCCTTTGCAGGATCTTTGCGTGAAGGAAGACGTCGGGGTGATCCCCTATTACGGCCTGGCCAGCGGCTTCCTGACCGGCAAGTACCGCTCGGAGGCGGACCTCGGCAAAAGCCCGCGCGGCCGCGGCGTGAAGCGTTATCTGGACGAGCGGGGCATGCGTATCCTGAAGGCGCTGGACGAGGTCTCGGCCGCCGTCGCCGGCACCCCGGCCCAGGTCGCGCTGGCCTGGCTGCTTGCCCAGCCGGGCCTCACCGCCCCCATCGCCAGCGCCACCAGCGTCGAACAGCTGAACGACCTCGTCGGCGCGGCGCACCTGCGGCTGGAAGCCGACCAGCTGAAGACGCTGAACGAAGCCAGCGCCGCGGAGACCGTAGCGGCTTAGCTGGCCAATTTGGGGCTGGGGCAAGGCAATGCGCCGGGGTCGCCGCGGCTCTGCGCCTTGTCGGCCTGCGCTTCGCGTTCACCTGTTCGAGATAGGCGCGGCGTCAGCCGGCGCGACAACCGGGCCGACCTCATCGGACGGCTGCTGCAAGGCCGGCGCCGGGGTGGTCAGGTAGAGGGCCAGCCAGGCCGCCAGGGCTATGGCGGAGCCAAGGGTCCAGCCGGCCAGCACGTCGCTGGGCCAATGGACGCCGAGATAGACGCGGCTGGCCCCGACCGCGAAGACCAGCACAATGGCGGCGATGAGCAGCACGGCCTTGATCGCGCGGCGCCAATGGCCGGCGGCGACGATGGCCGCCAGGGTCAGGTAGACCACGGGCGTCATCATGGCGTGGCCGCTCGGGAAGCTGGAGGAATAGACCAGGTCGATGTGCGGCACGAGCTCCGGCCGCGGCCGGTGAATGATGACCTTCAGCAGCGCCGAGGCGGCCTGCGCGAAAAGCACCGTGACCGCGAGCACCAGCGCCTGGGCGCGTCGGCCGAGCAAGGCGAGGATCACGACCGCCATGACCACGACCAGCGTCAGGACGGTGAAGCCGCCGAGGGCGGTGAGGTCGCGCGCCGATTCCTGCATCCAGCGCGGCCCGATCGGGATAGCCAGATTGGTCGGCGTGCGCAGGGCCAGCAGGATTTTGCTGTCGAGGCTCGAGGTGTCGCCTTCGCGAACTTCGCCGGTCAGCCACAGGAAGGTCCAGAGAGCGGCGAGGAGGCCGACCACGGTCGCCAGCATCCGCCCTTCCGTGCGTCCTGTAAGAAGCGACCAGGCCCTCGCCCCGTCGCGAATGGGCGCATCGGATCGGTGCGGCGGCGCCATGAACACTCCCAAGCCAAGGGCGCCGCTGATGGGGGACCACCAACGGCGCCATGGCAAGTCTAGTTGCAGATAAGGGACACCGCCTAGCTGCAGACCTCGACCTGACGGTATTCGATCTGGCCATAGCCGGCGTCGTACGCCTGGTTGCGCCACACGCAGCGCTCGCCGTAGCCGTACCCGTAAGGGCGCTCATAGCCATAGTCGTACGAATGGCTGGAACTGGCGATCGCCGAGCCGAGGACCAGGCCGAAGAGGCCGGCCGCCAGCATGCCGCCGCCGTCGCCGCGGCCGCCGCGATAGCCATGGCCATAGTCGCCGTGGCTATAGCCGCCGTATCCGCCGTGGCCGTGGCCCTGGGCCGAGGCGGCGACCGGAGCGGCGACCACCGCAAGGCTGGCAGCGGCCATCAAAAGCGTCTTCATGGCAAATCTCCTTTAAGGGCCGGCCGCGGCGGACCCCGGGATGAGGCTGCCTTACGGTCGACTGCGATGTTCGGCAGAGGAACGCTGCCTCTCGCGTTGGTCAGGAGACTGCGCCTTCGTCGATGAACCCGGTCGGAGGCTAGCGTTGTCGCCCGTTCATGCGTCCGCAGAGAAGGTGTCGGAGAAGCTGACGGACGTGGAGTCGCGCGGCGATTTCGACTTCGCGCCGATGGAGACCACCTTCCCCGCAAGCGGAGAAGGAGGTCTTTCGCTGAACTCACGCGATATGGCGGCCGTTCATGGCGGCGAGTTTCAGGCGCGGGAAGGCGGCGGCCGCCGAGCCGGCGCTGGTGATGTTGCGGATGACCAGGGTCTCGATCGGCTGGCCCATCAGGGCCGCGACCGGGGTGATCGGCTGGTAGAGGCCGATCAGCCGCTCGATCTGGCCGTCCGGGCCGGCCAGCGGCGCAAGGGTGATCTCCAGCCTCAGGGCCTGGCCGCCGCGCGCCCGCGCCTCGGCGGCGATCACCAGCGGTTCCGGCTGGCGCAGCACCGCCTCCAGCGCCAGCTGCAGCGAGGCGCGGTAGGCCGGCGCCCAGAGCCGGATCGGGTCGGCGACGTTCAGATGGCCGCCGTGCAGATCGTCGACCAGGCCGCCGACCAGACGGAAGCCATATTGGCCCGGACGCAGACGCCCCAGGATGAAGACCTGCGGCAGCAAGGTGGCGAAATCGGCCGGATTGATCCGCGCGCGGGGCGGCGCCCGGTCGGTTCCTTTTCGTTCACGCCAATAGTCTATCAATAGTTCCGTATTTGAATGGAACACCGAAAGCATGCCCTTCGCGGTCGTTGTTCACCGCATGGGGCTTGCAGGGAAGTTTTGGACCGGGCTGCGAACGTCTCAAAACGGGACGGCGGGTGATTGGGGCGGCGCCCTTCTTGCTTGCGCCTAATGAGCTTGAAGAACGGAGACCGCCATGAAGGCGCCTATCAATTCGATCCTGGCCGCCCTGGGCGGCGTCGCCGCGCTGGCGGCGACGGCCGCCACCGCGATCGCCGGCGGATGCAACTGCACCCCGCCGCCGAGCCCGCCGTCGCCGCCCAGCTTCAACTGCTGCGCGCCGCCGACCAATAACGTCATCATTCCCGGCGTTTCGATCGTGGTGGCGCCTTCAGTGGTGGTGAACGCCAACGTCAACGCCTCGGCGCAGGCAGGCGCTGGCGCGTTCGCCGCCACCGGTGTGCTGGTGAACGGCGGCGGTGGCGGCGGTGGCGGCTTCACCGGTCCCGGACCGGTCGGCCTGATCCAGAACCTCAATGTCGACAACGGCGGGGGCATCCAGCGCACCGCCTATGAGGCCACCCGCACCAAGATCAAGAAGGTGATCATCGAGGTGGTCTGCATCGACGACCTGCAGGTGCCGCACCCCGGCTCCCAGGTCACGCCCGATCGCGACATCGCCGATTCCTATGACGGCGAGCTCTATCGCTGCATCGCCGGCACCCACCTGCGCGCCACCTTCGCCGACTATGCCGGCACGATCTCCTTCGACCACGGCTGGACCCTGGACTGCGACAAGGGCCAGGCGCTGTACCATGCGCCGGGCGGCGCGGTGGCCTGCCGCGCCCAGATCCCGGCGCGCGACTGCAACGAACGCTCGCTGCTGCGCCGCTTCGGCGCCGGCATCAAGATCCTGACCATGATCACCACCGAGCGCTACACCGCCTACCGCGAAGAGGTCATCCAGGGCGCGGCCTCCACCGCCTCGTCCATGGCCACCGACGGCGGCGTCGGCGGGGTGATGTACTGAATCTGGACCGAAAGGAGGCGCGGGACATCGATCCCGCGCCTGAACCGCAACAAGACTGGGGGCCGGCGCCGCGATGCGCCGGCCTTTTCTTTCGCGGAGACGGGTGGAGGCGGTCCAGCCGCGCCTTACGGAGCCGCGGCCGGTTTGACCTCCAGTTTCCAGGCCTTGGAGTCGAGCAGGTAGGTCTGGGCCATCTGTTGCACGTCGGCGGCGTCCACGTGCTGCAGCTGGGCGATCGAGGTGCGGATGGCGTTCAGCCGCCGCGGATCGGTCTGCGCGCCGGCCAGGGCGTTCAGCCAGTATTCGTTGGTCTCGCGCCGCCGCTCCAGGTCGTCCAGCGCCGGCTTCTTGGCCCGCTCCAGCTCGTCGTCGCCGATCGGCTTGTCGCGCAGGTCGGCGGTGATGGCCGCGACGTCGCTGAAGAAGTCGTCCAGCTTGCCGGGCGGGATCTCCACCCGCGCCGACAGGTAGCCGTAGTGCGGGAAGACGCTCGATCCGGCCGACGAGGCCGAGGGCGAATAGGTGACGCTCTCGGCCTTGCGCAGCTGCTCGGTCAGCCGCAGCTGCATCACGGCGCCGAGGACGCTGAGCTTGCGCGCCCGGTTGGTGTCGGAGAGGAAGTCGTCGGTCGGCCAGGCGATCAGGCCGATGGACTGGTCGGCGCGGCCCTTGTGGGTCAGCGCGATCGGCGCCGGCGTCGGCGCCGGGAAGGCGATGGCGGTCGCCGGATCGGCGCTGGCCGGTTCGCGGGCCGGCAGGGCGCCGAAAGTGTCGGAAACCGCCTCGATGGCGTCGTCGATATTGACGTCGCCGACCACCACCACCTCGATCGGGCCCTTGGCGATCGGATCCTGCAGCAGCGCCTTCAGCTCGGCCGGGGTCTGGGCGGCGATCTGGGCGCGATCGGGAATGCCCCAGCGCGGGTCGCCCGAATGCAGCAGCCTGCCGAGTTCGCGGTTGAGCACCCCGTCCGGCGTCGCCTCGAGCTGGTCGAAGATTGAGGGAGCGGCCGCGCGCATCCGGTCGAAGCCTTCCGGGCGCCAGCCGGGGTGGGCGACATAGGCCGCCAGCAGCTGGACCTGGGTCTCGAAATCGTCGGCCTTGGTCGCGCCCGAAAGCACGAAGGCGTCGTCGGTGACGGTGAAGGCGCGTCCGACGATCTTGGAGCGCAGCACCTGGTCGATGTCCTGGCTGGAGAGCTGGTCGAGCCCCCCCTCCGGGAAGGCCGAGCCGGCCGACCATTCCGGCGTGACGCGGTCGCTCGGGATGTCGAGTTCGCCGCGGCCGACCCGGGCCTGGACCAACACCTGGTCGTCGCGGAACTTGGTCGGCTTGATGGTCAGCCGCACGCCGTTCTCGAAGCGCACGAAGACGGTGTCGATGTCGGTGACCTCCTGCCGGTCGACCACCTTGCCGGGAGTCCCGAAATTGTCGTAGGGCCAGCTCAGCGCCGCCTGGGCGGTCGGGGCCGCGACCGGCTGGGCCTCGATCCTGGCGAAGGCGTCGGCCAACGCCTTGTCGCCGCCGTCCACCGGCTGCTGGCTGGAGACCAGGGTCAGCGGCCCCGAGCCGCCGAAGACGGTCTTCAGCGCCTGGTCCACCTGGGCGGGGGTGAGGCCTTTGACGTCCTCCTCGAACAGGGCCAGGTCCTCGGACGGGCTGGTCTCGACCTCGGGCGTGTCGACGGTCTCGGTGATGTCGTCGGCCACGGCGGGCGTCGTGCGGGTGGCCTCGCCCTCGGCGTCGGCCTTCAGCGTCGCCCGATAGGCGTCGACCTCGACTCCCAGCTCATCGGCGGAGACGCCGTACCTGACCAGCTGGCGCACCGCTTGGTCGGCCGCCCGCAGCGCCTTTTCCCACTCGCCCGGCTTGGCGATGGTCTGCACCGTCGTCACCTCGGCGGAATGGAAGTCGTCGGAGCGGGCGGCGCTGGCGCCGAGGAAGGGCGGATCGTCGGCGCGCACCAGCCGGTCGAGCCGGCGGTTCAGCACCGCCAGCGCCAGGTTGTCGATCATCTTGGCGCGCCGCTTGGCCTTGGAGTCGGGCTCGAGCTCCGGCGGCTGCACCCAGTTCATCTCGACGATCGGCGGCGCGCCGGGCTCGACCACCAGTCGGGTCACCGCGCCGCGCTGCAGCACCTTGCCGTGGTCGGGTTCCGGTCCCGCCGGCACCCGGGGCGCCCAATCGCCGAACCGCGCCTTGATCTTGGCCTCCATGGCGTCGGGATCGAAGTCGCCGACCGCCACCAGCACCGCGCGTTCGGGGCGATAGTAGCGGGTATAGATGTCCTCGAGCTGGTCGCGGGTGGCGTTGCGCACCGCCTCGACCAGGCCGATCGGGAAGCGGTCGCCCGCCAGCTGGCCCTGCAGGTCCAGCTGCAGGCTGGCCTTGGCGACGCGGTATCCGGGGGTGTCGCGCAGCCGCTCCTCGGACAGCACCACGCCGCGCTCCTTGTCGATGGCCTGCTGGCTGAGGGTCAGTTCGCTGGCGGTTTCGCGCAGCAGCATCAGGCTGGCGTCGACCGTGTCCTCGTCGGCCTTGGGCAGGTCGAGCTTGTAGATGGTCTGTTCCCAGGAGGTGGAGGCGTTGGTGTCGGCGCCGAAGGCCAGGCCGTGGCGCTCGAGGATCTTGACCATCTCGCCGTTGGGCACATGGGTCGAGCCGTCGAAGGACATGTGCTCGAGCAGGTGAGCCAGGCCCTGCTCGGCATTGCTTTCGTCCATCGAGCCGGCGGCGAAGCGCAGCCGGAACGAGGCCTGGCCGCCCGGCGTGGCGTTCTTCATGATCACATAGCGCATGCCGTTCGGCAGGGTCCCGAAGCGCATGGCCGGATCGGGCGGCAGGTCGGGAGCATAGGTCTGCGGCCAGACATTGGATAGCGGGCGGGCCGGCGCGGCGGGCGCGGCTCGAACGCCGCCGGCGCAGATCGCAAACGCCAGGGTTGCGCTCGCCAGGAGGCGACGCCGTCGGGAGGAGATCATCGAAAAGCCTTGGCCGTAGGGAAAAAACGGCCGCGACCTTCGCCGCGCCTTGTGGCGCTGGCAAGGCGCAAAGACGACCGGCGCGCGAAAACCGCGGCCCGTCGCCTTCGGCCTCAGTTGCTCGGCTTGCTCACATAGAAGGTGGCGTTGTTGCCGACCGCGGTGGCGATGCCGGTCGCGGAGCGGTTGGAGCCGCCGGTGTTGGTGATGGTGGTGTTGGACTCCGCTTCCACCCCGCCGCCGCTGGACACCTGGCTGTTGTTGATGCTGATCACCCCGCCGCACTGCGAGCAGGCGTAGCCGATGGCCGCATTGCCCATGGCCGTGGCCGAGCTGGTGGCGTCGTAGCCGTTGTCGCCGGTGAAGCTGGCCTGGGCCTGGACGCCGCCGGTGTTGACCTGGACGTTGTTCAGGTCGGTGGACGGGCCCTGGTTGCCGGCCAGTACGGAGTTGCCGACGCCGAGCGCCGTCGCTTGGCCCGTGCCGAACTGGAAGTCGGTGGCCACGGACTGGGCGTGGGTGAAGTTGGTGTCGTTTTCCTGCGAGTTGTTGACCGTCAGCGGCCCCTGGGTGTTGAGCACCGAGACGTTGTTGACCGTCGCCGTCGAGTCGTTCTGCACCGTCTGGCCGTCGCCGACGTCGACGAAGCCGGCCGACTGCACCAGCGAGCCGTTGGCGACCTGGGTCGAATTGATGGTCTGGCTGGCGTCGCCCGACCCGGTGGCGGTCAGGTTGTTGGCGACCGCGGTGGTCGAGAAGGCCGCCGTGTTCGGGGTGTAGCCGATAGTCGCGCCTGAGCCGCCGCCGACCTCGCTGCCGCCCTCGGCGTCCACCAGCGCGCTGCTGGTCTGGCTGGTGGTGACGTTGGAGGTGGTGTCGGTGACCGCCAGGTCGATCGAGTTGACGATCGCCTGCGAGCCGACCTGGGCGCTGTTCACCGTGGCGTTGGGCGCCTGCCAGTCGGTCTCGCTCCTGACCGACCAGCTCGCGCCCGCCGACTGGGTGAAGTTCCCGGTCAGCGCGCCGCCGCCCTGGCTGCCGTCGCTGGTGGCCACGGCCGTATTGCCCGTGCCCGCGCCCAACGACGTCACGTCGCCGGCCTGGGTGGTGATGGAGACGTGCGAGACGCCGCTCACCACGCCGCCGGTGACGTTGCCGGGCATGGTTTGCGTCGACTCGACATCCAGCGAGCCCGCTTCGGTGCCGGTGACCAGGCTGTTGCCCGTCGCCGTTCCCGCCGACAGGACGGGACCCGTCGTGTCGACGACGTTCATCGTCTGGTTGCCGAATTCCGGACCGAGCAGAACCTGGCTGTTGTTGACGACGCTCTGACTAGTAGCGACTGCGCTGAATGGCGGCAGCATTGGGATCGTCAGCAACGTCCCAGCGAGCAGGATCTTCTCTAGTCTGCGCATTGTTCTTATCCAGGTTGTTGTACGCCGGCGTGAAACCGCCGGTGACGCCGACGGTGCGGCCGCCGAGCGGATCGCCGCCTTGCAGGCAGACCTCGGGGCCAGGGGCGCCGTAGAGGTTGGCCATCATTTCCAGCACGGCGCGCTCGATCACCGCGCGCACGCCCAGTTGCAGCGGCTCCTGCCCGCCGACGCCGGCCGAGATGCTGTAGACGTCGCCGTGGAAGAAGGAGAACAGGCCCACGCCGACCTGACGGGCGACGATCTGTTTCTGATAGGAGATGACGTCGGCCACCTGCAAGGTGCGGGTGTCGACCAGGCGAAGGTCCAGCCCGACGTTCATCACGTAGACCTGGCCGGCCGCCTCGCCGGAGACGTTGTTGATCGCGCTGGAGCCCGCCGCCGCGTCGATGCCGGCGGAGCGGATGTTGAAGTTCAGCTCGGTGATGCCGCCGACCAGATAGAAGTCGGAGCCGGGCACCTGGCCGGCGACGATGCGGCGATAGTCGCTGGGCGTGTCGGGGCCCTTGCTGGTCCCGTCGCTGATCAGCTTGTTGTTGGCGTATTTCAGCTCGAGTTCGGAGACGCTGGTGTCGTAGCGCTCAACCAGGTTGGCGCCGGACTTGGCCAGGGCCGAGATCGCCATCAGCGATGCGCCCTGGGTCACCTTGCGGCCCGAACCGTCGGCCTCTTCCTTGCCCGTGTAGTCGGAGATGCGGCCGACGGCGATCCGGGGCGAGTTGAGGTGGTGGGCGCGGGCGTATTCGCCCATGCAGACCAGCGCCGCCGAATAGGGCGTCGGGTTCGAGGTCACCGGCGCGTCGCCTATCGGGTGCGCGTAGTTGCCGTTTGGCCCGGCCACCGGCGAGACGCAGGCCGAAAGCGTCATGGCGCAGCAGGCCGCGAGCGCCGCGGGAACCTTGGTCCGCGCCAGCAGGGACAGTTTGAGAGAGGAGGGGACCATGGTCTTAGGGCTTTCCGTTGACGTTGGTAGTCGCCGTCACATCGCCGTTGTTGGTCTGGACGGAGTTGACGATCACCGTGTTGTTGTTGCCTTCGGTCACGACGCTGAGGTTGTTGCCGATGGCCGAGGCCGAGGCGCCGCCGGCGCCGGAAAAGCTGTCGGCGGCGCCGGAAACGCTGACGCCGCCCGAGGCGCTGGCCACCGCCCCGGCGCCGGCGAAGATGGAGCCGGACTGGGCGCTGGTGATCTGGCCGTTGACCACCACCAGGTTGCCGTTGATGTCGGTCATCGAGACGTCGATGGGGCTGTTGCCGGCATCGGGGACCCGGTTGTAGCCGCCGTTGAACGACCCGCCGTTGCCCATGGTCTGCGCCTGGGCGACGCCGGCGAGCGCCAGCATGCCCAGGGCGAGCGGGGCCGCGATGCGCAAAGCGCGCTGAAACCTTGAACTCGTCGCAGTCATACTCGCCTCCGCAGCCATTTGCGCCGCCGACCCGGTCAAGCAACGCTCGTGCCAACCCGCAATTGTTTGGAATTAAGCAGGTAAGACCTCGCAAATTGGTTAAGCGGGCGGCGGTCAGTCGCCCTTTTGAGACGTTTTTCTTGAGGCGGCCCCTGGCAAACCGGCCGATTTCGCTTCATTTCGGGGCAATGGACCTGACCGAAACCGAGCCCGAGACCGAGCGAAGACCGCGCGAACCGGTCTTTCAGTCGCCCTGGACGGTGGTCGGCCTGATCGGCTTTATCCTGGCCTGTTTCCTGGCCCAGAGCTGGTTCGGGCTCGACGCGACGGCGAACGCCTGGGGGTTTTCGCCGGCGGCGCTCGATCGCGGCCATTGGGCGACCCTGGTCAGCGCCATCTTCCTGCACGGCGGCTGGGCGCACGTCCTGACCAATTCGGCCTTCATCCTGGCCTTCGGCACGCCGGTGGCGCGGCGGATGGGCAGCGACGCGGCCGGCGCGGCGGCCTTTTTCGGCTATTTCCTGGTCTGCGGCGTCATCGGCAACCTGGCCTTCGCCGCGCTCCACCCGCATGCGCAGGCGCTGTTGATCGGCGCCTCGGGCTCCGGATCGGGTCTGATGGCGGCGGCCTCGCGGCTGATGACGCCCTATCGCCGGCTGGCGCCCTTCTTCAGCCAGCCGGTTGTTGTCATGGCGCTGGCCTTCCTGGTCGCCAACCTGATCATCGCGGTGGTCGGCTGGGCGCCCGGCGCCGGCGACGCCCAGGTCGCCTGGGAAGCCCATCTGGGCGGCTATGCGGCCGGCCTTCTGCTGTTCGAGCCGGTGCTGGCCCTGCTGCGGCGCGGCTAAACCGGGGAAGCCGGCGACTTATCGGTCAGGCGCGGGGTCCGGGTCCTCGCCGATGATGTGCGCCGCGTCGGCGCCCATGGAAACGGGCGGCGCGCACGCCATTCTGTCCCGCTGAGCTTCGATCACGATCGGAGCGGATCACGGTATAGGGAATTGCCTTCCGTCCAGTTTGGGGCGAGGCTGCCGCATAAGAGTAAGGCGAAGGAGGAACGCCGATGCTGGTGTCTCAAATCCTGAAAGAAAAAGGCGACCTGGTCTTCACGGCTTCACCGCACGAAACCGTGGGCGCGGCGGCCGTGCTGTTGCATTCCCGGCGCGTCGGCGCCTTGGTGATCGTCAACGAGCAGGACAAGGTGGTTGGAATACTGTCCGAACGCGACATCGTGCGGGTGGTGGCGGAGAAGGGCGCGCCGGGCCTCGACCAGCCCGTTTCCAGCTGCATGAGCCGCGAGGTGATCTCGGCCGCGCCGACCGAAACCGTGCATTCGCTGCTCGAGCGGATGACCGACCGCCGCATCCGCCACCTGCCGGTGCTGAAGGACGGGCGGCTTGCGGGCCTGGTCTCCATCGGCGACCTGGTGAAGAGCAAGATCGCCGAGACCGAGGCGGAGGCCGAGAACCTGAAGGCCTATATCTCAGCCGGCTGATGCGCCGGCTCCGGTTCCCCGGCCAGAGAGGATCCGGCCTCCTCGCGGGCGGCGTCCGCCAGGCTATAGCCTTCCAGTTCGCGCGCGGTGGCGTCGCGCGCCTTGAGCAGGGCCGCGCGCAGCGAGCAGGTCTCCAGGCTGGGACAGTCGTGGCACTTGCGGAAGGCCATCTGGCTGACGCAGGGCGCCAGCGCCAGCGGCCCGTCGATCACCCGGATCACCTCGGCGAAGCTGATGGTCGCCGGCGGCCTGGCCAGCACATAGCCGCCCAGCTTGCCACGCCGGCTGACGATCAGGCCGCGGCGGCCCAGTTCGAGCAGAATCGCCTCGAGGAACTTGCGCGGCGCGTCGGCGGCCACGGCGATCTCGCCGGCGGTGCGCTGGGCGCCCGGCTCGCGCGCCAGCTCGACGAGCGCGCGCAAGGCATAGCGGGCTTTTTGCGACAGCATTGGGTCGTCCTGGTTCCGCGCCATCCATAGGGCGCGCCTGGCGGGGAGGGCAAGTGCGGCGCGAGCCGCGGGCGCCAAGTGTCGCGGTTGTCCGTCGCCAGACGGATAATAGGCGAAGGTAGGGCTTGCCTTTTTCGGGCGGCGAGCATAGTATCCGCAGCTTCAACCCGACTCGTATCGGACTGTATGAGGGAAGCCCCTCGGCGGCCCCGATGCGATTTTTGCGCTCTAAACCACCCCAACGAAGAAAATTCAGCGGGGGGATTTGGGCCGGTTGACACGACCGGGAGCGACGACTAGACACGCCGCTCCTCGCCGCCACCCGGCGTAAAAGGGTGGGGCCAGTCCGCTGGTCAGGTCTTTGACATCGTTGATTTGGAAAGAGAAACGCAGGCGGCGGTGGTTTGCGGACAGAGCAAGTCTGTCCACAATGACACTGATCGATTGCGGTCTCTTGAAGACACCATGACCGTCGGCTTTCGGGTCGGCGGATTTATGGGAACTCGTCAAGATACTACGCAGACGAACGCCCGCCGGTCTCCCAAAGGCCGGTGGATACGAATGTCAGAACGTCAAACATAAACCTGAGAGTTTGATCCTGGCTCAGAGCGAACGCTGGCGGCAGGCCTAAAACATGCAAGTCGAACGGACCCTTCGGGGTTAGTGGCGGACGGGTGAGTAACACGTGGGAACGTGCCCTTTGGTTCAGAACAACTCAGGGAAACTTGAGCTAATACTGAATAAGCCCTACGGGGGAAAGATTTATCGCCATTGGAGCGGCCCGCGTTGGATTAGCTAGTTGGTGAGGTAAAGGCTCACCAAGGCTACGATCCATAGCTGGTCTGAGAGGATGATCAGCCACACTGGGACTGAGACACGGCCCAGACTCCTACGGGAGGCAGCAGTTAGGAATCTTGCGCAATGGGCGAAAGCCTGACGCAGCCATGCCGCGTGAATGATGAAGGTCTTAGGATT
>DATAYM010000023.1:0-12129 GCA_036272595.1 Caulobacteraceae bacterium
ATGCCCGACTTCGACGAGTTCGATGGATAGCGCGGCCGCCATTTGCCTCCGCTCCCGCCTCAGGCGCCCGCTTCCTCCTCCGCCTCGCGCAGGGGCGCGGACACCTTCAGCGCGGTGATCTGGTTGCGCTGGCGGCGCAGCACCTGGAAGCGGTGGTGGTGGAAGATGAACGACTGCCCGACCTCGGGGATGGTCTGGGCGTCGTGGATCACCAGGCCGGCGACCGAGACCGCGTGCTCGTCAGGCAGGTCCCAGTCGAGCGCGCGGTTCAGCTCGCGCACCGCGACGTCGCCGTCGACGACCACCGACCCGTCGGGCTGCGGGCGCACGCCCTCGATGGCCGAATCGTGCTCGTCCTCGATCTCACCGACGATCTCCTCGAGGATGTCCTCCAGCGTCACCAAGCCTTGCAGGGCGCCGTATTCGTCCACCACCAGGGCGAAGTGGGCGCGGCGCTTCAGGAAGGTGTTGAGCTGGTCCTTCAGGTTGGTGGTGTCGGGCACGAACCAGGGGTCGGTGGCGATGGCGGCGATGTCGAGCGCGTCGATGCTGTCGACCGCGGCGATGGCGCGGGCCAGATCCTTGGCGTGCAGCACGCCGACCACGTTCTCCTGCTCGCCCTGATAGAGGGGCAGGCGCGTATAGGCGCTGCTCAGCGCCTGGGCGACGATCTCGCGCGCCGGTTCGTCGATGTCGAGCATCTCGATCTGGCGCCGGTGCACCATCACCTCGGCGACGGTGAGCTCCCCGAGGTCGAGCACCCCGCCCAGCATCCGCCGGTCGCCGCTCTCCACCAGGCCCTCGGCGTGGTGGTATTCGACCGCGCCGCGGATCTCCTCGTGCGCGGCCAGCACGTCCATCTCCATGCCGAGCCTGATCCCGAACACGGCGAGGGTCCGGCGGATCAGCCACTGGATGGCGTAGATGACCGGCCCGGCCACCCGCACCACGACCAGGCTCGGCGCCGAGAGGAAGCGCGCCACGTCGTCCGAGCGCACGATGGCCAGCGTCTTGGGCAGCACCTCGGCGAACACCAGCACCAGCACGGTCATCAGGGCGGTGGCGATGACGACGCCCAGCCCGCCATGGAAGGTCTGCTCCAGCACCTCGGTGACCAGCGCCGAGGCCAGGATGTTGATCAGGTTGTTGCCGAGCAGCACCGCGCCGATCATCTGCTCGCGATCGCCGATCAGCCGGTTCACCCGCGCGGCGGCGCGGTCGCCGTCGCGCTCGAGCTGGTGCATGCGCCCGCGGCTGGCGCCGGTCAGCGAGGTCTCGGCGGCCGAGAACAGGCCGGAGAGGGCCAGCAGAAAGACGATCACCGGCGCCATGGCCAGGAGCTCTGCGATCATGGAGCCGCGCCTTCTTCGATCAGGAAATCCCGCAAGGCCGCCGGATCGACGTCCCTTGCGACAAACGCCTCGCCGATGCGGCGGGCGAGAATGAGGGTGAGCCGGCCGGCCTGCGCCTTCTTGTCCTGCGCCATGTGGGCGATCAGGGCGGCGGCCTCGAACGGCGCGTTGCGTGCCTGGGCCAGGCGCACGGGCAGGCCGGCGGCGGCCAGGGCGGCCTCGACGCGGGCCGCGTCGGCGGGGAGGCAAAGGCCCTGGGCGGCGGAAAAGCGGAAGGCCTGGGCGCAGCCCAGCGCCACCGCCTCGCCGTGCAGCAGCACGTCGCCGAAGCCGACCTCGGTCTCCAGCGCGTGGCCGAACGTATGGCCGAGATTGAGCAGGGCGCGGCGGCCCTGTTCGCGCTCGTCTTCCTCGACGATCTGGGCCTTCATCTCCACCGAGCGGCCGATGGCCTGGGTCAGGGCCGCCGGCTCGCGGGCCAGCACCGCCGCGCCGTCGGCCTCCAGCCAGGCGAAGAAATCTGCATCGCCCAGCATGCCGTACTTGATCACCTCGGCGTAGCCGCAACGCACCTCGCGGTCGGGCAGGGTGGTCAGCACGTCCAGATCGGCCAGCACCAGCCGCGGCTGATGGAAGGCGCCGACCAGATTCTTGCCGTGCGGGGTGTCAATGGCGGTCTTGCCGCCGACCGAGGAATCCACCTGGGCCAGCAGGGTGGTCGGGATCTGCACGAAATCGGCGCCGCGCTTGTAGATGGCGGCCGCGAAACCGGCGAGATCGCCGACCACCCCGCCGCCGAAGGCGACGATCAGGTCGCCCCGGTCGAGGCCCAGCCCTAGCAGCCGGTCCAGCAGCGCCTCCAGGCCAGCGAAGCTCTTCGAGCCTTCCCCGGGCGGGATGGCGATCAGCGACGCCTTCAGGCCCGCCGCGGCCAGCGAGGCCATTAGCCGCTCGCCGTGCAGGGCCGCCACCGTCTCGTCGGCGACCACCGCCGTGCGGCCGTTCTTCAGGAACGGCGCGACGCGTTCGCCCGCCGCATCGATCAGGCCCGGCCCGATGACCACCTCATAGGCGCGGCCCTCCAGCCCAACGGTGATGGCGCGGCTCATTCCGGCGTGGCTCATTCCTGCGGCGCCGGCAGCCGCGCGCGCAGGGCGTCGATGATCGCCTGGACGGTGGTGTGGTGCGCGGTCTCCACCGATTCGATGCGGATGTCGGCCAGGCCGTAGACCGGGTCGCGCTCGCGCGACAGCGCCTCCAGCACCGCCCGCGGGTCGCCGTCCTTGAGCAGCGGCCGGTCCGTGCGCCGCGCCACCCGGCGCAGCAAGACCTCCAGGTCGGCCTTCAGCCAGATCGAAATGGCTTTCTGCCGGATCAGCACCCGGGTTTCCGGGTTCATGAAGGCGCCGCCGCCGGTGGCCAGCACGTGGGGCGGGTCCTCCAGCAACCGGGCGATCACCCGCCGCTCGCCGTCGCGAAAGGCGACCTCGCCGAGGGATTCGAAGATCTCCGGGATCGAGCGGGCGGCGGCGCGCTCCACCTCCTCGTCGGCGTCCTTGAACGGCATGTCCAGCGCGTGGGCCAGGCGGCGGCCGATGCTGGACTTGCCGGCGCCCATCAGGCCGACGAGCGCGATGGTGCGTTCGCGTAGGGCAGGCTCGATGCTCATGGCATCCGGCATGGGTGGCGCTTGATCATCGCCCTTGGCGCTTTACACGAGGATGGGGATGCGCGCCAAGATTGGCGGCGGCGGGCGGTGGGAACAGGCTTGAGCATGGCGATCGCGGGAGCATGGATGGAGTCGCGGTTTCGTCGCATGGCGGTTTTGCCGGCGCTGGCGGCCTTGGCCTTCGCCGCCGCGGCCCAGGCGCAGGATCAGCCGCCGCCCCCGCCGCCAGCCGCCGCGCCGCCGGCCGCCGCGTCGCCGCCTACCGCCGGGCCTGACGCGACCCCACCGGCGCCGACTCCTCCGGACGTGGTCGCGCCAGCGCCTGGCGTCCAGCCGGCGCCCGCCGGGTCCGCGGGCCAAGCGGTGATGCAGGACCAGTCCGGCGCTCCCGTCGCCACCCCCACCGGCCCCGACCAGGCGTCGGCGGCGCCGGCCGTTCCACCGCCGCCGCCCGCGCCTTCGGTGCAGGTGCAGCCGCTCAGCCCGCTCGACCTGTTCTCGGCCGGACGCGACGCCGGCCTTGGTCCGGACCTCTGGAAGGGCTCCTCCGCCGCTCTGGCGCGTGTGGTGATCCCCACC
The DNA here is from genome assembly GCA_036272595.1 of Caulobacteraceae bacterium. Classification (GTDB taxonomy): domain Bacteria; phylum Pseudomonadota; class Alphaproteobacteria; order Caulobacterales; family Caulobacteraceae; genus Poindextera. The sequence goes on from DATAYM010000023.1 coordinate 3,601, forward strand.
CTGGCCGACCATCCACTGTCGCCGGCCGCCGCGGCCCTCGGCCGGCGGGTGCTCGGCCAGGCCGCCGCGGCGCCGGACGGGGCGGGGGCGGACGCCGACCTGGCCGCCGCCCGGGCGCGGGCGCTGCTGGCCCTGGGCGATGCGAGCGAGGCCGGCGCCATCCTCGACCGCACGCCTGGCGTCGCGGGCAGCGCCGCCCTGTCCCGGACAGCCGCCGAGGCCGCCTTGATCAATGACCAGGACGACAAGGCCTGCGCCATCGGCGACGCCCTGGCGGCGGACCGTGACGGCGCCTACTGGCTGAAGCTGCGCGCCTTCTGCCAGGCCAGCGCCGGCAAGCCCTCGGCCCAGCTCAGCGCCAGCCTGGCGGACCAGCAGGACAAGGACCCGGTGTTCGACCGGCTGATCGGGGTAATCATCGCCGGCGGCGGCGACCCCGGTCCCGCCTCGCTGGCCGACGGCCTCGACTACGCCATGTCGCGACAGCTCAAGCTCGATCTGGCGCCGGCCCTGCCCGACGCCGCCCCGGCCATCGCCGAGCACCTGGCCGCCGGGGCCCCGGCGCCGCCGCCCGCGCCCGGCGCGCCGCCGCCGGCCGAGGCGGATCTGGTCGCCGCCCTGCGCAAGCCGGCCACCACGGCCGGCTACCGCGCCGCCGCGCGCCTGGCCCTGCCGGCCATCGTCCAGCTGGTCCAGGCCAAGGCGCCGCTGCAGAACCCGGTGCAGCTGGCCGCCGCCGCCCTCGCCGCCGGCGACGTCGCCACCGCCCAGGCCATCCGCGCCGGCCTGACCGGCGACACCGTGCCCGGCGCCGACGCCACCGACCTGGCCATCCTGGACGCCGCCATCGCCGCGGCGTCCGGCGCCGCTGACAGCCCGACCCTGGACCGGCTGGTCGAGCGCGGCGCCGGTCCCGACGCCAAGGCCGCCGCGCGCGCCCAGCTGGCCGCGGCCCTGGTCCTGGCCCTGGGCTGGCCGGCCGATGGGCCGTCCCGCGCCGCCTTCATCGACTTCCCGATCGGTCATGGCGACGCCCCGGCCGCCAGGCTGCTGCTGCTCGACGCCGTCGCCGACGCCGGGGTGCGCGGCGACACCGCCCTGCTGACCCTGCTGGCGGCCGAACCCGGCGCCGAGGCCGGCCCGGCGCCGGCCGACCGGGCGCGGCTGGTTCGCGACCTGGCCCGCGCCGGCTTCAAGGCGGACGCGGCGGCCTTCGCGGTCGAGGGCCTGCTGGCGCTCGAGAGCCGCTGATGGCCGGCGAGGGCTGGATCGAAGCCTTCCTGGAAATGATGGCCGTCGAGCGGGCGGCGGCCAGGAACACCCTCACCGCCTACGAAAAGGACCTCGCCGACGCGCAAGGCTTCCTCGCCGCCCGCCGGCGCGACCTGGCCGACGCCTCGGCGGAGGACATCGAGGCCTATTTCGAGCGCATGGGCGCGGTGGGCCTCAGCCCCGCCACCGCCGCCCGCCGCCGCGCCGCCGTGCGCGGCCTCTACCGGTTCGCGCTCGGCGAGGGCTGGCGCGCCGACGATCCCTCCCGCCGGGTGGACGCGCCGAAAAAGGGCCGGCCGCTGCCGCATGTGCTCAGCCGCGCCGAGATCGACCGGCTGATCGCCGCGGCCACCGCCAGGGACGGGCCGGCCGGTCTTCGCCTCGGCTGCATGGTCGAGCTGCTCTACGCCTCGGGCCTGCGCATCTCCGAGCTGCTGGCGCTCACCGTCGCCGCCCTGGCCCGCGATCCGGCCTACCTGATCGTCAAGGGCAAGGGCGGCAAGGAGCGGCTGGCCCCGCTCAACGCCCCGGCGCGGGCGGCGGTGAAGGCCTATCTGCCGGTGCGCAAGCAGTTCCTGCCCAAGGGCGCGACGGACTCGCCCTGGCTATTCCCGTCCCGCTCCGGCGGCGGCCGGCTGACCCGGCGCCGGTTCTCCCAGTTGCTGGACGAGGCGGCGCTGGCCGCCGGCATCGACCCGTCGAAGATCAGCCCCCACGGCCTGCGCCACGCCTTCGCCACCCACCTGCTGGAGGGCGGCGCCGACCTGCGCACCGTGCAGAAGCTGCTCGGCCACGCCGACATCGCCACCACCCAGATCTACACCCACGTCGCCCAAAGCCGCCTGCGCACCGTCATGGAGGCGAGCCACCCGCTCGCCAAACCGAGGCGCAAACAGGAAGGGCAGGAATAGCGCTGGACTTGACGCGCCGTCATGGCCCGACTTGTTCGGGCCACCCATGATCACCGTGATGGGTGAGTGTTCATGGATCCCACGCACTCCGCCGCTTCGCGGCTCCAGCGGAGGATGACGATCTGTTATGCTGGTCGTCCGGAGGACCCTCGGGAGACGCCGACCATGGCGCGCGTATTCGACATCGCCCCCCTCGACGCCAGCTTCGGCGCGATGGTCACCGGCCTGACCCTGGCCGCGCTCGACGACGCGGCCTGGCGCGCGCTGCACGCCGCCTGGCTCGACTACGCCCTGCTGATCTTCCCCGGCCAGCACCTGACCCGCCCCCAGCAGATCGCCTTCGCCAGGCGCTTCGGGCCGCTGGAGTTCGACCTGGCGCCGCTCAGCAACGTCAGGGCGGACGGCTCCATCCGCCTGGAGGCCGACAACGACGACGTCATCAAGATCCTGAAAGGCAACATGGGTTGGCACGCCGACTCCACCTACATGCCGGTGCAGGCCAAGGGCGCGGTGTTCTCAGCCCGGGTGACGACCGCCGAGGGCGGCCAGACCGGCTGGGCCGACATGCGCGCCGCCTACGACGCCCTGGACGCCGCCACGCGGACCAGGATCGAGCCCTTGAGCGCCCACCACTCGCTCTATTACAGCCAGTCCAAGCTCGGCCATGACCCGGCCAAGGCGGGCGGCAAAAGCGACTACAGCGGCTACGGCTTCCACGACGGGCCGGTCCCCTTGCGGCCCCTGGTCAAGACCCACCCGGAAACCGGCCGCAAGTCCCTGCTGATCGGCCGCCACGCCCACGCCATTCCGGGCCTGAGCGACGCCGAGTCTGGACAACTGCTCGACGACCTGGTCGCCTTCGCCTGCCAGCCGCCCCGCACGTACCATCACAGCTGGACCCCCGGCGACGTGGTCGTCTGGGACAACCGCTGCCTCCTCCACCGCGCCATGCCCTGGGACATGAGCCAGCCGCGGGTGATGTGGCACAGCCGGATCGCGGGCGATGCGGTGAGCGAGGGGGTGACGGGGTGAAGCGTGAATAGAACCCCGGAAGTTGATATCCCTCGATTGAGCTAGCCTTCCCCGCTAAGCTTGGCGGCAATGCAGTTCTGGTGGGTAAATCACAACCAGACCGCTCGTCAGGAGATTGGCGGGCAGTACCTCTGGTCGCCCAAGACCGAGCGCCGAAAAAACGGGGGATCCGCTCGGAGCGAATTTTACGACAATATGCGCCGCGCTACCCCTGGTGACGTTGTGCTCTCGTTCTCGGGTCAAATGATTAGGTATGTTGGACGCGTCGCTGAATTCGCTTTCACCGCGCCTAAGCCAACTGAGTTCGGAACGACCGGTGCCAATTGGAAAACCGAAGGATGGCTCCTCCCGGTTTACTGGACACCCCTGACGCCACCAATTCGTCCGAAGGCGATCATAGCGGCTCTGGGACCGCTCTTGCCTAAGCGTTACTCGCCGATCAATCCGGCGTCCGGATCAGGAAACCAAAAAGCATATCTCGCAAACATTCCTGAGGGTGTTTTCAACGTCGTGGTCGCTGGCGCTGCGTTCAACCATGAAGCGCTCGCCCGAGGCGGTGCAAACAGCCTTACTTTCGATGTGGTCACCGACGTCCTTGATGAGGCAGTTGAGGATCAGATTAGGAACGACGGCCAACTCGAGGGCACGACTAAAGAGAGCCTTATCCTTGCGCGTCGCGGGCAGGGAAAGTTTCGAGCGAACGTCCAAGCTATCGAGCAGTCCTGTCGCTTAACCGGGATCACCAATCCCTCGCTGCTGATCGCCAGCCACATCAAACCCTGGCGTTTGTGCGATACGGCCGCAGAGCGTTTGGATGGCATGAATGGTCTGATGCTGACACCCGATGCTGATCATCTCTTCGATCGCGGCTTCATCAGTTTTGCGGATGATGGCGAGGTCATGGTCTCGCCCCGAGTGGATCGGTCGGACTTGAGCCGACTGGGTTTTGATCAGTTGGCTTGGGAACGGTTCGGCGTCGCCGAGGCGCCGGCGATCTGGCAAACCGGGAGCTTCGCGACACGGCAAGCGAGATATCTTGCATACCATCGGTCCGATATTTTCGTTTCCTAGAGTTTCGGACTCGCCGGCATCCCCATGACCCTCCGCACCCACCCCGCCGAAACCATCGCCGCCGCGCACGCCCGCATCGCGCCGCACATCCATCGCACGCCGGTGCTGACCAGCCGGCGGATCGACGCCATCGTCGGGGCGTCGATGTGGTTCAAGGCGGAGAATTTTCAGCGGGTGGGGGCGTTCAAGGCGCGCGGCGCGTTCAATGCGGTGCTGTCGCTGAGCGATACGGCGGCGCGGGCCGGGGTCTGCACCCACTCGTCGGGCAACCACGCCGCGGCCCTGGCGCTGGCGGCGCGGGAGCGGGGGATCGCGGCCTATATCGTCATGCCTAGGACCGCCTCGGCCATCAAGCAGGCGGCGGTGGCGGGATATGGCGCCGAGATCGTGTTGTGCGAGCCGACCCTGGCGGCGCGGGAGGCGGCGGCGGCCGAGATCGCCGCGCGCACCGGGGCGGTGCTGGTGCCGCCGTTCGACGACGACGCCATCATCGCCGGCCAGGCGACGGCGGCGGTGGAGCTGATCGAAGAGGTTCCCGGCTTGGAGATCGTCACCTGTCCGGTGGGCGGTGGCGGCCTCCTGGCCGGGACGGCGCTGGCGACGCGCTGGCTGGAGCCGGGGGCGCGGGTGATCGCCGCCGAGCCCGCCGGCGCCGACGACGCCTGGCGCTCGTTCACCTCGGGCGTGCGGGTGACGGAGGCGGCGCCGGCGACCATCGCCGACGGCTTGATGACGGTGCTGGGCGAGCGGAATTTCGCCATCATGCGCGAAAGCGTCGATGAGGTGCTGACGGTCAGCGAGGCGGCGATCGTCGAGGCCATGCGGCTGATCTGGATGTCGATGAAGATCATCGTCGAGGCCTCGGCGGCGGCGCCGCTGGCCGCGATGCTGGAGCACCGGGCGGCGTTCGAGGGGCGCCGGGTCGGGATGATCCTGAGCGGCGGCAACGTGGATCTGGACCGGCTGCCCTGGTGACGGGCGCCGTTTTCTTTTTCCGTCATGGCCCGACTTGTTCGGGCCACCCATGATCACCGACTCTGATCAGCGCGCATGGGTCCCCGCATTACGCTGCGCTCCCGCGGGGGATGACGGCTTAGATTCGGCGCTGTCAGCTTCGCCAATCACCGCCACCGCAGCGTGATGTCGTCCGAGCCCAGCGGCCTCACCTCGTTCCGCACCAGCAGCGTCTTCGTCTCGCCTTCGGGGATGTCGAGGTAGTTGTCGCTGAAGATGGTCGCTTCGTCGGCGACCAGCAGGTGGACGAACCAGACATAGGCCTTGGCGGTGATGTGGACGGCGACTTCGTGCGGGCTCAGCGCCTGCATGCGCACGTCGGGGGCGGGGGGATCGGCGCGGTCGAGGTCCTTGATCGCCGCGAAGAGGTGCCTGTTGTCCGGGAAGGCGCCGTCGGGTGAGGTGACGCGGATGACGTGGCCGGGCGAGCCGGCGACTTCGCCGCTCCAGACGCGGAGGCTGGCGGTGGCCGGGACCTGGTATTCCACCGCCTCCGACCATGCCTTGCCGCCGTCGAAGGCGTGCAGGGCGATGTCGAGGACGCCGGAGACCGGCGCCATGGTGTCGTTGACGATCCACAGCTCCAGCCCGCCGTCGCCGACGGCTTTGAACGAGGCCATCACCGGCGCGTAGCCGCGGGCGACGTAGAAGTAGCTGGCCTTGCCGAAGCCGTTGTAGTCGACCAGGCTCCAGGAGATGGCCGGCCAGCAGTCGTTGTACTGCCAGATCAGCGAGCCGGAGCAGTGGGGCGTGCGGCGGCGGAAGTGCTCGACGCCGAACTTCAGCCCCTCGGCCTGCATGATCTGGGTGAAGTCGACATACTGATCGAGATCGGCCGGCAGGCCGGTGACCGGGATCAGCATGGCGTCGACCTTGTTCTTCGGCCGGTCCTTCAGGCGGTGGATCAGCCCGGGACTGGCGATGTACCGCTGGTCCTCGGGCAGGGCGCGGTTCAGGGTCTCCATCACCGGCGAGGCCTGGATGCCGTACTCGCCGATGAAGCGGGCCATGTCCTCGGCGTAGCGGGTATAGGCGACGCTTTCCGGGGTGATCTCGAACTTGCCCACCGGCCTGTCCACGGGCATGGGCGGAACGCCGTGCCAGACGGTCCAGTCGTGCACGTCGCCGGCCAGCATGGAGTTGGCGATCGGGCCGCCGAACGGGCTGCCCGGCCAATAGGGGGTGGTCGGATCAAGTTCGGCCACGGCGGCCGGCATCAGCTTCGAATAGTAGAGGTCGCCCGGCAGCGGGTCGTCGCGACGGGCGACCGCGTTGGCGAAGGCGTGCATCATCTGGTTTTCGTTGTTGCCGCACCAGAGCGCCATGCAGGGGTGGTTGCGCAGGCGCTCGATCTGGAAGCGCACCTCGGCGTCGACATTGGCGACGAACGCGGGGTTTTGCTCCGGGTACGGAGCGCAGGCGAACATGAAGTCCTGCCAGACCAGCAGGCCGAGTTCGTTGCAGAGGTCGTAGAAGGCCTCGTGCTCGTAGACGCCGCCGCCCCAGATGCGCAGCATGTTCATGTTGGCGCGGGCGGCGGGCTCAAGCAGGCGGCGGTAATGGGCCTCGTCGACCTCGGCGACGAAGGACGAGGCGGGGATCCAGCAGGCGCCGCGGGCGAAGATGGAGACGCCGTTCAGCACGAAGCGGAAGAAGCGGGCCGGCGGTTCGTCGGGGTCCGGCGCGGTGTCGAGCTCGATGGTGCGGATTCCGACGCGGCGGACGTCGCGACCGGTGATCTCACCGTCCGCCTTCAAGGTGATCGTGAGCGTGTAGAGGCTGGCCGCGCCCAGCTCCGGCGTCCACCAGAGCTCCGGGTTGTGCAGGTCGAACTCCACGGCGCCCTTGCCGTGGTTCAGGACGATCTTGTCATCGGCCGCGGCGGCGCCGTCGGGACCGGTCAGGATGATCTCGGCGGAGAGCGGGGCGCCTGAGAAGTCGTCGGCCTCGACCTCCACCGAGACCCGGGCGCGGTTGCGGGCCGGGGTGATCTCGCGGGTGGTGAATTTCACGGTGCGGATGGCGGCGGCCTGTTCGACCGCCAGGGTCACCGGCTTCCAGATGCCGACGGTGGGCAGGTTCGGTCCCCAGTCCCAGCCCCAGCCGAACTGCGCCTTGCGCACGAAGTTGCGCTTGGTCTGCTTCAGGGTGTCGCCGCCCAGCGACCATGAGGGCAGGGCCTCGTCGATCTCGAGGGTCGAGGTCGGGGTGAAGCGGACGGCGAGCGCGTTGCGTCCGGGCCGCACCTTGGCGGTGACGTCGATGGCCAGCTGGCGGAACATGTTGTCCGAGCGGCCGACGATCTCGTCGTTCAGCCAGACGGTGGCGAGCGTATCCAGGCCCTCGAAGGTCAGCATCAGCCGCTGGCCGGGGGCGATCGCCGGCGCGTCGAAATCCGCCCGCTGCCACCATTCGCGGTCGCGGACCCAGGCGCAGTCGCCCTCGGTGCGGTCGCCGATCGCGACGACGTCGAAGCGCGCGGTTTCATGATGCTCGCCGCGACGATGGCCGGCGTTGGCTTCGGCTCGGCCGGGGTGCACATCCCGCACTCGTGCGCCTATCCGATCGCCTCGGTCAAGCACGAGTATCAACCCTCGGGTTATCCGGACGACCACCCCTTCGTCCCGCACGGGCACTCGGTGATCGTTACCGCGCCGGCGGCGTTCCGCTTCACCTATGACGCCATGCCCGAGCGCCACCATCAGGTCGCTGAGCTGCTGGCCGGCAAGCCGATCAGCCACCCGGGGCCGGACACCCTGCCGGACGTCCTGCGCCAGCTCATGAAGGACGTCGACGCACCGCGCGGCGTGGCCGAGTTCGGCTACACCGAGGACGACGTGCCCACGCTGGTCGACGGCGCGATGAAGCAGCAGCGGCTCCTGGCGATCGCCCCCAAGGAGGTCGGAGAGGACGACCTCCGCCACATCATCACGGCATCCATGACCAACTGGTAGTAGGAAGGAGAGGGTCACGTGTCAACCGGAGCAGAGCTGCGCGACCATCGGACGTCCGCCTCCGCGCTCGTACCACAGGGCGTGAAGCTGCACATGTTCGAGTGCGGCACGCTGAAGTGCCACGTCGAGAACATCAAGATGAACCAGGGTCTCGGCGAGGAGTACGAGATACCCGTGCCGTGGTTCCTCGTCGAGCACCCGGCGGGATTGGTGGTGATCGACGGCGGCAACGCCGCGGAGTGCGCGGAGGATCCGCGGGCCCACTGGGGCGGGAT
>DATAYM010000024.1:0-133153 GCA_036272595.1 Caulobacteraceae bacterium
AGCTGGCCCTTCCAGCCGTTCCAGACGTCCGGCCCCACCGCACGGATGTCGGCGACGGTCAGCACCAGCAGCAGTCGCAGACGCTCCGGGTTCTCCACCGTGCGGGCGAAGGCGGCGACGGTGCCGGGATCGGTGACGTCCCGCTTTTGCGCATAGTCGCTCATCATCAGGTGGTGCTCGACCAGCCAGGCGATCAGGTCGACCCGCTCGCGCTCCAGGCCCAGCCGCTCGCAAGCCGCCCGCGCCGCCCTGGCCCCGGCCTTTTCCTGGCCGCCCACCCCGCCCTTGCCCACGTCATGCAGCAGCATGGCCAGGAACAGCGCCTCGACGTCCTCGATCAGCGGGAAGATAGCCACCGACAGCGGGTGCATCTCGGAAAGCCGGCCGTGCTGGATCTCGGCGATCACCTCCACGGCGCGCAGCGTGTGCTCGTCGACCGTGTAGGAGTGATACATGTTGAACTGCATCTGGGCGACGATGTGCCCGAACTCCGGCAGGAACCGGCCGAGCACGCCGCTCTCGTTCATCATGGTCAGGGTGCGGTAGGTGCTTCGCCCGCGCGCCAGCACGTCGAGGAAGGCCCTGGCCGCCTCCGGGTCGCGGCGCAGCTTGGAGGTGATCAGCGGCAGCGAGCGGGTGGCGGCGGTGAAGGCGTCGGGATGCAGGTCGAGGTCGCGCCGGTCGGCGATGGCGAACAGCCGCAAGAGGTTGACCGGATCGCGCTCGAAGGTCTCGACCCCCTCGATGGTCAGCCGGCCGCTTTCCACCAGGAAGCCCGGCTCGTCCAGGGGCTTGGGGCCGCTGCGGCGGCGCGGCAGGAAGCGCGACAGGCCCTTGGGCGCCGTCTTTTCGGCGTCGGCCTCCAGCTTGGCGCAGAATTCGCGGGTCAGCACCCCGACCTCGCGGGCGATGAGGAAATAGCGCCGCATGAAGCGCTCGACGGCGGGGGTGTTGTCGCCGTCCTTGCGCGGCCGGTCCTCATAGCCCATCCGCCGGGCGATCTGCGGCTGCAGGTCGAAGCTCAGCCGCTCCTCGGGCCGGCCGGTGGCGAAATGCAACTGGCTGCGCACCGCCCAGAGGAAGTCGAAGGCGCGGATGAAGGCCCGCACCTCGCGGCGGTCGAACATCTCCAGGCTGAGCGCGTCGTCGGGGCTGTCCAGCGGATGCAGGTACTGGGCGATCCAGAACAGGGTGTTCAGGTCGCGCAGCCCGCCCTTGCCGTCCTTGACGTTCGGCTCGACCAGGTAGCGGCTGGCGCCGGCGCGGGCATGGCGCTCGTCGCGCTCCCTCAGCTTGGCGGCGACGAAGTCGGCGCCGGTGCCCTTCAGCACCTCCTCGCGGAAGCGGCGCTTCAGGGTCTGGGCCAGCGCCTCGTCGCCGGTCAGCTGCCGGGCCTCGAGGATCGAGGTGCGGATGGTGTGGTCCTCGCGCGACAGCCTGAGGCACTCCTCGACGGTGCGCGAGGCGTGGCCGACCTTGAAGCCCAGGTCCCACAACGCATAGAGCATGAACTCGATGACGCTCTCGGCGTGGGCGGTCTGTTTGTAGGGGCGCAGGAACAGCAGATCGATGTCGGAGAAGGGCGCCAGGGTGCCGCGGCCGTAGCCGCCGACCGCCATCAGCGCCAGCCGCTCGCCCTCGGTGGGATTGCGGGCGCGGAAAACGTGCACGGTGGTGAAATCGTACAGGGCCGAGATCACCTCGTCGGTGACGCCGGAGAGCAGCCGCGCCGTCTCGATGCCGCCGCCGCCGGCCTCCAGCCGCTCCTTGGCGATCATCCGGCCGCGGAACAGCGCGGCTTTCAGGATCTCCAGCGCCCGGCGGCGCTGCTCGGCCTCGTCGCCGATGGCGTCGAGCGCGGCGGCGGAGAGCTGGGCGCGCAGGCGCACGCCGTCGACGACATATTCGATGCGGGTGGGGCGAAGGCGCGGCGGCATGGGCAGGCTTATATAGCAACGATGGACGCAGAGTCCGACCACCGTTGCAAGGGCTGGACTCAAGCCGAGGGACCGGACCCCGGCGAGGCCGTCAACCCTGGCCCTGAGCCGGGTGTTCCAGCCGCCACACCCGGCGCGAATAGCCGACGCCGTAGATCGGCGGCCCGGCGGTGAGCAGGACCATCACCGGCACGAGCACATGCACGTCGGCGATGAAGATGCAGGCGGCGACCAGGCCAAGGCCGCCCAGCACCATCAGCCGCCCCACCACCCGGTGGGTCTTGTCCCAGACCCGGGCGTCGCCGAGCGTCCAGGGAGTCCGGACCCCGAAGACGCCGTTGTGGCGGACCTTGCCGAGATAGTTGCCGACCGCGATCAGCAGCGCCGCCACGGCGAGGAAGACCATCCGCACCACGTCGAATCCAGGATTCATGAGCCGCTGGGCGACGGCGATCTGGGCGACGAAGAACACGCCGGCCAGGCCGACCATCAGGACGCCATAGGGCATGATGGACCGGTCCAGGGCCGGGTCCGGCGAAAGGGTCGGCGCCCGCGCCAGCAGGCCGACGACGACAGCGGCGATGGCCGGCATCAGGGCCAGGGCATAGAGCTTGGCCAAATGGCCGGTCTCGGGTGCGCCGAAACCCTGGTGATAGGGCAGATAGGCGTCGGCCGGCAGGGCCGCGTAGGCCCAGAGTCCGACGAGCATGCTGGCGACGACGAATCCGCCGGCGGCGAGGATTGAACGGGGCAAGGTCATGACGCCTTTCCTTTCGGATCGGGGAGGGGAGCCGGCCCCCTGCCGGCGATGAGGCCGAACCCGTCCATCAGCGCCATCAGCGCCTCTTCCAGCACCGACAGGTTCAGCCGGTAGATGATGGTCGTGCCGTGCTTTTCGGTCTGCACCAGGTCGGCGGCGCGCAAGACCGCGAAGTGGCCGGACAGGGTGGGCTTGGCCAGGTCGAAATGCGCCGCGATCTCGCCGGCGCTCATCTCCTTTTCCCGGAGGAGCTGGATGATGCGGCGGCGGGTGGGATCGGCCAGGGCCTTGTAGACTTCGGACATGAAGGTTCCGTATTTCGCTAACTAACAAAATACGGAAGTCCAGGCCGAGCACAAGCGGTATTTCGGCGAACGACGAAATTAGGTCCGGGCGGCCCTACCCGAGCATGCCCTTGAGCCGGTAAAGCGCGTCCATCGCCTCGCGCGGGCTCATGCCGTCGAGGTCGAGGTCGGCGAGCGCGCCTTCGACGGCGCTGGGCTTTGCCACGAACGCATGCGCCGGCTCGGCGGCGGCGGCGAACAGCGGCAGGTCGTCCAGCCGGGCCGGCGAGGCGGTCTCGCGCTCCAGCCGGTCGAGCACCTGGCGGGCGCGGGCGACCACCGCCGGCGGCACGCCGGCCAGCTTGGCCACCTGGACGCCATAGGAGCGGTCGGCGGGACCGGGCCGGGCCTCGTGCAGGAAGACCAGGTCGCCGTTGAACTCCTTGGCGCGCATGGAGAGATTGGCGACATGGGCCATGCGGCCCTCCAGCTGCGCCAGCTCGTGGTAGTGGGTGGCGAAGAGGGCGCGGCAGCGGTTGGCGTCATGCAGCGCCTCGGCGCAGGCCCAGGCGATGGCCAGGCCGTCATAGGTCGCGGTGCCGCGGCCGATCTCGTCCAGGATCACCAGCGAACGCGGCGTCGCCTGGGTGAGGATGGCCGCGGTCTCCACCATCTCGGCCATGAAGGTCGAGCGGCCGCGCGACAGGTCGTCGGCCGCGCCCACCCGGCTGAACAGCCGGTCGACGACCCCCAGCTTCAGCCGCCGGGCCGGCACGAAGGAGCCCGCCTGGGCCAGCACGGCCAGCAGGGCGTTCTGGCGCAGGAAGGTCGACTTGCCGGCCATGTTGGGGCCGGTGACCAGGATCAAGCGCGCGGCGTTGGCGCCCGATCCATCAAGCGCGCAGTCGTTGGCGGTGAAGGCCTGGCCGTCGCGGCGCACCGCCGCCTCGACCACCGGATGGCGCGCCGCCTCGGCGATGAAGTCCAGCGAACGGTCGACCTGCGGCCGCACCGCGCCGGCCTCCTCGGCCCATTCGGCCAGGGCGGCGGCCACGTCCAGCCGCGCCAGGGCTTCCGCCGCCGCCTGGATCGGCGCGGAGAGGCTCCGCGCCATCTCGCGCCAGATCTCGAAGGTCTCGATCTCGATGGCCAGGGCCCGTTCGGCCGCCTGGGCGATGCGGGCGTCCAGTTCGGCCAGTTCGGCGGTGGTGAAGCGGACCTGGTTGGCCAGGGTCTGGCGATGGATGAAGCTGGTGTTCAACGGCGGCTGCATCAGCGCGTCCGCCTTGGCCGCGCCGATCTCGACGAAATAGCCGAGCACGGCGTTGTGCCGGACGCGCAGGCTAAGGCCCGTCTCCATCTGCAGCCGCGCCTCCAGCGCCGCCACCACCCGGCGGCTGTCGTCGCGCAGGCCGCGCACCGCGTCGAGCTCCGGCCGCGCCCCCGCCGCGACAAAGCCGCCGTCGCGGGCCAGGCTGGGCAGGTCGGGCCCCAGCCCTGCCTCCAGGATTCCGATGAACGTCGCCAGCACCGGATCGGGTGACAGGGCGGCCGCGGCCTCGGCGATCTCGCCAGGCGGCGGGTCGATCGGGCCGGCCTGGGCTCCGATCAGCGTCGCCAGGGTTTCGCCCGCGCGCAGTCCGTCACGCAGGCAGGCAAGGTCGCGCGGGCCGCCGCGGCCGAGGGCCAGCCGCGCCAGCGCCCTGGCGATGTCGCCGGCGCCCTTCAGCGCCGCGCGCAGATCGCGGCGCAGGTCGCGGCGGCCGAGCAGCCAATCCACCGCGTCCAGCCGCGCGCCGATGGCGTCGGGGTCCAGCAACGGGCGGCCCAGCCGCGCCGCCAGCAGCCGCGCCCCGCCGGCGCTGACCGTGCGGTCGATCGCCGACAGCAGCGAGCCCTCGCGGCCGCCGGACTGGCTGCGCTCGATCTCCAGGCTGACGCGGGTAGCCGGGTCGATGGCCATGGCGTCGGCCTCGCCGGCCCGCCGCGGCGCCCGCAGGGCCGGCGGGCGGCCGGCCTGGGTCACCTCGAGGTGGGCGGCGATCAGGCCGAGCGCCGAGACCTCCGCCCCGCTCAGCGGACCGAAACCATCCAGCGTGTCGACGCCATAGAGCCGCTTGACCCTGGCCTCGGCGGCGGCCGGTTCGGCCAGGGCCTGGGCGACCGGCTGCACCAGCCCCCCTTGCGCCTTCAGCGCCATGGCCAGCTCGGCGTCGGCGAACAGCCGGTCGGGAACCAGGATCTCCGAGGGGGCCAGCGCCGCCAGCACCGCGGCCAGGCCATCGCGGCCGGTGGCGATCACCTCGACCTCGCCGGTGGAAAGCTCGACGCTGGCCACCGCCGCCTGGCCGGCGCGAACGGCGATGGCCGCCAGCCGGTTGGCCCCGCGCGCGTCCAGCAGCCCGTCCTCGGTCAGGGTGCCCGGCGTCACCACCCGCACCACGTCGCGGCGCACGATGGCCTTGCCGCCGCGCTTACGGGCCTCGGACGGGTCCTCCATCTGCTCGCAGACCGCAACCTTGAAGCCGGCGCGGATCAGCTTGGCCAGGTAGGCCTCGGCCGCGTGCACCGGCACGCCGGCCATCGGGATCGGTGCGCCCTGGTGGGTCCCGCGGGCGGTCAGGGCGATGCCGAGCGCCGTCGCCGCCTTCTCGGCGTCGTCGAAGAACAGCTCGTAGAAGTCGCCCATGCGGAAGAAGACCAGCGCGTCGGGCTGGCGCGCCTTGGCGTCGAAGAACTGCGCCATGACGGGGCTCGCATCGGCGGCGAGAGGATTGGCGGGCGCGTTCATCGACGGCGACGCTATAGCGCCTCGCGCGCGCTTTGAAGCCCGGGACGCGCTTGGCGGCGCATCCGACACAGGCGATGGTGCGCGTCATGGCCAAGCTCGTGAAACTGAAGCCCCGCCGGCGCCGCCTTTCGCCGGCCGAAAAGCTGCGCATCGAGACGATTTTCGCCCGTTTCGCGGCGGCCACGCCCAATCCGAGCACCGAACTGCGTTTCAAGACCCCGTTCACCCTGCTGGTCGCGGTGGCGCTGTCGGCCCAGGCCACCGACAAGTCGGTGAACAAGGCGACCGAGAGGCTCTACGCCGTCGCCGACACGCCGCAGGCGATGCTCGAGCTCGGCGAGAGCGGCCTGATCCCGTTCATCGCCTCGATCGGGCTCTATCGGACCAAGGCCAGGAACGTCATCCGGCTCTCGCAGATCCTGGTCGACCAGTACGGCGGCGAGGTTCCGCTCGACCGGACGGCGCTGCAGAGCCTGCCCGGCGTCGGCCGCAAGACCGCCAGCGTGGTGCTGAACGAGCTGGACATCGAGCCGGCCATCGCCGTCGACACCCACGTCTTCCGCGTCGCCCACCGGCTGAAGCTGAGCAACGGCAAGACCCCGGACCAGGTGGAGCAGGACCTGATGGCGATCACGCCGGCGCCCTACCTGACCCGCGCCCACCACTGGCTGATCCTGCACGGCCGCTATGTCTGTGTGGCGCGCAAGCCCCATTGCGCCACCTGCCTGATCGCTGATCTCTGCCCGTCGCGGGAGCTTTTCCTGTAGGCCGCCGCAGCCGCAACCCCGGCCGCGTTGCGGGGCGGCGCGCAATCCCTATACTGCGCGCGCCTTTCGCCCGAGCCCCCCAGAGCCTCAAAGTCCCCAAAATCCATGACCACGCTTTACGACGTCGCCGCCATCGGCAACGCCATCGTCGATGTGATCGCGCCGGCGTCGGACGCCTTCCTGGCCGAGGAGGGCCTGGTCAAGGGCTCGATGATGCTGGTCGACGATGACCGCGCCGACAGCCTCTATTCGCGCATGGGAACGGCGGTCGAGGCCTCGGGCGGCTCGGCCGGCAACACCATCGCCGGGGTCGCCAGCCTGGGCGGGCGCGGCGTGCACATCGGCAAGGTGGCCGCCGACGCGCTCGGCGAGGTCTATGCCCGGGACATGGACGCCATCGGCGCGCGCTTCGCCGGCGGGGTGCTGCGCGGCGGCGCCCTCACCGGCCGCTGCCTGATCAACGTCACGGACGACGGCGAGCGGACCATGTGCACCGCCCTGGGCGCCGCGGCCCTGCTCGACCCCGACGATGTCGACCCGGCGGTGATCGAACAGGCCAGCATCGTCTTCCTTGAAGGCTATCTGTTCGACCCGCCGCCAGCCCGCAAAGCCTTCGCCAAGGCCGCCGGCCTGGCGCGCGGATCGGGCCGGCTGGTGGCGCTGACCCTGTCGGATTCCTTCGTGGTCGACCGCCATCGCGAGGGGCTGATCGCCTTCACCGAGGCGGAGGTCGACGTGCTGTTCGCCAACGCCGACGAGATCGCCTCGCTGTTCCAGACCGCCGATTTCGACGCCGCCGTCGAGGCGGTGCGCGGCCGCGCCAGCATCGCGGTGGTGACCCGGGGCGAACAGGGCTCGGTGATCGTCGCCGGCGACCAGATTCACCAGATCGAAGCGGTTCGGGTCGAGAAAGTCGTGGACACCACCGGCGCGGGCGACCAATACGCGGCCGGCTTTCTCTTCGGCCTCGCCCAGGGCCTGTCCTTGCCGCACTCGGGGCGGCTCGGTTCGCTCTGTGCATCCGAAGTGATCTCGCACTATGGCCCAAGGCCGCAGGTCTCGCTGAAGGACCTCGCCCGACAGGCCGGACTTTGAAGGAGCCTTTCCGATCATGGCCGCCAACCGCACGGCCGAGGTGACGCGCGAGACCAAGGAGACCCAGATCCGAGTGAGCCTCGATCTGGACGGGACCGGCGTGTCCGAAATCTCCACCGGCATCGGCTTTTTCGACCACATGCTGGAAAGCTTCGCCCGCCACGGCGGCATCGACCTGAAGGTCGAGACCAAGGGCGACCTGCACATCGACATGCATCACACGGTGGAGGACACCGGCATCGTCATCGGCCAGGCCGTCGCCAGGGCGCTGGACGGCTTCAAGGGCGTGCGCCGCTTCGGCGCCGCCTATATCCCCATGGACGAGACCCTGACCCGCTGCGCGCTCGACCTGTCCAACCGGCCCTATCTGGTCTGGAAGGTGACGTTCGTGCGGCCAAGGGTCGGCGAGATGGACACCGAGCTGTTCAAGGAGTTCCACCACGCCTTCGCCATGAACGCCGGCGCCTGCGTGCACCTGGAGACCCTCTACGGCGAGAACAGCCACCACATCGCCGAGAGCGGCTTCAAGGCGCTGGCCAGGGCGCTGCGCCAGGCGATGGAGCTGGACCCGAAGACCGCCGGCCATGCCCCCTCCACCAAGGGCGTGCTCTGAGGCTTCCATGCAGAGCATCGCCCTGATCGACTACGGGTCGGGCAACCTTCGCTCGGCCGAGAAGGCGCTGTTGAAGGTCGGCGCCGCGATGGATGGCGCGCGGCGGATCGCCGTCACCGCCGACCCCGAGATCATCGCCGCCGCCGACGCGATCGTGCTGCCGGGCGTCGGCGCCTTCGCCGCCTGCATGGCGCTGGTGAAGGCGAGATCGGGCCTGACCGAGGCCATGGAAGCGGCGGTGCGCGGACGCGGCGTCCCCTTCCTCGGCATCTGCGTCGGCATGCAGCTCCTGGCCACGCGCGGCCTGGAGTTCGGCGAGACGCCGGGACTGGACTGGATCGCCGGCGAGGTGCGGCGGATCGCGCCGGACGGCCATGAATTCAAGGTGCCGCACATGGGCTGGAACGGGCTCGAAGCGATGACCGGCCACGCCCTGTTCGCCGATCTGCCCGAGTGTGCGCCGATGTATTTCACCCACTCCTTCGCTTTTTATCCGAGCGGCGATGACTACGTCATGGCGCAGGCCGACCATGGCGGGCGGTTCCCGGCCGCGGTGGCGCGGGACAACATCGCCGGGGTGCAGTTCCACCCGGAGAAATCCCAGGCCGCCGGCCTGAAGCTGCTGGCCAACTTCCTGGAGTGGCGACCGTGATCCTCTACCCGGCCATCGACCTGAAGGACGGCCAGTGCGTGCGGGTGGTGCATGGCGACTTCGCCACCGCCACCGTGTTCAACGAGAACCCCGCCGACCAGGCGCGGGCCTGGGTCAAGGCCGGCTTCGAGTGGCTGCACGTCGTCGACCTGAACGGCTCGGCCGAGGGGCGGGCGGTCAACGATGCGGCGGTCGAGGCGATCCTGCACGCCGTCTCGGTGCCGGTGCAGCTGGGCGGCGGCATCCGCAGCCTGGCCAATGTCGAGGCCTGGATCGAGGCGGGGGTCAGCCGGGTCATCCTGGGCACCGTCGCCGTGCGCGACCCCGAACTGGTGAAGACCGCCGCGCGCGAATGGCCGGAACAGGTCGCGGTCAGCGTCGACGTGCGCAAGGGCAAGGTGGCGGTGCAGGGCTGGCTGGAGGATTCCGGCCTGGATGCGCTGACCGTCGCCAGGCGGTTCGAGGACGCCGGGGTCTCGGCGCTGATCGTCACCGACATCGACCGCGACGGCGCCCTGCTGGGCTTCAATGTCGAGGTGTTCGGGGCCATGGCCGACGCGGTGAGCATTCCGGTGATCGCCGCCGGGGGCCTGGCCACCGTCGCCGACATCCAGAACCTGCGCGCCCGCCCTGGCACGCCCATCGCCGGCGCCGTGCTCGGCCGCGCCCTCTATGCCGGGACCATCCAGCCGCAAGAGGCGCTGCAGGCGTCGGTGGCGTGATGCTGAAGACCAGAAATGCTTAAGACCAGAAATGCTTAGGATACGGGTCATCCCCTGCCTGGACGTGAAGGACGGCCGCGTGGTCAAGGGCGTGCAGTTCCTCTCCCTGCGCGACGCCGGCGATCCGGTGGAGCAGGCCAGCGCCTATGACGCCGCCGGCGCCGACGAGCTGATGTTCCTGGACATCACCGCCAGCCACGAGGGCCGCGGCGCCATTCTCGACGTGGTCGCCCGCACCGCCGACGTCTGCTTCATGCCGGTGGGCGTCGGCGGCGGCATCCGCAGCGTCGAGGATGCGCGGGCGTTGCTGCGCGCCGGAGCCGACAAGGTCTCGATCAACACCGCCGCGGTCGAGGACCCCGACCTGATCGCCAGGGCCGCCGACGCCTTCGGCTCCCAGTGCGTGGTCTGCGCCATCGACGCGCGCCATGGGCCGAGCCGCACGGCCGGCTCAGGGCGCAACGACGGCTGGGAGGTGTTCACCTATGGCGGCCGCAAGGCCACCGGCCGGGACGTGGTCGACTACGCCGTCCGGGCGGTCGAGCGCGGAGCCGGCGAGATCCTGCTGACCTCGATGGACCAGGACGGCGCCAAGACCGGCTACGACACCGCCCTCCTGAAGGCCGTCTCGTCGGCGGTCGGGGTGCCGGTGATCGCCTCGGGCGGGGCCGGCAAGGCCTCGGACCTGGTCGCGGCCGTGCGCGACGGCGGCGCCGACGCGGTGTTGGCCGCCTCCATCTTCCACTTCGGCGAGATCAGCATCGGCGAGGCCAAGGCCGCCATGGCCGCCGCCGGCCTACCCGTCCGGCTGACCTGAAGGGAGACTCGCCCATGAGCCGCTTCGCCGACGTCGTCGCCCGTCTCCAGGCCGTCATCGCTTCCCGTCAGGGGGCCGATCCCGCCTCGTCCCATACCGCCAGGCTCCTGGCCGGCGGCCCGCCGCTGGCCGCCAAGAAGTTCGGTGAGGAGGCGATCGAGGCCGTGCTCGCCGCCGCCCAGGGCGACAAGGCCGGCCTGGCCGCCGAGAGCGCCGACGTCATCTACCACTGGCTGGTGCTGCTGGCCGCCTGCGGCGTCAGCCTCGACGAGGTCGCCGCCCGGCTCGAGGCCCGCGAAGGCGTGTCCGGCATCGACGAAAAGGCCTCGCGCCCGTCCTGAAGAACGCCCCGCGGCGCTTGCGCGGCGCAAGCCGCCCGCGCTAACTCCGCCCATGGCCTACCCGATCATCGCGCCCTCGATCCTCTCGGCCGATTTCGCGCGGCTGGGCGAGGAGGCCCGCGCGATCGAGGCCGCCGGGGCCGACTGGCTGCACGTCGACGTGATGGACGGCCATTTCGTGCCCAACCTGACCATCGGGCCGATGGTGGTCAAAGCCATCCGCCCGCACGTGACCATCCCCATCGACGTGCACCTGATGATCGCCCCGGCCGATCCCTATCTGGAGGCCTTCCGCGCGGCCGGCGCCGACCGCATGAGCCTGCACCCCGAGGCCGGGCCGCACCTGGATCGCTCGGTGAAGGAGATCCACAAGCTGGGCGCCAAGGCCGGCGTCGTGCTCAACCCCTCGACCTCGCCGGAAGCGATCGAGTGGATCCTCGACGAGATCGACCTGGTGCTGATCATGACGGTCAACCCCGGCTTCGGCGGCCAGAGCTTCATCCCCTCGCAACTGCGCAAGATCGAACGAGTGCGGGAGATGATCGATTCCTCCGGCCGCGACATCGTCCTGGAGGTCGACGGCGGGGTGACGCCGGAGACCGCGCCGGATTGCCTGGCCGCCGGTGCCACGGCCCTGGTCGCCGGCACCGCCGTCTTCAAGGACGGCCCGGCCGGCTATGCCGACAACATCCGCGCCTTGAAGGGCGTTTGAGCCACAACGGCGGATGGCCGGGGCCCAGTCCTTCGTCTCCGCGCGCGCCGGTCTTTTGCTGGAGGCGGCGGGCGCCGCCTTCCGCCGGCAGGTCGCCCGCGAATGGCGCGGCTCGCCGCTCCATCTGAGCGGCCTCGACCGGCCCAGGGCCGAGGGCTGGGCCGCCGGACCGAACGACGCGCGCCCCGCCGATCCGATCATGGCCGGCGCCATCATCGGCGGGGTCTTCGCGCTGGCCGGCGAGACCCTGGCCGCCACCGCCGGCTCCGAGCCCTGGACCAGGGCCAGCCCGAGCCAGCGGTTCGCGCTCGCCCTGCACCGGTTCGACTGGCTACCGTCGCTGATGAGCGTCGGCGAGGCCGGCCAGCGCGAGGGCCTGCGCCTGACCCTGGCCTGGGAGCGGGTTTTCGGCCGCTGGAACCGGTTCTCCTGGGCGGCGCCGGCGTTGGAGCGCCGGGTGTTCAACCTGGCCTGCGCCGGCCGCGCCATGACCGCCTCGGCCTCGCAGGCGGAGCGGCTGAGGCTCAGCCAGGGCCTGGCGCGGCAGGCGCGCCATCTGCTGCAGCTCGCCAAGGCCCCGCCGCGCGCGGCCGAACAGCTGGCCGCCGCCGCGGTCGCCGGCGCGGCCCTGGCCGGCGCCGCGGGCCAGGGGCTGCTGAAGGAGAGCCTGACCCGGCTCGGCCCGGCCCTCGACGAGGCGGTGCGGCCCGACGGCGGCCACGCCAGCCGCTCGGCCCAGGTGGGGCTGGAGCTGCTGTTCGACCTGCTGGCCCTGGAAGACGGCCTCAGCCAGCGCGGCGCCGCGCCGCCGGACGCCGTCTCCCGCGCCATCGACCGGCTGACCGCGGCCCTGGCCGTGCTCACCCTCTCCGACGGCCGGCTGGTCGCCCTGCAGGGCGGCGAGACCAGCAGCCGCGACCGCGTCGCCGCCGCGCGCGCCCACGGCCCCGGCGCGGACGTGGAGCTGACCATTCCGGCCGACGAGGCCCCGCGCGCCGGCTATCAGCGGCTGAACGCCCCGGGCCTGCAGGTGGTGGTCGATGCGGCCGCCCCGGCGGAGGCGGCCTGGAGCCTCGGCGCCTGCGGCCAGCCCGTGGCGCTCGAAGTGGTCTGCGGCCGCGACCGGCTGATCACCAGCAGCGGCTGGAGCCCGGAAGCCGCCGCGCCGCAGGCCCTGCGCATGGCCGCCGCCGCCTCGACCGTCACCATCGGCCTTGGCCATCTCGGCGCGCCGCTGGCCGGCTTCGCCGGCCGCGCCCTCGGTCCGCGCCTGGTCGGCGGCGTCAAGGCGGTGACTTGCAGCCGGCGCGAGAACGAGGCCGGGGTGTGGGTCGACCTGGCCCATGACGGCTGGGTCCGCCAGGCGGGCCTGATCCACGAGCGGCGGCTTTTCCTCGACAAGACCGCCCACGAACTGCGCGGCGAGGACCGCTTCGTGCCGACCGGGCCGCCGCGGCCGGCCTCGCTGCCCATCGCCATCTATTTCCACCTGCATCCGGAGGTCACCGCCGTGCTGGCGCGCGACCAGCGCAGCGTGCTTCTGCGCGGCCGTTCGGAAATCGGCTGGTGGCTGCGCAACGACGCCGGCGAGGTCAGCATCGAAGCCTCGACCCATCTGGACCAGGGCCGCCCGCGCCGCGCCGAGGCGGTGGTCCTGCGCGCCCGCCTGCGCGCCGACCGCGGCGGCCGGGTGCGCTGGAAACTGGCTCTGGCCGAGCCGGCGCCCGAGCAAACCGCCCAGGCGCAGCCGGCCGCCGATTGACAGCCGACCCCCAGGCGCTTAATCGCCGGGCTGATCCTGCGTGACTGGCGAAAATCAAGGTGGGCGACCACCGGGAAGCGCTGGATTTCCCACTACGCCGCTCGCCTGGGCTTTCCCTTAACGTCAAGGAGACAGCTCATGGCCAACGCAGCGCCCCCCTTCCCCCCCGCCGCCGATTCCGCGCCCGTCAGGCGCGCGCTGATCTCGGTCTTCGACAAGACCGGCCTTGTCGACATCGCCCGCGACCTGGCCGGCCTCGGCGTCGAGCTGGTGTCCACCGGCGGCACGCGCGCGGCCATCGCCGCGGCCGGTCTGCCGGTCAAGGACATCGCCGAGCTGACCGGCTATCCGGAGATGATGGACGGCCGGGTCAAGACCCTGCATCCGGTGGTGCACGGCGGCCTCCTGGGCGTGCGCGACGCGCCGGACCACGCCAGGGCCATGAGCGAGCACGGCATCGGCGGCATCGACCTGGTCTATGTCAGCCTCTATCCGTTCGAGGACGCGGTGGCCGGCGGCGGCGACTTCGCCACCTGCGTCGAGAACATCGACATCGGCGGTCCGGCGATGATCCGCTCGGCGGCCAAGAACCACGCCTATGTCGCGGTCTGCACCGCTCCGGAGCACGTCGCCGAGGTGCTGGCGGCGCTGAAGGCCGACGGCGCCACCTCGCTGGCCCTGCGCAGGTCGCTGGCCGCCCGCGCCTACGCCCGCACCGCCGCCTATGACGCCGCCATCTCGAACTGGTTCGCCGGCCAGGTCGGCGAGGGCTGGCCCGAGCGCAAGTCCATCGCCGGCAAGCTGGTGCAGACCATGCGCTATGGCGAAAACCCGCACCAGGCGGCCGCCTTCTACGCCTTCCCGCACCCCCGCCCCGGCGTCGCCAGCGCCCGGCAGCTGCAGGGCAAGGAGCTCAGCTACAACAACATCGGCGACACCGACGCGGCGATCGAACTGGTGGCGGAGTTCGCCGCCGGCGACCAGGCCGCGGTCGCCATCATCAAGCACGCCAACCCCTGCGGCGTCGCCCTCGGCGGCGACCTGAAGGAGGCCTACGAGCGGGCGCTGCAATGCGATCCGGTTTCGGCCTTCGGCGGCATCGTCGCCGTCAATCGGCGGCTGGACCGGGCGGCGGCGCGCGAGATCGTCAAGATCTTCACCGAGGTGGTGGTGGCGCCGGAGGCCGACGAGGACGCCATCGCCGTCTTCGCGCGGCGCAAGGACCTCAGGCTCCTCCTGACCGGCGCCCTGCCGGACGCCCACAGCCCGGGCGAGACCTTCCGCTCGGTGGCCGGCGGCTTCCTGGTCCAGTCGCGCGATGCGGCGAGGATCACCGCCGCCGACCTGAAGGTGGTGACCAGGGTCAAGCCGACGCCGCGGCAGATCGAGGACATGCTGTTCGCCTTCACCGTCGCCAAGCACGTCAAGTCGAACGCGGTGATCTACGCCAAGGACGGCCAGACCGCCGGGATCGGCGCCGGGCAGATGAACCGCCGCGATTCGGCCCGCATCGCCGCCATCCGCGCCGCCGAGGCGGCCGAGGCGGCGGGCCTGCCGCAGTCCCTGGCGGTCGGCTCGGCCTGCGCGTCGGACGCCTTCTTTCCCTTCGCCGACGGCCTCTTACAGGCGGTCGAGGCGGGCGCGGCCAGCGTCATCCAGCCGGGCGGCTCGATCCGCGACGCCGAGGTGATCGAGGCCGCCGACCAGGCCGGAATCGCCATGGCCTTCACCGGCACGCGGGTTTTCCGCCACTGAATTCGGCGGCCGGTCGGCTGACGACCAGGACCAATCGGCGCCCAGGCCTTTTTCGGCCGCAAAGGTAAAGTGAAGGCCCCGACGTGGGAGTCGGGGCCTTCGGGCCGTGCAGCCTTGCTGGGGTGCCGCTGCACCGCCAACTACGCCCTAACTTGACTGCGACAGAATTCCAACAGGTGACGCGAAAACCTGCGTCAACTTGACGAACACGCGCGCCGATCCTTCCTATCTTCAGTACACGCTTGGCGAGATGGGCAGCGGCGGTCCCAGGCGCCGGGGCGCGTTCGCCACGTTTGGGGGCCGCGTCCGAATCAAGCCTGTTTCCCAACGCCGCCTCGCAGCCTAGTTTGCGCGCGCCCAGCGAGGTTCGGCTTCATCGGCCCTCGCGATCTGGAGGAACCCTATGAAACGAGTCACCCTGGCGATTTCGGCCCTGGCCGCTTTCTCGCTCACGGCCGGCATGGCCATGGCGCAGATGGAGCCCATCCCCAATCCGCCGGAAGACCATCACCGCGACATGGCGCGCCATCACCATGTGGTCATCGTCCATCACCACCACCACGTGGTCGTGATGCACCACCACCACGACAAATAGGCTCGCCGGAGCGGATCGAGGATAGGGGCGAAGCGGTTTTCCGCCCGCAACCCGCTCCGATCCGGCCCGCTCCCTCGCCGCGCGGGGGAGCGGGATCGGCCTAAAGTCCGCCGATGCGCCTTTGCTCGCGGCCGATCAGGGCCAGGGCCCAGTCTTCCGGCGCGAGCTTGGCCAGGACGGCGATCGCCTTGTTCGGCGCGCCCGGCACACAGATGATCCGGTTCGCCTCGACCGCCTCGTAGCCCGCCGCCGCCACCTCGTCGGCCCCCAGCCACAGCCATTCGGGCGTCAGCCGCTGCAGGCTCTCGCGGGTCTGCTCGGCGTCATGGAATTCCGAATAGGTCAGGCCGGGACAGAGCGCGCTGACGTGCACGCCCTGGTCGCGGGTCTCCAGGTGCAGGCTTTCGGAGAACTTGACCAGAAAGGACTTGGTGGCGCCGTAGAGCGTGCGCCCCGGCGCGCCGGGCGTCAGGCCCGCCAGCGAAGCGACATTGACGATGCGGCCGAACCGCCGCTCGATCATGCCGGGCAGGAGCTTGTGGGTCAGCTCGCAGACGGCGATCAGCAGCACCTGCAGGAAGGCGCGCTCTTCCTCCCAGGCGGTCGCGGCATAGGCGCCGCGCAGGCCATAGCCGGCGTTGTTGACCAGGGCGTCGACCACCCGGCCGTTCGCCGCCAGCGTCTCGATCAGATGGTCCGCGGCGCCCGCATCGGCCAGGTCGGCCGGGATGGCCAGGGTCTCGACGCCGTAGCGCAGGCGGATCTCCTCGGCCAGCTGATCCAGCCGCTCGCCGCGCCGCGCGGTCAGGGCCAGGTCGTAGCCATGGCTGGCGAAGATGCGGGCGAAGGCCTGGCCGATCCCCGCCGAGGCGCCGGTCACCAGGCAGAGGCGGCGGGTCATGCGGTCCTGGCGCCCTTTCGTGGTCGAGGGGCGGGACAGTGGCGGTTCGGGGTTCCACATTCAAGCCGGCCAGAGCCTTGGGCGCGCGGCCCGGCCGAAGCCCGGACGTCGATGGCTGCTGGCTCGGAAATGATCGGCCTGCCGCCCGATCCTGGATTCGGCGCCCCGCGACCGCGGGCCGGATTGAAGATCGCCGGGAAAGGGAGTATCGCGCCGGCTCTGAAAAGTGGGGCCGGTCGCTGACAAGCCCGGCCGACCCCGGAGGTCATGCATGACGGGCGAAGCGCCGAAGCCGGCCTCGTCTCCCCCCGCCGAAATCCAGCTCCCCGCCAGCGCCGAGTCCAACGGCCTGGACGGCGTCGCGCGCACGCCGTGGGGCCAGGGCGGCGTCGCCCTGGCGGTCGGTTCGGTCGGGGTGGTGTTCGGCGATATCGGGACCAGTCCGCTCTACGCCATGCGCGAGGCCCTCGCCCATGCCCGTCGCGGCGCGGACGGGCCGGAATCGGTCATCGGCGTGGTCTCGCTGATCATCTGGACCCTGGTGCTGATCGTCACCGTCAAATACGTCGTCGTGCTGCTGCGCGCCGACAACAAGGGCGAGGGCGGCACCCTGGCGCTGATGGCCCTGGCCCAGCGGGCGATCGGCCGGCGCACCGGGGCGATCTTCGTCCTCGGCATGATCGGCGCGGCGCTGTTCTTCGGCGACGGGCTGATCACCCCGGCCATCTCGGTGCTGTCGGCCGTCGAAGGGGTGCGCGCCGCGCCGGAGATCGGCCGGCACCTGGCGCCCTACGCCCTGCCCATCGCCGCCGGCATCCTGGTGGCGCTGTTCATGGTGCAGGCGAGGGGCACGACCCGGGTCGCGGCCTTTTTCGGGCCCATCGTCGCGGTCTGGTTCCTGACCCTGGCCGGACTGGGGATCTGGCGGCTGTCGGGCAACCTGGAAATCCTGAAGGCGCTCTGGCCCTACTACGGCGTCAAGTTCCTGATCGACAACGGCTTTCTGGGCTTCGTGATCCTCGGCAGCGTCTTCCTGGCGGCCACCGGCGCCCAGGCGCTCTACACCGACATGGGCCATTTCGGCAAAACCGCCATCCAGCGGGCCTGGCTGGGCTTCGTCTTCCCCTGCCTGATCCTGACCTATCTCGGCCAGGGCGCCCTGGTGCTCGACCATCCCTGGGCGCGGCACAATCCGTTCTGGGCCATGGCCCCGGCGATCGCCTACTGGCCGATCCTGGTGCTGGCCACGGCGGCGACGGTGATCGCCAGCCAGGCGCTGATCAGCGGCGCCTTTTCCATGAGCAGCCAGGCGGTGCAGCTCAACCTCTTCCCGCGCATGGACATCCGCCGCACCTCCGAGACCCAGACTGGGCAGATCTTCGTGCCCTCGGTTAACCTCTTCCTGATGATCGGCGTGCTGCTCTTGCTGCTGATCTTCCAGACCTCCAGCCACCTGGCCTCGGCCTATGGGCTGGCGGTGACCGGCGCCATGCTGATCGACACCTTCCTGGCCTACATCATCGTGCGGCGGATGTGGAAGTGGCGGGCCTGGCAGACCGCCCTGCTGCTGGTTCCGATCACGGTGATGGACCTGATCTTCACCTCGTCCAACCTGCTCAAGATTCGCGACGGCGCCTGGCTGCCGCTGGTGCTGGGCGCGGCGCTGGTGATGATCATGTGGACCTGGACCCGCGGCGCCCAGGTGCTGACGGAAAAGACCCGCCGCGACAGCCTGCCGCTGGTCGAACTGGTCGACATGCTGCGCGCCCGCCCGCCCTATCGCGCCCCCGGCACCGCCATCTACCTGACCGGCGACGCCGACATGGCGCCGGTGGCGCTGATGCATAACCTCAAGCACAACAAGGTGCTGCACGCGCACAACGTCATCCTGACCGTGCTCACCACCGAGACCCCGCGGGTGCCCGAGGCCAGCCGCATCGCCATCGAGCCGGTCAATGACGACTTCAAGAAGGTCACCATCCGCTACGGCTTCATGGAGACACCGAACCTGCCCAAGGCGCTGCAGCTCTGCCGCAAGCAGGGGCTGAAGTTCGACATCATGGCCACCAGCTTCTTCCTCGGCCGCCGTTCGCTGGTGCCTGCGGCCCAGCCCAGCATGCCACTCTGGCAGGACAAGCTGTTCATCTTCCTGATGAAGAACGCCGCCAATCCGACCGAGTTCTTCAAGATCCCGCCCGGCCGGGTGGTCGAGCTCGGCGCCCAGGTCACCGTCTAGGCTTCACTAGCGCGCCGGATTTGAAGTTCGCCGGCAACTGGGTCGCGCGCGGTGCGAACTTCAAATCCATCAGGCGCGCTAGAAATCAAAGCGTTCCTGGCGTGGCTTTTGATTTCGAAATTCGCTCTGCGCGCGCCACGAAGAAGAGGCGAATTTCTAAATCGCCACGCTAGGCTTGAACCCGCAAAGGCGCGCCCGTATGGGGACGCCATGGAAAGCCCCGTGAAAAAAGTCGTGCTCGCCTACTCCGGCGGGCTGGACACCTCGATCATCCTGAAGTGGCTGCAGACCGAGTACGGGGCGGAGGTGGTGACCTTCACCGCCGACCTCGGCCAGGGCGAGGAACTCGGCCCGGCGCGCGAGAAGGCGCTGCTGCTCGGCATCAAGCCCGAGAACATCTACATCGAGGATCTGCGCGAGGAGTTCGTCCGCGACTACGTCTTCCCGATGTTCCGCGCCAATACGGTCTATGAGGGCCAGTACCTGCTCGGCACCTCGATCGCGCGGCCGCTGATCGCCAAGACCCAGATCGACATCGCCCGCAAGGTCGGCGCCGACGCGGTCTCCCACGGCTCGACCGGCAAGGGCAACGACCAGATCCGCTATGAGCTGTCCTACTACGCCCTCGAGCCCGACATCCGGGTGATCGCGCCCTGGCGGGAATGGGACTTCGCCAGCCGCGAGGCGCTGATCGCCTTCGCCGAACAGCACCAGATCCCCATCGCCAAGGACAAGCGCGGCGAAGCGCCCTTTTCGGTCGACGCCAATCTTCTGCACTCATCGTCGGAGGGCAAGGTGCTGGAGGATCCCGCCGTCGAGGCGCCGGAGTTCGTCTACCAGCGCACCATCGCCCCGGAAGACGCGCCGGACCGGCCGCACGTCTTCACCCTGGACTTCGAGGCCGGCGATCCGGTGGCCATCGACGGCGAGCGGCTGTCGCCGGCGAACCTGCTGACCAAGTTGAACGAACTCGGCCGCGACAACGGCATCGGCCGGCTGGACCTGGTCGAGAACCGCTTCATCGGCATGAAGTCGCGCGGCGTCTACGAGACGCCGGGCGGCGCCATCCTGCTGGTGGCGCACCGCGGCATCGAGTCGATCACGCTCGACCGCGGCGCGGCGCACCTGAAGGACGAGCTGATGCCGCGCTATGCCGAGCTGATCTATAACGGCCTGTGGTTCTCGCCGGAGCGGGAGATGCTGCAGGCGCTGATCGACCAGAGCCAGGGGCCGGTCACCGGCCAGGTGCGGGTCAAGCTCTACAAGGGCAACGTCACCATCATCGGCCGCACCAGTCCCCATTCGCTCTACGACCAGGACCTGGTCACCTTCGAAGAGGGCGTCCAGGCCTACGACCACAACGACGCCTCCGGCTTCATCAAGCTGAACGCGCTGCGCCTGCGGGTCGGCGCGCGAAGGGCGCTCAAGGCTTCGGCTTAAGCTTGCGGAAGGGCAGCCGCCCGCGCACCTCGGCCTGGAAGAAGCGCCCCTTGGACGGCGCGGCCAGGAAGCGGTGGTACAGGTCTTCGGACGCCTGGTCGTAGGCATAGAGTTCGCCGCTGGAGAATTTCAGGACGAGCTGATGCTCGAGCGGCCGGTAGTCGATGGCCTTGAGCGCGGTCGAATCCACCTCGGGCATGGCGATGAAACGGCCGGCGGCGCCGATCAGTTCTGCTGGTAGGGCGAAATGGCGTCGGCGCGGACCAGGCCATGGGTCGAGCCGCCGATCCCGGCGATGATGAACTGCACCGCCATGGCGCAGAGGATCAGGCCCAGCACCCGCACGACGATGGTCATGCCGATGCGGCCGAGCAGGCGCGAGATCAGGCTGGTGGTCCAGAAGAAGGGCACGATCAGGCCTGAGACCACCGCGATGACCGCCAGGCCGGCGCCGAAACCGGCCAGACCGTAGGGCCTGGCCTCGCCGGCATAGATCACCACGGTCGAAATCGCCCCGGGGCCGATCAGCAGCGGCATGGCGAAAGGCACCACCAGCCGCTCGAACCGCTCCCAGGCATAGGCGCCGGTCGAGAGCGAGGCGGCGTTGGCGGTCACCGCCGGGTCGGTGAAACGGGCGGTGAAGTCGTTGCGCGCCATGTCCAGGCCGAGCAGGAAGAGCAGCAGGCCGCCGGCGATGCGGAAGGCCGACAGCGAAATGCCGAAGAAGCGCAGCAGGCTCAGGCCCGAGACATAGATCAGCGTCAGGAAGGCCAGTGAAAACAGCGCGATATAGAGGGCCAGCCGCCGTCTTCCGGCCGGCGTCGCGCCCACCGTCGCCGCCGCGAACACCGGCACGTTGCCGATCGGGTCGATCAGGGCGAACAGGGCGACGAAGAAGTTGACGCTGAGGTCGGCGAGGCTCATTTTCCGCCCTTAGCCCAAATCAACGCTTTTTGCGCCGTCGGCGAGAGCCTGCGCGCATCCGAAGGAGCCGCCATGACCACAGCCGAGCTTGCCCCTCAGGTCGCCGCTGGGGTCGCTTCCGGGGCCGCCCAGCGCGCCGATCCGCGCCTGGTCCTGGCCCTGGACGTGCCGGCGCGGGCCGACGCCGAATCCATGGTCGAGCGGCTGGGCGACAGCGTGCTGTTCTACAAGATCGGCCTGCAGCTCCTGGCCGGCGGCGGCATGGAGATGGCCCGCGACCTGAAGCGGCGCGGGCGCAATGTCTTCCTCGACTGGAAGCTGCACGACATCGGCGCGACGGTGGAAAAGGCGACCGCGGCCATCGTGGCGAGCGGCGCCTGCGACCTGCTCACGGTCCATGCCGAACCGCAGGTGATGGCCGCCGCCGTGCGCGGCCGGGCCGGCGCGGTGGGGGCCAAGATCATCGGCGTCACCGTGCTGACCAGCCTGACCGAGGAGGACCTGGCCGAGATCGGCTATCAGCGGAGCATCGCGGCCCTGGTCGAACTGCGCGTCCGGCAGGCGATCGACGCCGGCATCGACGGCATCGTCACCAGCCCGCGCGAGGCGGCGATCGCTCGCCGCATCGGCGGCCCGAACTTCCTGGTGATCACTCCGGGGGTGCGGCCCGGCTGGGCCAGGGCCGACGATCAGGCGCGGGCCGCCACCCCGGCCGAGGCGCTCGCCGCCGGCGCCAGCCACATCGTCGTCGGCCGGCCGATCACCGCCGCCAACGATCCGCGCGGCGCGGCCTTCAGGATCGCCGGCGAGATGGCCGCCGGCTGATCACCACTTGTGGCCGCCCATGCCGCCACCGCCGCAGCCGCAACCCCCGCCGCCATGGTGCATGTGCATCTGCATCATGTGGTTGCGGTTGGTGAAGGAGATGGCGATGCTCGCCGAGGCGTGAGCGCTGGCCCTCGCCGAGGCGCCGCCCTCGGCGATGACGAAACCGCCGCCACCGCCGCCGGCCTCGATGAAGGCCGGTCCGACGCCGCCGGTGTCGGCGAAGAAGCCTTCCGGCAGCCCGACGCCGCTGTCCACCACCTCGACCGGCTGTTCGACCGGCGGCAGCGGCGGTGGCGGCGGCAGCGGGGCGACATAGCGGACGGGCAGGCGCACGATGCGCCGGGCGACATGCCGCACGTAGCGCACATGGCGGACATGCACGACGCAGCCGCAGGGCCGGGTCGTCCAGTAGACCTCGCGGGTCACCCGCTCGCCGGCCAGGGCGGCGGTGGCGCAGGCGGCCAGGACCAGGCCGGCCAGCACCGCCAAAACCGCGTTCTTGCGATCCATCAAAGGACCCTCCTCGCACGTTCACATCCGTAACGAGAGATTAGGGTCGAGGCTGAACCCGCGCCAGCGTCTGCGCGCGGCAGGCGAATCCGCCTTCAGAAGTCGACGGCGACGCCGTTGCGCTCCCAGTCGCCATAGCGGGTCGGTTCGGGCCCCTTGCGGCCGCCGATCTCGGTCGGCGCGGCCTGTTCGGCGGCGGCGGCGCGGCGGCGTTCCTCGGCCTCGGCCAGCGCGCGCTGCGCGGCGGCGCTGAGCGGCTTGCGAAGGCGGCTGGTGTCGATCTTGGGCTCGTCCATGCGGTGAATTTAGTCCGGTCGGCCCGGACTCGCCAGCCTTGACCCCGGCGCTTCGGCGGCGCACGGCCTCATGCGTGACCTTTCCCGATGATCCCGCCAACGGCCTCGCCGCCCGCGACGCCGCCCTCAGCCTCGCCCGCGCCGCCCTGGACCGCCGCGGCGGCCTTGAGGAGGCGCTGGAGCAGAAGCCCTTCTCGGCCCTGGAGCCGCGCGACCGGGGCTTCGCCCGCATGCTGGCCATGACCCTGCTGCGGCGGCTGGGGCCGATCGATGCGCGGCTGCAGGCGCGGCTGGCGAAGGAACCGCCCGAGCCGGTGGTCATGCTGCTCCGGCTCGGCCTCGCCCAGGCCCTCTATCTCGACACGCCGGCCTTCGCGGCGGTGGACACCACCGTGCGGCTGGCCGAGCGGGACAAGACCACCCGGCCGTTCAAGGGCCTGATCAACGGCGTGCTGCGCGGCGTCCTGCGCGAGCCGCCGCGCGAGGACGATCCGGAGAGCCTGGTTCCCGGCTGGCTGTTCGCCCGCTGGCGGGCGTCTTACGGCGAGGCGCAGGCGCGCGCCGTCGCCGCCATGGTCCCGTTCGAGCCGGCCACCGACCTCACGCCGCGCGATCCTGCCGAGGCGGCCGACCTGGCCGCCCTCTTGGAGGCCGAGCTGCTGCCGGGGCCAAGCCTGCGGGTGCGCCAGCACGGCGACGTCGCCGGCTGGTCCGGCTATCACGAGGGCCGCTGGTGGGTGCAGGACGCCGCCGCCGCCGTTCCGGCTCGCCTGCTGGGCGTCCAGGCCGGCGAAACCGTGCTCGACCTTTGCGCCGCGCCGGGCGGCAAGACCCTGGAACTGGCCGCCGCCGGCGGCAAGGTCACGGCGCTGGACCGCTCCGGTCCCCGGCTGGGCCGGCTGAGACAGGCGCTGCAGCGCACCGGCCTCGCCGCCGAGATCGTCACCGCCGACGCCGCGACCTGGCGCGACCCGCGCCGCTTCGCCGCCGTGCTGCTGGACGCGCCCTGCTCGGCGACCGGCACCTTCCGCCGCCATCCCGACGTGCTGTGGGGTTCGAAGCCGGGCGACATCGCCAGCTTGGCCGGAGTCCAGGCCCGGCTGCTCGACGCCGCGGCCGACCGCGTCGAGCCCGGCGGCCGGCTGGTCTATTGCGTCTGCTCGCTGGAGCCGGAGGAGGGCGAGGCGCAGGTCGAAGGCCTGCTCCGCCGCCGGCCCGACCTCAGCCTCTGGCCTGTCGCGCCCGGCGAGGGCGGCTCGCCCGCAGCGTCGGCCACCCCGGCCGGGACCTTGCGCATCCTGCCGCAGCATCTCGACGGCGGGCTGGACGGCTTCTTCGTCGCCCGCTTGCGCAAAGCCTAGCGGGGCTTGCGCCGCTTCAGCGCCACATAGAGCGCGCCGTCGCCGCCATGGCGGCGGTGGGCTTCGGCGACGCCGGCGACCACCTCGCGCAGGGCCGGTTCGGCCAGCCATTCCGGGGCGCGCTTGCGCAATACCCCATCGCCCTGGACGCCGCGGCCGGTGATCACCATGACCGCGCGCGAGCCTTCCGCCTGTGCCCTGTCCAGGAACCGCATGAGCGCGGCGCGCGCCTGGTCCTGATCGAGACCGTGCAGGTCGAGGCGACCGCCGACCGCGTCGCGCTCCCGCGCCAGCCGCCGCGCCCGGCGCGGTTCGAGGGCCTTGGGGCTCGACGGTGGTCCGTCGGGCGGGGCCGGCGGCGTCGGGCGCTCGATCTTGGCGGCCGGAAAGGCCTGGCCCGGCGCCTGTCGCGCGCCCAGCGGATGCACGGTCGCGGTGACATGGCCCCAGAGCGCCGCTTCTTCGGATTTCAGCCCGCGCTTCATCGCTCGGCCGGGACCAGGGCGTAGAGCCTCAGCACGTGCCGCACGCGCCCGGCCTCGTCGCCGGCCTGCGGCCCGCGGCCGATATAGAGGTCGGCGCGCACCGGCCCCTTGATCGCGCCGCCGGTGTCCAGCGCCATGACCAGCCGCCGATAGAGCACCGGCGCACCGTTCAGCAGCGGCGCGTCGGCGTCGATCCAGTAGGGCCCGCCCAGATCGTGGTAGGCCCGGTCGACGGCGATGGAGCGGCCGGCGATCAGCGCCATCCCCGCCGTGCCGGCGGGCTCGCGGCCGTCGTCGCGGGCCAGGGCGAAAAAGACGTAGCGGGGGTTCTGGTCCATGACCGCGTCGGCTTCCGGACCGCGGTGGTCGGCCAGCCAAGCGCGGATGGTTTCGCCGGACAGGCTCTTGGCCGGCAGGTCGCCGCGCTGGCGCAGGACACCGGCGATGGCGACAAAGGGCAGGCCGTTGGTCGAGGTGACCGTCGCTTTCAGCCGCTCGCCGTCCGGCAGGTCGAGCACGCCGGAGCCCTGGATCTGCATGAAGAAGAGGTCTTCCGGCTTCATCCAGGCCAGCGCCTGCTCCGGCGGGACCGCCTCGATCGCCGCCCGATCGCCGAGCGGTCTCAACGCCTCGAGCCCGGACGGCCTTGGCCGCACCGCGGCGGTGAACGGCGGCTCCGGCGATTCGCGGGCCTCGTATTCGGGGACGAAATAGGCGGTCAGCACGCCGGCGTCGCCGACGCCGCGGGCGCGGAAGTTCCGCTCCAGGAAGATGCGGGCGCCGCCCTCGTCGAGGGGCCCGGTCTCGCGGGCGTCCCGGCAGATTTCCGCCAGTCTGGGGTCGTGCGACACCGGGCAGCCGGCGGCGAACGCGGCCAGCGCCGCCGCATGGTCCTCGGCGTACCAGCCGGGCAGGGCGGACAGCTGGACCGCCTCGGCTTGCGGCGCCTGGGCCTCGGGCGGACGCGGGCGCTCCGCCGGCCGCTCGTAGGGGCGTTCCGGGTATGGCGATGGGGGGTGTGACGTCGGCGGCGGCGGATGGGTGGCGCAGGCGGCGAGCGCGAAAAGGGCGACAAGGGACGCCGGCCGCCGCAAACCCCTCACGACCCGTCAGGCCTCGGCGGCGTCGACCCTGACCAGGGTCCAGTTCGGATCTCGGCTGGAAAGCCGGCGCTCGAAGGTCCAGAGCTCGGCGGTGCGGCGGTCGTCCACCGCCTCGCCTTCGGGGCCTTTGCTGCGGCTGCGGAACTCAGCGAGAAAACGCACCTTGACCCTGGCCACGTCGCCGCTGACCTCGGCGCTCTCCAGGTCGGCGCGCGGCGGCTGGCTGAATTCGACGCTCTCGCTGCGGCCTTCGCTCTCGCGGGTCGCCATCACCTTGGCGAAACCGTCCATCACCGTCGGCGAAACCAGTCGCTCGAGGGTGGCGCGGTCGCCGGCGGCGAAGGCGCTGACGATCATCTCGTAGGCCTGGCGCGAGCCGGTGATGAACTTGGCGGGATCGAAGCCCGGATCGCGGGCGCGGATCGCGGCCACGCCCGCCGGGGCGGGGCCCAGATCGGCGGGCGGCGTGAACGGCTCGGTCTCGCCGGTCCTGGGCAGGGTCGCGGGCCGGGCCACATCTTCCGGCTGGCGGCCGACACGGCGGCCCAGCACGGCGTAGAGCTGGTAGAGCACCACGGCGGCCACGACGGCGATGATGATGAGTTCCAAGAGCTGCAGATCGACACCGGGGATGTTGAGCGGGAAGCCGGGCGACCGAGCCCGGCGTCAGTCGCTTCAGTTTCTATATAGTCCGCTTGGGGCCGCTTCGTCAGGTGGCGCGTTGCGCGCCTTCGGTCCGCGTGATAGCAGCCCCGCCGTCAACCTCCAAGGCGCGCCTTTGTCTCAGGGGCTCGCGATAGACGGGATCCGCCATCCATGACCGACCAAGGCTCCGCCGGGCCAATCAACCCCGCTCCCTTTGAGCCGGTCGACGGTTCCGTGCCCGGGATCCGGATCATGGCGCAGTTCATTCGCGACCTGTCGTTCGAAAATCCCCGCGCGCCGGAGTCCCTGCGCAGCTCCACGACCCAGCCGCAGATCGACCTCGGCGTCGAGATGGCCGCCCGGGCGCGGCCCGACGAACTCTATGAGGTCGACCTGAAGCTGACGGCCTCGGCGCAGAGCAACGGCGATCCGATCTTCACCGTCGAGCTGCTCTACGGCGGCCTCTTCCAGATCAACGGCGTCCCGCCGGAGACCATGCAGCAGGTGCTGCTGATCGAATGCCCGCGTTTCCTTTTTCCGTTCGCGCGCCGGCTGATCGCCGAGATGACCTCGGAAGGCGGCTTCCCCCCGTTCATGATCGATCCGATCGACTTCGCGGTGGTCTATGCGTCGCGGCAAGCCCAGATGGCCAGCGAGCCCACCGGCCAGGCCTAGGCGCCCCGGCCCCGGCTTCAGGGCTCAGACGAGCCCGAACTTCAGCCAGACCGCCTTGTCGGTCAGCATGTCGCGCACGAAGACCAGGTGCGCCTCGCGCTCAGCGTCGGTCGAGCGGGCGGCCAGCGGTCTCGGCCGCGGACCGTAGCGGACCTCGCCAAGCGCCAGGACCGGCGTGCGGCTGGATACCGCGACCGCCAGGTCCAGGCCGCGTTCGCGGCCGCCGTTGAGTTCGAGATAGACCGCCGCCAGCAGCTGGGCGTCGATCAGCGCCCCGTGTTTCTCCCGCTCGGCCAGCGAGATCTTGAACCGCTTGCACAGCGCGTCGAGGGAATTGTGCGCGCCGGGAAAGCGCTTCTGGGCCATCGGCAGGGTGTCGACCCAGCGCGGCTCGGCCAGGCCGATCCGGCCGGCGCGTTCCAGCTCGTGATTGATGAAGCCGCGGTCGAACGGCGCGTTGTGGGCGACCACCGCCGCGTCGCCGATGAAGTCCAGCAGCGCCTCGCACACCTCCGGCTCGTGGAAGCGCGGCTTGCCGGAGAGGAAGGCCAGCGACAGGCCGTGGACGCGCTCGGCCTCCGGGTCGATTTCGCGCTCGGGATGGATGTAGCGGTGGAAGGAGCGGCCGGTGGGCAACAGGTCTTCCAGCTCGACGCAGGCGATCTCCACCAGCCGGTGACCCGTGCGCGGATCGAGGCCGGTGGTTTCGGTGTCGAGAACGATTTCGCGCGCCATCCCGCCCCGATGAATGGGGCGGTTCGGGGGCCGGATCAAGCGTGGCTTTTCGCCTCTTTCCAGTCGCCGGCGCGGAGCCTGGCCATGATCTCGCGCACCTGGGCGCGGGCGTGGTCGAAGCCATGGCCGGTGTCGACCACGAAGTGGGCGCGGGCGCGTTTTTCCGCATCCTGCATCTGCCGCGCCAGGATGGCGTCCAGCCGCGCCGCGTCATAGCCGGGGCGCGCCAACACCCGCTTGCGCTGCACATGTTCCGGGGCGCTGACCACCACCACCGCGTCCATCCGCGCCTCGCCGCCGGTCTCGAACAGCATGGGGATGTCCAGCACCACCGCGTCGGCGCCGTCCCGTTCGGCGCGCTCGAAGAAGGCCGCCCGGCTCGCCCCCAGCAGCGGATAGATGATGCCGTTCAGCCGTTTCAGCGCCTCGGGATCGCCGAACACCCGCGCCCCCAACGCGCCGCGGTCCACCGCGCCGTCCTTGACCACGCCGGGAAAGGCGGCCTCGATCGCCTCGACCGCCGCCCCGCCAGGGCCTTGCAGCTTATGCACCTCGGCGTCGGCGTCATAGACCGGCGCGCCCTCGTCGGCGAACATGGCCGCCGTGGTCGACTTGCCCATGCCGATGGAGCCGGTCAGGCCGATGGTGATCATGCCTGGCCTCCCAGGGCGGCGAGCGCCAGCGCGCGCACGTCGACGCCGGCCGGCGGCGGCTGGCCGAACAGGGCTTCGAACGACGGCCCGGCCTGGCCGATCAGCATCTCCAGCCCGTCGACGATCGGGCGCCCGGACGCTTCGGCGGCCGCCAGCAGCGGCGTCTTCACCGGCCGGTAGACCATGTCCATGACCACCGCGCCCGCCGGCAGGCCGTCAAGCGACAGGGTCAGCGGTTCGCCGCCCTCGAGGCCCAGCGAGGTGCTGTTGATCAGGGCCCCGGCGCCGTCGAACGCGGCGGCGAGCTGGTCCCAGCCGAACACCTGGGCGCGGTCCCCGAGGGTGGCGCGGATCTGCTCAGCCCGCTGGCGGGTGCGATTGACCAGCCGCACGCTCTCCGCGCCCGCGCCGATCAGCGCCGCCGCCGCGCCGCGCGCCGCGCCGCCGGCGCCCAGCACCGTCACCGCCTGACCGGCGACGGAAAAGCCCGGCGCCTGGGCCGCAAAGGCGGCCATCAGGCCAAGACCGTCGGTGTTGTCGGCGGTGACCTGGTCGTCATCGCCGAACAGCAGCAGGTTGGCCGCCCCGGCGCGCCAGGCCCGCTCGCTGGCGGTGTCGGCCATTTCCAGGGCGTGTTCCTTGAACGGCAGGGTGACGTTCAGCCCGGCCATCAGGCCGTGGCGGCAGCCGTTGATGAAGGGCGCCAGCCAGTCCTCCGAGGGGCTGAGGGCGACATAGACCGCGTCGAGCCCCGCCGCCTCGATCCAGGCGTTCTGCAGCACCGGGCTGAGCGAGTGGCGCACCGGCCTGCCGATGACGCCGGCGACTCTGGTGCTGCTGGTGATCCGGCTCATCGCGGCAAAACTCCCTGGTCGCGCAAAAAGGCCAGCAGGCCGAGCAGCGGCAGGCCCAGTATGGCGAAATAGTCGCCGATGACCCGCTCGAACATCTGGGCGCCCTCGCCCTCGAACTCATAGCTTCCCACGGTGGCCAGGGCGGGGCCCGGGTTGCGCGCCAGATAGCCGTCCAGCCAGGCGTCTGAAAAGTCGCGCATGGTTAGGGTCGAGCTGGCGGCCTTGCGCCAGATCACCTCGCCGCCGCGCGCCGCGGCGACGGCGGCGTGCAGCTGGTGCGAGCGTCCACGGAACATCAGCAGCCGATCCCGCGCCTCGCCAAGGCTGGCGGGCTTGTCGAACAGCCGCCCGTTCAGGTCGAGGGTCTGGTCGGCGCCGATCACCAGCGCCGGCGGCCGGGCTTGCGAAGCCCGCAGCGCCTTGGCCTCGGCCAGCGCCATGGCGACGTCCTTCGGCGTGCTGTCGGCCAGGCGCGTCTTGATCGGCCCCTCGTCGACGCCCGAATCCACCGCCTCGAAGTCGACCCCGGCGGCGGCCAGCAGCCGCGCCCGCACCGCGCTCTTCGACGCCAGCACCAGTGGAATCACGAGAGGACCTCGACCTGGCCGCCGCCGGCGGTCATGACGTTGATCACCGCCGCGGCGGTCTCCTCCACCGAGCGGCGGGTGACGTCGATCACCGGCCAGCCATGCTTTTCGAACATCCGGCGTGCACGGACGATCTCCGCCCGGACCGATTCGATGTCCACATAGGCGCTCTCGCGGTCCTCCTTCAGGTTGGAGAGCCGGTTGCGGCGGATCTCGATCAGCCGGTCGGCCGAGAGGGTCAGGCCGACCACGACGGCGCGCTTCAGCTCGAACAGCTGCGCCGGCGGCTCGGTCCCTGGCACCAGCGGCACATTGGCCGCCCGGATGCCCCGATGGGCGAGGTAGATCGAGGTCGGGGTCTTCGAGGTGCGGCTGACCCCGACCAGCACCACGTCGGCGGCTTCCAGGTCCTGGGTGGCGTGGCCGTCGTCGTGGCTGATGGCGTAGGCCAGGGCGTCCATGCGGTTGAAATAGTCATGGTCGAGCCGCAGGTGGGCGCCGACACGGGTGGAGATCGAGGCGCCCAGATAGCGGGCCAGCGAGGCGATCAATGGGTCGAGCGCCGCAACGCAGGTCATGTCCAGCTCGCGGCACCCCTGCTCCAGCGCCGCGCGCAGGGTCTTGTCGACGATGGTGTGCAGCACGACGCCCGGCGCCGCCTCGATCTCGCGCAGCACCCGCTCCAGCTGCCGCGGCGAACGGACCAGCGAATAGATGTGCTCGATCGGCAGCACGTCGTCGAACCGGGCGCAGACCGCCCGCGCCATGGCGTTCAGCGTCTCGCCGGTGGAGTCCGACACCAGGTGGATATGGAAGTAGGTGGCGAAGCGCGCCGCCTGGGTCATCGCCGACATCCTTGCCCACCGGAGCTGTGGACCCTTGGTTAACGAGGCGTTAACGACCGGCCCAAAGACACGGAACCGACCGGGAGAAAACCCGCTCGCGGCGGCTTTGCCAAGGCCGGCGTGGGAAAACCGCCGATCGGCGCGCGCGAAGTCCACAGTCCGGGCGGCCGCGCGGGCGTCGCCGGAGCCGCTGTCCCGGCCTTTGGACAAGCCGGGCGCATCCCCTGGCCCGTCCGCAGCCGCCGTTAAGATTTCATTAACCTCGCCGAAGGCTTGCCGGTTGTCCCCGCAATCCACAGGCGGCCAGGACGGCTGTGGGCCGGTCGCTCCGGTTCGGGGCCGACCGGCTGAATCGTCCGTGTGCGGCTGGATTTATCCCCGGTTTCAGCCGGTCCTGATCTCTTCCCCTATTTATCTCTTAATCTCTTATTAAGGAATAGAAGGAGGCCGTCGGGCTTGAGCCTGGCGGGCTGAGCGGCTTTAAGAGCGACCATGGTCTCCCTCCCCGAACCGCGATTGCTCACGGCCCTGAAGGGAGACGTGCTCGAGCGCCCGCCGATCTGGTTCATGCGCCAGGCTGGCCGCTGCCTGCCGGAGTACCGCGAGCTTCGCGCCCGGGCGGGAGATTTCCTCGAGCTCTGCTTCGATCCCGAGATCGCCACCGAGATCACCCTGCAGCCCATGCGGCGGTTTGCCTATGACGCGGCCATCGTGTTCTCCGACATCGTGCCGATCGCGCTGGCGCTTGGCCAGAAGGTTTGGTTCGAGGCCGGCGAAGGCCCGCGGATGGGCGCGCTGCCGGCCATCGACGCGCTGGCGGCGGAGGTCGAGGCCTCGACCGGCCGGCTGGCGGCGATCGGCGAGACGGTGCGCCGGGCGCGGGCCGGGCTGGAGCCGGAGCGGGCGCTGATCGGTTTCGCCGGCGGCCCCTGGACCGTCGCCACCTACATGCTGCAGGGCCGGGGCGGCGAGGCGGCGCGGGCCGAAGCCCGGGCGCGGGCCTTCACCGACCTCGAGGCGGTGGGCGAGCTGGTGGATGTGGTCGCCGAGGCGACCTGGCGCTACCTGGTGATGCAGGTCGAGGCGGGCGCGCAGGCGGTGCAGATCTTCGAATCCTGGGCCGAGCAGTTGCCGGAGCCGGTGTTCGAGCGGCTGGTCACGCGGCCCCACGCCAGGATTGTGGCGGGGCTGCGCGCCGCCGGGGTGACCGCGCCGGTGATCGGCTTCCCGCGCGGCGCCGACGAGGCGCTGATCGAACCCTACGTCGCCGCGACCGGGGTGCAGGCGGTCGGGCTGGGCACCGGCGTATCGCGCGAACTCGGCCGGCGTCTGCAGAAGACCACCACCATCCAGGGCGCGCTGGATCCGCAGCTGCTGCTGGCCGGCGGGCCGGCGCTGGACGCCGCCGTTGACGCCTTGTTGGCGGACTGGGGCGCCGGGCCGTGGATCTTCAATCTGGGCCATGGCGTCCTGCCGCCGACGCCGGTCGAGCATATCAGCCGGGTCGTGGAGCGGGTGACCGCCTGGCGCGGGAGCTGATGGCGACGGCGCGGCTCGCGGTCGTCCTCTTCAACCTGGGCGGCCCCGACGGCCCGGACGCCGTGCGGCCCTTCCTGTTCAACCTGTTCAGGGACCCGGCCATCATCGGCGCGCCGGCCCTGCTGCGCTATCCGCTGGCGGCGCTGATCGCGGCCTTGAGGACGCCGTCGGCGAAAGCGAACTATGCCCACATGGGCGGCGGCTCGCCGCTGGTCCCGGAAACCCAGGCCCAGGCCGAGGCCTTGCAAGCCGCGCTGGCCGCGCGCCTGCCGGACACGGAAATCGAGCTCTTCATCGCCATGCGCTACTGGCGGCCGTTCAGCGCCGAGACGGCCGCGGCGGTGGCGGCCTTCGCACCGGACGAGATCGTGCTTCTGCCGCTCTACCCGCAGTTCTCCACCACCACCACGGCCTCGTCGCTGGCGGCCTGGAAGGCGGTCTATCGTGGGCCGGGCCGGGCTCGGGCGGTCTGCTGCTATCCCACCCTCGAGGGCTTCGTCGAGGCCCATGCGCGGCGCCTCGAGGCGGCCTGGGACGCGGCGGGCCGGCCGGCGCCCGTCCGGCTGATCTTCTCCGCCCATGGCCTGCCGGAATCGGTGGTCGAGGCCGGCGACCCCTATGCCAGTCAGGTGGCGGCGACCGCCGAGGCGGTGGCGGCGCGGCTCCCGGCGGGGCTGACGGACTGGCGCATCGCCTATCAGAGCCGGGTCGGGCCGATGAAATGGCTCGGCCCCACCACCCTGGAGGAGATCGAAGCGGCGGCGAAGCAGGGGGTCGGGGTGGTGATCAGCCCCATCGCCTTCGTCTCCGAGCATGTGGAGACCCTGGTCGAGCTCGACCGCGACTATCGGCGGCGCGCCGAGGCGGCCGGGATCGCCGCCTATGTCCGCGCTCCCACCCTCGGCGTCGAGGCGGCCTTCGTCGATGGCCTGGCCGGCCTGGTCGCCGCCGCCCTCGGCCGGAGCGACGGGATCGCGCCCGGATCGGGCTTTACCTGCGCGGCGGCTTGGTCGAAATGTCCTTACTCGGACCGGGGCGAGGCATGATCCAGCACTACAACCTGCTGCGCGGACTGCACATCATCGCGGTGATCGCCTGGATGGCCGGCCTGCTCTACCTGCCGCGCCTCTTCGCCTACCACACCCGCGCCGCTCCCGGCTCGGAGATGGACGAGACCTTCAAGACCATGGAGGTGAAGCTGCTGCACATGATCATCAACCCGGCCATGGTCGCGGTGCTGATCTTCGGTGGCTGCCTGATCTGGGTCGATCTCCAGCGCCTGGGGCCGCATTTCTGGCTGGCCCCGTGGTTTGTGACCAAGATCGCCGGGGTGCTGGCGCTGTTCGGCTGGCACGGCTTCCTGGCCGGCTCGCGCCGCGCCTTCGCCGAGGGCCGCAACACCCGCTCCGAGCGCTTCTGGCGCATGACCAACGAGCTGCCCTTCCTGGTCGCCATCGTCATCGTCATCGCCGCCACCACCAAGTTCGGCGCCTGATCGTTCGACCCTTCAACGTCCGAGCGAGGACGGGCTGGAGGCGCGGGGCTGACGATGGCCGGCCCGCGGTCGATCCCCCGGACCTTCCCATGTTCGCTGGCCCGCACTACATAAGCGGCAAGGCCATCGCGGCGACAGCGCCGCTTGACCTGGGGCGCGGGCTGTGGTTCCGCTTCCCCTGAAGCAAGGCGGCTCGCCGCTGCGCCCTCCTCCTCTCATCAGACCCGCGCCGACAGAGCCGCGAGCCACGTCTGATCCTCCCCTTCGCGCCGATCCGGATTTCAGCGGACCCGGCGCCATCAAAGAGACCTTCAACCGGCCCCGGACAGGGGCCTCGAGCGGTCGCGCAAGCGGCCCAGAGACCAGAGTTCAATATGACTGACACCCCCCCAGACACCCTCGCCCAGCCCGAAGACGCCGATCCGCTGATCGATGTCGCGGAAGCGGCCGACGCCGATACGGCCGAAGGCCCCGAGGAACCCACCGCCGCCAGCCAGGCCATCGCCGCCATGGGCATGACGCGCATGTCGCTGCAGGAGCTGAAGGAAAAGCCCGCCGCCGACCTCGTCACCTTCGCCGAAGCGCTCGAGGTCGAGAACGCCTCGTCCATGCTGAAGCAGGACATCATGTTCGCCATCCTCAAGGCCGTGGCCGAGGAAGGCGTCGACATCACCGGCTCCGGCACCCTGGAAGTGCTGCAGGACGGCTTCGGCTTCCTGCGCAGCCCGGAAGCCAACTATCTCTCCGGCCCCGACGACATCTATGTCTCGCCCTCGCAGATCCGCCGCTACGGCCTGCGTACCGGCGACACCGTCGAGGGCGGCGTGCGCTCGCCGCGCGAAGGCGAACGCTATTTCGCCCTGGTCAAGGTGGACCAGGTCAATTTCGAGCCGCCGGAAAACGTCCGCCACAAGGTGGCCTTCGACAACCTGACCCCGCTCTATCCCGAGGAGCGGCTGAAGATGGAGATCGAGGATCCGACGATAAAGGATCGCACCGGCCGGGTGATCGACATCATCGCCCCGCTCGGAAAGGGCCAGCGCTGCCTGATCGTCGCGCCGCCCCGGGTCGGCAAGACCATCATGATGCAGAACATCGCCAAGGCGATCGCCGCCAACCACCCGGAATGCTATCTGATCGTGCTGCTGGTCGACGAGCGGCCGGAAGAGGTCACCGACATGCAGCGCACGGTGAAGGGCGAGGTCATCTCCTCGACCTTCGACGAACCGGCCTCGCGCCACGTCCAGGTGGCTGAAATGGTGATCGAAAAGGCCAAGCGCCTGGTCGAGCACAAGCGCGACGTGATCATCCTGCTGGACAACATCACCCGGCTCGGCCGCGCCTACAACACCGTGGTGCCGTCGTCCGGCAAGGTGCTGACCGGCGGCGTCGACGCCAACGCCCTGCAGCGGCCGAAACGCTTCTTCGGCGCGGCACGGAACATCGAGGAGGGCGGCTCGCTGACCATCATCTCGACCTCGCTGATCGACACCGGCAGCCGCATGGACGAGGTGATCTTCGAAGAATTCAAGGGCACCGGCAATTCGGAAATCGTCCTGGACCGCAAGGTCGCCGACAAGCGCATCTATCCGGCCATCGACATCCTGAAGTCGGGCACCCGCAAGGAAGAATTGATCACACCGCGGGAAAACTTCCAGAAGGTCAACATCCTGCGCCGCATCCTCGCACCCATGGGTCCGCAAGATGCGATCGAGTTCCTGCTCGACAAGCTGAAGCAGAGCAAGAACAACGACGAGTTCTTCCAATCGATGGATACTTCGAATCGATGAATAAGTGAGGTCGCGGGCGGAGCGGTGCTGAAAATCTATCATGCCAGCGGCTCGCGCTCGCTTCGCGTGATCTGGATGGCCGAGGAGATGCGGCTCGACTACGAGCTGCTCCCGGAAGCGCTCGGCCGCCCCAGCCCGGACTTCATCGCCATCAATCCGGCCCGCGCATTGCCGGCGATCGTCGACGGCGAGGTGGCCATGTCGGAATCGGTGGCCATCGTCCAGTACCTGGCCGGCCGCTATGGCCCGACGCCCTTGGCGCCGCCGGCGGACGATCCGACCTACCCGGCCTATCTGCAGTACCTGGTCTATGGCGAAGGCTCGCTGTCGGCCTTCCTCAATCCGCTGGTCGGCACCCGCTTCCTGGCGCCCGAGGACCAGAAGGATAATTTCACCGCCGGCCTCTGCCGCACCCTGTTCGGCCGGCGGGTGAAGGCGCTGACCGGGCGCTTAAGCGAAAGCCCGCACCTGGCCGGCGAGGCCTTCACCGCGGCGGACATCTCGGTGGCCTATGCGCTGAACCTGGGCGAGAGCCTCGGCCTGGCCGACGACTATCCGCTCGCCGTCGCCGACTATTGGGCGCGGATGAAGACCCGGCCCGCCTACCGGGCCGCCATCGCCCGCTAGGGCCCTGGCCCGGCCTTACGGGACTAGCAGGCTCGCCCCGATGGTCGCGCGGCTTTCCAGCGCTTCGTGGGCGCGGCGGGCGTCCTTGAGCGGGAAGGTCTGGCCGATGGCGATCTTGACCGCTCCGGATTCGATCACGCTGAACAGGGCGGCGGCGCTCTCGGCCAGGTCCTCGGACGTGGCGGTATAGTCGTACAGGGTCGGGCGGGTGAGGAAGAGCGAGCCGGAGCGCATCAGCCGC
Organism: Caulobacteraceae bacterium; assembly: GCA_036272595.1. Taxonomy (GTDB): domain Bacteria; phylum Pseudomonadota; class Alphaproteobacteria; order Caulobacterales; family Caulobacteraceae; genus Poindextera. Next base: position 36,374 of record DATAYM010000024.1, read on the forward strand.
GCCGGCTCGACCGCCGGCGCCGGCCCGGAGGCGTTGCCGAAGCTGACGAACAGCCCGCGCCGGCCAAGGCTGGCCAGGGTGGCTTCGAAGGTGTCCTTGCCGACGGAATCGTAGGCGACGCGGACGCCGAGGCCGCCGGTGATCTGGCGGACCCGCGCCGCGAGGTCCTCGTCCTGATAGAGGATCACATGGTCGCAGCCATTGGCCCGGGCCAGATCGGCCTTGGCCTCCGAGCCGACCGCGCCGATCACCTCCGCGCCGATCGCCTTGGCCCACTGCACCAGGATGACGCCGACTCCGCCGGAGGCGGCATGGACCAGAATGGTCTCGCCGGCTTTCAGCGGATAGCAGCGGCGCAGCAGGAACTCCGCCGTCATCCCCTTCAACAGCGCCGCGGCCGCGACTTCGAACGACAGGTCGTCCGGCAGGTGCAGAACGCGCGGGGCCTCCACCACGTGAAACTCGGCATAGGCGCCGATCTGGCCGGTATAGGCGGCGCGGTCGCCGATGTTCCAGCCGCTGACGCCTTCGCCGACGGCGTCCACCACCCCGGCGCCCTCCTGGCCGAGCACCGCCGGCAGGCGCATGGGATAGAGGCCGGAGCGCTGATAGGTGTCGATGAAGTTCAGTCCGATGGCGTGGTGGCGGATGCGCAGCTGGCCGGGGCCCGGCTCGGGGATCGGCAGGTCGACCGCCTCCAGCACCTCCGGTCCGCCCGTCCTGGTCGCCTGCACCGCCAGCATGATCGTTCAGCCCAGATTGCGCTTGAAGAAGTCGAGGGTGCGGCTCTCGGCCAGGGCCGCGTCCGCCGCGTCATAGTGTTCGCCGCCGGGCCGCGCGAAGGCGTGGTCGCGGCCGGGATAGGTGTGGATCTCGATCTGCGGATGGTTTTTCAGCGCCGCCAGGATCAGCTCCCGCGCCGGCCCGGGCGTGAACTGGTCTTCCTCGGCCACGTGCAACATCAGCGGATTGACCAGCTTGTCGGCTTCGGCCGTGTAACGCTCCAGCCCGACGCCGTAATAGGCCACACTGGCGTCGGCGTCGGTGCGCATGGCGGTCAGATAGGCCAGCAGGCCGCCGAGGCAGAAGCCCACCGCCCCGACCTTGCCGTTGCAGCGCGGGTCCTTGCGGATCGCCTCGATGGTCGCGGCGATATCCTTGACGCCCGCCTCGACGTCGAAGGCGTTGAACAGTTCGAAGGCCCGTTTCCATTCGGCCTCGCTCTGGTCGGTGATGTCGATGCCCGGCTCGATGCGCCAGAAAAGGTCCGGGCAGACGGCCAGGTAGCCCTGGGCGGCGAACTGGTCGGTGATCTGGCGCATGACGGCGTTGACGCCGAAAATCTCCTGGATCACCACGATGGCGGGGGCGGGCGTCGCCGCGGGCGCGGCGACGTAGGCGCCGAATTCGCCGTCGGGCGTTGAGATGGTCAGGTTGAAGGCGGTTGGCATGGAGCGGATCTCGGCAATGGACGGACTGGATTGCTACTAGCCTCGCGGGCGGCCAAAGGCTCATAACAAATTTGTGGCACGGAGGGCCCGGACATGAAGGTGACGATCGAGGTGGACTGCACGCCGCAGGAGGCGCGGGCGGCGCTCGGCCTGCCCGATGTCGCGGCCCTGAACGAGAAGCTGGTCGGCGAGATGCAGAAGCGGATGACCGCCAACATGGACGCGCTTCGGCCCGAGGAGCTGATGAAGAACTGGCTGGCGTTCGGCGGCGCGGCCCAGGAGCAGTTCGCCAAACTGATGGCCGCCGCCGGCCCCAAGCGCTGAGGCGCGATGGCCGACACCATCTTCGCGCTGGCCACCGCCCCTGGCCGCGCGGCGGTCGCCGTCGTGCGGCTTTCCGGGCCGGGAACCGCCGCGGCGCTGCAGACCCTTGCCGGCGCGCCGCCGAAGCGCCGGCGACCCGGCCTGCGGGTGCTGCGGCGGCCGGTTGACGGCGCGCCCCTGGACCAGGCGCTGGTGCTCTGGTTTCCCGGCCCGCACAGCTACACCGGCGAGGATGTCGCCGAACTGCACCTGCACGGCGGCGCGGCGGTCATCGACGGGGTGACCGAGGCGCTGCTGGGCCTGGGCCTGCGCCTGGCTCAGCCGGGGGAATTCACCCGCCGGGCGTTCGAAAACGGCAAGCTCGACCTCAGCCAGGCCGAAGCGATCGGCGACCTGGTCGAGGCCGAGACCGACGCCCAGCGCCGCCAGGCCCTGGCCCAGCTCGACGGCGATCTGGCCCGCCGCCACGCCGCCTGGCGCGAGGCGCTGATCGAGGCCCTGGCGCTGCTGGAGGCGGCGGTGGATTTTCCCGACGAGGACCTGCCGGCGGAGGTGGCCCGGGGCGCCGCGCCGCTGGTGTCGCACGTGGGCGCGGAGATCGACGCGGCTCTCGCCGAAGGCGCGCGCGGCGAGCGGGTGCGGGAAGGCTATCGCGTCGCCCTGATCGGCGCGCCCAATGCCGGCAAGTCCAGCCTGCTGAACGCCCTGGCCGGCCGCGACGCCGCCATCGTCACGCCGACGCCCGGCACCACCCGCGACATCGTCGAGGTGGCCCTGAACCTGGCCGGCTATCGCGTGGTGATCGGCGACACCGCCGGCCTGCGCGGGCCGAAGAGCGCCGTCGAGGCCGAGGGCGTCCGGCGCGCCGCCGCCCTGGCGGAGACCGCCGATCTGCGGCTGGTGGTGGTCGACGCGGCCGCCAAGGACGAGCGCTGGCGCGACGCCGCCGCCCTGGCCCGGGCCGGCGACATCTGCGTGCTCAACAAGCGCGACCTGGCGCCGCCGCCGGCCGCCGGCGCGGTCGGCGTCTGGGCGGCGGCGCATGGCCTCGCCGTGGCGGACATCTCGGCGGCGCGCGGCATCGGTCTGGCCGAGTTGCGCGAGACGCTGACCGCGCGGGTCGTCGCCGCCCTGTCCGGCGGTGAATTTCCCGCCGCGACCCGGGCGCGACACCGCCAGGATCTGATTGCGGCGCGCGGCCACCTGACCCGGGCGGCGCGCGCGCTCCAGGCGCCGGTCGAGGTGGAGCTGGCGGCCGAGGACGTCCGCCTGGCCGCCCGCAGCCTGGCCCGGGTCAACGGCCGGATCGATCCGGAGGATGTGCTCGATCGGGTCTTCGCCCGGTTCTGCATCGGCAAGTGAGACTGTTTCACGTGAAACATCGGCCGCTTCCGCGCGGGGCGCTGGGGCAATGTTTCACGTGAAACAACGGCCGCCGCGAGCTATAAGGGCCAGCGCCGACCGTGGCGCGGTTCGGTCGATCATGTCTGCGTCAGCAACCTCTTGGGATGTCATCGTCATCGGCGGCGGTCACGCCGGCTGCGAAGCCGCGGCCGCCGCGGCGCGCAGCGGCGCGCGCACCCTGCTGCTGACCCACAAGATTGAAACCATTGGCGAAATGTCCTGCAACCCGGCCATCGGCGGCCTGGGCAAGGGCCATCTGGTGCGCGAGATCGACGCTCTGGACGGCCTGATGGGCCGGCTGGCCGACGAGGCGGGCATCCAGTTCCGCATGCTCAACCGCTCCAAGGGGCCGGCCGTGCGCGGCCCCCGAGCCCAGATCGACCGCGCTCTTTATCGCGCCGCCATGCAACGGACCTTGCGGGAACAGCCCAACCTCACCGTGGTCGCCGCGGCGGTGGAAGACCTCATCGCCGCGGATGGTCGCGTCGTCGGGGTGGAGGACGCGCGTGGCGAGCGGTGGCTCGGCGGCGCGGTGGTGCTGACCACCGGCACCTTCTTGCGCGGCGTCATCCATCGCGGCGAGACCCGCATCCCCGCCGGCCGGGTGGGCGACGCGCCATCCATCGGCCTGGCCGACCGGCTCTACGGTCTTGACCTGCGCATGGGCCGGCTGAAGACCGGCACGCCGGCGCGGCTGGACGGACGCACCATCGCCTGGGACCGGCTGGAGATGCAGGCCGGCGATGCCGATCCCGCGCCCTTCTCCTTCCTGACCGGCTCGGTCGAGCGGCCGCAGGTTTCCTGCGGCGTCACTTGGACCACCGCCGAGACCCACGCGATCATCGCCGAAAGGCTCAGCGAGTCCGCGGTCTATGGCGGCCGGGCGCTGGGTCGCGGGCCACGCTATTGCCCGTCGATCGAGGACAAGGTGGTCCGGTTCGCCGACAAGACCAGCCATCAGATCTTCCTGGAGCCGGAAGGCCGCGACGACCACACGGTCTATCCCAACGGCATCTCGACCTCGGTCTCGGAAGCGACGCAGGACCGTTTCATCCGCACCATCCCCGGCCTCGAGGCGGTGGCGATCAAGCGCTACGGCTACGCCATCGAATACGACTATGTGGACCCGCGCGAGCTTTCGCCGGCGCTGGAGGTCAAGCGCCTGCCTGGCCTCTATCTGGCCGGCCAGATCAACGGCACCACGGGCTACGAAGAGGCGGCCGGCCAGGGACTGATCGCCGGCCTGAACGCCGCCCGTGCGGCCGGCGGGGCCGAGCCCGCCGTCTTTGCCCGCGACGAGGCCTATCTCGGCGTGATGATCGACGACCTGGTCACCCGCGGTGTGACCGAGCCCTACCGGATGTTCACCAGCCGGGCCGAGTTTCGCCTGACCTTGCGCGCCGACAACGCCGACCAACGCCTGACGGAACGCGGGATCGCGCTCGGCTGCGTCGGTTCCGGCCGGGCCGCAGCCTTCGCCGCCAAGGCCGCGACTTTGGAGGCGATTCGGGCCCGCGCTCATGCGCTCAGCCTCACCCCGACCGAGGCCGCGCGCGCCGGCCTGGCCGTCAAGGCCGACGGCCATCGCCGCGACGTGGTGCAGCTGCTGGCCTGCCCCGGGGTCGGCCTGACCGCGCTGGCGCGGGTATGGCCGGAGATCGCTCGGTGGCCGGCTTTCGCCGCCGAGCAGATCGAGATCGAGGCGGCCTATGCCGGCTATCTCGACCGCCAGGCCGCCGACGTGGTCGCCTTCCGCAAGGACGAGGACCTCATCCTGCCCGACGATCTCGACTATGCCGGCATCGGCGGCCTTTCCGGCGAAGCGCGCGAAAAGCTCGCCGCCGTCCGTCCGCGCACGCTCGGCCAGGCCTCGCGCATCGAGGGCGTGACCCCCGGCGCCCTCACCGCCCTGCTCGCCCATGCCCGCCGCGCCCGCGCTGCTTGACGACATGGCCGAGGCGCCCGCGGAAGCCTTCGGCGCGGCCGAATTCGCGGCCGCCACCGGCGCGACGCCGGCGCAAATGGCTGATCTGCAAGTCTTTCGCGCCAACCTGGCTGACTGGAACACGCGCATGAACCTGGTCGGCCCCTCGGCCCTGGCGGAATTCTGGCTCCGCCATGCCTATGACAGCGCCCAGCTTTTGCCGCTGGAGCCGCAGGCCCTGCGCTGGGCCGATCTCGGCGCCGGGGCCGGTTTTCCGGGCCTGGTCCTGGCCGTGCTCCTGAAAGGCCGGCCGGGCGCCCAGGTGCATCTGGTCGAGAGCATGGCCAAGCGCTGCCGGTTCCTGGAAGACGTCGTCGCGAGCCTTTCGCTGCCGGCGACGGTGCATCACGCCCGCGCCGAGGACCTGGATATCAGCGTCGATGTGGTCACCGCGCGCGCCTGCGCTCCCCTGGTCAGACTTTTCGGCTATGCTCGGCCCTACCTGAAGCGGGGCGCGATTGGGCTGTTCATGAAAGGTCAAGATGTTGTGGCCGAGCTCGAAGCAGCCACCAGATCGTGGCGTTTCGAGGCCGAGCTGATCGACAGTCTCAGCCATACCGATGGCCGCATCGTCCGGATGAGGAAGCTGAAACATGTCTGAGTCGGCGCTGAGGGTGCTGTCGGTATCCAACCAGAAGGGCGGCGTCGGCAAGACCACCACCGCCATCAATCTCGGCACCGCGCTGGCCGCGGTCGGCGAGCGGGTGCTGCTGATCGACCTCGATCCGCAGGGCAACGCCTCCACGGGCCTGGGCATGTCGCGCGGCGGCGCGCGGACCACGGTCTATGATGTGGTGGTCAACGGCGCCCCGGTGGCGGAGGCGGCGCGCCCCACCGCCCTGCCCGGCCTGGACCTGCTCGGCTGCGACCCCGATCTTTCCGGCGCCGAGATCGAACTGGCCGCGGCGCCGCGCCGCTCCTTCCGCCTGCGCGACGCCCTGCAACCCTTGCGCGACGCCAGTCACGCCAAGGCCTATACCTATGTGCTGATCGACTGCCCGCCATCGCTCAACCTGCTCACCGTCAACGCCATGACCGCCGCCGACGCCGTGCTGGTGCCGCTGCAGTGCGAGTTCTTCGCCCTGGAGGGGCTGACCCAGCTGATGCGTACGGTGGAGCTGGTGCGCGGCAGCCTCAATCCGCGCCTGGAGATCCAAGGTTTGGTGCTGACCATGTACGATCGCCGCAACCGGCTCTCCGACCAGGTGGCCGCCGACGTCCGCGCCCATTTCGGCGATAAGGTCTACCAGACCATGATCCCAAGGAATGTAAGGGTTTCCGAGGCGCCGTCGTTCGGCAAGCCGGTGCTGGTCTACGATCTCAAATGCACCGGCAGCCGCGCCTATCTGGCCTTGGCGCGCGAAGTGGTCAGCCGCGAACGGGCGCGCCGCGCGGCGGTGGCCGCGTGATGACCGAGCGTAGAGGCCTTGGCCGCGGGCTGTCGGCCCTGCTCGACGAAGCCACCGCCGCCGGCGAGGGCGCGACGGCGGGCAATCGCGAGATCCCGATCGAACAGATCCACCGCAACGCCGCCCAGCCGCGCATGGATTTCGACGACGACGAGCTGAACCTGCTGGCGGCCTCGATCCGCGAAAAAGGCGTGCTGCAACCCATACTGGTGCGACCGTCGCCGGAGCGGCCGGGCGAATACCAGATCGTCGCCGGCGAACGCCGCTGGCGCGCCGCCCAGACCGCCGGCCTGACCACCGTGCCGGTGACCTTGCGCGAGCTCGACGACCTGGAGACGCTGGAGATCGCCATCATCGAGAACGTCCAGCGCGCCGATCTGAACCCGGTCGAGGAGGCGAGCGCCTACCGCGCCCTGATGGACCGGTTCGGCCATACCCAGGAGGACGTCGCCCGCGCCGTCGGCAAGAGCCGCAGCCATGTGGCCAACTGCGTCCGGTTGCTGGACCTGCCGGAGCGGGTTGTCTTCCTGCTGCGCTCGCACCAGCTCTCCGCCGGCCACGCCCGCGCGGTCGCCTCGGCCGCCGATCCCACCGCCCTGGCCAACCAGGTGGTGGAGCAGGGCCTGAGCGTCCGCGCCGCCGAAGCCCTGGCCCGCCGCGCGCAGGAGGTCGTCCCGGCGCCGGAACGGATGCGCGACGAGGACGCGCCGCGCAAGGACGCCGACACCCGCGCCCTTGAGGAAGACCTGGCCCGCACCCTCGGCCTGGTGGTCGAGATCGCCCATCGCCGCGGCGGCGGCGAATTGACCATCCGCTACAAGACCCTGGAACAGCTCGACGACCTCTGCCGCCGGCTCACGCGCGGCTAGGTTCAGCGCTCACCGCCGCGGCAGCCGCCTTGACCGAGTGGGAAGAAAATCGATGACGGGCAGACTTGCCGGCAAGACCTGTCTGGTCACCGCGGCCGGCCAGGGCATCGGGCGGGCCACGGCGGCGCGTTTTGTCGCCGAGGGCGCCAGCGTCGTCGCCACCGATATCGACGAGGCCGCGCTGGCCGGCGTCGAGGGCGCGACGGCGCGGCGGCTGGACGTGACCGACGCGGATGCGATCGTTGCGCTGTTCGAGGCCTTCCCGGCCTTCGACGTGGTGTTCAACTGCGCCGGGTACGTGCACCAGGGCTCGATCCTCGACTGCGGCGAGGAGGACTGGCGAGCGTCGTTCGACATCAACGTCACCTCGATGTTCCGCGTCTGCAAGGCGGCGTTGCCGGGCATGCTGTCGAACGGCGGCGGCTCGATCGTCAACATGGCCTCGGTCGTCTCCAGCGTCAAAGGCGCGCCGAACCGGTTCGCCTATGGGGCCACCAAGGCCGCGGTCATCGGCCTGACCCGCTCGATCGCCGTCGATTTTGTCGGCCAGGGCGTGCGCTGCAACGCCATCTGCCCCGGCACCGTGGCCAGCCCGTCCTTGCGGGCGCGGATGGCGGCGTTGCCGGGCGACCCGGCCGCCGTGCTGCAAAGCTTCGTCGGCCGCCAGCCCCTGGGCCGGCTGGGCGAGCCGGACGAGATCGCGGCCCTGGCCCTCTATCTGGCCTCGGACGAGAGCGCCTTCGCCACCGGCGCCATCCACGTCATCGACGGCGGCTGGACCACCTAGCGGCCCTGATTGACCGTGTTGCGGCGGATCCTCGCCGAGCCGTCGCCGGCCAGGTCCTCGCGCGTCGCGGTCAGGCGGAGCGGGCCTTGCAAGGTCGCATTGACCCTGGCCATGCCGTCGCCGCCGCCGTCTTTCGGGCCGAACAGGTAGCGCAGCGAGATGCGCTCGTGGTCGGCGGCGTCCGGCTGGGTGCCGTGCAGGGTGCAGGCGTGCCACATGGCGGTCTGGCCGGCCTCACCGGTCAACACCCGCTGACGCACCTGCGCCTCGCCGCCGCGGCCGTCGCGGTAGAGCCAGCGGTCGGCGCCGCCGGCGATCAGGTCGTGCGGGAAGACCGTCGCGCCGAGCCGGTGGCTGCCCTCGAGCAGGAACAACGGCGCGTCCGCCGCCCCGACCGGGTGCAGATAGACGTAGAGGGTGACGAAGTCGGCGTCGCGGTCCTTGAAGTCGATCAGGTCCTGGTGGAAGTCGATGCCGTAGAAATAGGTGATGTCGCGGTAGTGCGGCTTCACCCAGGCGCCCAGATTGTTGACCGGATTGCCCTGGATGCGCGCCTTCAGCCAGTCCGGCACGGCGCTGGCCGGCACGCCGCAGACCACCTTCTTGTTGATGACCTCGTAGTCGTCGCCCAGCAGTTCGACCAGCGCGCCGACCACCTGCGGCGCCCGCTCGACGAAGCCGAGGCGGTCTTCGAAGCGTTCCAGCAGGTTGCGGCCGGGCCGCGGGTTGACCCCGACATAGCGCGGATCGGCGTCGAACTCGGCCTCGGACTGGAAGAGCCGCCCGTCGAAGGGCCGGGTGGCGCGGATCTCCCGCAAAAGCGCTTCGGCGGCGCCCGCGTCGAGCGGCTCGGGGAAGATGTGGCGGCCGGCGGCGATAAAGTCGTCGATCACCGGGCTCTCGGCCGCTCGGGGATTCAGGGCAGAGCGCATCCGCCGCCTTCCACGTCAGGGGTGTCGCCCCATTTCGCCCGCGTCGGTTAATTCCCCATGAAATCGTCTGCGCGGGGTGGATGAAGAGAAAGCCGCAGCCGCGGCCTCCTCTCCTGTCGCCGGAGCGCCACAGCTTCGCGCAATCGCGGCCCGGCAAGCCCAAGGCCAAGCCTGTGGCATGGTTTTGGCCTTAACCGCTGTTAACCCGTCCCGCTGTGGGACGTCTAACCTATTGAACTAAAGAGGCTAAGATGGCCGCCACCCGTTTCTCCACTTCGCGTTCCCCCGACCTGATCTCGCTGTCCGAACGGATGGAGCAGGTCCGCGCCGACGCCAATCGAGTGGCGTTCGAGCACACCAGCGCGCTTTTGCGCACCTTCGAGGAGGCCGCCATCCTGGCCAGCGAAGTGGCCAACGGCGGCGAGGCTTATCATGTGGGCGTGCGCGAACTCGCCCGCCGCGCCCATATCGAGCTGACCGCCTCGGCGCTGAACCTGCGCTCCATCGCCGGCCGCGAGCTCTAGAGCCCCAACCGGCGCGCCCGGCCGGCGATGCTCATGGCCAGGCGCTCGGCGATCAGCCGGTCGGGCGAACCGGTCTGCTTGCAGGCCCGGTCGGCTTCCAGCAGGTCCGGCTGCAGCCGGTCGAGCTGGGCGAGGCTCCAGGCGCGCGCCTGGCGCAGGAACTCCCGCTCGTTGCGCCAGAAGACGCCCGCCGCCTTGGCGGCCGCGGCCAGGTCGCCGCCGGCGCTGAGCGTCTTGCGCAGCCGCGCCGCGTGGCCGCTCAGGGCGCGGACCGCGGCCGGGCCGGCCTCGCCCTCGGCGGCGGCGCGGCGCAAACCCGCCTGGGCCTGGGCCAGCTTGCCGCCGAAGGCGTCCTGGGCGGCCTCGGCCAGCGAGGCCTCGGGCTCGACGCCCAGGAAGTCGGTCAGCGCCTCGACCCCGGCCGACACGCCGGAACCCGGACCCAGATAGAGGGCCAGCCGCTCGATCTCCTGGCGCGCCACGCCGCGCTCGTGCGGCAGCCGCGCGACCACCAGGTCCAGGGCGTCGCCGGTCAGGGCGAGCTTGTCGCGGGCCAGGGCCTCGCGGATCAGCCTGGCCACGTCGCCCGGCTCGTCCTCGTAGCAGACGATCGCCGCCGCCCCATCGGCCTTCTCCGCCGCCCGGCGCAGCGCGGAATCGCGGCCGAGCGCCCCGGCCTCGATCAGCAGGAAGGCGTCGGGATTGAAGCCGCCCTCGGCGTGGGTCTTCAGCGCCTCGGCCGCCGCCCGTTCGGTCGCGATGCGCTCGTCGGTCAGTTTCAGCCGCACCAGACGGCGGCCGCCGGCCAGCGACTGGGCGGAGAGCTCGCCTTCCAGCGCCGCCGGATCGCGGTCCATGTCCGCCTCGGTCAGCCGCGCCACGTCGAAGGGATCGTCCGGGCGCGCGGTGGCCGCCTTCGCCAGCCGATCGGCGCGCTCATGCACCTGGCCGCGATCGCGGCCGTGGATCAGCGCCGCCCGCACGCCCTTGGTCGGCTGGTCGAGGAAGCGTTCGATGTCGGGGCGGCGGCTGAGGATCACGAGACCTAGATCACGTTGAATTTGGATTGAAGCAATCCAAATTCAAAAACGTGATCGCCTCCAGGGGTTAGAGCGGGTTGCGGGCGGAAAACCGCTTCGCACTTTTCCGCAGGCCCGCTCTGGCCCTCGCCGTCAGTTCCGCGCCTGGGTGGTGAAATAGATGCCGAGATCGGTGCGGATGCGCTCGGCGGCCTGATCGGCGGCGCGTTTCTGCGCGTCCTCCTGGGCGGCGATGCCGGCATAGGGGATGTTGGTGGCGGCATAGGTCACCTCGACCGGCTGGGTCCCGGTCTTCAGCACCCGGCCGGTGGCGATCTCCACCAGCCGGTAGTCGACGGTGACGTGATCCTCGTAATAGGCCGCCGTCTCGTCGAGGTTCAGGCCGCGGGAGAAGACCCGACTGCTGAGCGTCACGTCCAGGCGATAGACCGGCGGCTGGTCGCGGTCGCGGGCCAGGTCGTCGTTCAGCGACTCGCTGAGCAGATAGGCCAGCCGCCCGTGCGGCACCTTGACCTCGATCGACGACATGCCGGCCGCCAGGCCCTTGGTGGCATAGAGGGGCGTGAAGCCGCAGGCGGCGAGGCCGAGCCCGGCCGCCACGGCGGCGGCGACGGCGAAGCGCCGGCTCATTGAGCCGGTCCGACGACGATATTGACGATGCGGTCGGGCACGACGATCACCTTGCGCACGGAGAGGCCGTCAAGGTGACGCTGAACGCCGGCGTCCGCCAGCGCCATCTTCTCCGCCTCGGCGGCGGCGGTTCCCTTCGGCAGGTGGATCTCGCCGCGCCGCTTGCCGTTGACCTGCACCGCCAGGGTCGCCGTCTCGTCGGCCGCCAGGGCCGGGTCGTAGTCCGGCCAGGGCGCCTGGGCGACCAGGCCCTCGCCGCCGATCCGGGCCCAGGCCTCCTCGGCCAGGTGCGGCATGAACGGCGCGATCAGCCGCGCCAGGGCCGACAGCGCCTGGCCGCGCGCCGCCAGCAGCGCCGGGCTCGCGCCGGCCGCCGGCAGGCCCTTCAATTCGTTCAGGAAGGCATAGATGCGGGCGATGCCGCTGTTGAAGCGGAACCCCTCGATCGCCTCGGTCAGCGCCTTGATCAGCCGGTGGGTGGAGCGGATCAGTTCGACCGCCTTCGCATCGTCTCCGACAGCGGCGCCGGGCGCGCCGACCGGCTGGCTGTCGAACTCGTCCCAGATGCGGTTGCCCAGCCGCCAGGCGCCCTGGATGCCGCCGGTGGTCCACTGCACGTCGCGCTCCGGCGGCGAATCGGACATCACGAACAGCCGGGCGGCGTCCACCCCGTAGGCCTCGGCGATCTCCTCCGGCGAAACGACGTTGCGCTTGGACTTCGACATCTTCTCGGTGTCGCCGATCACCACCGGCTCGCCGGTCTCGATCAGGGTGGCGCGGCGCGTATCGCCTTCCTGGACCACCTCGACCTCGTTCGGCTCGACCCAGTCGCCGTTCTGCCGCCGATAGCTCTCGTGGGTGACCATGCCCTGGGTGAACAGGCCCGCGAACGGCTCGCGCGCGGCCAGGACGTCGTCGTCGGCCAGGGCGCGGGTGACGAAACGGGCATAGAGCAGGTGCAGCACCGCGTGCTCGACCCCGCCGATATACTGGTCGACCGGCATCCAGTAATCCGCCGAGGCGCGATCGACCGGCCGGGCCGCCGCGGGGTTGGTGAAGCGCAGGAAATACCAGGAGGAATCGACGAAGGTGTCGAGGGTGTCGGTCTCGCGCGTCGCCTTGCCGCCGCACTGCGGGCAGGCGGCGTGCTTCCAGGTCGGATGCCGCTCCAGCGGGTTGCCCGGCTTGTCGAAGGCGACGTCGTCGGGCAACGCCACCGGCAGCTGGTCGGCCGGCACGGCCAGCGGCCCGCAGGCGTCGCAATAGACGATCGGGATCGGGCAGCCCCAATAGCGCTGGCGCGAGACCCCCCAGTCGCGCAGGCGATAGACGGTGACGCCTTCGCCGAAACCGTCGGCTTCGGCGCGGGCGATGGCCGCGGCCTTGGCCTCGGCGACCTCCAGGCCGTCGAGGAAGCCCGAATTGAAGGCCCGCCCCGGACCGACATAGGCCTCGTCGGCGATTTCGAAGCTGGCCGGATCGGCGTCGGGCGGCAGCACCACCGGGCGCACCGGCAGGCCGTACTTGCGGGCGAAATCGAGGTCGCGCTGGTCGTGGGCCGGGCAGCCGAAGATGGCGCCGGTCCCGTAGTCCATCAGGATGAAGTTGGCGATCCAGACCGGCAGCCGCCAGTTCGGGTCGAACGGATGGATCACCTCCAGCCCGGTGTCGTAGCCCTTCTTTTCGCCGGCCTCGATCTCGGCCTCCGAGGTGCCCCCCCGGCGGCATTCGGCGATGAAGGCCGCGGCGGCGGGGTCCTTGGCGGCGATCTCCTGGGCCAGCGGATGGTCGGGCGCGACGGCGACGAAGCTGGCCCCGTACAAGGTGTCCGGCCGGGTCGTGTAGACGCTCAAGGGCTCGTCACGCCCGGCCGCGAAGGCGAAGTTCAGCCGCAGCCCGCTGGAGCGGCCGATCCAGTTCTCCTGCATCACCCGGACCTTCTCCGGCCAGCGATCCAGGGTCTTCAGGCCGTCGATCAGGTCGTCGGCATAGTCGGTGATGCGCAGGAACCACTGGGTCAGCCGGCGCTTTTCCACCACCGCGCCGGAGCGCCAGCCCAGGCCGTCGACCACCTGCTCGTTGGCCAGCACCGTATGGTCGACCGGGTCCCAGTTGACCACGCCCTCCTTGCGGTAGGCCAGGCCGCGCTTGTACAGCTCCAGGAACAGCGCCTGCTGGCGGCCGTAATAGGCCGGATCGCAGGTGGCGAATTCGCGCGACCAGTCGATGGAGACCCCCAGCCGCTTCAGCTGGTCGCGCATCACCGCAATATTGTCGTAGGTCCAGGTCTTGGGGTGGATGCCGCGCTCCATGGCGGCGTTCTCGGCGGCCAGGCCGAAGGCGTCCCAGCCCATCGGATGCAGCACGCTGAAGCCGCGCGCGCGCTTGAACCGGGCGATGACGTCGCCCATGGCGTAGTTGCGCACATGGCCGATGTGCAGCCGCCCCGACGGATAGGGGAACATCTCCAGCGCATAGTATTTCGGCTTGCCGGCCGCGTCCTCGGCGTCAGGCGCGCGAAAGACGCCGGCGGCCTGCCAGACCGCCTGCCATTTCGGCTCGGCTTCCTTCGGATTGTAGCGGGCCATGGCGGCCTTGATCTACCCGTTGACGTTCGACAGCCTGAGCTGGCGGGCGCGGGTAAGGATCGCGTTTTCGATGTCGACCGAGGTCTGGTCGGCAGCCGGAGAGTCGATCCAGTTTCCGGTCGCGTCGCGGACCTGCTTGAACACCGTCACGTTCAACCCGTCGGCGCGCAGCCGGGTGTCCAGGATGTAGACGGTGCACTTGAACCGCTCGTCGGGCTTTTCCGGATTGGTGTACCAGTCGGTCAGGATCACGCCGCCGTAAGGGTCGGCCGAGGCCAGCGGCATGAAGGCGAGGGTGTCGAGCGAGGCGCGCCACAGATAGCCGTTGACGCCGATGGGCGCCGCGGGGCCCGGCTTGGGCCGGCCGCCGCCGAACGGGTGAAACCCAGGCGTTTGATAGGCCTGGGCGCCGCTGTCGTGATGGGCGCAAGCCGTCAGGGCCATGGCGCTCATCGCCAAGGCGATCACGGGGACCTTACGCATCGACACCATCGTTTATCGCTCCAATCGTTCCGGCGAAGGCGTCCAACAAACATTCTTCGCCGCACGCCCCGGCCGCTCTATAACATGCGCGTTCACACGCCCAACAGGAATCGCGTGACCTTCCGGCCACAGACCGCGACCTAAGGACGCCCGCAAGCCGGTCACGGATTGACCGGGAATGTTTCAAGGCTTTAATCGCCCGCTAAGGCTGCGGCGGTAGACATCTTGTCTGACGCCGGAACCGGGGCAATTCAGGCTGATTACCGGACTATGACTGGGGCTCGCTTCATCACTGCGGTGACCGCGACGCTCGCCCTGCTGGGGGCGGCGGGCGCTGTGCACGCGCAATCGGTGCGCGGCCAGGCGATTCTGGTCACCGACAACCTGACCGGCGTGACCCTCGATCAGGGCCAGTGGGGGCCGCAGCCCGTCCACCACAGCCTGGAATTCAACGCCGACAAGAAGAACCGCATCATCCTGAAGCTGGATATGAGCCAGCCGGTCGGCCGTGACATGCAGTTCCGCGACGTGCAGGCGGGGGCCTATTATCGCCTGACGCCGTCGTTGCGCATCGGCGGCGCCGTCTCCCTCGGCGATGCGCCGGCGGTGCCCGACCGCTCCAACTTGCCGCAGACCCAGGCGCCTCGGGTGCGGTTCGAGACCAACTTCAAGTTCTAGACCGGCTTTTCAGGCCGCGCCCACCCGGTCCTCCTCGACCTGGGCGGCCAGGGGACTGTGCGGCGCGATGCGCGCCACCACCAGCGCGATGACCCCGCCCAGCACCGTCGCGATCAGCCGATGCTCGGCGTTCAGCACCACATCGCCGCGGCCCAGCGTCAGCAACAGCACCACGGTCGCGGTGATCATGCAGGTGAGCGTCGCGTAGTGCGCTTTCTGCAGGGCGAAGGCCGCGCCGGCGGTCAGCGTCATGGCCGCCAGCAGCGCCGGCCGCGACTGGTCGACCACGATGGCGAAGGCGCTGGCGGCGATACAGCCGATCAGCGTCCCGACCAGGCGGGCGAGTCCGCGGGTCTGGGTCTCGCTCAGCCCGGGCTTCAGCACCAGCATGGCGGTCATCGGGGCCCAGTAGCCATTGCCGAGGCCGAGCCCGCGCGCCGCCGTCAGCGCCGCGGCGACACAGACCGCCGCGCGCAGGGTATGGCCGACCAGCAGCCGGCGCGGCGGCTTGCGTTTGGGCGGGCCGGGCGGCAACCGGCCGCCGGCGGCGGGGAAGAGCCGGGCCAGGACCATGACGATGGCCATCTGGGTCAGTCCGCCGGCCACCACGGCCGCCGCCCGCTGCAGCGCCACCGGAACGGGGCTCGGATAGTAGCTGGCCACCAGCATGGCGATGACCACCTGCAGCGTCACCCACCAGAAATCCTCGTCGAACAGCGCGACCGCCGCGCAGCCGGCCGCCGCCAGGGCCGCCGCGACCACCAGGACCGGCGTCCATTGCCCGAGCGTGCAACCCGCGAAGGTGGCGACGCCGATCCCGGCCGTGGCCGCGCCCATGGCCGCCCAGCGCCACCCGCGCAGGTCGCGGGCGGCTCCGAAACCCACGGCGAAGGCCGCGCCGGCCGCCACCGCGCCATAGGCCGCCTGATGCAGCAGCAGCCCCGCGATCAGCAGCACCGGCATGGCCGGCACGCACAGGCCGGCCTCGCGCCAATGGAAGGGGCTGGCGTGGTCCTTGGCCCAGGTTCGCAGTTGCGCCAGTGGCTTGCTCACCCGGTCCGGTCCTTCGTCGAGAGCGCCCGGAGGATGCATAGCAAGCCTGACGACCGCTCGCGAAGCCCCACGGTTCACGGCAGGTTGAACGGTCTCGACGCCGGCGAGCGTCTTCCGTTGCGGCGGCGGCTTGGATATATTGGCGGGCGTCTCTTCAACCCTCAGCGGAGACGCGTCATGCGTATCATCCAGACCGCCCTTCTGGCCGGAGTCGCGGCCGTCGGTTGCCTCGGCGTGGCCGCCCTGGCCGGAAGTCCCCCCACAAAGCCTCAGGCGTCCCAACCCCAGTTCCATGTCCTGACCGTTCGGCTGCCCGACGGCTCGGTCGAACAGATCGGCTACAGCGGCGATGTCGCGCCGCGGGTGGTTCTGGCGCCGGGCGGCCTGCCTTTCGCCGCCTTCGCGCCGATGGCGGGATTCGGTCCCGCCGCCGACCCTGGCGCCGCGGCGAGCGATCCGTTCGCCATGCTCGAGCGCCTTTCGGCCCAGATGGACCGCCAGATGGCCGAGATGATGCGCAACGCGCCGCTGGCGCCGCCAGCCGTGGCCGCGCCCGGCGGCATGCAGCAGACCGCCCTCGGCAAGCTGCCGGCGGGATCGGAGAGCTATTCGTTCGTTTCCAGCATCTCCGGCGGCAAGGCCTGCACCCGCAGCGTCGAGATCACCTCGCAAGGCTCCGGCCAGCCGCCGCGGGTGGTGTCGCAGACCTCCGGCGACTGCGGCGGCCGGAACGCCGCGGCGGCGCCCCCGGCGGCGGCGGCCGCGACCGTTCACGAACCCTCCGCCGGCAAGGTGGTCGCCTAGATCAGGCCGCCGATCGCCGCCAGCCCGGCCGCGCCGGAGTCCGCCAGCCGCCTTGCGGTGCGCGCATCGACGCCGCCCAGCGCGATGACAGGCAGCCGGGCTTGGCGCGCCCGCTGCGCAAACCGCAGCGGGCCGAGCGGCCGCCCAGCGGACGGGCTGTCGGAAGCGAAGACCGTCGAAACCAGCGCCGCATGCAACCGCCGCCGCGCTGCCGCGGCGACGGCGCGCGGGCCATGGGCGGCGGTGGTGATCAGCCAGCCCGGATGGGCTTGGCGCAGGCGCGGTGCGCGCGCCATCAGCCGCTCGGGCAGATGCACGCCGTCGGCGCGCAGCCGCGCGGCCAGCCCCGCGTCCGCCCCGACCAGGAAGACCAGCCGCCGCGCCCGCGCCAAGCGGCGCAGCGCGCGCCCCTCGGCCTCGGCGTCCGGCGCGCCGAAGGCGCGGTAGATCACCGCGCTCCCGGGCGGCAGCGCCGCCATCACCCGCGCCGGATCGGGCGTGCGCGTCGGGTCGGTGAGGAAATAAAGGCTTGGAAGATTCCGTCCCCGGGGGTTTCGCGTCCGGGCGGCGCGGCCTAGCCTCGCGGCCGCCCTCGCCAGAACCTGCACGGCCGCCTCCGCCAATGACCGCTCCCGTCCCGCCGTCCCTGCAAGCCGTGCGCGACCGCATGGCCGCCGCCGCGCGTGCGGCCGGCCGCGAGCCGGCCGATGTCGCCCTGGTCGCCGTGACCAAGACGCAAACCTGGGAAAGCATAGAGCCGATCCTGGCCGCCGGCCAAAGCCGTTTCGGGGAAAACCGGGTGCAGGAGGCGCAAGGCCGCTGGACCGGGCGGCGGGAGGGGCTGGAGCTTCGCCTGATCGGCCCGCTGCAGACCAACAAGGTGCGCGATGCGCTGGCCCTGTTCGACGTGATCGAGACCCTAGACCGGCCGAAGCTGGCGCGCGCTCTCGCCGACGAGATCCAGAAGCGCGGCAGCGCCCCGCGCCTCTATGTCGAGGTGAACACCGGCGAGGAGCCGCAGAAGGCCGGGGTGACGCCGGCCGCGGCCGACGGCTTCATCGCCGCCTGCCGCGGCGAGTACGGCCTCGCCGTCGAGGGCCTGATGTGCGTGCCGCCGGCGGACGAGGAGCCGGCCATGCACTTCGCTCTGCTGGCCAGGATCGCCCGGCGCAACGGGCTTGAGAAGCTCTCCATGGGCATGAGCGCCGATTTCGAGACCGCCATCCGCTTCGGCGCCACCTCGGTGCGGGTGGGCCAGGCCCTGTTCGGTGCGCGGGCGGCGGTTTCGACGTGAGCGCGGCTTTACGGCCTGGGTTCGCAGGGCCATGTTCCGCCCATGGCGCAACGTAAAACCATTCTGATCGTCGACGATGAGCCCGACCTGCGCGGCGACCTGGCCGAGCAGCTGCGCGAGGAGTTCGACACCGAGGAGGCGGGCACCGGCGAGGCGGGGCTGGCGGCGGCCCTGGCGGGCAAGCCGGACCTGATCGTGCTGGACGTCAACCTGCCCGACCTTGACGGGCGCGAGGTCTGCCGGCGGCTGAAGGCGGCGGGGGTCAACACGCCGGTGATCATGCTGACCGCGGCGGCCAGCGACGCCGACACCATCGAGGGCCTGGACGCCGGCGCCAACGCCTATGTCACCAAGCCTTTCCGCGTCGGCGTGCTGCTGGCCCACGTGCGCGCCCAGCTGCGCAGCCACGAGCAGTCCGAGGACGCGGTGTTCCGCATCGGCCCTTACGAATTCCGCCCCGCCGCCAAGCTGCTGGTCGACGAGAAGGCGCGCAAGATCCGCCTGACCGAGAAGGAGACCAGCATCCTGAAATACCTCTACCGCGCCGGCGAAAAGCCGGTGTCGCGCGAGGAGCTGCTGACCGAGGTCTGGGGCTACAACGCCGGCGTCACCACCCACACGCTGGAGACCCACGTCTATCGCCTGCGGCAGAAGATCGAACCCGACGCCCAGAGCGCCAAGCTCCTGCTGACCGAGACCGGCGGCTACCGGCTGGCGCCCTGATAGTTACAGTTACTATCTGAGGGTTGTTTTAAGTTACACACTGTGTAACCAATCCGCTGAGCTCACGCGGGAGCGGGACCGATGACCAAGTACGAACCCCTGAAAACCTTTCTCGCCCACAGCCAGGCGGCCGAGGTGCCCATGCGATTTTCCGAGATCGAGCAGATCATCGGTGCGCCGCTGCCGCCGGTCGCTTTCAGGCATCGCGCCTGGTGGAGCAACAACCCGGTGAACAGCGTCATTACAGCGGCTTGGCTCGAGGCCGGCTACAAGACCCAGCGGGTGGATATGGCGGCGCAGCGGCTGGTGTTCCGCCGCGCGGCGGATCGGCCGCTCGATTCCTCCAGCCTGGTCCGCTCAGCGACGCGGGTGAACGCGGTGACGGGCGGCGGCCTGCTCGGCAGGCTTCGCCACGCGCTGGGCGGCACGGTCCGCATTGCCGAGGGTGTCGACCTGACTGCGCCCAGCGACGCGGCCTGGGACGCCGAGGCGCGGTGAGTCAGCCTATCCTTCTGGATACTTGCGCGCTCATCTGGCTGGTCGATGAGGGCAGGATCGCGGCGGCGGCCGAGGCGGCGCTTGAGGCGGCGCAGGATCAGCCGGGCGGCGTTGTCGTCTCGCCGATCTCGGCCTGGGAGATCGGGCGACTGGCCGCGCGCGGGCGAATCCGCCTGGGGCTGGAGCCGCGGGACTGGTTCCAGCGCGCGCTGGATGCGGGCCTGGTTCTGGCGCCCATGCCGCCGGAGCTTCTGATCGCCGCGTCCTTCCTGCCGGAAAACGCGTTGCGCGACCCCGCCGATCGAATCATGGCCGCGACGGCGCGCGCTTTCCGCTACAGGCTGATGACCCGTGACCGGCCGCTGCTCGACTTCGGCGCCGCCGGTCATCTTGAAGCCATCGCCTGTTAGGGCCCGCATATGACCGAAAGCCTTCTGCCGACCCGTTTCGCCGACATCGCCGTCCGGGACTCCGGCGGCGACGGTCCGGTCGTGCTGATGATCCACGGCAATTCCTCCTGCAAGACGATCTTCCGGCATCAGTTCGAGAGTGCGTTGGCGGAGCGGCTGCGGCTGGTCGCCATGGACCTGCCGGGGCACGGGGCGTCCGGCGACGCCCGCGATCCGGCCCGCGCCTATACGCTGAACGGCTATGCCGACGCCGCCGTCGAGGTGCTGGAGCGGCTGGGCCTCGCCCGCCCCGCCGTTCTCGGCTGGTCGCTGGGCGGCCACGTGGCGCTGAACATGATTTCGCGCCTGCCGGATCTGGCCGGAGTGATGATCAGCGGAACCCCGCCGGTGCCGGGCACGATGGAAGGCTTCGGCCAGGGCTTCCAGCAGAACGCCCACATGGCCCTGGCCGGCTCGGACAGCTGGGCCGAGGGCGACGCCGAGGCCTATGCCCGCGCCACCGCCGGTTCGAGCGCGGCGTTCGAGCCCTTCATGCTGGAGGCGGCGCGGCGGACGCACAATATCGCCCGCTCGACCTTCTTCGCCGACGCCCTGGCCGGCGAGGCCGACGACCAGCGCCACATCGCCGAGACCGCCAAGGTCCCGCTGGCCATCGTCAATGGCGCCGACGACGCCTTCATCAACGCCGCCTATTTCGACACCGTCGCCTACGCCAATCTCTGGGACGGCCGGGTCTTCAGCCTCGCCGGGGTCGGCCATGCGCCGTTCTGGGAGGCGCCGGGGCTTTTCAACCCGCTGCTCGAGCGGTTCGCGGCGGAAACGGCGGCCTAAAGCACCAGGTCCGCCGTCACCGGCGCGTGGTCGCTGGGCCGCTCCCACTCGCGCACGTCGTCGTGGACCCGCGCCGAAACCGCGCCGAGCCGGAAGGCGGCGTCGCGCAGGCCGGGGCTGACCCACAGGTGGTCGAGCCTCAGGCCGCGGTTGGAGGCGCGGAAGTCCAGGGCGCGGTAGCTCCACCAGGAAAACAGCTTCTGGGGCTCCGGATGCGCCTCGCGCACCAGGTCGATGAAGCCGCCGGCCTCCTTCAGCGCGGTCATGGCCTCGACCTCGACCGGGGTGTGGCTGACCACCTTCAGCATCTGGCGATGGCTCCAGACGTCGTTTTCACTGGGCGCGACGTTCAGGTCGCCGGCGATCACCAGCGGCGCCCTGGGATCGCGCGCGGCGGCCAGGCGGGTGAGCCGCTCATAGAAGTCGAGCTTGTGGTCGAACTTGGCGTTCAAGGTCCGGTCGGGCAGATCGCCGCCGGCGGGGATGTAGAAGTTCTGCACCTCGATCCCCTCGACCCTGACGCTGACGCAGCGGGCGTGGCCCTCGCGGCAGACGTCCAGCTTCGGCGCCGGCTCGAACGGCAGCCGCGAGGCGATGGCGACCCCATGCCAGCCCTTCTGGCCGCTGATCGCCAGGTGCGGCAGACCCATCTCGGCGAAGGCTTCGCGCGGAAACTCCTCCTCCCGGCACTTGATCTCCTGCAGGCAGAGCACGTCAGGAGCCCGCTCGGCGACGAAGCGCGCCACCTGGTCGACGCGCAGCCGCACCGAGTTGATGTTCCAGGTGGCGAGGCGAAGGCGCATGGCGGTCTTGCTACTGGGCTTCGGGCGCAAAGAAAACGCCCAGGACCAGCCTGGGCGTTAAAGTCGTCTCTCATGCCGCCACCGGGAGGGGATTGGGTCCGGCGGAGACCAGGGCGGTGGAAGTCACGCCACCACCCTCATGCGTGCTAAAATTGCCACTCGCGGGGGAAAAGTCAAGGGCGATGACGCTCTAGACTTGATTGTGACGAAAATGTCTCAATTGGCCGGCGATGCGGCGGACGGAGCGCGGTCATAATAGCTCGGCGGCGTGAACAGCGAGGCCGGCAGACCGGAGGTGGGCGTCAGCGAGGTCAAACGGATCCGCGTCGTCTGGCCCTCCGCATCGGTCATGTCCCAGGCGGTCAGCCGCAAGGGATGGTCGCGGAAGGTCAGGATGACCTGGCCCTGGGCGCGATGGCCGGCGTCCTCGGCGGTGATGGCGAAGCCGTCGCCCAGATGGGTCACCCGGGTGATCCGCACGCCGCGGTCCAGCCGGATGTGCTTGGACAGCACCAGCGACAGCGGCGTGAAGCTTAACGGGTAGCGGTCGTTGGTCTTCAGCCGCGGATCGGTGATCGAGACATTGCGGCCGTCGGCGACCACCAGCAGGCCCGATGGCGGATCATAGGCGAAGCGGGCATAGCCCGGCCGCTTCAGATAGAGGGTGCCGCTGGTCACCGCGCCGCGCGAATCGGTCTGCACGAAATGGCCCTTCAGCTCGTTGAAGCCGTCGAGATAGGCCGAGGCTTCGGCGACCAGGGCCTGGTCTTCGGCGGAAAGGCCGCTGGCCGCCGGCGGGACCGGGCTCTGGCCGGCGGATCGCGCCGCGAGCGGGGTGAGCGTGGCGGCCGCCAGGGCCAGGGCGGCGAGCACGGCGCGGAATTTCGGTCTTGGGATCAAGGCGGTCTCTGTCCTCTTGCGCCCGCCGGGATGGGCTTAGCCCATCTGCGTCGCTAAGGGCTTCGGGCGCAAGCTTGGCCATGACGCTTGGCGGGCGCCGATTCAGCTTGGCGGCGGTCCCGCCAGGATGTCGCGCTTGCCGGCGTGGTTGGCCGGGCCGACCACGCCCTCGTCCTCCATCCGCTCCATCAGCGAGGCGGCGCGGTTGTAGCCGATCTGCAGGCGGCGCTGGATATAGCTGGTCGAGGCCTTGCGGTCGCGGGTGACCACGGCCACCGCCCGGTCGTAGAGGTCGTCGCCCGAGCCGCCTTCGCCGAAGTCGCCGCCGCCGTCGAGGTCCTCGCTCTCCAGCACCGCGGTGACGTCTTCCAGGTACTGCGGCTCGCCCTGGCCGCGCAGGTAGCGGGCCACCGCCTCCACCTCGCCGTCGGAGACGAAGGGGCCGTGCAGGCGGGTCACCCGGCCGCCGCCGGCCATGTACAGCATGTCGCCCTGGCCCAGCAGCTGTTCGGCGCCCTGCTCGCCCATGATGGTGCGACTGTCGATCTTGGAGGTGACCTGGAAGCTGATCCGGGTCGGGAAGTTGGCCTTGATGGTGCCGGTGATCACGTCCACCGACGGTCTTTGCGTGGCCATGATCAGGTGGATGCCCGCCGCTCGCGCCATCTGCGCCAGCCGCTGGACGGCGCCTTCGATATCCTTGCCGGCCACCAGCATCAGGTCGGCCACCTCGTCGATGACCACCACCAGGTAGGGCATGGGCTCGGGACGGAGCTTCTCCTCCTCGTAGACCGGCCGGTTCTGCTCGTCGAAACCGGTCTGCACCGTGCGCACGAAGTGTTCGCCCTTGGCCAGCGCCTCCACGGCCCGCTCGTTGTAGCCGGCGACGTTGCGCACGCCGATCTTCGACATGCGGCGGTAGCGGTCCTCCATCTCCTTGACCGTCCACTTCAGCGCCACCACCGCCTTCTTCGGGTCGGTGACCACCGGCGCCAGAAGGTGCGGGATGCCGTCATAGACCGACAGCTCCAGCATCTTCGGGTCGATCATGATGAAGCGGCACTGCTCCGGCGGCAGGCGGTAGAGGATCGACAGGATCATGGCGTTGACCCCGACCGACTTGCCCGAGCCGGTGGTGCCGGCGATCAAGAGGTGCGGCATCTTGGCCAGGTCGGCGATATAGGGCTCGCCGCCGATGGTCTCGCCGAGCGCCAGCGGCAGGGTCTGGCTCTTCTTGTCGTATTCGGCCGACGCCAGCAGGTCGCGCAGATAGACGGTCTCGCGGCGGGCGTTGGGCAGCTCGATGCCGATGGCGTTGCGGCCCGGCACCACCGAGACGCGGCAGGCGGCGACGCTCATCGAGCGGGCGATGTCGTCGGACAGGGCCACCACCCTGGCCGACTTTACGCCGGGCGCCGGCGACAGTTCGTAGAGGGTGACGACCGGGCCCGGGCGGATCTGGTCGACCTCGCCGCGGACGCCGAACTCGGCCAGCACGCTTTCCAGCATGCGGGCGTTCTGGCGCAGCGCCTCCTCGTCGAAGGCGGTGGCGCGGGGCTTGGGCTTGGCCAGCATGGCCAGCTCGGGCAGGCGGAAGCCGCCGGGCTGGGCGAATTCGAAGGCGCCCTGGTTCTCGCGCGCCTCGCGGGAGGATTCGCGCGGCGGCGGCTTGGGCGCCTTGACCTCCAGCGCTGGCGGCGCGCCGGTCCCGATGGCGGTCTCGGCGGCCTTGGCCTCGCGTTCCAGCTTCCGCTCCACCGGCGTGCGGCGGCGTTTGGCCGCGGGCGCCGCCGAGGTGGGCGCCGGCGCGGCGGACCCGCGCCAGGTCAGCCAGGCGCCGATGCGGGCGCGATCCAGCTTGTGCGCCCCGGCGGCGATGGCCAGGCCGGTGAATCCGGCCAGGCCGAGGATGGAGGCGGCGATGATCTGCGAGCCGGGCAGGTGCAGGGTCGCGACCATGCCGGCCAGGCGGTCCAGCACCAGTTCGCCGACAAAGCCGCCCAGGCCGCCGGCCAGCGGCCAGTTGGCCGGCGGCAGCAGCGCGGCCAGCATGCCGGCCAGGGTCAGGGCGCCGACCAGGCCGCAGAACACCCGCCAGCGGATGCGGCTGCGGCTCTGGCCGGGGTCGCGGGCGATGACCCGGGTCAGGCCGGCGGCCACCATCAACCCGGCGATCAGCCAGGCGGTGAGGCCCAGGGTCTGCAGGCCGAGATCGGCCGCATCGGCGCCCAGTCCGCCCAGAATATTGTGCGCGCGCAGGTCCGAGGCGACGTCGAGGCTGGGATCGGTGACCCGATAGGTCGCGAAGGCGCAGATCAGCCCGATCCCGAGGGCGGCCACCATGCCGCCGCGCAGGCGGGCGATCGTCGGATTGGTCCAGCCGGCGTGGGCGCTCCGCGCCGCAATCGCCACCGCCGACCTGCGCGCCATTCTGGCCATCGCAAAACCTGGTCCTGTATCAAACACCCCAACCTGACCACCTATCGACGCGGAGGGTTAAGAGGCGTTTACCTCGCGCGCGGAATCGCGGCGGCCGTGAAGAATTTGTATCTTTATCGCCCGGGGCCGGACGCGCTAAATTGACGCCGTCATGGAAGAAGAACGTTTCATCGGCGGCTGGACGCGCTCCAAGCTCGCCGCGCGCACGGCGCAGGAGCGCTATGCGATCTGGAAGCGGGCGCGCACGCTGAAGACCGCCGACGGCAACCAGCTGGCCCGCGAGATCGAGCTTCTTGGCCTGCCCTACGCCGAGCCGGGCGTGCTGGCCGACGACGACCCGTTGCGCGAGGCGATGCAGAACATCATGGCCACCAAGGAGGCGCGCTCGGCCTGCATCGAGGCGACGCTGGACGGCCTGCCGGCGGTGGCCGGGGCCGACGCCCTGTTCCACGAGGCGCTTGGCGTCACCTATCGGCACAACGACGTGGCGATCGCCACCGCCCACGCCATGACCGCCCAGCTGATGGAAGGGCTGGGTTATGTCGAGGCGGGCCAGAAGGACCTGCCGAACCGCTATGTCGCCCGCAGCGGCGTGTTCTGGAAGAAGAAATAGCGGCGGGATCCGGCGGCCGGAGGCCGTGAAAGGTCTCTTAAAGTCCCCGGGCTAGAGTGCGCCCGCCTCATGGGGGCTGGAATGCGCTCGAACCGAACAAATCCGCCGGACGCCCCGTCGCCCGACGTCCTGTCGCTCGACGACTTGCCGATGGCCACGGCGCTGTTGGACGCGGACCGTCGCGTCGTCCACGCCAACAAGGCGTTGCGGGCGCTGATCGGCCGCCGCCGCGCGGTCGTCGGCGTCGAACTGGCCGCGCTGCTGACCAAGGCCGGGGCCGAGGCGGCGGACGAATCGACCTATCGCCTGCCGCATCGGCGCGGCCCACTGTATCTGCGCCTCGACCTGCATCGCCAGGCCGGCGGCGGCGCGCTCGCCGTGCTGGTGGACGTCACCGCCGAGCACCAGGCCCTGGAAGCCCACCGCATCGCCCGGCAGACCCACAGCCAGCTGATGCACGACGCCGAGGTCGGCACCTGGCGCTACGACCCCGACACCGACGCCTTCCGGTTTTCCAGCGAGCTCTCGCTCGGCCATGAGGAGGGCGGCGAGCCGGTGCCGAGCGCCGTCCTGAAGACGCTGCAGCATCCCGACGACATCGCGCAGGACGCCGACATCCGCGAGCGCATCACCCGCGACGGCGGCAGCGCCGAGAGTGAGATGCGCTACCGCACCGCCGCCGGCGACTGGACCCACCTGCACGTCCACTACCGCTCAGGCCGCCGGCTGGCCTCGGGGCGCTACGAGATGCTGGGCCTCAGCCAGAGCATCACCTCGCTGGCCCGCTCGCGCGACGAGGCCAACGCCAACGCCCAGCGCCTGCGGCTGGCCCTGCAGGCGGCCAAGGCCGGGGTGTTCGAATACGACTACGGAAAGAACCACATCTGGATGTCGCCGGAGCTGGTGGCGATGATCGGCGAGGACATGGCCTCGTCCGGGAGCCTCGATCCGCTGATCGTCCTGCATCCGGACGACCGTGAGCTGGCCGCCGCCGTCACCCGCCGCGGCGGGCCGGAATCGGCCGACGTGCGCATGAACGGCCCGTTGGGCGAGCGCTGGGTCCGGGTCTATTACGAGGTCGAGCTCAACGCCCAGGGCAAGCCGCGCCGGGGCGTCGGGCTGATGCTGGATGTCGACGCCGAAAAACGCCAGGGCCTGGCCCTGACCGAGGCGCGCCAGGTGGCCGAGGCGGCCACGGCGGCCAAGTCCACCTTCCTGGCCGCGGTCAGCCACGAGATCCGCACGCCGATGAACGGCATCGTCGGGGTGCTCAACCTGCTCGGCCGCGAGGCGCTGAGCGCCGAGGCGCGGGCGCTGCTGCGCGAGGCGGTGGGCTGCAGCCAGATGCTGTCGCAACTGATCAACGACGTGCTCGACTTCTCCAAGATGGAGGCCGGCAAGCTGGAGCTGGCCCCGTCGCCGACCGATCCGGTCGAGGTCACGGCCGGCGTCATCAACCTGTTGCGCGCCCAGGCCGAGGACAAGGGCCTCTATCTGCGCGGGCCGGCCGAGCCGATGGACCATGCCGAGCTGGATTCGGTGCGCCTGCGCCAATGCCTGTTCAACGTGGTCGGCAACGCGCTGAAGTTCACCGAGCGCGGCGGGGTCGAGGTGCGGCTGGCCTATCTGGGCGACGGCCAGGCGCGCCGCCTGCGCTGCGAGGTCGAGGACACCGGCATCGGCGTGCCGGAAGACGCGCGCGCCGTGCTGTTCGACCGCTTCGAACAGGCCGGCCAGGGCGCGACCCGGCGCTTCGGCGGCACCGGGCTGGGCCTGGCCATCTCGCGCAGCCTGGCGCGGATGATGGGCGGCGAGATGGATTTCACCAGCCAGGAAGGCGTGGGCTCGATCTTCTGGTTCGAAGTGGCCGCGCCGCCCGCCGAGGCCGCCGCCCCGGCCCTGGCGCGGGACGTGTTCGCCGAGGCGCCGCTTGCCGGGCTGACGGCGCTGGTGGTCGACGACAACGCCACCAACCGGCTGGTGGGGGTCAAGACCCTGGAAGCGCTCGGCGCGGCCGCCGAGGCGGCCGATGGCGGCGAAGCGGCGATCGCGGCGGTGCGCCGGCGCGCCTTCGACATCGTGCTGATGGACGTCAACATGCCCGGCATGGACGGCCTGGAGGCGACCCGCCGCATCCGCGCCCTGGGTTCGGCCGCCGCGGAGATCCCGATCGTCGCCCTGACCGCCGACGTGATGAACCATCACTGGCTGACCTATCAGGCGGCGGGCATGAACGGCCTGGTGGCCAAACCCTTCTCGCCGGCCGCCCTGGTGATCGAGATCATGCGGCTGGCCGACGAGGCGCCTGCGGACGGGGCGGCGGCGCTCAGCGCCTGAGCCGGCGATCAGCCGGCCAGCACGTCCTTGGGGTCGGCTTCGTTGAGCAGCGGACGGCCGGTCAGGTAGCGCTCGAGATTGTCGAGGAACAGCGTCTCGCCGCGCGGCCCGAGCCCGTCGCCGATCGACGAGGCGTGGCCGGTCAGCGTCACCCTGGGATGGGCCCAGAACGGGCTCTCCGGCGGCAACGGCTCTTCGTGGAAGACATCCAGCAGCGCGTGCTCCGGCTTGCCGGCGTCGAGCCCGGCCAGCAGGGCCGGTTCATCCACTAGGTCGCCGCGGCCGACATTGACCAGCATCGAGCCCGGCTTCATGGCGGCCAGGAAACCGGCGTCGACCATGCCGGCGGTGGCCGGACTGAGCGGGGTCAGCAGCACCACCACGTCGGCCTGCGGCAGCTGCGCCCTGGTCTGGTCCGGCATGACCATGGCGTCGGCGAGGGGATGGTCGCCGGGGGTGCGGCGAACGCCGGTGACGTGGGCGCCGAAGGCGCGGGCGCGCTCGGCCGTCGCCTGGCCGATGGCGCCGAAGCCGATGATCAGCCAGCGCATGCGTCCGATCTCGCGATAGGGCAGCCGGGCCCACTCGGCCTTGCGCTGGGCGGCGCGCCGCTCGGGCCCGCGCTGGAAATGGTCGAGCACGCCCCACAGCACGTATTCCGACATGCTGACCGCCTGGGCGTTGTTGGTGGTCAGCCGCGCGCCCTTCTCGACGATGCGGGCGAAGGCGGGATTGTCGAACCCGGCCGCGGCGCTCTGCACCCATTTCAGGTTCGCCGCCTTGAGCAGGGTGACGAAGAAGGTGCGCGCCGCCGGCGCGCCGAACAGCTCCACCGTCATCCAGCCGATCTCCGGATCGGCGTCGTCCGGCGAAACCTCGTGGCCGTTCAGCCGGATCACCCCGTCCTCGCC
Source organism: Caulobacteraceae bacterium (assembly GCA_036272595.1). Lineage (GTDB taxonomy): Bacteria > Pseudomonadota > Alphaproteobacteria > Caulobacterales > Caulobacteraceae > Poindextera. The sequence goes on from DATAYM010000024.1 coordinate 65,093, forward strand.
GAGCAGCAGCAGTTCGGCGTCCCGCGCGGCCCGCGGCAGCCGGTCCCGCACGCGCTGCAGCGACGGTTCATAGGCGAGGATGCGGGTCATGATCGGTCCCCTTAGAGCGATGAATGGGCTGAAAGAAAACGGGCGGCCCGTCGTTCGGACCGCCCGCTGGTTAGATCACAGGAAGAACGATCCCGCCTATTCGGCCGGTTCGTTCACCTCTTCCTTTTTGGTCAGGTCCTCGCCGGTGGTCTGGTCGACCACCTTCATGGACAGGCGCACCTTGCCGCGATCGTCGAAGCCGAGCAGCTTGACCTTCACGGTCTGGCCTTCCTGCAGCACGTCGGCGGGGCGCGCCACGCGCTCGTTGGCGATCTGGCTGACATGCACCAGGCCGTCCTTGGCGCCGAAGAAGTTCACGAAGGCGCCGAAGTCGACCAGCTTGACCACCTTGCCGTCGTAGATCTGGCCGATCTCGGGCTCCTGGGTGATCGACTTGATCCAGTCCATCGCCGCCTTGATCTTCGCCGCATCGGACGCCGACACCTTGACCACGCCCTCGTCGTTGATGTCGACCTTGGCGCCGGTGGTGGCGACGATCTCGCGGATCACCTTGCCGCCGGTGCCGATCACTTCGCGGATCTTGTCGGTGGGGATGTTGATGGTCTCGATCTTCGGGGCGTATTCGCTGAGCTCTTCGCGGGCGCCGGAAATGGCCTTGGCCATCTCGCCGAGGATGTGGATGCGGCCGGCGCGGGCCTGGGCCAGCGCCTTGTGCATGATCTCCTCGGTGATGCCGGCGATCTTGATGTCCATCTGCAGCGAGGTAATGCCGTCGGCGGTGCCGGCGACCTTGAAGTCCATGTCGCCCAGATGGTCCTCGTCGCCCAGGATGTCGGACAGCACCACATAGCCGTCCGGCTCCAGGATCAGGCCCATGGCGATGCCGGAGACCGGCTTCTTCATGGGCACCGAGGCGTCCATCATCGCCAGCGACGAGCCGCAGACCGTGGCCATCGACGACGAGCCGTTGGACTCGGTGATCTCCGAGACCAGGCGGATGGTGTAGGGGAACTCTTCCTTGCTCGGCAGCATCGGCCGCACCGCCCGCCAGGCCAGCTTGCCGTGGCCGATTTCGCGGCGGCCGGGGGCGTTCATGCGGCCGGTCTCGCCGACGCTGTAGGGCGGGAAGTTGTAGTGCAGCAGGAAGCTTTCCTTGTAGGTGCCTTCCAGGGCGTCGATGAACTGCTCGTCGTCGCCGGTGCCCAGGGTGGCCACGACCAGGGCCTGGGTTTCGCCGCGGGTGAACAGGGCCGAGCCATGGGCGCGCGGCAGGACGCCGACCTCCGCCACGATCGGGCGGACCACGTCGACATCGCGGCCGTCGATGCGCTTGCCGGTCTTCAGGACGTCGCGGCGCAGGACCACCGCTTCGCATTCCTTGAAGGCGGCGCTGAACTTGGACGAGTCATAGCCGTCGGGGTTGACGTCGGTGCGGACCAGAAGCTCGGCCGCCTTGGTCTTGGCGGCGGACAGCGCCGCGTGGCGTTCGGCCTTGGCCTTGAGCTTGTAGGCCGCCTTCAGGTCCTCGCCGACCACCTCGGTGATCTTGCCGATCAGGCCGGAGATGTCCTCGGCTTCGAAGTCCCAGGGCTCCTTGGCCGCGTGCTCGGCCAGTTCGATGATCGCGTCGATCACCGGCTGCATGCCGCGGTGGGCGAACATGACGCCGCCCAGCACTTCGTCCTCGGTCAGTTCCTGGATCTCGGACTCGACCATCATCACCGCGTCCTGGGTCCCGGCGACGACCAGGTCCATGCGGTTGCCCTCGCCGAGCTGGTCGAGGGTGGGGTTCAGCACATATTGGCCGTCGATGAAGCCGACGCGGGCCGCGGCGATCGGGCCCATGAACGGCACGCCCGACAGGGTCAGGGCCGCGGAGGTGGCGACCATGGCCACGATGTCCGGATCGTTCTCCAGGTCGTGGGCCAGGACGGTCACGACCACTTGCGTCTCATGCTTGAACCCCTTGACGAACAGGGGGCGGATCGGACGGTCGATCAGGCGGGAGACCAGGGTTTCCTTTTCGGAAGGCCGGCCTTCGCGCTTGAAGAACCCGCCGGGGATCTTGCCGGCGGCATAGGTCTTTTCCTGGTAGTTGACGGTCAGGGGGAAGAAGTCGAGCCCTGGCTTTGGCGCCTTCTCGGCCACCACGGTGGCCAGCACCACGGTCTCGCCATAGGTGGCCAGCACCGCGCCATCGGCCTGCCGCGCGATGCGGCCGGTTTCGAGCGTCAGCTTGCGCCCGCCCCATTCGATGGATTTGCGTTTGATATCGAACATTTTCGGTTGGTTCTTTCTCTATGCCGCCAAGGACCCATTTCCTTGGGGCGACGGACAGGGGCGGAACGGCTTTTCTCTTCGCGGAACCGACAAATCCTCTCCAACGACGGGTGGATGAGGACCTTTTCGCGGCCCCCGGCGTCTTGCGGGTCTTCAATCCCGCTCCTATCGCCGCCGACCCGTCCCGGCCGCGAGCGAAACTCTATTGTATCACGCCCGCTTGCGCGGGCGCCTCTTAGCGACGCAGGCCCAGGGTCTCGATCAGCGCCTGATAGCGTCCGGCGTCGGACTTTTTCAGGTGATCGAGCAGGCTGCGGCGCTGCGAAACCATCATCAGGAGGCCACGACGTGAGTGGTTGTCCTTCTTATGGGTCTTGAAGTGCTCGGTGAGGTTGGCGATCCGTTCTGACAGGATGGCGACCTGCACCTCGGCCGAGCCGGTGTCATGCGGCGTACGCGCATGGGTCGTGATCAGCTCAGCCTTGCGTTCGGCTGTAATCGACATCGGGGTCTCCGTGACTAGAGGTTGAAAACGCGGACCGGACGAAGCTGCCCTGCCCGGATCTCGCAGATCGAGACCGGCCCGCCGCCGTGAACAGCCAAAACGGTGCGGGACGCGAACCCGACCCCATCGGGAGCGGAAAGTCGCGTCCTCAGCGTTTCGATCTGTCTGGGAAGCAGAACGATCGGTCGCCCTTGCGAGAGCCTGAAAGCGTCTTCGGTGGTCACGGCCAGCGCCGGGATGTCGTCCAGCGCGGTCTCGACCGGAGATAGAGCCTCCAAGCCAGCGTCCCTATGACACAAATCTTCAAGCTGTTCCAGCGTCACGGCGGTCTCGGCGACGAACGGTCCCACCCGGGTGCGCCGCAGCGCCGACACATGGCCGCAGGCGCCCAGGGCCGCGGCCAGGTCGCGGGCCAGGCTGCGGACATAGGTGCCCTTGCCGCAGGCGATCTCCAGTTCGACGTGGTCCGCGTCCGCCGCGCCGACCACCGCGGCCGAATGGATGATCACCGGCCGCGCGGCCAGGTCGAACTCCACCCCGGCCCTGGCCAGGTCGTAGGCGCGCTCGCCGTCGACCTTGATGGCTGAAAAAGCCGGCGGGACCTGTTCGATCTCGCCGACGAAGGCGCTCAGCGCCTCGGCGACGGCCGCGCGCGACGGACGCACCTCGGAGGTCGCGGTGACCGCTCCGTCGCGGTCGAAGCTGGCGGTGCTCTCGCCCCAGGCGATGGTGAAGCGATAGGCCTTGTCGGCGTCCATCAGGAAGGAGACGGTCTTGGTCGCCTCGCCCAGCGCAATCGGCAACACCCCGGTGGCCAAGGGATCCAGCGTGCCGGCATGACCGGCCTTCTGCGCCGCGAACGCCCGCCGCACCCGGCCAACCGCCTGGGTCGAGCCGAGGCCCTCGGGCTTGTCCAGCACCACCCAGCCGTTGACGGCCAGGCCCTTTTTTCTGCGTCCCACCTAAAAGGCTCCGCCGGGGGCCGCTCTCAGCGCCCCTTCTCCCCTTGCGGGAGAAGGTGTCAGCGAAGCTGACGGATGAGGGGTCGCGCTGAGGCTTCCAGGTAGCGGCGGGAGGAAACGGAGAGCGGAGCAAAACCCCTCATCCGACCCCTTCGGGGCCACCGTCGAGAGCGCGACGCGAGCTCCGCTCGCGGCGATACGGTTCGCCAACGATTTGGCGAACCGTCGCTCTCGACCCCGCAAGGGGAGAAGGCCGCGTGGTTTTTTTCGCGTCAGCATCGGGTTTCGGCCATCGCGAATAGAGTTAGTCCGCGTCCGTTTCGGAGGAATCCGCCAGATCCCGCGCCACCTTCGGGTCGTGGAACAGCCGCTCCATGCGCTGGGCCTCGGAGAAGCTCTCGTCGTGGACGAATTTCAGCTCCGGGGTGAAGCGCAGCTCGATGGCGTGGCCGAGCCGGCCGCGCAGGAAGCGGGCGCAACGGTTCAATCCGGCGGTCACCTCGGCGGCATGCTCGCCGCCCAGCGGCTCGATGAAGCACAGGGCGTGCTTCAGGTCCGGCGAGACCCGCACCTCGGTCAACGTCACCGAGACCCCGGCCAGGGCCGGATCGGCCAGGTCTTCCTCGCGCAGGATCTCGACCAGGGCGTGGCGCACCAGCTCGCCGGCGCGCAACTGCCGCTGGCTGGGGCCGGCGGGCGCCTTTCGCGCGGCGGGTCTTTCGTTGAATTTTGTATTGCGGGGCATGGGCTTGGCCGAAAGGGCAGGCTCACTAGCCTCGCCAGCCTATCCTGTCCAGCACAGGATTGTCTCGAATTCCGCCGCGGACCGGGGCATGGTGGCGCGCCCAGGCCCGCCGGGGAACGGCCAGGAGGACAAGCGCGCCTTGAACCGCCGCCACGCCATCACCGGGCTCGTCTTGGCGTGCGCCGGCCTGGCCGAGAGCGCCGACAGCCAGCCGCTGTTGCGCCCGCCGTTCTTCGGCCTGCTGCGCCCCAAGCCTGCGCCGCCGCTGGTCTTCGCCTATCACGGCTGGAAGGTGGACGCGTCCCGCTCGGCCCACGGCCAGGCGCCCGACAAGACCGTGCGCCTGGTCGAGGCCCAGCTCGATCTGGTCGAGCATGTCGGGTTGAAGCCCGAGGTGCTGACCCTGATGCGCGGCGTGCCGATCATCGTCGTCGCCGACAACCGCGAAACGGTCGGCTACGGCAAGTCCGGCGTCGTGCTGAACGCGCGGCGGCTGGATACGAAGAAGCCGGCGGCCCTGTTCGGGCTGCTGCAGGCCTATCTGGACCGCGGCCTGCCCGGCGGCCTGGCCAATCCGGACATCGACCGCTACCGGCGCGAGGCGGCGGGCGCCCACGTCTGGCCGAAGACCGCGCTGATGCTGCAGAGCGACGGCGACTTCTTCGGCATGACCGCCGGCGCCTATCTGGTCGGCGTCACCACCCACGAGCCCTATACCCGCGCCCATCTGCAGAAGACCCAGCCCGGCTACTACCAGTGGCTGGCGAAGCTGTTCGACAACGGCGTTGCGCGCCGCTAGCGGCGCCCTGGGCCTCAGTGGCCCAGCGCGCCGGCGACCAGCAGCCAGATCAGCGCGATCATCAGGGCGATGAGGGTCAGCCCCGAGATCATGAAGAAGATGGTCCGCCACGGCTGCTTGCCGGCCAGATACGCGACCGAATGGGCCAGCCGCGCGATGGTGAAGATCGAGAACAGCGTCACCGCGACGACGTACGACCCGCCGGCCAGCACGAAGGCCAGGCCGAGCAGCAGGAAGGGATAGATGGTCGCCTGGGCGTTGGCGTGGGCGCGCAGCACCCGCGCCACCGCCGGCGGGTCGTGCGGCTCCAGCGACGCACCCAGCCGGGCGGCGTCCTCGGGATTGATCGCCACCTGGCTGCGGCCGCGGGCCAGCCCGCTATAGACCCACAGGAAGATCAGGTTGGCGCTGAGCACCAGGCAGGTGGTCGAATAGGCCACAAGGGCTGGACCGTTCGGGTCGCTGAACATGCTGGCTCCTCCGCTGGCCGTCCCCCCGGACAGCCCTTCCCCAGGGACGGTCGTCACCGTCCTTGATCGACATTGGCGCGGATTTCGCCGGATGTCCCGGCCTAAAGCCCCTTAAAGCCCCTTGGGCAGGCGCAGCAGCGAGCGATCGCCCTCGAAGGCGGTCAGCCGCCAGGTCCCGCCCTCGTTGGTGAAGTCGAAGATGCACGGCCCATCGCGCTTTTTCGCCACGCAGACATGGTTTGCGTCGATCGGTCTCAGCGCCTGGGCGATCACCAGGGTGTTGGGGATCGGCCGGTCGGGCGAATAGCCGAGCTCGGCGGCGGCGGCGCGGAAGACGTCCGGCTGCACCAGCTGGTCGACCGCGAAATCCACCAGCGGCCGGCCGACCGCCGCGGCCAGGGCGCCCAGTTCGTCGCTGCGCCGGGACGCGTTTGCGATCAGCCTGGCGCGCAGCTGCGCCTTCAGTGCGGCGCGGTCGACATGGGCGTCGAAGGCGGCCTGGTCGTCGTCGCGGATCGACACCAGGAAGGCATGGACGTCGGCCCCGGCGCTGAGCTGGGTGGTCGCGGCGCAGGCCTGGACCACCAGGGCCAGCAGGACGACGATGGCGAGCCGGGCGCGGGTCATGGACGGTCTCTTCTAGGCTCCCGTGCGGGATTTGAAAAAGGCGATCACGCGCTCTTCCACCTGCTTGGTCGGCGTGCCGGCGCGATCGTCCAGATGCAGGGTAAGCACCGAATGCGGCTGCATTCCGGTCCCCTGCAGCGCCTCGGCGTCGGCCAGGTCGATCGCCTCGAACCGGTCGCCGAACTCGCGTTTCAGCCTGTCGAACCGGGCGCCGGGCACAAGGGTGTCGCCGACGAACCTCAGGCCGATCATCGAAAGGTCCTCCTCGGCGAAGCGCCGCCTGGCGCAGGCGATCTCGGCCGGCGAGGCGTCGATGGCCGAGGCCTTGCCCTTGCCGAATATCGGCTGCGAGGGCTGCGACAGCACCGGCGCGACCACCGCGGGCTCGGTCATCATGGCCAGGGCGAAGCCGCCGGTGAAGCACATGCCGACCGCGCCGACCCCCTTGCCGCCGCATTCGCCGTGCGCCTGGCGGGCCAGGGCGCGCAGCCAGTCGACGATCGGGCTCGAGCCCTTGCCGGCCCAGACCTGGAACTCCCGCCGGATGCAGATGCCGGCGAGGATTTCACCGGCGGCGTAGGGCATGCTCACCGGCTTGCCCGGCTTGCCGAACAGGCTGGGCAGGAAGACCGTCATGCCGGCCGCGGCCACATGGTCGGCGAAGCGGACGACGCCCCCGTGCAGGCCGGGAATCTCGTGGATGATGATCACCGCCGGCCCGGTTCCGCGCCGGAACACCTCGCGGGTCCAGCGGCCGTGGCTGAACGCAAAGCTCTGATAGTCCGCCAGCACGTCCCGATCGGCCATGTCGCGCCTCCCGCCAAGGCCCAAGCCTTAGCTGAACCGCCCGGCCCCTGTAAGTCGCGGGGACCGGGTCAGTAACGGTGATTGGCCGGGGCGTCGTTGAAGCGGTCGCTGCGGTCCGGCTGCGGCAGGTCGGGCGGCCCGACCGCCCATTCGCCGTGGAAGCTGTAGTCCAGGGTGATGCAGAGCCGGCTCGTGCCGGTCTTCGCATCGTGGCCCAGGGCGCGGATGCGCAGCGGCTGTTCGGCGGTGATCGGCCCGAAGGCCAGGAACACCTTGTCGGCGCCGGGACAAAGCGCCCGGCCCAGGGCGGCGCCGTCGTCCTTCGGCTCGATCTGATAGAGCGCCCGCTCCCGCGCCTCCGGCCCGATCACCGCGTTCAGGCCCCCGGGGCCGAGCTCGCCCTCCGAGGCCGGTTTCAGATCGGCCGAGCCGATGTCGTGGGTCTCCAGGATGCGCAGCACCCGGGTGGTCATGAACGACCTGTCGAAGATGAAGGTCAGGCCCGCCTCGGTCATCTGCTCGGTGAGCGGATTGGCGGAGTCGTAGGAATAGATGCGCTTGGACGCCGCCGCCGGGCCGGCGACCGCCAGGGCGGCCAGGCAGGCGACCGCCGCCAAACGGCCAAGTGTCGGCATGGAAGCTCCTTGAGCTGGCCGGCGTATTGCGCCTTGAGGTTTGCGATCCGATATCGACCTTATAAGGGCAAGCGGGAGGCGGGCGGAAATGCAGCAGAGAAACGCCACCGTCGCGGTGGTGGGGGCCGGCGACTACATCGGCTCGGCCATCGCCGAACGGTTCGCGGCCGAGGGCTATGCGGTGTTCGCCGGCCGCCGCAACGGCGATCAGCTGGCGCCGCTGAAGGCCAGGATCGAGGCCGCCGGCGGCCGCTGCGAGGCCCGCACCCTCGACGCCCGCTCCGAGGAGGCGGTCACCGGCTTCCTGGCCGAGGCCGACGCGCATGCGCCGCTGGAGGTCTGCATCTTCAACGTCGGCGCCAACGTCAACTTTCCGATCACCGAGACCACCGAGCGGGTGTTCCGCAAGGTCTGGGAGATGGCCTGCTACGCCGGGTTCCTGACCGGGCGCGAGGCGGCCAGGCTGATGCTGGCGCGCGGGCAGGGCTCGATCTTCTTCACCGGCGCCACAGCCTCCATGCGTGGCGGCAAGGGCTACGCCGCCTTCGCCGCCGCCAAGTTCGGCCTGCGCGCCGTCGCCCAGTCGATGGCCCGCGAACTGGGGCCGCGGAACATCCACGTCGCCCACCTGGTCATCGATTCCGGGGTCGACACCGCCTTCGTGCGCGGCCGCATCGCCGCCGCCCAGGGCCAGGAGGCGGCCGAAAACATCGAGCCTGGCCGGCTGATGGAGCCGAGCTCCATCGCCGAGGCCTATTGGACCCTGCACCAGCAGACGCGCGACGGCTGGACCCAGGAACTGGACCTGCGCCCCTATGCGGAGACCTGGTGATGGCCGCCCCGAGCAATGTGCTGTTCTATTTCGACTTCGGCAGCCCGAACGCCTATCTGAGCCACAAGGTGATCCCTGGGATCGAGGCGCGCACCGGGATAAAATTCAGATACGTGCCGGTGCTGCTCGGCGGCCTCTTCAAGCTCACCGGCAACCGCTCGCCGGCCGAGGCCTTCGCCGGCATCAAGAACAAGCTGGCCTATGAGGGGCTGGAGACCCAGCGCTTCGTGCGCCGGCATGGCCTGACCGCCTATCGCCCCAACCCGCACTTCCCGGTCAACACGCTGAAGATCATGCGGGGCGCGGTCGCCGCCCAGCGCCAGGGCGTGTTCGAGCCCTATGTCGAGGCGGTCTACGGCGCCATGTGGGAGCAGGGCCTGAAGATGGACGATCCGGAGGTGATCGCCGCCGCCCTCACCGCCGCCGGCCTCGACGCCGCGGCGCTGATGGCCGGGACCGAGGATCCTGAGGTCAAGCAGGCGCTGATGCACAACACCAACACAGCCTTCGAGGCCGGCGCCTTCGGCAGCCCCAGCTTCCTGGTCGACGGCGAACTCTATTTCGGCAAGGACCGCCTGCGCGACGTCGAGGAGGCGATCGCCGGCAACTAGGCTGGCCGCCGCGCCGTTTGCCTGCGAGTATTCCGCCCAGCCTGCTAGGTCGCGCTCTTGGTGCGGACGGGGATGGTCAAGTCGGTCGAAAGCGCGCAGCGGGCCTCTTGGGGTGACCAGGTCGCCGGCGAGCGCGTCAAGGGGCTCTACAGGAGCGCCCCCGTCGGCGTGCTCAGCGCGTTGTTCGGGGTTGGCCTCCTTTGCTGGGTGCTCATCCATTCCGACCCCTCGCTCACCGCCCGCGTGCTCTGGTGGCTCGCGGCGACAACCGCGATCGCGCTTGGCCAGTTGATCCTGTGCCAAGTCTATTGGCGCAAGAGTCCTGCGGATGCGAACTGGCGGCTCTGGGCGGTGCTGTTCAGCGTCACCTGCTTCGTCGAAGGCTGCCGCTTCGGTTACGCCGAGATCTGGCTGGCGAGGCCTGGCAGCCTCATCGAGCAACTGTGGGTGCTGCTTGTCGTCTGCACGGCCATCGCAAGTTCGGTGTCGTCGCTGGGCAGCTATACCCCAGCGTTTTATGCGCTTCTTGCGCCGGCGACCGTGCCGTTCGCAATCTGGAGCGCCAGCCGAGGCGACCCCATCCATTGGGTGCTGAGCATCATGGACGCCGTTCTTGCGATCGCGTTGGCGTTGCTTGGCCTTGAGCAGGGACGCTCCCTGGCGGAGGCGCTACGGTTGAAGTTCGAGAACATTGAACTGGCGCAGAATCTCATCTTTCAGAAGGAGCGCGCCGAAGCCGCGAATTCGGCGAAGACAACCTTTCTTGCGGCGGCCAGTCACGATCTGCGCCAACCGTTGCATGCGATGGGCCTGTTCCTCGATGCCCTTCAAGGCCGGCGACTGGACGGAACGGCGCGCCGCCTCACCCATCAGATCGGAGAGTCGCTCCATGCCATGGACGACCTGTTCAACGCCTTGCTCGACATTTCATCGCTCGACGCGGGCGTCACCACCCGCACCGACAAGGTGTTTCCGATCCAGCCGCTGCTGGAGCGCATCGGGCGGGAGTTTGTCCTTCAAGCCGCAGCCAAGAGCCTGACGCTGACGGTCCAGCCTTGCTCGCTGGCGGTCCGCACGGACCCGATCCTTCTTGAGGAGATGCTGCGCAATCTCGTCTCCAATGCGGTTCGGCACACCCAGAACGGGCGAATCCTGGTCGGCTGCCGCCGCGGCGCGCGTCTGACGATCGGCGTGTGGGACACCGGACCCGGCATCGCGGCCGAGAACGCGCAAAAGGTGTTCGAAGAGTTCTTCCAGGTCTCCAATCCGGAGCGGGACCGGCGCAAGGGCCTGGGGTTGGGCCTTGCCATCACCAAGCGGCTGGCCGCGCTTCTCGACTGCCCGATCGAGTTGCGCTCCAGGCCCGGCAAAGGCAGCGCCTTCCTTGTGCAGGCGCCGATCGCTGCTTTCGAAGAGCAAGAGGCGGCGGTTCAGGCGAACACCGCCCTTGGCGCCGGCGCGGGCCTTGTCCTGGTCGTGGACGACGAGATCAGCGTCCGGCAGGCGATGCAAGCCTCGTTGGAGGGCTGGGGCTATCAGGTCGTGGCCGCCGAGACGGCGTCCGAAGCGCTGGAGCGGCTGGAAGGTCGGCCGCCCAGCCTGATGTTCTGTGACTGGCGTCTGCGCGGCGATGAGACCGGCGACGGTGTCGTCGAGGCGGTCCGCGCCGCCTTCGGCGTGGCCATTCCGGCGGTGCTGGTGACCGGCGACACCACGCCGGCCCTGTTGCAGCGGATCAATGAAACGGGGCTGCTGCTTCTCCACAAGCCGGTTGTCGCCGGCAAGCTCCGGGCGACGACCGCCAATCTCATTCGCCAGGCCGCGGGCGCAGCTTAGACGCGGCGGGCTCAGACCAGTCCGCGCGCCCGGGCCTCGCCGACGGCGTCAGTGCGATTGGCGGCGCCAAGGCAGCGGAGAACGGCGGTCACGTGAGCCTTGACCGTTTTTTCCGAGATGCCGAGACGGCGGCCGACGGCCTTGTTGGAGAGGCCAAGGGCCATGCCGTTGAGCACATCGCTTTGTCGTGTCGTCAGGCCGGCGTTGGCGCCGGCGCGGCTGTCACGGCGAGCCGGTCCGCCTTCCCGCAGCAACAGGGCCGGCACGAAGGCTTCGCCGCTGAGCACGAGCGTCAGCGCCGCCCGCAGCGTGCCGGCGTTGGCCGTCTTGGGGACATAGCCGAGCGCGCCTCGCTCGAACGCCTGGCGCGCCTTGCCCGGGTCGTCCGAGGCGGTGAGCACGACGATCGGAACGTCGGGACGCCGTCGCGCGAACTCCTCGATAGCGTCCATGCCGCCGACGCCGGGCATCGCCAGGTCAAGAAACACCGCGTCGAGGTCCGGGTGGTTCACGGCAAGCAGCAGTCCCGACTCGGCGTCTTCCGCCTCGAGGACGACGGTTTGCCGATCATCGTGCGCCAGCAACGCGGCGATGCCTTGGCGCACGATCGCCTGGTCATCAACGACCAGCAGCTTCATCGGTCCGCGTCCGTCCAGAGAGGTCTTAAGACCATGCCGGATTCCGAGACCAGACCCAAGACCTCAGGTCCAATTTAGACGCGAAGCCCGGACTGTTAGGTTTTGCCTCGGCGCCGGCCGCTCCGGGGGTCGACGCGCGGGGCAGCGCGGTGGGGCGATGACGAACCGGTCTTCAGGCTCGGCGACGGTTTGCCGGACAAGGCGGAATGCCTTGTTGGCCGCGATTCCGATCGGGCTGCTCGCCGGCCTCATCGGCGCCGGTGCGGCGAGGGCCGATCCCGGCCGCATCTACTGCTTCGTGGCCCAGAACGTCTATGAATACAAGGGCGTCACCAACGAGCCCACCGAGGACACGCTGGTCAGCCCGAACGGCTCGTTCACCGACGGGCAGGATTGGGACGGGGCCTATTCGTCCATCGATCCCAATTCCGGCGTCTGCCTCGGCAAGCTGCCGCCCGGTCCCAACGACAACCTGGTCATCGGCACGGTCAGCAACGGGACGACGTTTCTCAGCACGACGGTTGGCGGCGGGGGCGGCGCCTACAACAGTCTGTTCTCCTCGGGCCAACCGCCCGGGTCCGGCGTCACCCTCACCCTCGATACGGATGGCTCTGCCTTCGCCACCTTCGTCACGGCCGAGGCCGGCGTGGTCAACTTCAATGGGGGCCTGAGCGCCGGCACGGCGATCAACCTCACCAACGTCGATATGCAGAACCCCGCCCAGTACATGCTGGCGGGCGGAAAATATTCCGCGGCCGGGGCGATCTACATCGAAGGACAAACAACCGTGACGGCGCCGTCGGGCGCCACCTTGCAAGCACCCGAGGTGCACATCGACGGCGACCTCGAGCTGGGCGGCAACCTGACCGCCAGCAGTTTCCTCACCGTTGGCGAGGGCAGCGTCGGCACGCTGAACATCCAGTCGGGCGCAACGGTCAGCAGCGGCAACGGCTTCATCGGCGGCTTCGCGGGCTCCAGCGGCAATGTCACGGTCAACGGATCGTGGAAGACGACCGGCCCGCTCTACGATGGCGAGCTCGGCGCCGGCAGCATGACGGTCGGCGCCGGCGGCGTGGTCACCACCGGCGATTTCATGACGGTCAGCGCCGGCACGGCGAACAGCTTTCTCGACATCACCGACGGCGGCAAGGTCACGGCCAACGCCATCTCGGGATTGCCGACCGATCTGGCGTTCGCGCTGTCCACCGCCGCCGGCGGCAACGCGACGGTGACGATCGAGGGCGCGGGCTCGATGCTGACCGTCAACGGCGCCTTGAATGTGGGCTATGCCGGCGACGGCGTCATGACCGTCAGCGACGGCGGCGCGGTCGCGATCAATGGCGCCATCGTCCGGCTTGGCCGCCTCGCCGGCTCGGTCGGCGCCCTCGGGCTGTCCGGCTCCGGCTCCTCGTTCACGTTCCCGAACGGCTCGATCTTCCAGGTCGGCAATGCCGGGGCGGGCTCGCTGGAGCTGGACCAGGGTTTTACGCTGGATACCGGAACCGCCGATGTGACGATCGGCGCTCTGGCCGGCGGATCGGGGACGGCGAGCGTCAAGGACGCCGGAACCAGCTGGACCGCCTCGGGCAACTTCACGATCGGCGACGCGGGCACAGGCTCGCTGACCGTCAGCGACGGCGGTTCGCTCACCCTCAAGGGCGACGAATTCAACCTCGGCAACGCCGCTGGCGGCAAGGGCACGCTTCAGCTGTCCGGCGCCGAATCGTCGATCACCTTCCCGTCCATCGGGACGTTCGACATCGGCAATGCCGGCGCCGGCGAGCTCGACCTGAACCAAGGCTTCACTCTCGACACCGGCGGCGCCGCCATCGACCTGGCGGCGGCGGCAGGCAGCACCGGGAAGGTGACGGTCACGAACGCCGGCACGAGCTGGACGATGGGCGCCGAGCTCACGGTCGGCGATGGCGGGACGGGCACGCTTACCGTGAGCAACGGCGGCTCGGTGACGTTCAAGGGCGCGCAGCTCGACATCGGCGAACAGAAGGGCGGCACGGGCCAGATCGTGATCGAGGACGAGGGGTCGGCCTTTTCGTTCGCTTCCGGCCAGACGCTGCGCATCGGCGTCAGCGGCCGCGGCGACATCAGCCTGGAAAACGGCGTCAAGTTCGACAGCGGAACAGCCGACGTGACGTTCGGGGTCACGGCGAGCGGCTTCGGCAGCAGCCTGGTGAGCGGCGCCGAGTGGGACATCGGCGGAACGCTGACGCTGGGCGACCAGGGCATCGGCGGCCTGACGGTCTCGAACGGAGGAACGCTGAAGGTCAGCGGCGACAACGTCTATCTTGGCAGATCCGTCGGCGGCTTCGGCATCATCAGTCTCGATGGCTCGGGCTCGACCCTCAATCTCGGCGACGCCGCCCTGCACGTCGGCGAGGTCGGCATGGGCCAGCTCAATATCCGCAATGGCGCCAGCCTCGATCTGAGCAGCCAGAGTCTGACGCTCGGCAACGCGACGACGGCCAACGGCGCGATCAACATCTTCACCGGCGGTGAGCTCACCGTCGCCGACCTGACTGTCGGCAATGCGGGCATCGGCGCGCTGGATGTGGGCGACGGCGCCTCGCCCGGGACCATCACCGTCAACGGCAAGGCCGTGGTGTCCGCCGGAGCGGGCATCGGCTCCGTCTCGATCCAGAGCGCTTCGACGGCCACCTTCAACGGCCCCTTCACCGTGGCGGCTGGACCTGGCTTGGGGTCCGTTTCGCTGTCCGGCGCCGCGCAAGCCACGTTCGCCGGCGGCGTTACGCTGGCCGCCGGCTCGGGCGTCGGCAGCCTCGGCCTGGAGAGCGGCAGCCAGGCGACCATCAACGGCGCCCTCGTTTTGGGCGCTTCCGGGGTCGGCGTGGTGACTGTCGAAGGCGGTTCGACGCTGACGGCGAACGGCCCCGTCAGCGTCGGCCAGAGCGGCGCCGCCTCGCTGACGCTCGACAGCGGCAGCACGATGAACGCCCCGGGTGGGATCACCCTCGATGGGCCGCAATCGACCTTGACGATGAAGGGCGGCTCGACGCTCTCTCTCACCGGCGACGGGGACCTGGTGATGGGGTCCGGTCAGGGCGGCGTCGAGACGCTCACCGTAAGCGGAGGCGGTCAGCTCAGCATCGATCACTACATTCAGATCGGCACGGGCGACCAGGCGACGATCAACTTCGACAATGCGCAAGTGACCGTGGGCGCGCTCGTCTCGCAGGACGCCAATTTCTCGGCGCACATCACCAACGGCTCCCAGGTGAACATCACCGGAACCTGCGGCTGCAACGCGCTCCTGCTCCTCGGCGGCTCGATCGATCTCGAGGGGTCTTCGACGCTGACCGCGCCCAAGGCGAACATCGGCAGCAACGACTCCATCTCGAGCCTGACGGTCGGCAGCGGCGCGGTCGCTCGTTTCACCACCACGCTGGCCCTCCTCTACAACACCGTGATCGACGTCACCGGCGGCGGCGACATCCTGGTGGGCGCTCCGCTGCTCGCCTTGCCGGGGCAGATCGCCGTCGGGTCCGGCGGCAAGCTGTCGGCCCAGGCGATCTTGGACGCGGGGCCCCCGCCGGTCCTGAAAGGCACGTTGTGGATTCAGCCGGGCGGCCAGGTGTTCGGGACAATGGTCGTCAACGGCCAGATCATGAACTACGGCCAGCAAACCTCTGGCGACGACCCGGGGACGGTCACCGTGAACGGGTCGTACACGCTTGGGTCGACGGGCGTCCTGATCATGGAGGTGGGGCCAAGCTCCTACAGCCGGCTCATTGTCAACGGCCCGCTGACGCTGAACGGCGGCACGCTCGAGGTCACCAGTTTCGACGGCGCGCCGGTCTTGCCGGGGCAGAAGTACGACTTCATCCAGGCGAGCGACGGGATCACCGGTCAGTTCTCGCAGATCGTCACGCCGAATGGATTGACCAGCCTTTCGCCGAGCCTTGTCGGGGATTCCCTCATCTTCACCGCGCAGCACGTCGCTGGATCGTTCGCGGCGGCCGCGCTGACACCGAACCAGCGCCGCCTGGCCACGGCCGTCGACGGCGCGGCCATGGCCATGCCGCCGGCCTTCATGCCGGTGATCGATAACCTCTCGATGCTGCCGACCAGCGATCTTCCGGCCGCCTACGACGCCTTGTCGCCAGAAGGACTGGTCGCGGGTGAGAACGCCGCCTTTGCGGCCGAGCACGACTTCGACGCCGCCATCGTCGACGCCGCGACGCCGGGGGCGGTCGCCGCGGTTCCGATGGCCAGGACGCCCGGCGGCAACACAGTCTGGCTGCAGGGCTTCGGGGCCATCGACCAATACGGCGGTCTCCCGGCTATCGGCGAGGTCGCGGCGCGCACGTCCGATGAAGGCGTCGCCCTCGGCGTCGACCATCGTTTCGGGCCGGACACGGCTGTCGGCGCGGCGATCGGCGCCAGCCAGGTGACATTCGCAGCCCCCGGGCGCGACACCTCCGGCGCCTTCACCGGCTTCCATGCCGCGGTGTTCGGGTCCTGGGTCGGCGGACCGGTCTACGCCGCCGCACTGGTCAGCTTCGCGGACTTCGAGGGCCGGGACAACCGGCTCGCCCTGGCGCCGAGCCTCGGCGGCGAGTTCAGCAGCCACACGCACCTGAACGCGATCGGCGGGCGCTTCGAGTTCGGGGGCCGGTGGAGC
Source organism: Caulobacteraceae bacterium (assembly GCA_036272595.1). Lineage (GTDB taxonomy): Bacteria > Pseudomonadota > Alphaproteobacteria > Caulobacterales > Caulobacteraceae > Poindextera. Next base: position 81,548 of record DATAYM010000024.1, read on the forward strand.
GCCGGCGCGATCGAACTCGACCCCTACGCCGCCGTCGAGGGCGACGACCTCATGATCGGCGCGTTCCGCGAGCGGGGCGGCTCCCAAGCCCAGCCGCTTTCAATCGCCGGCGACAATCAGAGCGCCGGATCCGCCGTTGCGTCGGTCGGGTTTCGAGCATCGGCTCACCTGACCGTGGGCCCGGTTCCCCTGGTCCCCAGCCTTGACGTTTCCTATGGCCGCGAACTCATCGATCGTCGTGATCTCGCCGTCTCGTTCGCCGCCGCTCCGGGCTTCCCATTCAGGGTCGAAGGCGCGACCGCCGGGCGGGACCACGCCCGGCTGGCGTTTGGGGCGACCGCCCAACTCTCCGGACGGCTTCAGGCCTATGCCCAGGTCCAGACCGACGAAGCCAGCCGAACGCGCGCGGACATCGGTGCGCAAGGCGGCGTTCTCATCGCCTGGTGAGAGACGATCCGGAGGTGATCGCCGCCGCCGGCCTCGACGCCGCGGCCCTGATGGCCGGGACCGAGGATCCTGAGGTCAAGCAGGCGCTGTGGACAACGCCAACACCGCCTTCGAGGCCGGCGCCTTGGCAACCCCAGCTTCCTGGTCGAGCCGGCAAGCCGCCGTGTCGTGCTCCGGCGATGGAGCTGACCTCCGGGTCTAGCGGATATCGTGCCCGGCGTTCCGCTCGACCACCTTGGGATCGATTACCTTGGCCGCGGCGATGTCGCTTTCGCCGGCCTGATCGCCGATGCGCAGCTTGGCCAATCCAAGAACATAGCGGGACGAGCCGCGGTTGGGATCGATCGCCAGCGCAGCGTCGTAGTCCTTGATCGCGCTCGCGAAATCGCCCATCCGGAAATGAACCAGACCCCGGGAGCCGAACGCGTCCGCATAGGCCGGATTCAGCTCAAGCGCTTTGGCGCAATCGGCCAGCGCCAAGTTAAGCTCGCGGCCCCACATGGCCCGCGCATCGCAGCGCCTAAGATAGTAGAGGGGGTCGGCCGGCGCCGCGGCGATCTGCACCGCGAAGGCCTGCATCCCCGCATCGTAATCGGCGTTCGCATGCGCCGCGTCGCCCATCTTGCTGTAGACCCAGCCGCGGTTGTTGTAGGCGTTGCCGTAACCGGGTTTGAGCCTGATGGCCTGGTCGTAGCTGGCGATGGCGCGATCATCCTGGCCCTCCAGGAAATAGATCCCCGCGACATTGGCGAAAGCCTCGGCATTGGTCGGATCGAGCGCGACGGCCTTTTCAATGTCCTGGGCCGCCAGATCCCACAGGCCCTTGTCGTCATAGCCAGTCGCGCGATTGTTATAGACCCCGCTCAAAGCGACGCCGGCATAGTGCCCGGACTCGATCAGCGCAGTGCAGCCGGCGATGGTCTGATCGTCGGTGGCGGTGTTGCTGTAGCACCAGTCATACTGCTCCTGCGTCTCCGCCCGTGCGGCGCCGGCAAGCAAAATCCCCGTAGCGACGAAGGCGGCGCAGACTATGGCAGGTGGCGTACGATGCATGGGCCCGTCCCCCGCATGGCTTGGCGCACGGTGTGCTGCGCTGACCAGCGGGACCATGAGGCTCCAGGCAATTGTAACCGTCAATGACCTCGCTCAATTCGCACTGCGGCCGTACGGGCCGCCGTTGCGGGAAAGGACGTCACGGCCAGATCCTGCCACTACGATGACCTGGAAAGCCCGAAGGCCGATATACTGGCTTCGTGACGGCCTACGACTCGCTGAGCCCCCCAAGGCCCCTGCGATGGCGAACCCCCTACCCTCGCCAGCTCATTCCAGGACCACACACCTAAGGCGCCTTGGCCGGCGTGTTCGCCTTGGTGCAGGCGAGGATGGCGTCGAAGGCGGCGCCCAGATGGCTTACCTCGGCCGTGAACCTGCCGTTGGGCAGGGTCCAGTCGAGCCGCTTGGCGCCGCGCAGCTGCCTGGTCATGGCCGGGTCGGTGATCAGCACCAGGGCGAGATTGCCGACCGGGCTGACCCGCAGCGGGTGGGGCGGGCCGGAATCGATCTGCAGGGTGGCGTTTTCCTGGCCGTTCGCCAGCTTCCACTCGGGGTGGCCGGCGCCGACGACCATGCCGTCGCCGCGGCCGATGGCCAGAAGGGTGTCGGCCTGCGGCCCCTGCAGGCGGGCGAAACAGCCCGATTGCGGGACGGAGGTCATCTTCCAGCCGCCGGCGCCCGGGATCGCCGATTCAGGCCCGGGCTGGGCTTGGGCCAAGGCTGGAATCGCCAGCAGGGCAAGGCAGGCCGTCAACGCCGCAAGCCGCATCGCTATCCCCCTGGACGCCGGCTTAGAGGGCGTCCGCCTCTACAGCGTCCGCTGGATCTCCTCGACGGTGAAGCACTCGATCACGTCGCCGACCTTGATGTCCGAGAAGCCGAAGTTCATGCCGCATTCCTGGCCGGACTGGACCTCGTTGACCTCGTCCTTGAAGCGCTTGAGCGTCTGCAGGGTGCCGAGTTCCAGGGTGACCACGTCCTCGCGGATGATCCGCACCCGCGCCCCTTTGCGCACCACCCCGTCGGTGACGCGGCAGCCGGCGACCTTGCCGACCTTGGAGATGTCGAACACCTCCAGCACCCGCGCGTTGCCCAGGAGGGTTTCGCGCTGGATCGGGGAGAGCATGCCGGAGAGCACGCCTTTGATGTCGTCGAGCAGGTCGTAGATGATCGCGTAGTAGCGGATCTCGACGCCCTCGCGCTCGGCCAGTTCGCGGGCCTGTTTCGAGGCGCGGACGTTGAAGCCGATCACCGGCGCGCCCAGCCCCTTGGCCAGCATCACGTCGCTTTCGTTGATGGCGCCGGCGCCGGAATGGATGATCCGGGCGCGCACCTCGTCGGTGGAGATCTTGTCCAGCGAGCCGACGATGGCCTCGGCCGAGCCCTGCACGTCCGCCTTGATGATCAGCGGCAGCTCGGAGACCTTCTTGTCCTGCAGCCGGGCCATCATGTCGGCCAGCGAGGCGCCCGGGGCGCCCGCCGGAGCGATGTTGCGCTCGCGCTTCTGGCGGATGCGGTAGTCGGTGAGTTCGCGCGCGCGCGCCTCGTTCTCGACCACGGCGAAGGGCTCGCCCGGATCGGGCGTGCCGTCCAGGCCCAGCACCTCGACCGGCTCGGAGGGCCCGGCCTCGGCGACCTGCTCGTCGCGCTCGTTGATCAGCGCCCGCACCCGGCCCCAGTTGGAGCCGGCGACGACGATGTCCGAACGCTTCAGCGAACCGCGCTTGACCAGCACGGTGGCGACGACGCCGCGGCCGCGGTCCAGCTTGGACTCGATCACCACGCCGTCGGCGTCGCGGTCGGGGTTGGCGCGCAGGTCCATGACCTCGGCCTGCAGCAGGATGGCCTCGATCAGGTTGTCCAGGCCGATCTTCTGGGTGGCCGAGACCTCGATGGCCTGGGTGTCGCCGCCGAGGGACTCCACGACGATCTCGTGCTGCAGCAGCTCGTTGATCACCTTGGTGGGGTCGGCGTCCGGCTTGTCGATCTTGTTGATCGCCACGATGATCGGCGCGTTCGCCGCCTTGGCGTGATTGATCGCCTCGATGGTCTGCGGCATGACGCCGTCGTCGGCGGCCACCACCAGCACCACGATGTCGGTGACGTTGGCGCCGCGGGCGCGCATGGCCGAGAAGGCCGCGTGGCCCGGGGTATCGAGGAAGGTGACGCGCTCGCCGTCCTTCAGCCGCACCTGATAGGCGCCGATATGCTGGGTGATGCCGCCATGCTCGCCGCCGGCGACGTCGGTGGAGCGCAGGGCGTCGAGCAGGCTGGTCTTGCCGTGGTCGACGTGGCCCATGACCGCCACCACCGGCGGGCGGGGCAGCAGATGGTCGTCGACATCCTCGGCGCCGATGAAGCCTTCCTCGACGTCGGATTCGGAGACCCGGCGGACGGTGTGGCCGAACTCGGTGGCCACCAGTTCGGCGGTGTCGGAATCGATCACGTCGTTGATCTTCAGCATCAGGCCCTGGCGCATCAGGAACTTGATGATCTCGACGCCGCGCGTGGCCATGCGGCCGGCCAGTTCCTGGACGGTGATGACGTCGGGAATGACCACCTCGCGGGCGATCTTGGCCTGTTCCTGGCCGCCGCCCTTGCGGCGCTCGCGTTCGCGCTCGCGGGCCCGGCGCACCGAGGCCAGGCTGCGCATGCGTTCGACCGCCTCGTCGTCGTTGCCGGCGACGGCCTGGATGGTCAGCCGGCCCTCGCGGCGCTGCGGGGCGCCCTTGACGCGGCTGACCGCCTTGCCGGGCGCGCCCTTGCCGCGGCTGGTCGCGGCGCCGCTGTCGTCGTCGTCGTCGGGACGGCGGTCGATGAGCGCGCCGCCGGGACGCGGCGCCTGGCGCGCGGCGCGGGTGATCTCGGGGGTGGCGGGAGCCGGTTCCGGCCGGCCGAGGCCGGGCGCACGCGGCCCACGCGGGCCGGCGCCGTCGCGGCTGGGCGCGGGGCGGGGCGCCAGCGCCGAATAGCGCACGGTCTCGCCGGCGCGTTGCGGACGCTCGTTGTTGAAGGCCGGACGCTCGCCGGCGGGGCGCGGTTCGCGCGGCTGGCTGGGGCGATCGCTTTCCACGCGCCGGCCATAGGACGGGCTGGCCGGGCGTTCCGGGCGATAGGTGGTGGTGGAGACGCGCTCGTCGCGGCGCTGCGGCTCGCGCGGCTCGGGGCGCGGTTCCGGGCGGGGCGCCGGCGTCGCGGCGCGGGGCGGCTCGGGCGCGCGTTCGGCCGGCGCTGGCGCGGGCTTCGCCGCCTCGGCGGCCGGCGGAGCCGGCTTGGCGGCTTCAGCGACCGGTGCGGCCGGCGCCGCCGGCTTCGCGGCGGCGGCCTCGGCTTCGCGGCGGCGGGCTTCCTCGGCGGCGCGCGCGGCCTGCTGCCGCGCGGCTTCGGCGTCACGGCGCTCGGCGGCGACGCGGGCGGCCTCGATGGCGCGCTGGCGGGCCTGCAGCTCTTCGCTGGAAAGATTGAGGCCGGGGCTGGCCGGCGCGGCCGGACGCGGCGCCGGCGCGGCGGGCGTCTCGCGCGGACGAACGTCGAGCGCCGCGCGCTTTTCCGCCGCTGATGGGCCGCCGAGACCGCCGCCGCCCGGGGGCGCGTCGACGCGGCGGCGCTTGGTCTCGACCACGACGGTCTTCGAGCGGCCGTGGCTGAAGCTCTGCTTCACCGTGCCGGCGCTGACCGCGCCGGGGCGCGGCTTCAGCGTCAGGGGCGCGCGTACGCCTCCTGGCCGGTTGTTGTTGTCGTCGTTGGCGTCGCTCATCCGTTACTCAAAACCTGCCCGGCCCCGACTTAAGGATCGGGCGCGTGGGTTGCATTGCGCGTCCATAGGCGAAGGCGGACGGTGCGGCCCAGGGCCGACCCGCCTCGCATTCAAGGCTCCTCGCGCCAACTCTGAGGAAGGAGCGGACGAAAGCCAGAAAATCGCTCGACATCGACTGTCCAGCGCTCGGCCCCTCGTCCCGCAAGGAAGGCGAGGTGTATCACATTTTCGCCCCCCAAGGCCAAACCCAATTCGCCGGACCCGAAGGCGGCGAGAACGCGGGGTGGGTCGGGGCGCCTTTCGGCGAGGCCGATCAGCTTGCGCCGACCGTCCGCCGCGCCGTCCGCAGCCTCGATCAGCCACGCCGCCTTGTCCGTGGCGATGGCGGCGCGAACCTTCTCGAAGCCGGAGGTAAGCGTCCCGGCGCGGCGCGCAAGGCCGAGGCCGGCCAAAATCCGCGCCGCCAGCAACCGCTCGACCAGGTCCGCCAGGCCGGGCGCGGCGGAAACCTTGGTCTTGGCGGCGCGCGAGAAGCCGCCCTTGGCCGCCGCCGTCTCGATCGAGATCCGGTTGGCGGCGACCCAGAGGCCGCGTCCCGGCAGCTTGCCGGCGAGGTCCGGCGTCACCGTCCCGTCCGGTCCGGCGACGAAGCGGATCAGCCGGGACTCGTCCAGCACCTCGCCGGAGACGAGGTCGCGCCGTTCGCGATGGGCCGTGGCGTGAGTCAGGTCAGCGATCCGGTTCAGGCGCTCTCGCCCGCCTCGGCCAGGGCCTGCTCGTCCTCGGCGAACTCGCCGTCGACCAGTTCCTCCGGCTCCGGCTCCGGCTCCGGCTCGATCCAGCCCATGGCGATGCGGGCGCGCATGATCAGGGCCTCGGCGGCCTCGGGCGTCAGCGCGAAGCTTTCCAGGATGCCCGGCTCGCGCACCCGCTCGCCGTCCTTGTTCTCGAACCAGCCGCGCAGGTCGTCCGGCACCAGGCCGGCCAGGTCCTCGACCGTCTTCACCTCACCCTCGCCCAGCGCGACGCTGATCGGCAGGGTGACGCCCTCGACGTCCAGGAGGGCGTCCTCGACGCCCAGTTCGCGGCGCTTCTCGTCGTATTCGGCGGCTTCCTTTTCCAGGAAGTCGCGGGCGCGGGCCTGCAGTTCCTCGGCGGTGTCCTCGCCGAAGCCCTCGATGGCGGCGATCTCCGAGGCGTCGACATAGGCGACGTCCTCGACCGTGGCGAAGCCTTCGGTGACCAGCAGCTGGGCGATGACCTCGTCGACGTCCAGGGCTTCCTGGAACAGCTGGGTGCGTTCGGCGAACTCGCGCTGGCGGCGCTCGCTCTCCTGGCTCTCGGTCATGATGTCGATCTGCCAGCCGGTCAGCTGGCTGGCCAGGCGGACGTTCTGGCCGCGGCGGCCGATGGCCAGCGACAGCTGCTCATCGGGCACCACCACCTCGACCCGCTCGTCCTCCTCGTCCATCACCACCTTGGAGACCTCGGCGGGGGCCAGGGCGTTGACCAGGAAGGCCGCCTCGTCCGGCGACCAGGGGATGATGTCGATCTTCTCGCCCTGCAACTCAGCCACCACCGCCTGCACGCGCGATCCGCGCATGCCGACGCAGGCGCCGACCGGGTCGATGGAGCTGTCGTTGGAGACCACCGCCATCTTGGCGCGGCTGCCGGGATCGCGGGCGATGGCGCGGATCTCGATCACCCCGTCATAGACCTCCGGGACCTCCTGGGCGAACAGCTTGGCCATGAAGCCGCCATGGGCGCGCGACAACATGATCTGCGGGCCCTTGGCCTCGCGACGCACGTCGTAGATGTAGCTGCGGATGCGGTCGCCGACCTGGAAGTTCTCGCGGGGAATGGCCTGGTCGCGGCGCACGACGCCTTCGCCGCGGCCGAGGTCGACGACGATGTTGCCGTATTCGACCCGCTTGACCGAGCCGTTGACGATCTCGCCGACGCGATCCTTGAACTCCTCGTACTGGCGCTCGCGCTCGGCGTCGCGGACCTTCCCGGTCACCACTTGCCGCGCCATCTGCGTCTGCACCCGGCCGAACTCGAAGGGCGGCAGGATCTCTTCGTAGGTCTTGCCGACGAAGGCGTCCTTGTCGTCCAGCTTGGCGTCGCTCAGGCTCTTGAAGGCGTAGGTGTTTTCGATCGGTTCTTCGTCGTCGACCACCGTGACGATGCGGGTGATGGTGGTCTCGCCGGTCTTCTGGTCGATGTGCACGCGGATGTCGTGCTCGGCGCCGTAGCGGCTGCGGGCGGCCTTCTGCACCGCCTCCTCGATGGCTTCGATGACGATCTCGCGCTCGATCGACTTCTCGCGCGCGACGGCGTCGGCGATCTGCAGAAGTTCGAGCCGGTTGGCGGAAATGCCGCTGAGGGCCATGGGTCTACTCCGGGTTTGCGTCCGTGGACGCCTGTTCGTGTTGAAGCTGATCTTGGTGTTGCAATCGGGCGGCGCGCTGGTCGGCGCCGTGCTTGAGCAGCTTGTCGGTCAGGGCGAGCTTGGCCTCGGTGATCCAGGCGAACGGGACCAGCGCGGTCTCCGCCTCGCCCTCCAGGTCGATGGCGACGTTGTCGCCGTCGATCCCGGCCAGTTCGCCCTTGAAGCGCTTGCGGCCGTCGGCCAGCCGATCGAGCTCGAGGCGGGCCTCGAAGCCCTCGTAGGTCGCGAAGTCCTTCAGCCGCGTCAGCGGCCGGTCGACGCCGGGACTGGAGACCTCGAGCAGATAGTCGCCCGCGATCGGGTCGGCGGCCTCGAGCACGTCGCCGATGGCGCGGGACAGCTTGGCGCAATCCTCGACATTCATGTCGCCGCCCGTGTCCTCGGCCATGATCTGCAGCCGCCTGGAGACGGTCCCGCCCGTCAGGCGAACGCGCACGATCTCATAACCCATCGCTTCCGCGACCGGGTCGATGAGCTCCAGGACGGAGCGGTCTTCACGCGTCTTGCCGCGCAAGTCAGGTCCTCGAACCAACAAAAAAGCGGCTGGCCTTTTGGGCCGCCGCTCGAAAACGCCATCCAGCGCTAACGATCGATGTGAAGGACAATATAGGCGTTGGCCGGCGTCTTCGCCAGCCCCTTTCGACTCACCGCGTCCGCGCCGCGATCGCGAGCCGCAGGAGGAGCGCCTGCTCGTCGCGGACGCTGGCCAGAGCGCGGCCGATCGGCGTCATCCGCGAATGGGTCTCCCACTGGTCGCGCACGATGCGCCGGCGGTCGTGTTCGATCGCCTCCACCACATGCAGGCTCTGGAAGAAATCCGGATAGGGATAGGCATAACCCTCAGGCCGCCGCGCCAGATGCCGGAAGTGCAGGAAGCCGAAGCGCCGCGCTGCCTCGAACCGCCAGCCGGTCTCCTCGGCGATCTCGCGGACCAGGGCGGCGTCCTGCGACTCCCCGGTCTCGCGCCGGCCGCCCGGCATGACGTGGCCGGAGCCGTCGGGGTCGCGGATCACGCACACCATGCTCTTGCGGAAGACCACCGCGCGCACTGAACTCACCAGGGCGTCCGGCGGCGGCTCGCCGGTGGCGTAAAGCCGCTGCTCCAGCCGAACGCCGCCGCCCCAGACGTTCAGGCGCGGCGCCGCATCGGCGGGGGCCAGGCGGCCGAGCCAGTCGGCGAGCCCGCCTTCCGTCACCCGTTGGCCGCCTCTTCGCCGGCGACCACGTGGGAGACGGCGTTGACCACCGCGGCGATGCGCATGGCCGCCTGGATGGCCGTATTGGGCAGGCCGTGCTTCTTCAGCTCGGCCTCGTGGGCGTCGAGGCAGGCGCCGCAGCCGTTGATCGCCGAGACCGCCATCGACCAGAGCTCGAAATCGGCCTTGTCGACCCCGGGATTGGCGATGATGTTCATGCGCAGCCGCGCCGGCAGCGTCCGGTACTCTGGATTGTGCATGATGTGGATGGCCCGATAGTAGACGTTGTTCATGGCCATGATCGCCGCCGCCGCCTTGGCCGCGGTGATCCCGGTTTCCGAGAGGCCCGATTCGCTCGCCGTCGCTTCCGTCGCCTTGACGACCGCCGGGACCCCGGCGGCGTGGGCCGAGGCCACGAAGCAGCCCCACTTCTGCTGGTCGGTGAGCAGGGTCTCGGCGGCCAGCGACGACAGGTTGAGGCTCAGGTCCTTGGCATAGACCGGCAGGGACGCGCGCAGCGCTTCGAGGTCCATCGATTTTCCTCTCTTCGGGCCCCCGGCAGCCTATCACCGCCGATCGAGCGATTGCAGGCGCAAAGCTTCCGCGCCGGCGGAGTGAAAGATGGGAATCGGCGTCTAGAAATTCAATCGATTGTTCTTTGAGCCAGCATCGAGCGGGCCTATATCGCTGCCCATGCTGCCGACGTTGCGCCAACTGCAATATCTGAAGCTCCTGGCCGAACAGGGCTCGTTCAGCCGCGCCGCCGAGGCCGCGCACGTCACCCAGCCGACGCTCTCGGCCGGGGTGCAGGAGCTGGAGAAGATATTGGGCGCGCCGGTGGTCGACCGCGCCCGCGCCGGCGTCATCCTCACCCCCGTCGGCGAGGAAGCGGTCAGCCGCGCCTGCGACATCCTGGCCCGCGCCGAAGACCTGGTGCAGGCGGCCAAGAGCGCCGGCCAGCCGCTCTCCGGCCGCTTTCGGCTGGGCGTCATCCCGACCATCGCGCCCTTCCTGTTGCCCAGGGCGCTGCCGGCCCTGCGCGCGCAGTTTCCCAAGCTGAAGCTTTTCCTGCGCGAGGATCAGACCCAGAAGCTGATCGCGGCGCTGAAGGCCGGCGCCCTGGACGCAGCCCTGATCGCCCTGCCCTACGACACCCAGGGCCTGGAGACCGCCGCGGTCGGCGACGACGAGCTGATGGCGGCCCTGCCCGCCAACCACCCGCTGGTCGGTTCGGGCCCGATCGCCCCGGAGCGGCTGGCCGGCGCCGACCTGATCCTGCTCGAGGACGGTCACTGCCTGCGCGAACACGTCCTGGCCAATTGCGGCATCGAGCCGCCCAGGCCCAATGACGAGGGAACCTTCACGGCCACCTCCCTGCCGACCCTGGTGCAGATGATCGGCTCGGGGCTCGGCGTCTCCTTCCTGCCGGCCATGGCGGTGGAGGCGGGCTTGGCCGAGGACGCGCCGATCAGCATCCGCGCCGTCGCGACCGCCCATCCCAGCCGTCAGATCGTCGTCGCCTGGCGCGCCGGCTCCAGCCGCGGGGCCGAGGGCCGGCTGCTGGCGGAGACCCTGCGCGGGGTCTAGCGGCCGGCGGGCGCAGGCGCGGTCCCGGCCATTCCGTCCAGCTCGTGCACCCAGGCGCCGTCGCGGCGCACGTCCACGACGCCGCAGTCCCCCACCCGGCGCAGCACCGCGCGCATCTGATAGGCCGGCGGCAGGTCGGCGAGGCGTTTCGGCCGCAGGCGCCCGGCCGAGGCGGTGGGGACGGTGTGCGGTGGCGTGCAGGCGGCGATCTGGGCCGGAGTCGGAGGCAGCGGAGCGGCGATCAGGGCCGCAGCCAGAAGCAGGGCGGACATCGCAAATCTCCCTTGGAGATCAACCACAATATTCCTTCTCCCGCCGCGGATCGCCGTAAAATTCAAAGGCCGATCACTCAGAGCCCCTTCCCCCTCGCGGGGAAGGGGTTGGGGATGGGGGCGCCAGCGCAAGCCTCGCTGATTTGATCGATGTTTTTCGAGCGGCCAACCGGACGGACGGTGCTGCACCCCACCCCTGACCCCTCCCCGCAAGGGCAGGGGAATCGCATATGGCGCTGGAGTCGGATTGTTAGCTCGAACGGGATTCTGAAGTTGTCTCCATATCGGTTGGAGATGGCGGATGGAGACGTTTTCGAGCTGTTTTTCTGAGGTCGATGATCCACGGGCGGGCAACCGGCGGCACAACCTGCTTGAGCTGATGTTCGTGGCGCTGGCGGCGGTGCTGTGCGGAGCGGAGGATTGCACCGACATGGCGATCTTCGCCCGATCGAAGCTGGCCCTGCTGCAGCAGGTGGTGAAGCTGGAGCATGGACCGCCGAGCCACGACACCTTCAGCCGGGTGTTCCGTCTGGTCGAGCCGGAGCCGTTCGAGGCGGCCTTCGCCAAGTTCACCGCCGCCTTCGCCGGAGCCCTGAAGGGCGTGGTGGCGATCGACGGCAAGGCCCTGCGCGGAGCCTATGAGCGGGGCTGCAAGACCACCCCGCTGCATCTGGTCAACATCTGGTCGGCCGAGGCGCGGCTGGTGATTGGCCAGCGCCTGGCGCCGGGCCGCAACGAAGCGCTGGGAGCTCAGCAGGCCCTGGCCCTTCTATGCCTGGACGGCTGCATCGTCACCGCAGACGCCCTCCACTGCCGGGCCGACACCGCCCAGGCCATTCTGGACGCCGGCGCCGACTACGCCCTGGCGCTGAAGGCCAACCATCCCACCCTGCTGGCCCAGGCGCAGGCGCTCATCGAGGCCGCCGATCCGGCCCGGGAAGCGGTCAGCGGCCCAATCAAGGCCCATGACCGCGTCGAGGGGCGAACCGCCATCGTCGCCGCCGCCACCGGGATGGACTTCCCGGGCCTCGCCGCCGTCGCCAGGGTCGAGACCTATCGCAAGAGCGCCGGAGAGCCGGAGCCGGTCATCGTCCGCTGGTTCCTGCTCTCGACCCACCTCTCCGCCGAGAAAATGATCGAGGTCGCCAGGACACACTGGACCATCGAGAACCAACTCCACTGGGTCCTCGACGTCGCCTTCGGCGAAGACGCCGCCCGCAGCCGCAAAGACAACGCCCCTCAGAACCTCGCCCTGCTCAGAAAGCTCGCCCTCAACCTCCTGCGCCAACATCCAGACAAAGGATCCATCAAGGGCAAGATCAAGCGCGCCGGATGGGACGACAGCTTCCTGCTCTCACTCCTCAGTCATATGCGATAGCCCTGCCCAACGGGGGAGGATTCCGGGGTGGAGCCCCCCGTCAGGCGTCGACGCGGGCCTCGGCGTAGCCGCTGAGGACCTGGACGCCGTCCTGGTTAACGGTGGAGACGTCGAGTTCGACGATCTTCTGGCCGCCCTCGTCCTTGATCGCCTTGACGGTGGCGGTGGAGTCCAGGGTGTCGCCCGGCCAGACCTGGCTGGTGAAGCGCACGCCGTACTTGGTCAGCCGCGCGTCGCCGACATAGTCGGTCAGCATCTTGCCGGTCATGCCCATGGTCAGCATGCCGTGGGCGAACACCGACGGATAGCCGGCCACCTTGGTGGTGAAGATCTCGTCGGTGTGCAGCGGGTTGTAGTCGCCCGAGGCCCCGGCGTACTGGACGATCTGGGTGCGCTTCAGGTCCTCGACCAGGCGGGCGGTGTGGGTGTCGCCTTCCTTCAGCTTGCTGGCGCTCAATGCCATGTCTCGATCCTCCTCTTAAGACGCCGGCGCGTCGACGGGGCGTTCGGTGCGAACGCCGACGGAGCGGGCGGTGATGACCAGTTCGCCCTTCTTGTCGCGGTATTCGGTGACCGACTCCGAGAAGACCAGCTTGCCGGAGCGCTTGCCTTCCTTTTCCCAGGTCTTGCCGGGCGCCGAGGTCGCGGTCAGCACGTCGCCGGGCTTCAGGTGACGGTGATATTCGAAATGCTGCTCGGCGTGCAGGCCGCCGCCGCCTCCACCGCCGCCGCCTCCACCGCCGCCCTCGCGGGGCGGGGTCCCGGTGGGGTTCTTGCCGGAGCCGAACCAGGGCTGGCCGATCTTCGGGCGCAGGAAATAGTCGGGATCGAACTGGGCGCTGGCCTGGGCGAAGGTCGGAGGCGCGATGATGCCGCCGGCCTCCGTGCCCTTGGCGTGGTCCGCGTCGGAATAGACGGGGTTGGGATCGCCGACCGAGCGGGCGAACATCAGGATGTGGCTGGCTTCGACGGGAAATGTTTTTGCGGCCATGGGGCTTCCTCTTCAATTCGGCCGCCCGCTTTTAAGGAGCGCGCCTTGGCTCCACTCAGCCGGCTTGGCGGGCCGCCGTCAACCGCCGATCCGACCTGACGCTGCGGCGCCTGTTCGGATACCCTGTTTGGCCCTAGGAGACGCCGATGACCCTCGAACTCTACGCCCATCCGTTCTCGTCCTACTGCCAGAAGGTGTTCATCGCCTTCCATGAGAACGACACCCCGTTCACCCTGCGCATGGTGGACCAGGACCATCCGGACAATGGCGCCCGGCTTGCGGCGCTCTGGCCGCTGCTGCGGTTCCCGGTGCTGGTCGACGGGGAGCGGACCATCGTGGAGTCCAGCGCCATCATCGAGCACCTGGCGGCGCGCTATCCGGGGGCCGCGACCCTGATCCCGGCCGAGCCCGACGCGGCCGTGCGGACGCGGATGATGGACCGCATCTTCGACAACTACGTCATGACCCCGATGCAGAAGATCGTCGGCGACAGCCTGCGCCCGGAAGCCGACCGCGACGCCTTTGGGGTCGCCGAGGCCCGGCGCACGCTGGACACCGCCTATGGCTGGCTGGACGGGGTGATGGCGACGCGGACCTGGGCCAGCGGCGAGGCGTTCGACATGGCCGATTGCGCCGCGGCGCCGTCGCTGTTCTTCGCCGACTGGGCGCACGGGATCGATGCGAAGTTCGGGCATCTGCGCGCCTATCGCGCCCGCCTGCTGGCGCGGCCGTCGGTGGCGCGGGCGGTGGATGGCGCGCGGCCCTATCGCGCCTTCTTCCCGCTGGGCGCGCCCGACCGGGACTAGAGAGCGATCAACCGCTTTCCGGGGCGGTGCGCATGGCCATCACGGGGCTGAGCCGCGCAATGTTCTCGCGCGAGGCGGCGCGGCCTGCGCCGAGCGCCAGCAGGATGGCCGGCGCGACGATGAGCGCGCCGAGATAGAAGGCCCCGTTGATGTTCATCATCAGCAGCGCCAGGCCGAACTGCGGCCCGACCACCCGCGCCAGCGCGCCGGTGGCGTTGTTCAGTCCCATGATCTGGCCCTGGTGGTCAGGGTCGACGCTGCGCGACAGCAGCGCGCCGGAATTGGGAAAGGCCACCGATTGGGAAAGCGCCATCAGCGCCATCAGGGCGACGCTGAACGCCCCCGAGGGGGAAATGGTCTGCAGCGCGTTGCAAAGCACGCTGCCGGCCATGCCCACCGCCAGCATCCGCCCCTCGCCGAAGCGGCGGGAGAGCGGCCCGGTCAGAAGGAACTGGCAGCCGGCCGAGACCGCGCCGGTCACCCCGAAACAGAGGCCCACCTCGCGCGGCTCCCAGCCGAACCGGTGCCGCGCCCATAGGGCGAAGGTGCTCTCGATGGCGGTGAAGGCGACGCCGACCGAGAAGGTGAGCAGCATCAGGCGGCCGACCACGGGGTGGCGGACGGCGAAGCCGAACATCGCCCAGCGGCTGGGTTGCGGCCCGTGGTCGTGGCGGCGTTCGCGGCTTTCCTTGACGATCAGCGCGATCCCGATGGCCGAGCAAAGCGCCAGGGCCGACGACAGCAGCAGCGGCAGGTGATAGCCGGCCGTGCCCTCCGAGGGCTTGGCCAGGACGCCGCCGACGAAGGGGCCCAGGATGAAGCCCAGATTGTAGGCCGCGCCGAGCCTGGCCATGCGGCCGGCGCGCAGCTCCACCGGGGTCACGTCGGCGATATAGCCCTGCACCACCGAACCGTTGCCGGCCGCCATGCCGCCCAGGACCCGGATGACGATGGCGAACCAGATGTTGGGCGCGAAGGCCAGGGCCCCGTAGCAGAGGCAGTTGGCCGCCACGGTCGAGATCAGGATCGGCTTGCGTCCCAGCCGGTCGGACAGCTTGCCCCAGAAGGGTTCGCCGAAGAACGAGCCGACCGAATAGGCCGAGAAGACCAGCCCGATCTCCCAGGGCGCGGCGTGAAAGGAGGCGGCGTAGAAGGGCAGAAACGGCACGATGACGCCGAAGCCCATCATGTTGATGAACATCACCGACAGGAGGGTGTAGAGCGCGGCGGAAGACCGCCCGCCCGTCGAAGATACCTGATCGGCGGTCATGTTCCGCAAATAGTCCGGCTCGCTCTTCGCCACAAGCGGCCAGAAACCGATCACGAGCCCGTGAGCGCGGAGCGTGACATCCGCGCATCAGGCGGGCGGCCTATTTGTCTCCGGAAGGCGGAAAACGCGAGGTCGGCGTCACAAATCCGTCACGCGGCGGCGGGCCGAACCGGGCGCGGCGGGTCAGCGCGGCGCCAGGATCATGATCATCTGGCGGCCCTCCATGCGCGGCTCGTATTCGACCTTGGCGACCGGGTCGAAGTCGGCACGGACCTGCTGCAGGAGCTTCATGCCCAGCTCGGGGTGGCGCATCTCGCCGCCGCGGAAGCGCAAGGTCACCTTCACCTTGTCGCCCTCCTCGAAGAAGCGGTGCATGGCGCGGGCCTTGACGTCGTAGTCGTGGGTGTCGATGTTCGGGCGGAGCTTGATCTCTTTGATTTCGACCAGCTTCTGGCGCTTGCGGGCCGCGCCCTTCTTCTTCTGTTCTTCGAACTTGTACTTGCCGTAATCGAGAATCTTGCAGACCGGCGGGTCGGAGTTCGGAGAGACCTCCACCAGATCCAGCCCAGCTTCCTCGGCGGCTTCTAGTGCGGAGGCGGTGGGCATGACCCCTTGTTTTTCACCGTGCTCATCGATCAGCAGCACGCGGGGGACGCGGATATCTTCATTGATGCGCGGGCCGTCCTTGGACGGGGGCGCTGGCATGGGACGACGAATAGGCAAGGTCTCCTGAACCGTTGGCGTTAATAAGCATAGGTGGCGAAACCTTACGCTTCCCCTGACATATGACCAAGCGCCTAGCGCCGATCAAGGCCGGGCAGGCGCCTCAGCGCGTCGTTCGGCATGCTGGGGACCAGCCGGTTGACCGCGGCGATGGCGTCGCTGACCGGCAGTTCGTCGAGATTCTCCGCCTGCAGCACGGCCACGTGGCCGCGCGGGCCGCACAGCGTCGGGTCGGAAGCCGCGGAGAACAGCACCAGGGTCGGCGCGCCGGCCGCGGCGATCAGGTGGATGGGGCCGGTGTCGTTGCCGACCGCCAGGGCGGCGCGGGCGCCCAGGGCGGCGATCTGGGCGAAGTCGGTTCGGCCGGTGAGGTCGCGGGCCAGCACCTTGCGCTGGATGGTCATGGCCAGGGCGCTTTCCTGCGGCCCGCCGACGATGAGAATATCCAGCCCCCGCTCGCGCAGATACTGGCCGAGCTCGGCGAAGCGGTCGACCGGCCAGCGTTTTTCCGGCCGGTGGGCCGAGGCGCCGGGGACCAGCAGCGCATAGGGCCGTGGGGCGGCGCCTGAATTCATCGGCCGCGCCGCGCCGGTCTTCTTCAGGATCCAGCTCAGGTCCGCCGGCGGGGCCGAGCCGGAGGTCAGCGGCGCGTCCGGCCAGATGCCGGCGTCCTTCAGCTGCTGCGCCTGGCGCTCCAGGGTGTGCATCTTGCCGCGGTCGCGGTTGCGTTGCGGCAGGCTGCAGCCGAAGGCGACCCCCGACCATTGCGGCGGGAACGGCCGCAGCATCTGGAAGTAGAAGCTGGAGCGCGACGAGGTCTGCAGGTCGTAGACCCGGTCGTAGCCGGCGCCGCGCAGCCGCCGGATCAGCGAAAGGGTCTCGCCGATCCCACCCGGCCGGCCATCGGGTTCGACCGCGTTGAAATAGGGGCTGGCCCTGGCCAGGGCCTCGAACGGCGGGGTGGTGAGAAGCGTGATGTGGGCCTCGGGGTGGGCCTCGCGGATGTGCTGCATCGCCGCCAGCGCCTGGACGAAATCGCCGAGCGCGCCGAGCTTGATCACCAGGATCTTGCGGATTTCACGCGACTTGCGGCTCACAAGCGGCTCCCAAGCACCCCGGCGTAGACGTCCAGCGTGGCTTCGCACATGGCCGCGGCGGAATAAAGCCGCCGCGCGCGCGCCTGGCCGGCCGCGCCCATGGCCGCGCGGCGCTCCGGCCCGGCGGCGATGGCCCGCGCCATCGCGTCGGCCAGGGCCGCCGCGTCGCCGGGCGCAAACAGCCAGCCGGTTTCGCCCGCCGCCACGGTCTCGCGCGGCGCGCCGTGGTCGGCGGCGATGATCGGCCGGCCCATGGCCTGGGGCTCGACCGCGGTGCGGCCGAAGGGTTCGGGATCGAGCGAGGGGGCGGTTGCGACATCCGCCGCCAGATAGGCCGCCGGCATGTCGTCGCAATGGCCGACCAGGAGCACGGTCTCAGCCAGGCCGGCGGCGGCGATGGCCGCCTCCAGTTCGTGGCGATAGCCTGAGCGGCCCTGGTCGTCGCCGGCCAGGATGACCAGGAAGCCGTCGCCGTGGGCGGCCTTCAGCGTCGCGGCGGCGTCGATCAGCAGGCGCTGGCCTTTCCAGCGGCTGAGCCGGCCGGCCAGGATGAAGCGAACCCGGGCGTCGCCCGCCGCGATCCCCCAACGGGCGAGCAGGTCCGCGGCCCGCGCCGGCGCGACCTTGGCCGGGTCGAAGCGGTCGATATCGACGCCGCGCGGAATGGCGATCACCCTGGCCGGGTCGATGCCGTGCTCGGCGATGACGTGGTCGCGGGTGAAGGCGGAATTGGCGATGGTCACCGGACCCCGGGTCATCACCGAATTATAGCTCCGTTTCAACGGGTTACCGGAGCTGTAGAGGCCGTGATAGGTGGCCAGGCACGGCACGCCCGCCGCCTTGGCCGCCGAAAACGCCGCGAAGGCCGGGGCGCGCGAGCGGACATGGACGAGGTCGACGCGCTCGCGCCGGATCAGCCCGAGCAGCCGGCCGCGATTGGCCGCCATCACCAGCGGGTTCTTCGACTGCACCGGCATCGGCGCCCAGGTCGCGCCGCGCGCCTCCAGGTCGGCGACCATCCGGCCGCCATGGGAGGCGACGATCGCCCGGCCGCCGGCGCGCACCACGGCCTCGGCCACGTCCAGCGTCGTCTGCTCGGCGCCGCCGGTCTCCAGGTCCGGAATCACCTGCAGCAGCGTGAAGTTGGCGGGCAGGACGCTCATCGGCCTCCCATAGCCGAAGGCGCCGCCCCGCGCGAGGCGGCGAGCGCCTAGACCGCCCGCAGCCGCTCCTCTTCGCCGCCGGCGGCCAGGGCCGCGGCGCGTTCGGCGTTCCAGGCGGCGGCGCTGGGGATCTTGGTCAAGTCGGCGCGGTCGGCGTGGGCGCGGGCGATCTCGACGATGTCGGTCATCAGGCCGGCCTCCAGGGTGATCGGCTCCAGGCCCAGGCCGATCAGGGTCTGGTTGCAGGCGGCCAGCTCGTTCTCGCTGGCCTCGTGGCGGGGGTTGGCGACGAACTCGACCGCGGCGCCGGTCAGCCGCGCCACCATGCCCGCCAGGTCGCGCACCCGCCAGCATTCGGTCATCTGGTTGCAGATCTTGACCCGCTCGCCGGCCGCCGGCGGGCGGCTGAGCGCCAGGGCGATGCAGCGCACCGTGTCCTGGATGTTGATGAAGGCGCGGGTCTGGCCGCCGGAGCCGTGGATGGTCAGGGGATGGCCGAGCGCCGCCTGGATCAGGAAGCGGTTCAGCACCGTACCGTAGTCGCCGTCATAGTCGAAGCGGTTGACCAGCCGCGGATCGGCCCGGGTCTCCTCGGTCTGGCAGCCCCAGACGATGCCCTGGTGCAAGTCGGTGATGCGCAGCGAATCGTTGCGGGCGTAGAACTGGAACAGCAGCTGATCCTGGGTCTTGGTCATGTGGTAGATCGAGCCTGGTGAAACCGGATGCAGGATCTCCCGCTCCACCCACTCGCCGTCCGACTCGACCTTCACCGTCAGATAGCCTTCGGGGATGGCCCCGGCCGTCGCGCCATAGCCGTAGACCCCCATGGTGCCGAGATGGACCAGGTGCACGTCCCGCCCGGATTCGACGATGGCGGCGAGCAGGTCGTGGGTGGCGCAGACATTGTTGCGCACCGTGTAGCGCTTGTGGCGCGAGGACTTCATCGAATAGGGCGCGGCTCGCTGCTCGGCGAAATGCACCACCGCGTCCGGCCGCCAGCCCGTGATCAGCTCCAGCAGTTCGTCATAGTCCCGGCCGAGGGTGAGCGGGAAATAGTCGATGGTCCGCCCGCCGACCTCGCGCCAGGCCTCGATGCGGGCGGCCAGGGTCGAGATCGGCGTCAGCGACTGGACGTCGAGCTCGGCGTCGATGTCGCGGCGCGAGAGGTTGTCGACGATGCCGATGTCGCAGCCGCACGCCGACAGGTGCAGCGCGGTCGGCCAGCCGCAAAAGCCGTCGCCGCCAAGAATGAGCACACGCATGACCGCCCCTCGCTGGAAGCCTGGACCGCTATTCCGGACGGAGCCCCGTGGACTCCGGCTCGTGCCTAATTCCGACCGCAGGTTGACACGTTGATGACGGGTCCGTCGACTCCATGTCGCGCCGTGGTCTAGGACAACGCGGAGCGACGCCGTTCGGCGCCGCGGCCTGACGGGACCATCGAGCCGGTGAGCGGGGCGCAACCCATTGTCGTGACAGGCGTAGCGGGGTTTATCGGCCGCGCCGTCGCCGAGCGCCTGCTGGACCGCGGCGAGGCCGTGATCGGCGTCGACAGCTTCAGCGCCTATTACGATCCGGCGCTGAAAGAGGCGCGCGTGGCCGGGCTAGCGACCAAACCGGGCTTCCGGCTGCGGCGACTCGACATCGCCGAGGCCGAATCACTCGCCGGCCTGGTGCGCGAGAGCGGGGCGCGGCGCGTCGTCCATCTCGCCGCCCAGGCCGGGGTCCGCCATGACAATCCGCACGCCTATGGCCGCTCCAACCTGACCGGCCATCTGGCGGTGCTGGAGGCCTGCCGCGCCGTGAGCGGCTTCGAGCACCTGGTCTATGCCTCGTCGAGCTCGGTCTATGGCGAGCGCGGCATCGCCAGGGCGTTCTCCGAGGACGACGTGCTGCAGCCGCCGGTGTCGCTCTATGCCGCCACCAAGCAGGCGGACGAGCTGATGAGCGCCGCCTACGCCCATCTCCACGGCCTGCCGCAGACGGGCCTGCGCTTCTTCACCGTCTACGGGCCCTGGGGCCGGCCGGACATGGCCTATTACGACTTCACCCGCGCCATGCTGGCGGGGGAGACGCTCCAGGTCTTCGGCCAGGGCCGGCTGCAGCGCGACTTCACCTATATCGACGACATCGTCGACGGCGTGGTCGCCGTGCTGGACCGGCCGCCCGAGGAACCGCGCCACCGGCTGCTGAACATCGGCGCCGGCCGGCCGGAAAGCGTCTCGACCCTGATCGCGACCCTGGAGCGGCTACTGGGCGTGAAGGCGCGGACGGTGATGGCGGAAAAGTCCGCCGCCGACGTCTCGGCCACCTTCGCCGACACCTCGAAGATCGCCGCCCTGACCGGTCATGCCCCGAAGGTCGCCCTGGAAGACGGGCTGGCGCGGTTCGTCGCCTGGTATCGGGGTTATCACGCCGCGGGGGGCTAGGCGCTCCCGCTGCTCCGGCGACATTGTCTCAGTAGTGAGCGAAGGTCGTATCTACGTCCGCTTCAGCAATCCCTCGATCATCGCGCGGGCGTCGGCGCCGATGTCGGAGCGCTTGAGGGCCAGGGCGACGTTGGCGCGCAGGAGGCCGAGCTTGTCGCCGCAGTCGTAGGTGACGCCGTCGTATTCCAGCGCGTGGAAGGCCTGCGTCCGCATCAGCCGCACCATGGCGTCGGTCAGCTGGATCTCGCCGCCTGCGCCGGTCTGGTGGTCGCCGAGCAGGGCGAAGATCTCCGGCTGCAGGATGTAGCGGCCGCTGATGAACAGGTTGGAGGGCTCGGTCCCCGGCGCGGGCTTTTCCACCATGCCGGTCATCACCCCGAGCCGGCCCCGGCGTTCGCCGAGCGCGACGATGCCGTACCTGTGCGCCTGGCCGTCGGGCACGGGCTCGACCTCGATGATGTTGCCGCCGACCTCGGCATAGGCCGCGACCGACTGGGCCAGGGCGGCGGGCGCGGAGTCTTTCACCATGTCCGGCAGCATGACCGCGAAGGGCTCGTCGCCGACCAGGTCGCGGGCGCACCAGACGGCGTGGCCGAGGCCGAGCGGCTGCATCTGGCGCACGAAGCTCATCTCGCCGGGCCTGCCCAGGTCGGCCATGACGTCGGCCAGGATCTCGGTCCTGCCCTTGGCGGCAAGGTTCTGTTCCAGCTCGGTATTGTGGTCGAAATAGTCCTCGATCGCGCCCTGGCCGCGGCCGACCACGAAGATCATGTGCTCGATCCCCGCCGCGCGCGCCTCGGCGACGACGTAGGACAGGATCGGCCGGTCGACGATGTTGAGCAGGTTCTTGGGCGTCGCCTTGGAGACGGGCAGGACGCGGGTTCCCAGGCCGGCGACCGGCAGGACGGCTTTGCGGATCGGCTTCATGGGCTCTTCCCCTAGCCGAGCCCGCCGCGCCGCGCCATAGCCGGAACCTTCCCGAGGCGGTGGTGTTGGGTCGAAAAGCCCAGCGAGGAATCCGTCATGGCCGTCGAGGGACCCAACTATCCGCCGCATCCGCCGCTGGCGCATCCCGGCTGGTGGCGGGACCGGCGTGTGTGGATCGGCGTGGCCGGCGCCGTCCTGGCCCTGATCCTGCTCATGGTCCTGGCGCGCAGCCTGCACGGCGCGGGCGGTCCCACGGACGCCAACGCCGCCGGCGGCGGCGCGGCGGCCGGCGGGGCAGGGGCGGCCAGTTCGGCCGGCGTCAACGCCGCGGGCGGCGCGGCGAACAACGGCCAGAACGGATCGAACGGCGCGACCAACGGCGCGGCCAGCAACGGCGGAGGCGGCGGCGGCAGCGCGGTCGGCGCCACCAACGGCGGCGGCGGACCGGCTTCCATCGGTCCCTCCGGCGCGACCGCCGGCGTCAGTCCGACCGCCAACGGCGGCACGTCCGGCGTGAACGGCGCCAACGGGCGTGCAAACGGCTCCAATGCCGGCGCGAACGGCGCGAACGGCGCCAATGGAAGCACGGCCGGAGCCAACGGCGGCATGGCCGGAGCGAATGGCGCCAACGGCGCCAATGGTGCTAGCGCCAACGGCGGCCACGGAGCCGGCGCTAGCGCGGCCGGCGGCAATGGCGGAACGGCCGGGGGCGCCGGAGCGGCGGGCGCGGCCGGAGGGTCGGGCGCCGGGGCCGGTGCTGGAGCCGGCGGCGCCGGTGGCGGCGCTGGCGGGGGTGCGGGAGGCGGCGGCGGCAAATAGCCGGGCTATTCCACCGTCACCGACTTGGCGAGATTGCGCGGCTGGTCGACGTCGGCCCCCTTTTGCAGGGCCACGTGATAGGCCAGCAGCTGGATCGGCGCGGCCAGCACCAGGGGGGCGATCAGCGGATCGCAGGTCGGGGCGACGATCAGCCGGGCGGCTTCCGGCGCGCGGGCCGCGCCGGCCGCGTCGGTGATCATGATCACCTTGCCGCCGCGGGCGATGACCTCGCTCATGTTCGAGGCGGTCTTGTCGAACAGGTCGTCGGACGGGGCGATGACGATGATCGGGGTAAACTCGTCGACCAGGGCGATCGGCCCGTGCTTGAGCTCGCCGGCGGCATAGCCCTCGGCATGGATGTAGCTGATCTCCTTCAGCTTCAGCGCGCCCTCCAGGGCCAGCGGATACATGGCGCCGCGGCCGAAATAGAGCACGTCGCGGGCCTTGGCGACGTCGAAGGCCAGGGCGCGGATGACCTCCTCGTCGACCACCGCCTCGGCCAGCAGGCGCGGCGCCTCCATCAGGACGCCCACCCGCCGCGCCTCTTCGGCCGCATCGATGCGGCCGCGCTGGACAGCGGCGGCGATGGCCAGGGCGGTGAGGGCCGCGACCTGGGCGGTGAAGGCCTTGGTCGAGGCGACGGCGACCTCGGGCCCGGCGTTGGTCGGCCAGAAGATGTCGACCTCGCGGGCCATGGTCGAGCCGTGGGAATTGACGATGGCGGCGGTCTTCAGCCCCTTGGCCTTGCACCAGCGCAGGGCCGCCAGGGTGTCGGCGGTCTCGCCGGACTGGGAGATGCCGACGGCCAGAGTGGCCGCGGTCACCGCCGGCTCGCGATAGCGGAACTCGGAGGGGAACTCGACGTCGCAGGGCAGGCCGGCCAGCCGCTCGAACACGTAGCGGCCGATCATGCCGGCATAGGAGGCGGTGCCGCAGGCGACGATCTGGATGCGCTCAATGCTGGTGAAGTCGAAGCCCCCGGGCGCCGCGGCGCGGCCGCCGATCGGGTCGATATAGCTGGACAGGGTGTGCTGAACGGCGCCGGGCTGGTCGTGGATCTCCTTTTCCATGAAGTGGCGATAATTGCCCTTCTCGACCAGGGCGGCCGAGGCCGGCACGGTCACCACGGGCCGCTGGATGGCCGCGCCGGAGGCGTCGAAGATGCGCGCGCCGTTGTGGTCGATGGCCACGTAGTCGCCCTCGTCCAGATAGGCGACGCGCCGGGTGAAGGGCCCCACCGCCATGGCGTCGGTGCCGATGTACATCTCGCCGTCGCCATAGCCGACCACCAGCGGCGGCCCGCGCCGGGCGCCCATGACCAGGTCGTCGTCGCCCTTGACCAGCACCGCGACGGCGAAGGCGCCCTCCAGCCGGTCGAGCGCCGCCTTCAGCGCGTCCAGCGGCTCCAGCCCCGTGCTCATCTCGGCGTCGATCAGCTGGGCGACCACCTCGGAATCGGTGTCGCTCTCGAAGGTCCGGCCGGCTTCGATCAGTTCGCGCTTCAGCTCGGCGAAGTTCTCGATGATGCCGTTGTGCACCACCGCGACGCGGCCGGCGACGTGGGGGTGGGCGTTGCGGGTGGTCGGCGCGCCGTGGGTGGCCCAGCGGGTGTGGCCGATGCCGGTCTGGCCGCGCAGGGGCTCCTCGGCCAGCACGTTTTCCAGGGCGGAGATCTTGCCGGCGGCGCGGCGGCGGCCGAGGCCGCTCTCGTCGATCACCGCGATGCCGGCGGAGTCGTAGCCGCGGTATTCCAGCCGCTTCAGACTGTCGATCAGCCGCCCGGCGACGGGCTCGGTTCCGACGATGCCGATGATGCCGCACATGGGTTCGGTAATTCCTGTTTACAGGCCGTGACGGGAGCGATTCTTCCGCTGGCCGCATCTTCAGTCTAACATCGGGCCTTAAGAGGCCGTTCGTTGGCCCGGATTTAGCATCGGCGGAGCCCGAACCGAATAAATCTGCATTTCGGATCGTTTCGCCAGACTGGAGAGCCTTTTGCATGAGCGCGCGCGCCTATTTCGGCACTGACGGCATCCGCGGACAGGCCAACCGGCATCCGATGACCGCCGAGGTGGCGCTGCGCGTCGGCCTGGCCGCCGGCAAGCTGTTCCGCTCCGGCGGCGACCGTCGCCACCTGGTGGTGATCGGCAAGGACACGCGCCTGTCCGGCTACACGATCGAGCCGGCCCTGGTCGCCGGTTTCGCCAGCGTCGGCATGGACGTGCGGCTGTTCGGGCCGCTGCCGACCCCGGGCGTGGCGATGATGACGCGCTCGATGCGCGCCGATCTCGGCGTGATGATCTCCGCCTCGCACAACGACTTCGCCGACAACGGCATCAAGCTGTTCGGCCCGGACGGCTACAAGCTCTCCGACGAGATCGAGCTCAGCATCGAGGCGCTGATGGACGAGGGCCTGCAGGAGGGCCTGGCCGAGCCGACCGAGCTCGGCCGCGTGGTGCGCAACGACGAGGCCGCCGCCCGCTATGTCGAGATCGTCAAGAACACCTTCCCGCGGCGGCTGAACCTGAACGGCCTGCGCGTGGTGATCGATTGCGCCAACGGCGCCGCCTACAAGGTCGCGCCCACCGCCCTCTACGAGCTGGGCGCCGAGGTGAAGGAGGTCGGGGTCTCGCCCAACGGCTTCAACATCAACCTGGAATGCGGCTCGACCTACCCGAAGACCCTGACCAAGGCGGTGCGCGAATACCGCGCCGACATCGGCATCGCGCTCGACGGCGACGCCGACCGCCTGCTGATCTGCGACGAGCGCGGCGAGGTGGTCGACGGCGACCAGATCATGGCCATCATCGCCGGCGCCTGGGCCGAATCCGAGCGGCTGAAGGGCGGCGGCGTGGTGGGCACGGTGATGTCCAACCTCGGCCTGGAACGCTTCATGGGCGAGCGCGGCCTGAGGCTGGAGCGGACGGCGGTCGGCGACCGCTACGTCTCGGCGCGCATGCGCGAAGGCGGCTTCAACCTGGGCGGCGAACAATCGGGCCACGTCATCCTGTCGGACTTCTCCACCACCGGCGACGGCCTGATCGCCGCCCTGCAGGTGCTGGCGGTGCTGGTCCAGTCCGACCAGCCGATGAGCGCGCTCGCCCGCCAGTTCGAGCCGGTGCCGCAAAAGCTGGAGAATGTCCGCTTCGCCACCGGCGCCAAGCCGCTCGACAGCACCGAGGTGAAGGCGGCCATCGCCGACGGGGAGGCGCGGCTGAACTCCTCCGGCCGGCTGGTGGTGCGCCCGTCCGGCACCGAGCCGCTGATCCGCATCATGGCCGAGGGCGACGACGCCAAGCTGGTCGCCCAGGTGGTTAGGGACATCGCCGGCGCGGTGAAGCAGGCGACGGCCTGAGCCGCGCCCAGCCCGCCGCGACGATGACGTTCGCGGCGGACCCGGAGCGCTAGCGGCTAGTACTCAGCGTCGTCCTGGAAATAGTCGGGGATCGGCGCCTGGTACATGGCCCGGTGCACGGCGGTGGAAACGCAGGGCGGATCGTCCGAGGCGGTGATCGTCATCGGATCGTTTTCCAGCTCGTCGCAGGCGTCGCGGGCGGCGCTGATCACCCTGGCCCTCAGTTCGCGCACGCCCCAGCGGGAATTCAGGTCGAGGTCGGCATAGCTGACCACCCGCGAGGTCTCGACCCGTTCGTAGGGCGCGCCGGTGTACGGGTCGCGCCCGGCGCGGGGCGAGGCGTAGACGGTGATGTCGTTGGACGGGCCGGCGTCATAGGCGTCGTAAGGGGCGCCGTAAGGCTGTGCATGAGCCGGCAGGCTCGGGACGACCAGCGCCATGCCGGCGGCGGCCGCGGCGCAGAGCGCCAGGCGGTATCGGGGAATGGGGGTGTTTACGGACATGATCTCGCTCCTTCGCGATAAGCCCTCCGCCAGGAGCCGGCTCGGCCGGCCCGCCTCGCGAAGGCGTCCCAGGTTTGAAGTGGCGCCCGCGAAAAAAACGGGTGGGCTTCGCGGAGGGTTCCCAACGGCTTTGATGTAGAATTGACTTAATTAAGTGGAAGATTCATCATGTCCTCATGGACAGCCTGACCGCTCTCGCCGACCCGACCCGCCGACGCATCGTCGAGACTCTCGCCGAAGGCGCCATGAGTTCCGGCGACATCGCCAGCCGCTTTTCCATCAGCGCCCCGGCCATCTCCCAGCATCTGAAGACCCTGCGCCTGGCCAGGCTGGTGCGCGTGCGGGCGCAGGCGCAGCGGCGCATCTACGAGCTGGACCTGGACGGGGTGGACGAGATGTCGGCCTGGATCGCCCATATCCGCCGGTTCTGGGCCAGCCGGCTCGACGTCCTGGAAGGCCAGCTGAGATCGGAGCAAGCGAAATGAGCGACGGGAAGAGCCGCCTCGGCGAGGTGTTGCGCGTGGCCGGCGTGCGGTTCGAACGGGTGTTGCCGGGATCGGTGGAACAGGTCTGGGCCCATCTCACCGAGTGCGAGAAGCTGGCCGCCTGGTACGGCGAAGACGGCCTGATCGAGCCGCGCGAGGGCGGCGCGGTGCGCTTGAGCGGTGGCCATGTCCGCGGCGTGGTCACCCAGTGGAAGCCGCACCGCAAGCTCGCCTACACCTGGAACGTCTTCGGCCCCGGCGAGGACGAGTCGGCCTATCCGGAGTCCTACCTGACCGTCGAACTGGCGCCGCGGGGGGATGAGGTGATGCTGACCCTCACCCACCTGCCGGTGCTGGAACGGTTCGAGAAACAGAACGCCATGGGCTGGCACACCTTCCTCGACATGCTGGGCGCGGCCGTGGCCGGCCAGCCGCTGGAGCCCCGCCCCGCCTACATGACCCGCAATGCCGCGCTCTACGGCGTCGACCTGAACAACCTGGCGCGGTGAGAAATGCCTCTCTCAGGGGAGGGAGAGCCCGGAACCGGCCTGGCGTCGTCTACGCCGCGTCTTCCCGGCGACCGACGCTGATGTAGCGGAACCCGTGCGCGAGCATCTCCGCGGGGCGGTAGATGTTGCGCAGGTCGACCACCAGCGGCCGGCGCATCAGGCCCTTGACCCGCGCCAGGTCGAGGGCGCGGAACTGGTCCCATTCGGTGAGGATGAGCAGGCAGTCGGCGTCCTCGGCGGCCTCGTAGGCGCCCGGCTTGAACTCCACGTCGCGCAACAGCTGGCGCGCCTCGTGGCCCTCGGGGTCGAAGGCCTGGATGCGCGCGCCCCTGGCCTGCAGCGCCGGCACGATGTCCAGGCTGGGCGCGGCGCGCATGTCGTCGGTGTTGGGCTTGAAGGTGAGGCCGAGCACCCCGATGGTCCTGCCGGTCAGGTCGTCGCCGAGGGCGCGGACCACCTTGTCGGCCATGGCCAGCTTGCGCGCGTCGTTGGCCTTGACCACCGCCTCGACCAGGCTGACCGGCGCGCCGGCGTCGGCGGCGGTCTGCACCAGGGCCAGGGTGTCCTTGGGAAAGCACGAACCGCCATAGCCGGGGCCGGCGTGCAGGAATTTCGAGCCGATGCGGTTGTCCAGCCCGATGCCGCGCGCCACCTGCTGCACGTCGGCGTCCAGCGCCTCGCACAGGTCGGCCATCTCGTTGATGAAGGTGATCTTCATGGCCAGATAGGCGTTGGCCGCGTACTTGATCAGCTCCGAGGTGCGCCGCTCGGTGAACAGCATCGGCGTCTCGTTCAGATTCAGCGGCCGGTAGAGCGCCGCCATCACCGGCCGCGCCCGCTCGTCGTTCAGGCCGACGACGACCCGGTCCGGCCGCTTGAAGTCGTTGATCGCCGCGCCTTCGCGCAGGAACTCCGGGTTGGACACCACGGCGACGTCGGCGTCGGGGCGCTTTTCGCGGATGATCGCCTCGATCTGGTCGCCGGTCCCGACCGGGACGGTGGACTTGGTCACCACCACGGTGAAGCCGTTCAGGAAGGGGGCGATCTCCTCGGCGGCGGCGTAGACGTAGGACAGGTCGGCGTGGCCGTCGCCGCGCCGCGACGGGGTGCCGACGGCGATGAACACCGCGTCGGCCTCGGCGACCGGGCCTTCCGTCTCGGTGGCGAAGTTCAGCCGGCCCTCGCGGACGTTCTGCGCCACCAGGCCCTCGAGGCCGGGCTCGTAGATCGGCATGACGCCATCTTCGAGCCGGGCGATCTTGCCGGCGTCCTTGTCGATGCAGGTGACGATGTGGCCGAAATCGGCGAAGCAGGCGCCGGAAACCAGGCCGACATAGCCTGAGCCGATCATGACCACGCGCATCGGCTGTCAGCTCCTTAAGGCCCCTAGATTTCCTGGTTGTATGCCCCGATCTCGGGATGTTTGGCCAGCCCGGGTTTGACCTCTTCGCGGAACAGGGCGCGCATGTCGGCGTCCGACCGGGTGCTTTCCACCACCACCACCATTTCCGGCTTGTTGGACGAGGCGCGGACCAAGAGCCACGAGCCGTCCTCCAGCGCCACGCGGACGCCGTTGACGGTGATCACCTCGCTGATGGCGCGGCCGAGGATCTTGCCGCCGGCGGCGGCCAGGGCCTCGTATTCCTTCACGATCTTGTCGACCGCGGCGTATTTCAGCTCGTCGTCGCAGTGCGGGGACATGGTCAGCGAGGTCCAGGCCACCGGCAGGGCGTTCTTCAGCTGGCTGATCGACTTGCCGGGGTTGCGGTCGAGCATGGCCAGCACCGCCGCCGCCGAGGTCAGGCCGCAGTCGTAGCCGCGGCCCAGCGGCGGGTTGAAGAAGAAGTGGCCGCTCTTTTCGAACCCGGCCAGGGCGCCCAGCTCGGCGGTCTTGCGCTTGATGTAGCTGTGGCCGGTCTTCCAGTAGACGGTGGTGCAACGGTTCGCCGCCAGCACCGGATCGGTGGCGAACAGGCCGGTGGATTTGACGTCGACCACGAAGGTCGCGCCCTGGTGGTCGGGGGCGAGGTCGCGGGCCAGCATCAGGCCGATCTTGTCGGCGAAGATCTCGTCGCCCTGGTCGTCGACCACGCCGCAGCGGTCGCCGTCGCCGTCGAAGCCGAGAGCCAGGTCCGCGCCGGTCTCCAGCACCCGCCTGGCCATGGCGTCGAGCATGACGTGGTCTTCGGGGTTGGGGTTGTAGCGCGGGAAGGTGAAGTCGAGCTCGGTGTCCATCTCGATCACCTCGCTGACGCCCATGCGGCGCAGCGCCTCCGGCGCGAAGGCGCCGGCCGTGCCGTTGCCGCAGGCGCAGATCGCCTTGATCGGCCGGGTCAGGCGCAGCCGGCCCGCCACGTCGGCGATATAGCGCTCGGCCATGCCTTCGATGCGGGTCAGCCGCCCGCCCGGCCGCTCGCGCCAGGCCGCGGTGAGCACCAGTTCCTTCAGCCGCCCGATCTCCTCGGGGCCGAAGGTCAGCGGCGGCTCGGCGCCCATCTTCACCCCGGTCCAGCCGTTCTCGTTGTGGCTGGCGGTGACCATGGCGACGCAGGCGACGTCCAGGCTGACCTGCGCGAAATAGGCCATCGGCGTGATGGCCAGCCCGATGTCGCAGACCTCGCAGCCGGCGGCGATCAGGCCGAGCGTCAGCGCCTGCTTCACCGCCAGCGAATAGGCGCGGTAATCGTGGCCGACCACGATGCGCGACTGGCCCAGTTCGTGGATATAGGTCCCGAGCCCGAGGCCGAGCGCCTGCACGCCGAGGAGGTTGATCTCCGAGCCCAGCAGCCAGCGCGCGTCGTACTCGCGAAAGCCGGTCGGTTTGACCAGCGGGATCATCTCATAGGCTTCGGTGTTTTCGGCGATGTCGGCGCGGGGGATGGGCAGCATGGCGTTCCTCTACATCACCCCGGCGCGCAAAAGGTCGTGCATGCTCAGGATGCCGACCGGCCGCTCGTCTTCGACCACGAACAGAACGGTGACTCCGGCGATAAGCTGCAGGGCTTCGGCGGCGAAGGTGTCGCGGCTGGCCACCCTGGGCGTTCTGGTCATCACCTCGCCGGCCGAGCGGTCGAGCAGACCTTCGATATGGCGGCGGATGTCGCCGTCGGTGATGATGCCGATCAGCCGGCCGTCGGGCGCGACAACGCCGACGCAGCCGAAGCGCTTGGCGCTCATCACGCGGATCGCCTCGGCCATCGGCGTCTCCGGGGCCGCCAGCGGCAGCTCGTCCGGCCCGTGCATCAGATCGCCCACCAGGCGCAGACCGGCGCCGATCTTGCCGCCCGGATGCAGCACGCCGAAATGGTCGGCGGTGAAGCCGCGCCGCTCGAGCAGGGCCACGGCCAGGGCGTCGCCCAGCGCCATCTGCAAGGTGGTGGAGGTGGTCGGCGCGTCCAGCGGCTGGGCCGCTTCCGGCGCCTCGGGCAGGCGAAGCACGACGTCGGCGGCGTGGCCAAGGGTCGAATCGGCCACGGCGGTGATGGCGATCAGCGGGATCCGGAACCGCTTGGCGTAGGCGACGACCTGGGCCAGTTCGCGGGTCTCGCCGGACTTGGACAGCGCCACCACCACGTCGTCGACCCCGATCATGCCCAGGTCGCCATGGGCGGCCTCGGTGGCGTGGACGAACAAGGCCGGCTCGCCGGTCGAGGCCAGGGTCGAGGCGATCTTGCGCGCCACGTGGCCGGACTTGCCGACCCCGGTCAGGATCACCCGGCCCTTGGCGGCGGCCAAGGCCTCGACGGCGCTGACGAAATCGGAGCCGAGGCTGTCGGCGAGCCGGGCCAGGGCCTGCGCCTCGACGCCCAGCACGCGCCGGCCGGTGGCGACCGCGTCGAAATCGGTCATTTGCCGGCCCGTAGGCCGATCAGAGCGGCGGCGGCCTTCGGATTGGCGGCGATCCTGGCGGCGGCCTCCCGCGCCTGCGCCGCCCGCTGGGCCTCGGCCGTCCGCACCACCGGATGACCGAACGGCCCGGGGGAGCGCGCGCCGAAGCCTTGCGGCCAGACCGCGGCCAGCGCCACCAGCAATAGGGCGGCGAGCGCCGCCAGCGAGAAGAAGACCCGATCGGACATCGGCGGGGGATATAGCAGCGCCTGCGCGGCCATGCAGCCCCACCGCGCGCCGGAGACGCATCAGACACGCGCTTGACGGGCGCGAACGGCGCCTCTAGCCGAGGCGGCGCCCGGAGGTCCCGATGCCCACACTCGTTTTGCTTCGCCACGGCCAGAGCGTCTGGAACCTCGAGAAACGCTTCACCGGCTGGGTGGACGTCGACGTCACCGCCCAGGGCGAGGCCGAGGCCGCCCGCGCCGGCGAGCTGCTCAAGGCCGCCGGCGTCCAGTTCGATCGCGCCTACGCCTCGGTGCTCACCCGCGCCATCCGCACCGCCGACCTGGCCCTGGCCAGGGCCGATCAGCTGTGGATCCCGCTGACCAAGTCCTGGCGGCTGAACGAGCGGCACTACGGCGCCCTGACCGGGCGGACCCATGCCGAGGTGGCCGCCGAGGCTGGCGACGAACAGGTGAAGACCTGGCGGCGATCCTACGATGTGCCGCCGCCGCCGCTGCAGCCCGGCGGCGCCTATGATTTCACCAAGGACCGCCGCTATGCCGGCGAGCCGATTCCGGCGACCGAAAGCCTGAAGACCACGCTGGATCGGGTGCTCCCCTATTGGACCGGCGAGATCGCGCCCAAGCTCGCCGCCGGCGAAAGCCTGCTGATCGCCGCCCACGGCAACTCCCTGCGCGCCGTCGTCAAGCACCTGTTCGCCGTCCCGGACGCGGCGATCACCGGGGTCGAGATCCCCACCGGCAACCCGTTGCTGATCACGCTCGACGCGGACCTGAAGCCGGCCGGGGCGCGCTATCTCGACCAGGATCGGGCCGAGCGCCTGCCGGCCGCCGCCTGAGCGCGAGGCGCCGCGTCCTCGCAAAGCGACAAATCGGCCGTCCAAGGAAGGGATGCGTTAACGCGCGGCAGGCATAGTCCAGCTCGATATTCTCCAGCTGGATCAGCCCCATGCCCGCGTACAGCACGGCCGGCAACTATCGCCGTCTTACGCAAGACGAAGCCGACGCCATCTGCGCCAAGCACGACCGCCTGTGGACCGCGCGGCCCGGCGGCGCGCGCGCGGTGTTTTCCTGGATGGACCTGAGCGGGCTGAATTTCCGCGGCCGCAACCTGTCCGACGCCGACTTCACCGGCGCCATCCTGTCCGGCTGCAAGTTCGCCAACGCCCGGCTGGACCACACCGTCTTCTTCGCCGCCGACCTGCAGGAAGCCGATCTGAGCGAATGCTCGCTGCGCCGCGCCGACCTGCGCGGCGCCTGCCTGCGCGGCGCCGACCTGACCGGCGCCGACCTGTTCGAGGCCGATCTGCGGGAGGGCTCGATCGCGGCCGTCGACCGCGCCAGGGGCCTTCGCCTGCTCGAACACACCACCCGCGTCTCCGAGGCGCAGGGCGCGACCCTGGTCGGCGCCAATCTGGAGCGGTCGAAACTCTCCGGCGTCATCGCCGTGCGCGCCGACTTCACCGACGCGGTGCTGAAGGACGCCAAGCTGGTCCGCGCCAACCTGAAACAGTGCGCGATGAACGGGGTCAACCTCGCCGGCGCCGACCTTTCCGGGGCCGACCTTTCCGGCGCCGACCTGCGCGACGCGGTGCTGGTCGGGGCGACCATCTACGCCTGCAACACCACCGACGCGCGCATGGACGGGGCGCTGACCGACCAGCCTTCCGGCCGCGACATCTCCGAGCTTCCCTACGCCGAAATGGTCGCCGCCCACGCCCAGTGGTGCGAGAGCGAAGGCCTCGAGGGCAGCCCCTCGTCGTTCGACAACGCCGACCTTCGGGCGCTGAAGTCGGTCAAGGGCTTCAACCTGACGGCGCTCTCGGCGAAGGGCGCGGTCTTCTACGGCCTCGACATGGAGGGCGTGCAGCTGCAGGGCGCCCAGCTGCAGGGCGCCGATCTGCGCGCCTGCAACCTTCGCCGCGCCGACCTGCGCGGGGCCCGGCTGATGGGCGCCAAGCTCTCCGGCTCCGATCTGCGCGAGGCGGTGCTCGGCCCGCTGCTGATCGGCGCCGACCGCATGATGCCCTGCGACATGACCCGCTGCATCGCCAAGGGCGCCGACTTCTCCCACGCCGACCTGAACCACGCGGTCATGGTGTTCGCCGACATCAGCCGCGCCAACTTCACCGGCGCGACGCTGCGGCAGGCCGATCTCAGCGGCGCGCACCGCCCGGCCACCCGCGGCCTGGAAATCACCGCGGTCGCCAAGGGCTGAAGACCGGGCTCTCGCGGGCCGCGCCGAAATGTTCTAGCAGGGCGGCATGATCGTCTTCTGGGTCGCCGCGGCCCTGCTTTCCGTCGCCGCGGCCGTTCTCATCGTCCTGCGCGCCGCCCGCGCGGCCGAGCATCGCCAGGCCGAGGACCCCTCGCTCGTGGTCTATCGCCGCCAGCTCGGCGAGATCGACGATCTCGCCGACCGCGGCCTGCTGCCTGAAGCCGAGCGGCGCTCCGCCCGCACCGAGGCGGCGCGGCGGCTGCTGGCAGCGGCCGACGCCCAGGACCACGCTCAGGCCGCGCCGGACGCTCGGGCCGCGCTCGACGCCCGGGCCGCGACCGACGCCCGGGCCGCGCCCGGGGAGGGCGGCCGCGCCCGCGGGCTGGTGATCGCGCTGGCCGCCGCCGCGCCGCTGGTCGCGCTCGGCATCTACCTGTTCGTCGGCTCGCCGCAGACGCCGGACCAGCCGTTCGCCCGACGGCTGAAGGCCTGGAGCGCCGACCCCAGCAGCCTGGGTCCCGAACAGATGGCGGCGGTCCTGACCGAGATCGCGGCCAAGCATCCGGACGATGCGGTCCCGCTGGTCTATCTGTCCCACGCCGACGTCGCCGCCGGCGACCTGACCGGCGCCGAACAGGCGATCCGCAAGGCGCTGTCCATCGATCCGAAGCGCGGCGAGCTCTGGGGCCTGCTGGGCGAAATCCTGACCGACAAGGCCGGCCAGGACGGGACGCCGGAGGCGATGGACGCCTTCCACCGCGCCATCGCGCTCGATCCGAGCCTGGCCGGGCCGCGCTACTATCTGGCCCGCGCCCAGATCGCCGGCGGCGACGTGAAGGACGGCCTGGCGGCCTGGCGGGCGCTCGGCGCCTCGCTGCCGGCCGCCGATCCGAGGCGGCCCGGCCTGCTCGCCGAGATCGCCGCGGTCGAAAAGACCGGCGCCCTCGCGACCGCCCAGGCCGGCCAGCCGGCGGTCGACCCGCGGGCGATGATCCGCGCCATGGTGGCCCGCCAGGCCGCGCAGCTCGAGGCCCAGCCGGACGATCCGCAAGGCTGGGGCCGGCTGATCCGCTCCTACGGCGTGCTCGGCGACGAGCCCCGGCGGCAGGCGGCGCTGGCCCGCGCCCAGGCCCTGTTCAAGAACCGCCCTGACGCCTGGAAGGCGGTTGAAAACGCCGAGGCCAACGCGCAATGAGCCGGCGATCTGAACTCAAACCATTTTTGTGGCAAAATCGCCTGGTCCAAGCGCCGGACATGAGACCGTCCCAGCCATGAGCCTCCTGCCCAGATCCCGAAAGGCGCGCCGCCGGCTGGCGGCGGTGGCGATCGCCGCGCCGATCCTGGCGGCCTCGGCGGCGCTGGCCTTCTATGCGCTGGGGGATTCCGTCTCCTTCTTCTATTCGCCGTCCCAGGCCAGGGCCGCCGGCGTGCCGGCCGGCCGCACCATCGAGCTCGGCGGGCTGGTGGCCGCCGGCTCCCTGCGCAAGACCGCGGACGGCGGTATCGCCTTCGTGGTCGCCGACCACCGCGACCAGGATCCGGTGGCCTACAAGGGCGAGCTGCCGGACCTGTTCCGCGAGGGCCAGGGGGTGGTGGCCAAGGGATCGTTCCGCCCGGACGGGGTCTTCGAGGCCAGCGAGATCCTCGCCAAGCACGACGAGAAGTACATGCCGCGCGAGCTGGTCAAGGCGCTGAAGGCGTCGGGCGAGTGGCGCGGCCAGCGCCAGACCGCCGCGATGGCGCAATGACCGCTGAGTTCGGCTCCTTCGCCCTGGTGCTGGCCTTCGCCCTGTCGCTGGCCCAGGCCGGGCTGTCGGCCGGCGGCCGCTGGCGCGGCTCGGCGGCGCTGTCCGGCGCCGGCGAAGGCGCGGCGGCCGGCGCCTTCCTCTGCACGGCGGTCGCCTTCTTCTGCCTGATGTATGCCTTCGTGACCTCGGACTTCTCGGTCGCCAACGTGGCGCAGAACTCCCACACGGCCAAGCCGCTGTTCTACAAGATCACCGGGGTCTGGGGCAGTCACGAGGGCTCGATGCTGCTCTGGTGCCTGGCGCTGACCGGCTACGGCGCGGCGATGGCGCTCGCCGGCGGCGGCCTGCCGGCGCGGCTGAAGTCCAGCGCGGTCGCCGTGCAGGGCGGCCTCGGCGTGCTCTTCCTCGGCTATACGGTGTTCGCCTCCAACCCCCTGATGCGGCTGGCCGATCCACCGGTGGAAGGCCGCTCGCTCAATCCGCTGCTGCAGGACCCCTACCTCGCCATCCACCCGCCTTTCCTCTATGCCGGCTATGTCGGCATGTCGGTGGTGTTTTCCCTGGCCCTGGCCGCCCTGATCGAGGGCCGGGTCGACGCCGCCTGGGCGCGCTGGGTGCGGCCCTGGGCGCTGGCCGCCTGGAGCCTGCTGACCATCGGCATCATGCTGGGCTCCTTCTGGTCCTACTATGTGCTGGGCTGGGGCGGCTGGTGGGCGTGGGACCCGGTGGAGAACGCCAGCTTCATGCCCTGGCTGGCGGCGACCGCCCTGCTGCACTCGGCGACGGTGACCGAAAAGCGCGGCGCCCTGGCCGGCTGGACGGTGTTCCTCGGCCTGGTCGCCTTCACCTTCTCCATGCTGGGCGCCTTCCTGGTCCGCTCCGGCGTGCTGACCTCGGTGCATGCCTTCGCCATCGATCCGGCGCGCGGGATCCTGCTGCTGATCATCCTCGGCGTGGCGGCGGGGGCGGGGTTCGCGGTGTTCGCCTGGCGCGCGCCCAGCCTGGCGCCCGGCGGCCTCTTCGCGCCGATCAGCCGCGAGGGGGCGCTGGTGCTGAACAACCTGTTCATCGCCGCGGCGACGGCGGCGGTGCTGTTCGGCACGCTCTTCCCGCTGATCCGCCAGGCGCTCAGCGGCGACGCGGTCTCGGTCGGCGCGCCCTATTTCAACCGCACCTTCGCGCCGATCATGGCCGCGGTGCTGGTCATCCTGCCGATCGCGCCGCTGATGCCGTGGAAGCGGGCCGACCTGAAGGGCGCCGTGCAGCGGCTCGGCGTCGCCGCGGGCCTCGCCCTCGCGACCGCCGGGCTCTCCTTCGTCCTTGCGCGGCCGGGTCAGGCGGTGACGGCGGCCGGCCTTGCCCTCGGGGTCTGGGTGATCGCCGGAACCGCGACCGAACTGGTCCAGCGCGCCCGCGGCGGCGGCGCGGGGGCCGGCGAGATCTGGCGGCGGCTGCGCAGTCTGCCGCGCGGCGCCTGGGGGATGAGTCTCGCCCATCTCGGGCTGGGCCTGTTCATCCTGGGCGCGGCCATGGAGACCAGCGGCCGCGTCGAAGCGGCCAAGGTGCTGGGTCTCGGCGACAGCATGACCGTCGCCGGCTACCGGATGAGCCTGGACAAGGTCGGCGACGTCGACGGCGCCAACTACACCGCCCAGCGGGCGAGCCTGGCGGTCGTCCGCAATGGCGCGCCGGTCTGCCAAGCCGCGCCGGAGCGGCGCTTCTACCCGGCCAGCCAGCAGACCACCTCGCGGGTGACCATCTGCGTCCAGGGCCTCAGCGACCTCTATGTGGTGCTCGGCGAGCCGCGCGCGGGCGGCGCCGGCCAGCCGGCCTGGCTGATCCGCGCCTATTGGAACCCCTGGGTGCGGCTGATCTTCCTCGGGCCGCTGGTGATGGCCGTCGGCGGCGGCGTCTCGCTGTCCGACCGCCGCCTGCGCTTCGGCGTTCCGCGCCGGGCCGCGGCGGCGCCGACGCCGGCGGCGGTTCCGGAGCCGGCGGAATGAGCCCGCGGCGCTGGCTGGCCATCGCGGGTGCGGTATTCTGTCTCGCGGGCGCCGCGGCCGATCCGGCGGACCAGCTGAAGAACCCCGCCCAGGAGGCGCACGCGCGGATGCTGTTCCGCGAAATCCGCTGCGTGGTCTGCCAGAGCGAATCCATCGACGAGTCCGACGCCGACCTCGCCCGCGACCTGCGCCAGCTGGTGCGCCAGCGGGTGGCGGCCGGGGCCAGCGACGCCGACATCAAGGCCTATCTGGTCAGCCGCTACGGCGAGTTCGTCCTGCTGCAGCCCCGCTTTTCGCCGGGCAACGCCGCGCTGTGGCTGGCGCCCTTCCTGGTGGTGGTTCTCGGCGCCGGCGTGGTGCTGGCGCGCCGCCGCCCCGCCGCCCCGGAAACCGACGAGCTGAGCGAGCCGGAGAAGGCGCGCCTGGCGGCGCTGACCGACAATTGAGCCGGCGGCCACGGTTGCGCCACAGTTGCGTCCCCGAAATCGCCTATGATGGGCTGAAAGACGTGCCGAACCATTGGCGCCATTGCGTCTCGCGCCTAGTTTTATAGCGACGCATCGCGCCCTTACCCGCATGGCCCGAAGACAAGGATCGTTTCGACTATGGCCTCTCTGAAATCCGCCCTCATCATCGGCGTCTCCGTTGCGGGCGTCGCCGCGGCCGCGCTCGCCGGCGGCGGCGTGCGCTGGACGCCCGGCTCGATGGGCGTGACCCGATTGCCGACGACCCCGATCTCCACGGCCACCATCTTCTCGCCGCCGCCCGGCGCGCCGCTGTCCTTCGCCGACATCTTCGAAAAGGTCGCGCCGGCGGTGGTCTCGATCGAGGTGACCACCCACCTGACTGCCAGCGAACTGCAGGGCATCCCCGGCTTCGCCATCCCCAATATCGAGCCGAAGGGCGGCGGCGGGGACGACGGCGACGGCGATGGAGACGACAGCGGCGGCGGCAAGCCGACCTCGCCCAAGGCCGAATCCCAGGGCTCCGGCTTCTTCATCTCGCCGGACGGCTATGTGGTCACCAACAACCACGTGGTCGAGAACGCCGAGGACATCAAGGTGACGCTGAAGGACGGCCGCATCCTGCCGGCCAAGGTCATCGGCCACGACGACGCGACCGACCTGGCGGTGATCAAGGTCGAAGGCAACGATTTCCCCTATGTCGACTTCGAGAACTCCGCCAAGCCGCGCGTCGGCGACTGGGTGATCGCCATCGGCAATCCCTACGGCCTCGGCAATACGGCCACCGCCGGCATCGTCTCGGCCTATGGCCGCGACATCGGCGACAGCTTCGTCGACTTCATCCAGATCGACGCGCCGATCAACCGCGGCAACTCCGGCGGCCCGACCTTCGACATCTACGGCCGGGTGATCGGGGTCAATTCGCAGATCTTCACCCCCTCGGGCGGCTCGATCGGCATCGGCTTCGCCATCCCCTCGGACGTGGCCGACAACATCACCA
Organism: Caulobacteraceae bacterium; assembly: GCA_036272595.1. Lineage (GTDB taxonomy): Bacteria > Pseudomonadota > Alphaproteobacteria > Caulobacterales > Caulobacteraceae > Poindextera. Next base: position 120,273 of record DATAYM010000024.1, read on the forward strand.
AGCAGTTGATCGCCGGCGGCAAGATCACCCGCGGCTACATGGGCGCGAACATCCAGAACGTGACCCCGGACGTGGCCGCCAGCCTCGGCATGGGCTCGCGCAAGGGCGCGCTGGTGGCCGACCTGGTGCCCGGCGGGCCGGCGGACCGGGCCGGCGTCAAGCCTGGCGACGTGGTGGTGGCGCTGGACGGCCACGGCGTCGATTCCAACACCGAACTGACCCGCATGGTCGCCCAGTCGCACAATGGCGACACCCTGCACCTGACGGTGCTGCGCGACGGCAAGTCCCGCGAGATCGACGTCCGCTCCGGCACCCGGCCGTCGGAGCAGCAGCTGGCGGCCAACCAGACCGGCGGCGACAACGGCCAGTTGATCGCGCCGGACGCGCCGGCGGTCCAGCATCCCCACGTGCTCGGCCTGACCCTGGGCTCGGTGGACGAGGGCGCGCGGCACAAGTTCGCCCTGCCGTCCGACCAGGCCGGCGCGGTGGTGCTGGGGGTGAAGGACTCCTCCGACGCCGGCGACAAGGGGCTGAAGGCCGGCGACCTGATCGTGCGCGCCGGCGAGACCAGCGTCGCCGCGCCGCGCGACGTGCAGACCGCCGTCGAGACCGCCAGAAAAGAGGGCCGGCCCAGCATCCTGCTCGGCATCCGCCGCGACGGTCACAATTACTTCGTGCCGATCAAGATCGAGGGATAGGAGCGCCTTTCCGGGGGGACGATGCGGATTCTGATCATCGAGGACGACGCCGAGGCCGGCGCGGCCATGGTGCGCGGTCTGGCCGAGGCCGGCCACGAGACCGTGCACGCGGCCGACGGCGCGCTGGGGCTGGACGCCGCGCGGCTGGGCGGCTTCGACGTCATGGTGGTCGATCGCATGATGCCGAACATGGACGGCCTGACCGCGGTCGAGACCATGCGGCGCGAGGGCGACCAGACGCCGGTGCTGTTCCTGTCGGCGCTCGGCGAGATCGAGGACCGGGTGACGGGCCTGAAAGCCGGCGGCGACGACTACCTGGTCAAGCCCTACGCCTTCGCCGAACTGATCGCCCGGGTCGAGGCCCTGTCGCGGCGGCGCGAGACCGGCGCGGTGGCCACCACCCTGCGCGTCGGCGAGCTGGAGATGGACCTGATCGGCCGCTCGGTGCACCGCGAGGGCAAGGCCATCGACCTGCAGCCGCGCGAGTTCCAGCTGCTCGAATTCATGATGCGCCACGCCGGGCAGTCGGTGACCCGGACCATGCTCCTGGAAAAGGTCTGGAACTATCACTTCGACCCGCAGACCAATGTCATCGACGTGCACGTCTCGCGGCTGCGCGCCAAGCTGGACAAGGGCTTCAACCGCCCGATGCTGACCACGGTGCGCGGCGCGGGCTATCGGCTCGACGGCTAGGCCCGGGCCATGGGCCTGCCTCAGCTTTTCCGCACCACGCCGTTCCGGCTGACGCTGCTCTTCCTGGCCCTATTCGCGGCCTCGGCGGCGGCCTTCCTGGCCTATATCTACCTGACCACCGCCGGCGAGGTGACGCGGCTGGCCGACCGCGGCGTCATCATGGAGACCCGCGGGCTGGAGGCCATCTACCAGGCCGGCGGCGATGCGGCGCTGCTGCGCCGGTTCGCCGAATCCGTCGCCAACGACCGTCCCTTCCTCTATCTCCTGACCGACTCCGCCGGCCATCGGCTGGGCGGCTCGCTGGCCGCCGCGCCGGTCAGCGACGGGGCCGGTCCGGGGCCGGTCTGGATGCATTTCATGCGCAGCTCGCGCAACCCGCCGGACGACGCCGGCCCACGGCGCTGGGCGATCGGCGAGACCACGCGGCTCAGCGGCGGCGAGACGCTGATCGTCGCCACCGACGTCACCTATGCCGAAACCTTCGTCCTGCGCATCGTGCGGGCCATGTGGGGCGCCGGCGCGCTGGTGGTGCTGCTTGGCCTGGCCGGCGGCCTTCTGGTCAGCCGCAACGTCAACCGCTCGGTGGCGCGGCTGAACACGGTGGTGGCGGCGGTGCGCGGCGGCGACCTGGGCGCGCGGGCGCCGCTGGGCGGCAGCCGCGACGAGTTCGACGAGCTGGGCGCCGGCCTGAACGACATGCTCGACCGGCTGGAGCGCTCGATCACCAGCATCCGCCACGCCGGCGACGCCATCGCCCACGACCTGCGCTCGCCCCTGACGCGGTTGCGCGCGCGGCTGGAGCTGGCCCTTCTCGATGTCGAGGCCGGCCGCGGCGATCCGAAGGCGGCGCTGGCCCAGGCGCTCGGCGACGCCGACGCCCTGCTCGCCACCTTCGCGACGGTGCTGGCCATCGCGCGGCTCGAGGCGGCCGGCGCGACGCCGAAACAGGCCTCGTTCGACCCGAGCCAGCTGGCCGCCGACATCGCCGAGCTCTACGAGCCGGCCTGCGAGGAGCACGGCCTGGACTTCAAGGCAGAACTGGGCTCCGGCCTGAGCGTGCGCGGCGACCGCGACTTCCTGGCCCAGGCGCTGGCCAACCTCCTGGACAACGCGGTGAAATACACCCCGCGCGGCGGCGCCATCATGCTGAGGTCGCGGCGGCGCTCGTCCGGCGAGATCGAGTTCTCCATCACCGACACCGGACCTGGGGTCTGCGACCAGGATCGCGGCCGGATCGTGCAGCGGTTCGTGCGGCTGGAAAACAGCCGCAACCAGCCGGGCGCCGGCCTTGGCCTGTCGCTGGTCGCCGCGGTGGCCAAGGCCCACGGCGGGCGGCTGGAGCTGGACGAGGGCCCCGGCAAGGTCGGCGAGTTCGGCCCCGGCCTGCGCGTGGCCCTGGTCTTGCCGAGGGCGGCTTAGCGCGCGCCGTGCTGGCCGACCGCCTTCGCCCCTGCGGGCCGGTGCTGGACGGGGCGCGAGCGGACGACCTGCTGGCGAGCCTGGCGGAGACGGCCGCCGAGCAAGGCTGGAGCGCGGCGCTGAAGGCCGCGGCCGAGGCGCTGGCCCCCGTCTTCGCCGCCTCGCCCTACCTGGCCGGCCTGGCGCGTCGCTATCCGGGCTCGCTGGGCCGGATCCTGGCCGGCGAGCCGGCGGCGATGCTGGCCGCCATCCTGGCCGAGGCCGCCCCGGCGCAGACCCCAGGCGCGCCGGTCGAGCGGCGGCTGCGGCGCGCCAAGGCGGACATCCACCTTCTGACCGCGCTCTGCGATCTCGGCGGGGTCTGGGACCTGGACCAGGTCACCGGCGCGCTGACCGTCTTCGCCGACAGGGCGCTCGCCACGGCCCTGGCGGAGGTGGCGCGCCGGGAGGCGGAGGCGGGGCGGCTGCGCGCCGGGCCGGGCGACCCGGCGGGGCCGATCCCCGGCCTCTTCTGCATCGCCATGGGCAAGTACGGCGCCTTCGAGCTGAACTATTCCAGCGACATCGATTTCTCGGTCTTCTACGAGCCGCATCTGCTGCCGCTGGCCGAGGGGGTCGAGCCCGCCGTCTTCGCCGCCGGCGCCGCGCGCGCCCTGGCCGAGCTGCTGCAGGCGCGCACCGCCGACGGCTATGTCTTCCGGGTCGACCTGCGCCTGCGCCCGGACCCGTCGCTCACCCCGCCGGCGGTGCCGGCGGCCGCGGCGATCGACTACTACCAGGGCCTCGGCCAGAACTGGGAACGGCTGGCCTTCATCAAGGCCCGCGCCGCCGCCGGCGACGTGGCGCGCGGCCAGGCCTTCCTGGACGAGCTTTCGCCGTTCATCTGGCGGCGCAACCTCGACTTCGCGGCCATCGCCGACATCCAGTCGATCAAGCGGCAGATCCACGCCGAGAAGGTCGACGAGCGGCTGACCGCCAGGGGCGCGGACCTGAAGCTCGGCCGCGGCGGCATCCGCGAGATCGAGTTCTTCGTGCAGACCCAGCAGCTGATCCTCGGCGGCCGCGATCCGGGGCTGCGTTCCAGCCGCACCCTGGACGCCCTGGCCGCGCTCGCCGCCGCCGGCCATCTCGCGCCCGAGACGGCGGCCGAGCTCGCCGTGGCCTATGGCGAGCTGCGGGGCCTGGAGCATCGCGTCCAGATGATCGCCGACGAACAGACCCACCGGCTGCCGGAGAACGACGCCGAGCGGCGGCGCATCGCGGCGCTCTCCGGCCAGGGCGACCTGCGCGCCTTCGACGCCCAGGTCGGCCGGCTGCTGCGCGGCGTCAACCGCCGCTACGCCGAGCTGTTCCCCGACGGCGAGGACCTGTCGTCGCGTTTCGGCAGCCTGGTGTTCACCGGCGTCGAGGACGACCCGGAGACCCTGAAGACCCTGACCCGGATGGGGTTTTCCGATCCGCACCGGATCGCTTCGACCATCCGCGCCTGGCACCATGGCCGCATCGCCGCGACGCGCGGCGAACGCGGCCGCGAGCTCTTCACCCGCCTGGCGCCGCGGCTTCTGGAGGCCGCCAACGCCACCGGGGCGCCCGACGCGGCCTTCACCCGCTTCGCCGCCTTTTTCGAGCGGCTCAGCGCCGGAGTGCAGGTGCAGTCGCTGTTCCTGGCCCAGCCGCAGCTGTTCCACCTGATCGTCGAGGTGATGGCCTTCGCGCCGCAGCTGGCCGCGACCCTGGCCCGGCGGCCGGCGGCGCTCGACGCCATGCTGGATCGCGGCTTCTTCAGCCCGGTCGCGGCCGGCGAGGACGAGGCGGCGCTGGCCGCGGCCGTCGCCCGCGCCGAGCCCGGCTTCGAGGCGGCCATGGACGCCGTGCGCCGCGCGCACCGCGAGCAGAGCTTCCGCGTCGGGGTGCAGGTGATGAGCGGTTCGCTCAGCGCGGCGGAGGCCGGCCGCGCCTTCGCCGACCTGGCCGACGCCTCGATCCGCACCCTGGCGCCGGCCGCCCTGGCCGAGGTCGAGCGGCTCGGGGGGACCTTCGCCGGCGCGGTCGCGGTGGTGGCGCTGGGCAAGTGCGGCTCGCGCGAGATGACCGCCGGCTCCGATCTCGACCTGATGACCCTCTATCGCGCCCACGACGGCCAGACGGTTTCGACCATCAAGGGCTGGGCGGCGGAGACGGTCTATGGCCGCTTCACCCAGAGGCTGATCGCGGCGCTGTCGGCGCCCACCGGCGAGGGCGGCCTCTATGAGGTCGACATGCGGCTGCGCCCTTCCGGCTCCAAGGGTCCGGTCGCGGTCAGCTTCAAGGCCTTCGAAGACTACTACGACCGCGACGCCGAGACCTGGGAGCTGCTGGCCCTGACCCGCGCGCGGGTGGTCTGGGCCAGCGACGCGGCCTTCGGCGAGGCGGCGACGCGCGCCGTCGAGGCGGCGCTGCGGCGTCCGCGCGACGCCGCCGGCCTGGCCCGCGACGTCCGCGAGATGCGCGAGCTGATGGCCCGCGAGCGGCCGCCGGCGGGGTTCTGGGACGTCAAGCTGGAGCCCGGCGGCCTGGTCGATATCGAGTTCGCCGCCCAGTACCTGCAGCTGGCCAACGCCGCGGCCGGCGGACCGCTGCGCGCCCACACCGCCCAGGCGCTGGCCGCCATGGCCGAGGCCGGCCTGGCCGCCCCGGCGCCGCTGGAGGATCTGGTCGAGGCCTGGCGACTGCAGCAGGACCTGTCGCAACTGATGAAGCTGGCGGTGTCCGACGCCGCCGATCCGGACAGCGAGCCCAAGGGCTTCCAGGCGGCCCTGGCCCGGGCCGGCCATGCCCGCGGCTTCAAGGCCCTGCGCGCGAAACTGGTGCGGGCCAGGGCGGCGGCGGCCCGGGCCTATGACGCGCTGGTTCCGGCCGGATCGGAGACGGACTTCGGCCCGCGCGACCGTTAGACGCTGGCGCCCAGACGGCCCCTGGCTTTGGAATGGCGGAGGTTTGCCCGCAGTATGGCCGGAATGAGAGGGGCTGGGGTTTGAGCCAAGGCCGCGCCGATCCGGACGAAGAGCTGGTGGCCCGCATCGCCCGCGGCGAAGCCGGCGCGGCCAACGCTTTCGTGGCGCTGAAGCTCGGCCGTATCCTGGCCCTGGCCCGGCGCATGCTGACCGACCCGGTCGAGGCCGAGGACGTGGCGCAGGAGGTCTTCCTGCGCGTCTGGCGTCATGCGCCGTCCTGGCGGCCGGGCGCCGCCCGGTTCGACACCTGGATGCACCGGGTGACCTTGAACCTCTGCTACGACCGCCTGCGCCGCCGCCGCGAGCAGCCGCAGGCCGCACCGCCCGAGCAGCCCGACACCGGCCCCGCGCCCGACCGCGGGCTGGAGGCCGCCGATGTCGGCCGCGCGGTGGAAGCGGCCATGGCCAGGCTTCCCCATCGTCAGCGCGAGGCGATTGTGCTGTGTCACTACCAGGAGCTGGGCAATATCGAGGCGGCGGAACTGATGGGGATCAGCGTTGAAGCCTTGGAGAGCCTGTTGTCGCGCGCCCGGCGCAGCCTGCGCGGGACGCTCGCGCCCATGGTGAAAGGGCTTTGAGGGGACGAAGAGGTTGGTTGTGGACGTGATGGACGAAGAGCGATTCAGGCGGCTGATCGAGGCCTATGGCGGGGAATCCGCCCGCTGGCCGCAGGCGGAGCGGGCGCCGGCGCTGCGATATCTGGCCGCAACCGCGGCGGCGCACGCCACCCGCGCGGAGGCGCGGCGGCTCGACCAGATGCTGGACGCCTGGGCGGTCGACGACCGGGCCGCCGCCCTGGCCGCGCGCATCGCGGCGGGCGCGCCGGCGTCGCGGAGCCTGCGGCCGCGCGACCTGTGGATTTCCGGCGTCAGCCTGGCGGCGGCCTGCGTCATCGGCGTGATGGTCGGCGCCGGCTTCGGCGTCGCCAGCCTCGACACCGCGCCGGCCCGTGACGGCGACGCCGCCACGGCGACGGTGACGGCGGCGCTGGACGGAACGCCGCCGCCGGCGCCGGCGCTCGACGAGGGATCGAGCTCGTGAGCCCGCGCGCGCTCTGGATCGCGCTGGCCCTGTCGTTGGTGGTCAATGTCTTCGTCGTCGGCGCCGCCGCCGGCCTGTTCTTCGGCCGCGCCTTCGGGCCGACGCCGGGCCCCGGCCCGCGGTCCAACGCCCTGATGGCGGCGGCTGATCGGCTCGATCCGACCGACCGCGACGTCTTCAAAGCGCTGATGCAGGACGAGGCCCAGCGCCAGGGCCCGATCCTGCTCGATGCCCGTATCGCCCGCCGCCTTGCCGTGGAGCAGATGCGCAGCCCGAACTTCGACCGCGCCGCGGCCGGCGCGGCGCTCGACCGCGCCCGCGCCGACGACATGCAGGTGCGCCAGAAGCTCGAGAACACCATGCTCGACTTCGCCGCCAAGCTGGACGTGCAGGGCCGCACCACCCTCGCCGAGGGCCTCGCCCATGGCCCGATCGTCCGCTGGTTCGCCATGCACCACGGCCTGGACGCCGCCTCGTCGCCGCCGCCGGCGAACAGGTAGCGGCGCTGCATCTCGGCGTCCGCGAGGACCGTTGTGCTAAACACCGGCCGCACCGTGGCCTGGTGAGGGGCTGGCGCTCCGTCCGCGTCCGGCGCTACGGCGTCGGGGTGAGCGAAATGTCGACCATGATCTCGCCCGAGATTTCCTCCAGGGCCGCCTGAGCCGCAGCCGCCGGCAGTTCGGGCGGAAGCCGAAGTCGGGCCTCCATATGGAACAGCGCGAGGCCGGAGTGCGGTTCGGAACTGATCCAGCTTTTGAACGCCTCGATATTGGCGTCGAGGCCACTCAGCACCCCGGTCACCTGGTTGACGATGCCTGGCCGATCGTGGCCGATGAGCCCGAAATGCAGCGCTTCGCCCGCCGCGGCCGGCTCCTCGATCGCCGGGGCGATCCTGACTTCGAGACCGTGGGCGTCCACATCGCTGATGGCCGAACGCATGTCGTCAAGGCGATCCGCCTCCAGCTCGACCAGCACCGAACCGACATAGAGGCCGCCCAGACGGCTAAGGTGGCTCTCCAGCCAGTTTCCGCCGACGGAGACCACCGCCGCGGCCAGCGCCTTGGTCAGTCCAGGCCGGTCGCTGCCGACAACGCTTAAGACCAACAATGCCATTCGGTGGCTCTCGGAGGCGCCTGGACCCGGCCCGGCCTGGAATTACACCCGAGGTTATTACACCGCTCTTCGTGACGCCACGAGCACGCCGCTCGCTTGGCGTCGGTTCTACGCCGCGTAGGCTCCCGCCTGGGCCGCGTGGCGCAGGGGCAGGGTGACGCTGGCGACGGTGCCGACGCCCGGTTCGCTGGCCAGCTCCAGCACGCCCTGGTGCAGCTCGACCAGCGACTTGGTCAGGGCAAGGCCAAGGCCGGTGCCCTGCTGGGTCTTGGAGTGCTGGTTCTCGATCTGCTCGAAGGGCCTGGCCAGCCGGTCGAGGTCTTCCGGCGAGATGCCGATGCCGGTGTCGCGCACGGTCAGCCGCACCCGCTCCTCGCCGCCGTCGCGGCGGATCTCGGCGCCGACCTGCACCTGGCCGCCGGCGGGCGTGAACTTCAGGGCGTTGGAGAGCAGGTTCAGGATCACCTGCTTGATGGCGCGATAGTCGGCCTCGATCTCCGGCAGCGTCGGCAGGTCGAAGTCCAGGGCCAGGCCGCCGGCGTCGGCGCGGTTGCGCATCAGCCGCACGGAATCCTCGACCACGTCGGCCAGATGCATCGGCTCGAAGCGCAGGTTCATCTTGCCCGCCTCGATCTTCGACATGTCGAGGATGTCGTTGATCAGGGCCAGCAGATGCTGGCCCGAGGACAGGATGTCCTGGGCGTACTCCTTGTAGCGCTTGTCGCCCATCGGGCCGAACATCTCGCCGACCATGATCTCGGAAAAGCCGTTGATGGCGTTCAGCGGCGTGCGCAGCTCGTGGCTCATATTGGCCAGGAACTCGCTCTTGGCCTTGTTGGCGCCCTCGGCGCGGATCTTTTCCGCCTCGTACTTGGTCGCCAGGTCGGCGGCCTGGGCCTGGCTGCGCTCCAGGTTCTGCACGGTCTCGGTCAGCTTCACCTCGTTCAGCCGCCGCGCCTCGTCCTCGCGCTTGATGGCGGTGACGTCGGCGGCGGTCATCACCAGGCCGCCCTCGGCGGTGCGTCGCTCGGAGATCTGCAGCCAGCGGCCGTCCTGCAGCTCGACCTCGCGCAGCCCGGTCGCGGTGACGATCGCCGGGCTCTTGATCGCCAGGTCGGCGAAGCGCTCCACCTCGGCCCTCGGCGCGCCCGGCTTGAGCAGCCTGGGCTCCAGCGAGAAGAAGTCGCGGTAGTTGCGATTGCACATCAGGAGCCGGCCGAGCCGGTCCCAGAGCACGAAGGCCTCCGAGGCGGAATCGATCGCATCGCGCAGCCGGGTCTCGGCCAGCTGGGCGCGGGCCTGGCTCAGCCGCTCGTCGGTGACGTCCAGCATCACCCCGATGATGCGCTGGTAGCCGGCCTCGCCCGGCTGGCCCATGGCCTGGCCGCGCGCATCGATCCAGGCCGAGCGGCCGTTGCGGTCGGGCAGGCGGAAGGAGACGTCGAAGGCGCCGTGGGTGCGGGCGGCGGCCAGGGTCTGCAGCAGCCGGTCGCGATGCTCGGGCGCGACCCGGGCCAGCAGCTGAGGGCCGTCGACCACGCCGGCGCCGCCCCAGCCGAGGATGGCGCCGGCGATGTCGGACATGAACAGGCAGTCGGCATCCAGGTCCCACTCCCAGATGCCGCAGCGGGCGGCCTCGACAGCCAGCCGAAAGCGCCGTTCGCTCTCGGCAAAGGCCTTTTCCGCCGCTTCCGCCTTGCGGCTCTGCACCACGAACAGCAGGGCCAGCGCGATGCCGACCATCAGCGGCGCGACCAGCGAGAAGATGTCGTCATTGAGGCTTTGCCGCGCGGCCAGGGACGGATCGCCGGGCCGGGCGGCGAGCGCGACCAGTTCGCCGCCCGCGAACGGATGGGCCGCAAGCGCCACCCTGGTTCCGTCGGGCAGCATGCCGGCGGCGCCGCCGGGCTTCAGGTCGGCGGGGTGGACCTGGAAGGCCTCGTCGAGCGCCGCCGCGTCGCCGACGCCGCCCTGGCCGGACGCGGCCAGGATGCGGCCGTCGGCGGTGGCCAGCACGAGGGCGGTGATCGGTCTGGGCAGGGTGTCGGGCATGGCCGGGCGAAGGTCGGCCGAGGCGATGAGCAGGATGCGGCCCTGACCGGCGGCGTCCGCCGGCGCGGCCTCGGCCGCGTAGACCGCCGGGCTCTTGCCGACCCGGCCGATCCAGAAGCTCTTGCCCGAGGCGCGGGCGGCCTGGGCGGCGGCGGCCCAGTCGGCCTCGCCGCCGGCGCCGGCGACCGCGCGCACGCCGTCGTCGCCGACCAGGGCGACGGCGCGGGCGGAAGGATTGGCGGCCTTGAAAGCGGCCTCGGCGGCGTCCATCGGCTGGGCGGGCAGGCGCTGGGCGACGGCGCCGGCGGCGGTCAGGGCCGCCTGCAGCCGTGCGATCTCGCCCTCGGCGTGGCCGGCCAGGGTCTCGGCCGCCGCGGCCGCGCCGTCGCCGACGTTGGGAGCCTGCTGCGCCGCCCGTTCCAGCTTGACGACGGCGAACCCGGTGTAGATGGCCAGGATGAACAGGGCGAGCAGGACGGCGATGCGGACATAGGCGCTGGTCGAGGCGCGCGGGGCGGCGGCGGCGAAGGCGACTGCGTCGCCCCGGCCGAGCGCCGAACGCGCTCCGCTGCTAACCCCACCGCCCGGCAAGACCACGCTCCAACCCGAGTCACCCCAGGCGTGAGTCTACGCGCGCGCGCGGAGTCGTGTCACGCGGTCAAGCCGCGGCGACCGCGCGCCCGCTCGCCGAGGGTTCAATCCAGCGAGCGGCTGGCCAGTTCGAAGACGTTCTTGGACAGGCCCGGGGTGTCGACGATGCGCTGCAGTTCGGCGCGCATCAGCTGGCCGAGCTCGGGCCGATAGCGCCGCCAGCCGCCCAGGGGCTCGATCAGCCTGGCCGCGGTCATCGGGTTGAAGGCGTCCACAGCCAGGATCTGGTCGGCCAGGAACCGATAGCCGGCGCCGGAAGGATCGTGGAAGCGGGCCGGGTTGCCGCTGGTGAAGCCGCCGACCAGGGCGCGCAGGCGATTGGGGTTCTTCGGGTCGAAGGCCGGATGGGCGGTCAGGCCCAGGACCCGGCCGATGGCGTCCTCGGCCGGGCTGCGCGCCTGGACCGCGAACCACTTGTCGATGACCAGCGGCTCGTCCTTCCAGCGCTGGTAGAATTCGCTCAGCGCCGTCTCGAACTCCTCGCCGCCCATCAGCATCAGCGCGTTGAGGCCGCCCATGGCGTCGGTCATGTTGGCGGCGGCGCGGAAGTGGCCCATGGCGCGCTCGCGATTGTCCGCATGCGGATCGGCGGCGAGCAACTCCAGGGCGCCGTTGCGCAGGGCGCGGCGGCCGGCGCTGGCGGGATCCGGCGAGAACTCGCCGGCTTCCTGCAGGCCGCCGTGCAGCCGCTGCAGCAGTTCGCTCAGATGCACGGCCAGCCGCATGCGCAGGGCGTCGCGGGCCTCATGGACGGCGGCCGGATCGGCGGGGTCCTGGGCCATGGCCAGGTCCGCCTCGCTGGGCAGGGCCAGCGCCAGGGCCTTGAAGGCCGGCTCGGCCGACTGGTCGGACAGGGCGCGGCCCATGGCGGCGGCGAACCGCTCTTCGCCGACCTCGTCCGGCGCGCCGGCGGCGCGGGCCAGGATCAGGTCGCGGGCCAGGTCCTGGCCGGCCTCCCAGCGGTTGAACAGGTCCGTGTCGGCCGCCATCAGCACGTAGCGGTCCTTGGGCTCGGCGTCGGTGACCAGCTTCACCGGCGCGGAAAAGCCGCGCATGGCCGACAGCACCGGCCGGCGCGCGACCCCTTCCAGCCGCACCGCCGTGTGCGGCCGGTCGACCACGATCAGGGCCTGTTCGCCGCCCTTTTCGCCATCGGGTCCGCCCGCGACGCGGAAGCTCTGCGGCCGGCCCTCGTCGTCGAGCAGGCCGATGGAGAGCGGGATCGGCAACGGCCGCTTGTCCGGCTGCCCCGGGGTCGGCGCCACCGCCTGCTCGATGATCAGGTCCAGGGTCTGGGCCGCCTCGTCATAGGTCTTGGCGATGGAGACTTCCGGCGTCCCGGCCTGTTCGTACCAGGCGAAGAAGTCGGTCAGATCCTTGCCCGAGAGCTCGGCGAAGCACTGGATGAAGGCCTCGACCGTGGTCGCATGGCCGTCCCAGCGCTCGAAATACAGGTCCATGCCGCGGCGGAAGTCCGTATCGCCGATCAGGGTTTTCAGCATACGGATGACCTCCGCGCCCTTCTCGTAGATGGTCGCGGTGTAGAAGTTCTCGATCTTCAGGTAGCTGGAGGGCCGCACCGGGTGGGCCAGGGGGCCGGCGTCTTCGGGGAACTGCCGCGCGCGCAGCATGCGCACGTCCTGAATGCGCTTGACCGCGTGGCCGCGCTGGTCAGCGGAGAAGCTCTGGTCACGGAAGACCGTCAGGCCCTCCTTCAGGCAGAGCTGGAACCAGTCGCGGCAGGTGATGCGGTCGCCGGTCCAGTTGTGGAAGTATTCGTGCGCGATGATCGCGTCGATGTTCGCATAGTCGAAATCGGTCGCGGTGTCAGGTGTCGCCAGCACGTACTTGTCGTTGAAAATGTTGAGGCCCTTGTTCTCCATCGCGCCCATGTTGAAGGCCGAGACCGCGACGATCATGAAGATGTCGAGATCGTATTCGCGCCCGAAGGCCTGCTCGTCCCAGCGCATCGCGCGCTGCAGGCAATCCATCGCCCAGGCGGCGCGTGTCTCCTTGCCGGGTTCCACGAAGATCTTCAGCGCCACGTTGCGGCCCGACATCGTGATGAAGGAATCCTCGACCACGCCGAGCGTGCCGCCGACCAGCGCGAACAGATAGGACGGCTTCGGAAACGGATCGTGCCACACCGCGAAGTGCCGCCCGGTGCCGGGCAGGTCGCCCTGCGTTACGAGATTGCCGTTGGCGAGCAGGATCGGCGCCT